>CAWJBS010000082.1:0-82177 GCA_963840845.1 Bryobacterales bacterium
TTCCGCCGGGGAAGTGGAGCTTTTCTAAAGGTGTCCCAGACGAGAAAGTCTAAACAAAGAGAGAACGAGTAAAATGGCGAAAACTGCATTAATAGTCGATGACTCAACAACTATGCGCCAGATGGTTGCCTTTACTTTGCGCGAGGCCGGATACCAAGTCGTTGAGGCGGAGCACGGTCAAGATGCGCTGGACAAGATTTCGGCGCAGCCGGTCAATCCGCCATCACGGATTGAAAATATGCCGGTGATGGACGGATTCACATTTATCAAGAATGTGCGCGCCATGCCAAGCCACAAGTTTCTTCCAATTCTGATGCTAACCAATCAATCCCAGTTGTCGAAAAAAGAACAAGGCAAAGCGGCGGGTGCAACGGGTTGGATTGTAAAACCGTTTGATCCTGAAAAACTTCTACAGGTTGTCGCGAAGGTGCTTCCGTAGCCATGAAGATCGATGTTTCCCATTTTTTGGATACATTTCTTCAAGAGAGTGCGGAGCATTTAAGCACAATTGAATCCGGATTGCTCAAGCTCACCGCTTCCCCGGGTGACGCGGAATTGCTGAATAGCATTTTCCGGGCGGCCCACTCGATCAAAGGTGGGGCTGGGGCATTTGGGCTTTCTGATGTAGTGAAGTTAACGCATGCGCTTGAAAATCTTCTGGATCGGATGCGTAACGGGCTGGCAAAACCTGGTTCGGAGTCGGTTGCCATAATGCTGCGAGCGGCTGATTTTCTGAAGGTTCTGACAGCGAGTGGAGACGCTGAGCCGCCGGCAGGGATGGACGAAACAATCGCTGCTTTGAATTCTGTCGCAGGTTCACCTGAAGTGCAGCAGATGGGCGCGAACAGTAGGTCGGTCTCTGCCGGTTCTTCTCTTCAGGACGCGCAAACCGAATACAAGGTAGTTTTCCAACCACATCCTGACTTGTTTGAGACGGGGTGCAATCCACACTGCTGCTGCGGAATCTTGGCTCAATGGGGACGGTACGATCAATCAGAATCGACACCAAGAATCTTCCGCCGTTAGCGGAACTTGAGACTGCTCGCTGCTTTTTGGGGTGGGAAGTTATTATTCAGACCGGAAATCCAATAGGCGATTTACGGGAAGTGTTTGAGTTCGTGGAGGACCAGGCACGCATAGAGATCACTCCCGTTGCTGCCAATCCCATTCTCGAAGCGCTTAGTGCACGCGCGGAGGCCGCCAGTCCGCAGGAGAAGAACGTTCGCGAATCTTCGATACGAGTAGCGACCGAGAAGATCGACAAAGTGATTGATTTGGTGGGAGAGATGGTCATTGCGCAGTCGATGGCTTCCGAACTGGTGGAAAACTTTTCCCTCGACACGCAAGATCGACTCAAGGAATGCCTTGCGACACTGGACCGCTGTGTTCGTGAACTACACGAGCGTACGCTCTCGGTGCGCATGTTGCCGGTGGGAACGGTTTTTTCGAGAGTTCAGCGATTAGTCCATGATCTCGCGCAGAAAACCGGTAAAAAGCTTACCCTTTTAACGTCAGGCGAAGAAACGGAAGTGGATCGCGGCGTTTTAGAATTGCTCGCCGACCCACTCACCCACCTCATTCGCAACTCTGCCGATCATGGCATCGAGATGCCCGAAGAGCGGGTGGCGTTAGGTAAGCCCGAGACAGGGATTATTTCGGTTTCAGCGTCGCATCTTGCTGGAAGCGTTCTGATCGAAATAGAAGACGACGGCGGCGGCCTAAATTTGAAGCGGATTCGCGAAAAGGCTATTGCTAAGGGCCTGATTCAACCAAACAGTGAATTAAGCGAGGAAGGGATCCGGCAACTTATTTTCGCGCCGGGCTTTTCTACCCGAAGCGAGGTAAATGACCTCTCTGGACGCGGAGTTGGTATGGATGTGGTGAAGCGTAATGTCAGCGCTCTGAATGGCACGATTGAGGTCTTTAGCGAGGAAGGCCGCGGCACCTACGTCAAGATTCTGTTGCCACTCACACTGGCGATCATGGATGGCTTGATTGTTCGAGTGTCCGATCATCGCTTTGTGCTGCCGCTGATTTCTATTATTGAGACAGTGGCCATTCGGCCGGAGCAGGTCTTAAACGTAGCGGGGAAAGGCGAGGCCGTTCGAGTGCGAGATGAGGCAATTCCCCTGCTTCGCTTGCAGAAAATGTTCCGTTTGGAAGAAAGCAAGGTTGATCGCGACCAAGATCTACCTGAACTTGCGGTTGTCGTTGAACGCGGTTCTCTTAAAGCTGCGTTGCTGGTAGATGAACTTCTCGGCCAACAGCAACTGGTGGTTAAGAGCCTTGAAAAACACTTTCGTCGAATCGAGGGGACTTTAGGTGCGACGATTCTGGGGGACGGTTCCGCCGGTCTGATTCTGGACGTTGGAACTCTAATTGATTCTCTTGCGAAGGCCGATAGACCTAGCAAGGAAAACAAAATAATTAGTTTGGTCGCCTGACTTTCAGCTCGACTTTGAGTATTGATGATGAACTGTTTTAAGAATCTGAACGCCGTGCCCAAAATCATGGCTGCCTCCGGGGGAGTGCTTATATTCCTGCTGCTGATGGGATTTCTGGCAGTGAGTGAGATTTCTCAACTCAGCGACTTGACGCTACAGATTTTCCATCGAGACGTGGGCGGAATTGATGCCATAAAGCAGGCGGAGGTAGATCAAGCGCTGATGTCACGAAGCCTGGTTACGGCAACGCTTTCTCAGGGGAACAGTGCCGGCGTCGGTTTTGCCGAACATGATTTCGCTGCGCTCGCCATGGATTTGCGCGCCTCTCTTAACAGTGCGTATTCCCGCTCAACGCGCGCCAACCTTCGCGAGCAACTGCAATCCGCGCTATCTGCGATTCCCGGCGTGGAAGCAAGCGCAAAGGAAGCATTCACCAGCGCGAAAACCCAAGACCGAGCGAGTACTGTCCGCCTTTTAAGGACGGCTCTGCTTTCCGCCGATCAGTTACGGGAGACTCTTCATCAGGCCTCCGTTATCAAAAAGTCCAATGTGGAGCTTTTCAAAGCAAACCAAAGCGCGACCATGACTCGTGCCCGTACACAATTCCTCTGGCTCGTGGGTGGGGCCCTTCTTTTTGGTTTTGTGGCGAGTTTTGCGGTCGCCCGTAGCTTCTCGCGTCCGTTACAGCAGGCGATCGTCGCACTGAACCGAATCGAGCAAGGCGACCTCACACAACGCCTTGAAATTGATTCGAAAAACGAAATCGGGCAGTTAGCCAAAGCCATGAATGCGGCTTTCCACAATGTTCGCGAGGTCATAACAGAAGTGAGCGAGGCTTCTCGTGGTTTGACGAGCGCATCCTCTCAACTGGCAAAGTCAGCGGACGTCATGGCGGGCGGCGCCCATGAACAGGCTGCCAGCCTGCAAGAGACATCTGCCAGCCTGGAAGAGATTACGGCCACGGTCCGGCAAAATTCGGATAATGCGCGGCAGGCGAGTCAATTCGCGCTCTCGTCGCGCGACGCTGCTGAAAAGGGCGGAACTGTCGTTCAAAATGCCATTGGAGCTATGAACGAGATTAACGATGCGTCTTTCAAAATTGCCGCGATCATTCGCGTCATTGACGAAATCGCTTTCCAAACAAACCTGCTCGCGGTGAATGCCTCCGTCGAAGCGGCGCGCGCTCGTGAACATGGCAAGGGTTTTGCTGTCGTCGCCACCGAGGTTCGTACCCTGGCTCAGCGAAGCGGGAGCGCGGCGAAGGAGATTAAGGGTTTGATTGGCGATTCACGGCGCAAAGTGGAGAACGGCTCCAGTCTTGTGAATAGGTCGGGACAAACTCTCATCGATATTGTCGGCTCTGTTAAACGTGTAACGGATATCGTCAGTGAAATTGCGGCGGCGTCCCGTGAACAATCCGCCGGCATCGAGCAAGTGAATAGCGCGATGCTTCAAATGGATTCGGTGATGCAATCGAACTCTGCCCAGACGGAGGAACTTTCCGCGACTGCCAACATGCTTGCGTCTAATGCTCTTCAACTGGAGCGACTTATCAGCCGCTTTGTCGTCAAAACGGACGGCGCCTTACCGGTCGTGCCAGCTATTACGCCGACGATTCCGCGAGCTACGCTGGCAGATCCGGTTTCCACGACACGCGCCGATCTGACGGGGCTGGCAGCCAATCTGGGCCAGCAGGTGTCCATTGCCGCCCTTGATGAAGAGTTTGAAGAGTTCTAAAGGTTCAGGAAAAAATCCTTATGCTTTCCATTTCAACTGCAACTTCTAACGCCGTTTCACTGCCAAAAGAGGAGATCAAACAGTATTTGACCTTCTGGCTGAATGGTCAGGAATACGGTTTAGATCTGCTAAGAGTGCGGGAGATTCGCGGCTTTACGGCTATCACTACTATTCCGAACATGCCAGCGCATATTAAAGGAGTCATGAATCTGCGGGGTACGGTTCTGCCTGTGGTTGACCTGCGCCTCAAATTTTCGATGCCGGAAAAGCCGTATACCAAGTTCACCGTTATCATCATTGCCAAATCGGGAGAGAAGAATGTCGGCTTGGTCGTCGATTCCGTTTCCGATGTGCTCTCCATTCCGACTCAGGAGATTAACGCTCCCCCAGACTTTGGCTTCGCTGTTGACCGGAACTTTATTTTGGGGCTGTTGAAAGCCTCGGATCGCCTGTCCATTCTGCTGGATCTAGACAAACTATTGTCCGAGAGTGAAGTTACCTTAGAATCTCCTAAAGACAGCGTGGCGTAGCCGAATTGCCCATCCATGGATAATTTTGTCATTAGTGCAATTCCCATTGAAAGTTCGAAGCCGGAACTGACTGATCGAGAGTTCCTGCTTTTTCGGGAGTTGATCTCTTCCAAAACCGGCATTTCCTTGCGCGATACGAAGTGTCCCATGCTAAGCGCTCGTCTGCAGCGACGCTTGCGGCAACTGAACCTACCAAATTTCAGTGCGTACTATCAATTTCTAGTAAGTCAGGACACGGGTGGGGCCGAGCGTCGCGAACTCATTAATTGCATCACCACGAATAAGACTTCGTTCTTTCGCGAACCCCATCACTTTGCAATGCTCGCTGGGATCTTTCAAGGCGCACTCGAGGCTAGTCCTCAGGCCCGACCTTTTTCGGTTTGGAGTGCTGCCTGCTCGACGGGCGAGGAGCCTTTCACGATTGCTATGACACTGAGTGATCTTCTCGACCGCTCAAGCGTCTCTCGGGAATTTTCCGTTCTTGCAACCGATATTGATACACAGGTTTTGCATTTTGGTAGAGCGTCTATCTATCAGGAAGCAGACTTGGAGCCCGTCCCACCTCCATTTCGTCAACGGTTTTTCTTGCGCGGTTCTGGATCGCAGGCTGGACGATATCGCGTTAAGCCACAACTTCGTGAGCAAGTCGATTTCCGGCAATTGAACCTGATTGATCCCGCTTGGGAAGTCACGGGTCCGTTCGATGCAATTTTTTGTCGCAATGCTCTCATCTATTTTGAGCATGAGACCCAGAATCGAATTTTGCGACGGCTCATCAGCTACCTCAAGCCACGCGGCTATCTAATGGTGGGCCACTCGGAACAATTACACTGGATGACCGACGTGCTTGAACTGGTTGGAACGACCACATATCGGGTGAAAGATGGGGTGTAAATTGCCGTTGCACGAACAAAATCCGACCCGCTTAAGAATTCAAGGATCTAGCCATGCCTAAAATCCGCGTCTTGATTGTTGACGACTCAGCGTTGATGCGTGAACTGCTTACGGAAATTCTCAGTTCTGATCCTGATATTGAGGTTGTCGGTGCCGCAGCTGACCCGTTTATCGCGCGCGACCTTATCAAAGCGCACCAGCCCAACGTCCTTACTCTGGATGTGGAGATGCCGCGGATGGATGGATTGACGTTCCTTGAAAAACTCATGCGCGCTTATCCCTTGCCCGTCGTGATGATTTCTTCCCTCACGGAGAAGGGTTGCGATACCACGCTACGTGCACTCAGTTTGGGCGCAATTGACTACATTCCAAAGCCGAAGCTTTCTATCGCCAGCGGTACCCTTGGCCTGTCGGAAGAAATTGTCGCCAAGGTCAAAGCTGCTGCGGGAGCTCGCATCATGCCGCGAAACGTCAGCAACGGGTCAGCCACGCCCGCGGTATGCACCAACTTTTCGCATATTAAGGCGTCAAACAAGATCATAGCGGTTGGTGCTTCAACAGGTGGGACGGAGGCACTTCTTGCTTTTCTAGAGCCCCTTCCAGCCGATTTTCCAGCGATCGCCATTGTTCAACACATGCCTGAAAAGTTCACCGGCCAATTTGCAAAACGGCTCGACTCTCTCTGTAAGATAAGCGTCAAAGAGGCAGTTGACGGCGACCGTCTCTTGATCGGCCATGCCCTCATCGCTCCTGGTAATCATCACATGGAATTGGTGCGCAAAGGCGCTGAGTATATCGTCAAGATAAGCCAAACAGAACCTGTTAATCGACATCGACCTTCGGTTGACGTACTTTTTAACTCCTGCGCGATTCAAGCGGGCGCCAATGCGATCGGCGTCATTTTGACAGGTATGGGTGCAGACGGCGCGCGGGGTCTTCTGGCTATGCGCAATGCCGGCGCCGTGACCATTGCACAGGATGAAGCGACGTCCATTGTTTTTGGTATGCCCAAAGAAGCTATTGCCTGCGGAGGGGCGGAGGAGATTCACCCACTTCCCAAAATTGCCCAGGCTGTTGCTAACCGCCTCTAGTTCCACGCGCTTGGTTACAGCTGGTACCGGTGCCTAAAGTTCGAGTGGGTCAGCCGATGGCTACTGTTCTGTCTCCCAAATTGCCAACGGCGTACATTATTACTAGCCAATGCTCTACGAAATTGATTCGCCGCCGACCCCGGACAATTCCCTCATCCTCCTGCATCCTGCTGACTCAGTAGCAATCGCCCGTGTTCCGATCTCTGCCGGTCAAATGTTACAAGTTGCGGGCGCAACCATTGCCGCTCGCTCGATTATCCCCGCCGGACATAAGATTGCTGTGCGCCCTATCGCCTCGGGCGAGGCCATTTACCGATTCGGCAATATCATCGGTTTTGCCACCGCGCCGATCCAGACCGGTGAGCACATCCACGTTCATAACCTTGGGTATGAGGAGCGTAATGCCAACGAAGTTCGTCCCGAATCGGTTCCACCGCGCTCCACAAAAACCTCCACGGCCACTTTTCTCGGCTACTCTCGCCCCGACGGCCGAGTCGGTACGCGTAACTACATTGCCGTCGTCGCGGCTAGCAATTGCGCTGCGCACACAGCCGAACTCATCGCTCAAAGCTTTGCCAACGAAACGCTGCCGCCCCATGTCGACGGCATCGTCGCGTTCCCGCATGGCGAGGGCTGCGGCCAAGCGACCGGTGCCGACACGGAGCAATTGCAGCGCACGCTGGAAGGCGTTCTCGATCACCCGAACATTTCCGCCGCTCTCATCCTAGGTCTCGGCTGTGAAGTCAATCAAATCGACCACTATTTAGGTCGGAGTTCGAAGGGCGCCAAAGGTGCGCCGGCGGGTTTGCGCGGTCTCACGCTCCAGCAGTCGGGCGGTACGCTGGGCACACTCGAGGCGGCGCGCAAAAATATTCGCGAATCCATAGAGGCCGCCGCAGCGCAAAAGCGGGTCGAGGTGCCTCTGTCCAAAATTATTTTGGGGCTCAACTGTGGCGGTTCCGACTCGTTTTCCGGCATTACTGCCAACCCAGCTCTGGGCCACTGCTGCGATCTGCTTGTGGCGCAAGGGGCCACCGCTGTTCTGGCGGAAACGACGGAAATTTTCGGCGCTGAGCATTTGCTGCTTCGTCGGGCCCGCAACGCCCAGATTGCACAAAAACTTCTTGCCCGCATTGACAACTACAAACGCTATCTACGGCAATTCGGCGGCAGCTTTAACGACAATCCATCGCCGGGGAATAAAGACGGGGGTCTGAGTAACATTCTCGAAAAGTCTCTGGGCGCAGTCGCCAAGGCCGGAACTACCCCGTTGGAAGACGTGTACGAATATTCGGAACGCATCGTGAGCCCCGGGTTCGTATTCATGGACACTCCTGGATACGATCCAGTTTCCCTTACGGGTCTCGCCGCAGGCGGCTGTAATCTCATTGCATTCACGACTGGCCGGGGGAGCGCCATCGGATTCCCCAGCATCCCTGTTCTGAAGATCGCGAGCAATACCAGCACTTTCAAACGGATGACGGGCAACATGGACATCAACGCGGGGCGCATCGCCGATGGCGCCGCCACGATCGAACAAATCGGCCGGGAGATCTTTGACACGCTGATTCGTGTCGCGTCGGGTGAGCGCACGCTCGCCGAAAAACTGGGCCATCACGAATTTGCCCCCTGGCGTATCGGTCCAGTCATGTAGAACTATTTGGCGTGGGCGGCCTTCCAGAAAAAATACGTCGTCATGACGAGCCCGACTACGATTACCACACCTCGAATCACTTGGGGCTTCATGCCGCGTGCGGCGATGGGACCAACATACCCACCCGCAATTGAGGCTCCCATCATCAGCAGAGTCGGCTTCCACGCCACCTGCCGGTTCGCAATGAAAATTAGCGCTGCGAGGGCATTGAGCGTTCCTCCCAAAATCGTTTTGATTCCATTCATTCCGTGGATGTCTGTCATCCCATAGAGGCGCAGAGCGGCCAAAAACATAATGCCAATCCCGCCGCCAAAATAGCCGCCGTAAACAGCGATGGGAAACATCAATACCACCATGAGCGCCGCGCTTCCTTGCAGCCGGCCGCGCATTGCTAAGCTCACTTGGTTTCCAAAGGCAAACAAGAGCGTGGCAAACAATAATAGCCAAGGAGCGACTTGTTGGAATGTCTTGTCCGATGTGACCAGCAACAGCCATGCTCCCAAGGCGCCGCCCAGCAAGCTCACGAGAAGCCACAGTTTTAGATTCTTCTCGCCCAGCCTTTGCACATCCGCACGGTAGGAAAAAACGCTCGCCACCGTTCCGGGGACTAACGCTACCGTGTTCGAGGCGTTCGCCATGACGGGCGACACTCCGCTGAACACCAACGACGGGAAAGTCAAAAAACTTCCACCGCCCGCGACCGAGTTGATCACGCCCGCGGCAAAGGCCGCCACTAAGAGCAAAAAAATGACCATGCGTCCTTTCAGTTTCATACACTGGCAGTGTGTTCCTTCGCATTACTCTCCTCCTGCTGTGTGTATCCGCACCTCTCCTCCCCCAGACACAAAACACGAAAAGACCGGTCACCCTTGCCGATCTTCTAAAGGCGCCTTATTCACGCGGCATCATCTCCCCGATTTGGTCGCCCAACGGGCAGCTTTTCGCCTATTCTCAACAAGGCACTGTGTTTCGCTACGACGCGGAACGTCAAAAGTCTAAAGAGTGGTTTCAAGCAACAAAGCTCGAAGCGGAAGCCGTAAAAGTGGACGAATCTAAGGCGTTCGGTTGGCAAAATCGGCGGGTTTCTTCCGATTCGATTCAATGGTTCCCCAACAATAAAGACATCCTGACCGAAGCCGAAGGCGACCTTTTCGTGGTTCACGCCAACGGTTCGCATGAGCAACTCACTAGAACGGACTTTGCCGAAGAAGATCCCAAACTTTCTCCCAATGGCCGGGAGGTCTTGTACCGTACAAAATCAAATCTTTACGTTTTAGACGTTTCGTCCCACCGAACCCACCAATTGACGTCCGATGGTAGCGCCACTCTTCTCAATGGTGAACTTGATTGGGTTTATCCGGAAGAACTGGATCTTGGAACCGCGTCTTGGTGGTCACCCGATTCCAAGCAGATCGCGTTCCTGCAATTTGACGTGTCTTCGGAATTCGTTTATCCGCAAACGGATCTAACGGGTGAGCGCGCGCTGGCAGAACCCGAACGCTATCCGCAAGCAGGCACACCTAATGCAAAAGTGAAAATTGGCGTCATCACGCTGGCCACCGGCCAAATCAAATGGATGAATGTTGGCGACACGAGCGGTGCTCTGCTTGCACGGGTTGTGTGGTTTCCCGATTCATCGCAACTTGCCCTGGAACGCCTCGATCGTGTGCAAAACCAACTGGACCTTTTATTCTGCGACCCCCCGACTGGCGACGTCCGCACCGTTCTTCATGAAGAGTCTAAGACGTGGATTAACTTTGCCGATAACCTTTACTTCCTCAAGAATCGGCCTGAGTTCCTGTGGACGAGCGAGCATGAAACTGGTTTCCGCCACATCTATCGGTATTCCAACAAGGGTGAGTTGCTAATGAAACTTACAGGCGGCGACTGGGAGGTCAAGAAGATTGAGGCGATTGATGAGGCGGAGCAGAAGGTCTACTTCACCTCTTCTGAAACGAGCCCGCTCGAGTCTCAGTTTTATTCTGTCTCTTTCAATGGAGGAGTGCGCACACGCCTGACGCCGGAAGCGGGAGTCCATCAGATTGATGCCAATTTCGATTCATCTTATTTCGTTGACGGCTTTTCTAACGAGACGACCCCCCCAACCCAATCACTGAAGAGCGCAAGTGGGGAGATGCTTTCTGTTCTACACGAAGCTGACCGTAAAGCCGCCGAAGAGTTCGACCTTCTCCCCAGCGAAATTGTTACAGTTCCATCCGAAGATGGCACGGCTCTCTATGGCCGGCTCACCAAACCGGTTGGCTTTCAGGCGGGTGTTCGGTATCCGTTGATCGTCCAAGTGTACGGCGGTCCGGGTGTCCAAATCATTCGTAACGAGTGGCAGGGACTGAACATGGCCCAAGTCTTAGCATATAGCGGCTATTTAGTTTGGGAAATGGACAACCGTGGTTCCTCCGGCCGCGGGCACAAGTTCGAGGAACCCATTTTCCGTGAAATGGGTACGCATGAGGTGCAAGATCAAAAACTGGGCGTCGAATATTTGGTCAAACAAGGTTTTGTTGACACAGCGCGCGTTGGCATTACGGGCTGGAGTTACGGCGGTTATATGACAATTCATTGCCTGCTCTTCGCTCCCGAGGTCTTTAAAGTCGGTGTGGCGGGAGCGCCGGTGAACGATTGGCATAACTACGACACGATCTACACGGAGCGCTACATGGACCTGCCGGCTAACAATTCCGAGCATTACAAGAAATCATCGAACGTGCTGAATGCGGATAGGATGCAAGGTCAACTTCTTATTCTCCACAATTTTGAAGACGACAATGTATTGTTTCAAAATACCATGCAAATGGCGGCCGCATTCGAACGAGCCGGCAAGGTATTCTTCATGCAGATTTATCCGCAGAAGACCCACGGCGTCTTCGGGCCGTACCGCAAGACTCTCCTTGAAGCTGAGCTTTCCTTCTTTAACGAGCATTTAAAAGCCGCGAACTAGGCTTTTACAAGGAGCCGTTTCCCATGGGGCGTTGGGACGGCGAAATAGCTTCTTGTCTATTGAAAACAAAAGACTTCTTTCTTGTTCTGGTGTCGGTCACGGCGCAGCTCCATCAATGCAATTAAAATTTTCGATTTGTTAATTAGGGCGACACCTGCCTACAATCATTTTGTAAATCAGCTTAAGTACTAGCTGGTCACTTAAAACTTCGCGTATTCATTACCCTGTCTGTAAACCGGCACCTTGTTACGTGTCAAACACTATTCCTCGGGAGGGAATAATTAGAAATGAACAAGGTTAGATTCGCGCTTCTGTTTGTGTCTGCGATTGGCTCCGCTCATGTTTGGGCACAATCCACCGAGCCCACAACAGCAACGACAACGGTTGCTCAGGCTACTCCGCCAGCCACACAGACTCCTGATACAACCGCACAAGCACCAGCAGCAGCACCGGCTGCGGCGCCTGCCGCGCCAGCTCCGCTGCCTACTCCGGCGATGACTGGACCCCTATCCAATATTCCCCCAGCTGTTTTTGATGCAGGTCCGCTAGGGAAACTCCAGTTGAATGGCATTCTCTCCGGCATGGGATCGCTGCAGACTAACCACGTTCCTGGCGATACAACAGGACAAGCCGCTTTAGGTAACGGACAAATCTTCCTTCAGAAAACTGATGGCTGGTTTCAGTTTTACTTGCAGGCAGGCGCTTACAACGTACCGGCTTTGGCGACTCCTTACCTTTCTACCGAAAAGGCCATTTCAAGTCTGTACGGCCCTGTTCCGGTTGGCTTTGTGAAATTCCAAGCGGCCAAGAATACTTCTATCGAGATTGGTGCGCTGCCGACTTTGATCGGCGCCGAATATACGTTCACCTTTGAAAACATGAACGTTGCTCGTGGTCTGCTCTGGAATCAGGAAAATGCAGTTAATCGCGGCGTTCAAATCAACCAGACGATGGGAAAGTTTGCCGCCTCTTTGAGTTGGAACGATGGCTTTTATTCCGGCCGCTACACCTGGCTTTCTGGTTCGCTCGGCTACACCAATGGCCCCCACGCGCTGTCTTTCGTCGCTGGCGGCAATCTCGGCCAGACCAAGTTTGAAAATCTTGTAACTCCCGTTCAAAACAATGGCAGTATCTACAACGTAATCTACACCTACACTAAGGGCTCGTGGATTATTCAGCCGTACTACCAATACACGGATGTTCCCACCAACGCCTCCATCGGCGTTCTTAAAGGTGCAACTACCAACGGTGGCGCCATTCTTGCCAGCTACGCTTTCAAACATGGGTTCTCGCTTCCGCTTCGCTTTGAATACATCGGCAGTTCCGGAACTGTGGCGGATAAAGCCGTGAATCTTATGTTTGGCCCAGGTAGCTCCGGCACATCCTTTACCGTTACACCTACCTATCAAGCCGGAGGCTTCTTTTGTCGTGGAGATGTTTCTTGGGCTTACGCAGGCAGCTCTGCGCCCGGTTACGCGTTCGGCCCCAAAGGCATGACCGATAACCAACTTCGCGCTCAGGTTGAAGTCGGCTTCGTCTTCGGTAACAACATTACTGAGAAGAAGTAATTCATTTATCCAGCAGCGAAACTTGCCCCCAAGCACTCAAAGAACATTCTTTATTGAATAGGAGATCTTTATAAAAATGGCAGATAACGAACAAGTAGAGATGAAACCCACACTGGGTTTAACGGGGTTCACGATGAACGCGATGGCGCTCATTGCCCCCGGCGCGTTCTTGTGGCTGACGTTTGTAATTCAGGGAACCACTGGGGCGACGGCGCCCAGCATGTGGCTCGGCATCGTGCTGGCCTTGTTACTTTGTCTGGCGACGGCGGTCTGTTACGCGGAAATGGCCAAGCTGTATCCGGGCACGGGCAGTTCGTATTATTTTGCGGAACAATCGTTTTTGAATCACGATAAAGCCTGGAAATACGCGCGAATTTCGAAATTCATTGTCGGTTGGGGCTCGCACCTTTACTACTGGGTGTATCCGGGCGTGATGGTGGCGGTGATGGGCGAATTGTGCGGCTATCTGGTGGGCACGCTGTGGCCCAACTTCATGAGCGCGTCCAATCCGGGCATTGCGTTTATGGCTTTAGTGGCCGTGGTGTTCTCGTTTGCCGTCGCCTGGATTGCGAACCGTGGCGTAAACGGATCGACTTCGATCAACATCGCCATCAACGTGATTCAGATTTCGGCGCTGCTGGTGTTCTCGGTGATGGCGCTGAGCTATCGCCACAGCCACCCTCCGGGGAGCGTAGCGTATCAGTTTGATTCCGCATCGGGCGACGCCTACACCTACGAATTCGCCACCAAAACGGTGGATAAAGTGGACACAATTGTGCGCGACGCCAATGGTGTTCCGCAACCGAAGCTGGACGCGGCCGGCAAGCCGGTTCCGTATCACGTCAGCTATCCGGAAAAAGACGACAAAGGCAACTTCCTCACGCACCCGAGCGCGGGTTCAGTGGTAGGCGTACACAACATTGGATGGGTGTTCGTGCAAGCCACGGTGGCCATTCTGATTCTGGTGGGCTTTGAATCGGTAACAGCCATGGGCGGGGAGGCGAAGAACGCCAAACGCGACGTACCGATCGCGGTGGTCACTTCGTTGCTGGTGCAGGGGGCCTTCTGTTACCTGATCGAGTATTTTGCCGCGAACTACTTCTTGAATAGCGGCTATCCGATGACGTCGGCCACCGGTTCGGCGGCGCCCATCGGCGACATGATGATCATGATTGGCGATGCGTTGTTCGGCGCGGGCAATGGCCGCACGTTCATGCTGATTGAAGCATTCACGGTGTTCCTGGCGATCATTGGCACGACGCTTTCGTGCATGAATACGGGTGCGCGTGTCACTTATGCGATGGGTAAAGACGCTGAGTTGCCCGATCACTTCGGCGCACTGCACAACGTCAACCTGACGCCGCACAAAGCCATCTGGACGCTGGCCGCGATCTCGGCGGTCGTAGGCGTGGTAGGCGTGTCGGTACCGTTCGGTGATGCGGGTGCGCTGGCGGATTCGGCGATTGCCGCTTTGCCGCATGGCTTCTGGTCCACCTTTGGCTACATGGCTCACGACAAGATGGCGGCACTGCCGAACACCTTGTTGCTCGTGACGCTGGCTTCCAACTTCGGCACGTTCCTGCTGTATATGTTGAGCTGCTTCATCTGCATGGTGGCTTACCACAACCATCCGAAGTTCAATGCGCTGAAGCACTTGATTATTCCGGTGTTCGGTTTGGTCGCCAATCTGGCTTGCATGGCGTTCTATTTGATTGGACCGTTCATGGGCTATGGCACCAAAATGGAACCGCTCTTGGCGCTGGGGATTGCCGCGGTTTGGGCGGTTTACGGCGGCATTTACTTCTTGAAGTCGAGCAAGGATAGTGGCAGAACGACGTTGTTGCCGGAGCAGGCGAAGGCAGCCGGTCTCTAAGCATCAGATCAAAATGGGCGGCTAATGCAGTTTATGCATTGGCTGCCCTTTTTTTTGCTCGCCGACTGATGCTAGTTTCCCCCTGCAGCTGCTTGCAAATCCTTTACCGAGACCACCGTGGTTGGCACGCTCGACGTTGGTCTTCCAAGTTCTGATAACGCTTTATCGTAAGTCGCTGCTAACCTAGCATTCTCATCCGCCTTGGATGAATACTCGCTCACTTGGCGCGCAGCCACCTCGGCGCGTGTCACGGTTTTCGTCGCCATTGCATAAGGCCCGGGATGAAGCATGTAGTCATGAATGACATTCTGGGCTTTGGCTCGAAATTCGATCTCCCGGCGGCGAAAGTACGTCGCCACTTTCAGGTACTCCTCCGCGTTCGTCGCGCTTCTTATCTGGGGTGACGTAGATCTCGGATGCTGCGCTTCTGCCTTGCCAGTTCCGAGAGCCCAGACTGTCGCCCACACAATTACTTGCAGTGTCTTCGTGGTCACGCAAGATCTCCTTGTTATTTATACCTAATTCTGGCAAAAACGCCACGGTTGACCCAGTCCAGTCATTCCACGAAAGGCCATGCTCCGTATATTGAGTCTCAAATCCGGTCCTGTGACGCCTGCTTTCGTTCATGTATTCATTTCTTAGGTTTGTTCCAATCGCCCACGCCAGGAAGGCAAACAGCGGATTTGATGCTGTGCTGGAAAGCCTCTATGCGGAATGCCAATCGGCAGTCTTCGATATCCAGAAGATCTAACCGAAAGATGAAAGCGGCGAAACGAATGATGGATTGAAAAGGGTTTGAATAAAACCTAGACTAAGATTTGAGTCGTCTCCTGTCCGCGTGTTGACCGAGAGAGCCCCACCCAACCGTCTTACGAAATGTGGAAAACAAAGATGTCATTCGGCAAAAGCGAGCCTGCTCGCGGTTGCTTTTCGGCTGCCTGGCTAGTATTTTCTCCCTGCTCCCTGCGCTGGCCCAGCAACCGTTTACCTGGCAGCAGGTTCGCGATCAATTTGAAAAAACAAACCCAACGCTTTTGTCAGATGCCGTCAACATTGACGAAGCGCGCGCTCAAGAAATTACGGCCTTCCTGCGTCCTAATCCAGATCTCGTTCGGCTAGATCAATTCACCGTCTTCCGAACGCCGAACACCCCGTACCGTCCGCTCGCCGGAGTTTTGGAGTCCGCGCGTTGAGCTACTTATACGAACGCCAGCACAAAATTACGGCTGGAAAGCGCCCAAAAGGCAACTAAGATCGCAGTGTCCACCCATGCCGATCTGGAGCGTAACCTCCTCTTTACTCTGCGGAATGCTTTTGTTCAGGCTCTTCAAGCGAAGGCTTTTTTTGAAATAGCTAAAGAGAATCTGGATTATTGGAATAAAGAGATACAGAACAAAATACTAGTAACCATCCAAGGCTGGCGATCTAGCCAAAGTCGATCTAAGCCGTATCATCCTGCAACGCGCTCAATACCAAGCCGACTACATCGACTCTCAGGTGAACCTGCGCACGGCTAAAATCGCGGTCTCATGTTACTAAATAAGCGACGCCTGTGGAGAAGTTCGATGTTGCAGGACCTTACGATTTCAAGAATCGTTGCTTGCGCTGGAAGACGTTGCCAGGAGGCAATGGACCTTCAGCCCCGATCTCAAAGCTCCCTGGAAGCCGTTATAAAGCCAAGACTACAATAAACTGCCGTTGTGAACGGGTACTCTGATTCGACTTGGGGATTTGATTGCCGTGATCCTCCGTTCCAGTTATGTCCCTTCAGTGTGAGTCTTCCGCTGCGGATTTCCAATCGAGTGAGGCGAAAGCGGTGACGAAATTCCAGATATCGACCGCGCGGAAAAATCCCGCCTCGCGGCGGAAGCTCAAGCGTTCAGCGATGTTGATACCGCCCACGCTACGGTGGCCAGCGCGATTGAGTTGCTCAAGCCGTATAAACAAGAATATATTCCGCAAGCGACTGAGGTCCGTGAAATCGTTACCTTCGCATATCAGCGTGGCGGAGCGTCGCTCATTGATTTTCTGGATGCACAAAAGCAATACCGCGACATCCAGCTTAACTATGTGAACTTGGTGGGCTCCTACCTGACGGCAGCGAGTCAGCTCAATCTGGCAGTTGGACGTGAGGTAATTCAATGAATAATAAACTTCGATTGTTTTTAGCCGTGTCGTGTCTGGCCGTGGTTGTTACTCTGGCTAGCTGTGACAAGAAATCCGAAGTTCACGCCGCTGAAGCCACCGACACAGGTCCTCATGCCGCGGTTGTAGAGCCAGATATGGATGCGAACAACTTCAAGGTGGATCATCCCGACGAGTTTCCTGTTGCTACCGCCGGTTCTTATGTCGCCACTACCGACCTGAATGTTACGGGCACGGTGAGTCCGGACGTCTCCCGTCAAGTGCCTGTAATCTCGCTGGCCTCCGGCCGTGTTCTGGAAATTGATGCCAAGCTTGGCGACTCGGTTAAGAAGGGTCAGCTTCTGTTCAAGGTGCGAAGCCCCGATATCGCACAAGCCTTTTCGGACTATCGGAAAGCTGTCAAGAACGAAGAGCTGACAAAGGTTCAGTTAGAGCGTGCCGCGGTTCTCTATGACAAAGGCGCAATTCCGAAGAGCTCTGTGGAAATTGCCCAAAACGCTGAAGATGACGCCAAAGTTGACGTCGATACGACAACGGAACATTTGCGCGTCTTAGGGTCGGATCTGAATCATCCGACAGGGGTTGTTCCCGTGTTTGCGCCGACATCCGGGGTTATTACAGATCAACAAATCACCGCAGCTGCGGGCGTCCAGGCGCTTACGGCTCCCAATCCATTTACCATCTCAGACATGTCGCACGTGTGGATTATTTGCGACGTCTATGAGAATGACCTTTCACAAGTTCACTTGGGAGAGTTCGCCGATATTCATTTAAACGCTTATCCCGACAAATTGCTTAAGGCGCGCATCACAAATATCGGGCAAATTATGGATCCCAGTATCCATACCGCCAAAGTCCGTTTGGAAGTAAACAACCCCGACCTGATGCGTTTGGGCATGTTCGTCACGGCTACGTTCCACGGCCAGCAAAAGACGACTCATGCCGCAGTGCCCGCCAGCTGCCGTGCTCCATTTGCATGATCGAGACTGGGTTTACTCCCCATCCACCACCGCCGGGGTTTTCAAACGTATTGAAGTGAGAGGAGGGGCGATGCTGCCCGGGAACTTGCAGGAGATCGTCTCTGGAATCGAGCCGGGCGCGAAGGTGGCCGCGAATGCGCTTGTTCTGCAAAATACGGTGGAACAGTAGATGCTGCGAAGCGTAGTTGATTTCGCTCTTAATAACCGTCTCGTCATCGTGGCTATTGCCATTGTTTTGTTTATCTGGGGCGCCGTTTCGTTTCACCAACTCCCCGTTGAAGCGTATCCCGACGTTGCCGACAACTATGTAGAGATCATCACTCAATGGCCCGGCATTTCGGCGGAACAGATTGAGCAGCAGATAACGATTCCGCTCGAAAACGGCATGAACGGCATACCCCACCTTGTCCATCTCCGTTCGTTCTCGTTGTTTGGCCTATCGGACGTCAAGCTGATTTTCGACGATGAGTCGGACAACGATTGGAACCGTGAACGTTCGCTCGAAGACTTTCTCAGGTCACTTTGCCCACGGGCGTGCAGCCGCAAATGGGAACCGATTGGAGCCCGGTTGGACAAATTTACTTCTTTACTCTTCATAGCACTAATCCGCAGTATGACCCGATGGAGCTGAAATCGCTCGAAGACTGGGTGGTGGAAAAGAATTTTAAAGCAGTCCCGAATGTTGTGGATGTGGCCAGTTTTGGAGGCCCGACGCGCGAGTACCAAGTCCGTATTGATCCAGACGGTTGGTGGCCTACGGGCTCAGCATAGGTCAGGTCGAACAGCAACTTACTAACAACAACACAAACGCTGGCGGCAGTTTCATTGAGGCGGGATTGCAGCAGATTAATGTGAGTGAAGTGGGCTTGGTCAATCGAGTTCACGACATTGAGGAAACTGTCATCACCACCAAGGGCGGCACACCATTGCGGGTGAAAGACATCGCAACCGTGTCGCAAGGTCCCAAAATACGTCTCGGCCAGTTTGCTCGCGCCATTCACAAAGAAGACGGCAAGATCATCGATAACGACGATGTCGTTTCGGGAATCGTGCTGCTCCGCAAGGGTGCCGATGCCGACACAGCCCTGAAGGGCATCCATGCGAAGGTGAAGGAACTGAACGATCTTATTCTTCCTCCTGGCGTCAAGGTAGTGCCTTTTATTGATCGCAGTGATCTGGTCCACTTCACCACTCACACCGTCTTACATAACCTGACAGAAGGCATCATTCTTGTTGTTATCATTCTTTTCCTTTTTCTTGGCAACGTTCGTGGCGCCATCATCGTTGCTCTCACTATTCCGTTTGCTCTCTTATTTGCGTCCAGTTGTTTGCAACTGAGAGGAATTCCTGCGAACCTTCTATCTCTGGGCGCCCTCGATTTCGGAATGGTTGTGGATGGCGCGGTTGTCATGGTGGAGAACATCATCCGCCACCTTAGTCATCCTGATCCGCACAATCGCACACCGCGACAAAAGATCGCTGATGCGACCCACGAAGTTCAACGCCCCGTTTTCTACGCCATTGGCATCATTATTACGGCTTACATCCCAATCTTTACCCTGCAGCGCGTCGAAGGCCGTTTGTTCAAGCCTATGGCGTGGACGGTTGCCTTCGCTCTGCTAGGCGCTTTGTTGTTTTCCATGGTCATCGCGCCTGTTCTCGCCAGTCTTTTTTTCCCTAAGGGAACGCGTGAATGGCGGAATCCGGTCATGACTTGGTTGACCAATCGTTACCGTAAAGCGGTGCGATTCGCTATCGAGAAGCGCTACATCACCGTTAGCATCGTCGGATGCTTCATGCTGATTGCGTTCTGGCTAGCCGGAACTATAGGTTCTGAGTTTCTTCCTCATTTGGATGAAGGTGCGCTCTGGGTACGCGGCACTCTGGCGCCCAGCACCGGTCCCACGGAAGGAATCCGTGTTGCCAATCAGGTGCGTATTCTTCTTGCGCGTTTTCCCGAAGTCATCCAAACCACCAGCCAAGTGGGCCGCCCAGACGACGGTACAGACACCACAGGCTTCTTTAACACCGAGTACTTTGTAGACCTCAAACCGAAGGATCAATGGCGACCCGCGTTTCACGAAGACAAGGAAGCCGTAATTGCCGCCATGGACAAAGAGGTTGAAAAGATTCCCGGCGTGATTTGGAATTTCTCCCAGCCTATTTCCGACAACATGGAAGAAGCCGTGAGTGGCGTTAAGGGCGAATTAGCTACAAAGATATTTGGTGACGATCTCAAAGTTCTGGAAGAGAAGAGCGACGAAATTGTTGCGGTTATGCGCAAGGTGCCCGGCATAGCAGATCTTGGCGTTTTTCGCGTTCTGGGCCAACCCAATCTGAACGTGGTTGTTGACCGGACCGCCGCAGCGCGATATCAAGTGAACGTAGCCGACATTCAGGATGCGATTCAGACTGCCGTGGGTGGTTCCGCTCTAACTCAGGTGCTCAAAGGTGAAGCCCGCTACGATTTAGTGATGCGTTACCTCCCAAGTTACCGGAGCACCAAGGAAGCCATTGAAGATATACGCTTACTTTCGGCTTCGGGCGAACGAGTCTCTCTTGCCCAACTCTGTAAGATTAACGTGGCCGACGGGGCTTCCGAGATCTATCGCGAAGGAAACTCCCGCTACATCGCTATTAAATATAGCGTCCGCGGCCGCGATCTGGGCGGAGCAGTAGAAGAGGCTATCAAAAAAGTGAACGAACAAGTGAAGTTGCCGCGGGGCTACCATCTTGACTGGGAGGGCGAATATGAGAGTCAAAAACGCGCGCAAGCCCGTCTTACTATCATCGTCCCTTTGACTATCATGCTCATATTCATCATTCTCTATACTATGTTCACTTCGTTGAAATGGGCCATGTTGATTTTCACTAACGTGATGGTGGCTCCCATTGGCGGGATTGTAGCTTTATTGCTCTCTGGCACAAACTTTAGCGTTTCATCAGGTGTAGGGTTCTTGGCCCTCTTTGGCGTCTCAGTGCAAACCGGTGTCATTATGGTGGAATACATTAATCAATTGCGTGCGCGTGGCCACAGTCCGGAAGATGCAGCTGTGGAAGGCGCTGTTTTGCGGCTGCGGCCCATCATGATGACAATGCTTGTCGCTACTCTCGGCCTCCTTCCCGCTGCCACCTCCCATGGTATCGGCTCCGACTCGCAAAGGCCTTTTGCGCTGGTCATTGTGGGCGGCTTGATCGGGGAATTGCTCTTAAGTATCTTTTTATTACCCACTCTCTACGTGTGGTTCGCGAGAGAAAGCGATAAACTGCCGGTCCCGGAGGCCGAGTTTTATGAAGAGTAGCATCCCGCGTCGCGTGATTGATGTTGGCGTGATTCCCGCTATCCGCACCGGCAACGCCGAAATCGCGGTTCGAGCAGCTGAGGCGATACTGCAGGGCGGCGTTCCTATCATCGAAATTTCACTAGCGCCAAAGGGGGCGCTTGATGTGTTGGACTCGGTTGCGACCGCACACAGTCAGACCATGTTAATCGGGGCAGGTACCGTTGTGGATGCGGAGGGAGTTCGCCAAGCATCTCTAGCGGGTGCCCGATTTGTGGTTACGCCTGGATTCAGTCAAGAAGCGGTTGCGAAGGCGAAGGAATTCGGCATCGCCATTTTCGCAGGAGCCCTGACGCCTACCGAGGTGCAAGCCGCCATTGCGGCCGGTGCCGACGCCGTTAAGCTCTTTCCCTGTTACGCTGTCGGCGGCGTCCGTTATCTTCGTACGTTACTTGGGCAATACCCAGATATTCGCTTCATCGCTTCAGGCGGAGTCGGTCTGGAGAACTGCGCCGATTACATCCGAGCAGGCGCCTGCGCGATTGGAGTGGGCGGCGAGATTGCAGATTCCGATTCTATGTCTGTGGGTGACTTTCGAGTGTTTACCGTGCGCTCCAAGCGCCTCCGCGAAGCGGTAAGCAAAGCACGCACTTTTATGGAAGAGACAAGCTCGCTCAATGTTGGCGAAGCTCGTTGAAAGCAAGTCCCGACTCCTCCTACGCCTGGCGAAATATACTTGAATCAAAACGAAATGCAAGAAATCTCCGGCTTCAGGCTTCTGCACGCCTCTCGCAACACTGTGTTGTTGCGTGCCGCGTTTTTGATTGCCGTTATTGCTCTCATTGATTGGCATTTCGAAAACAATATCTCTTTCGGGTTTTTGTACTTGTTCCCCATGTTGATGGTCGGCGGGTGTGTGTCACCACTCGCTATGGCGGCGGTCGCTGCTCTATGCGTTGGTTTAACTGAGGCATTCGATCCTTTTCCATGGGTGATGCAGGAAGGTATTTCGCGCCTTGTTCTCACCTTTGCGGCTTTCTTTGGCGCGGGCTTTTTCGGCTTTTCGGCTGCCCGCAGCAAGCGCCTTTCCGATGCCCACCTAAAGGATGTGGAACGGGAAGCGGACCTGCGCCGCATGACTGAAGAACAGCTTGATTTTTTAATTGCCAACAGCCCGGCTGCAATTTTCACCGTTGATTCCGCCGGTAATGTGCAAATCGCGAATCAGGCGGCGCACCAGCTTTTGGGCGTCCCCAAAGGCGCTCTTCCTGGTCAGTCGATTAGCAGGTTCATCCCGGCGCTCAGCAACGTATCTCCTTCCAACACTGCTCCTTTCTTTCACACGGAAATGGAATGCCAGGCGCGGAGGCAAGACAATCAAGTGTTTCTCGCGCACATTTGGTTTTCTACTTATCAAACAAAGTCTGGGCCGCGTCTCGCCGCCGTGGTGTTTGACGCATCTGAGGAACTGCGTGATCGTGCTGAGTTCAATCTCCAGCAGATTCTCACTGGTTCTAAACTGCTGGTGGGCGCGATGTGTCATGAGATTCGTAATATCTGCGGCGCCATTGCAGTGGTGCATTCCAAGCTTTCTCGCGATAAATCGTTTTCAGGCAATGAAGACTTCAACGCTTTGGGCAGCTTGGTGCAGGGGCTCGAAAAGATGGCTGGCTTGGAGCTTCGCCAAACGACGCGCTCGCTCGCGGAAAGTACAAATGTCTCTTCCGTCTTGGAGGAACTGCGCATTGTGATTGAATCTTCATTTCAGGAATCTGAGATTTCCATCCGTTGGGAACAAGCCAACAGCCTTCCCCGTGTCTGGGCCGACCGTCAATCACTCCTGCAAATCTTTCTCAATATTGCCAAGAATAGTCAACGTGCCCTTGAAGGCCAGTCCCGCAAAGAATTCGTGGTTAAAACGCAGGCCACTGACAATTCGCTTCTGATTCGCTTCCTCGACTCGGGACCGGGCGTCGCTAATCCTGAAAGGCTTTTTGCCCCATTTCAAGAAGGAGCGCAAGCATCAGGACTCGGACTCTATCTTTCGAGAACGTTTGCTCGCGCTTTCCAGGGCGATGTTGATTATGAAGCGCAGCCGCAAGGGAGCTGTTTTGTAGTTGTGCTGGCGCTCTCGAATAAGTCTCCGTTCTTAAATGGTAAAGCGGAGGTCTGTTAAAGTGCCCCATAAGACTCGGTTATTGTTACTCGATGACCATACCCTCTTCCGCGCCATGCTCAGCCGCTTACTCGGAACCGATTCCGATTTTCAGGTCGTTGCCGATTGCTCGACGATTCCGGAAGCCCTCAAGATTCTCGCCACTGAGCCAATCGACCTCGTGCTTCTGGACTTTGATTTAGGCAAGCGCGAAACTGGTTTTCAATTTATTCCACAAGCTCGCGCTGCAGGTTACGCGGGCCGCATTTTCATCGTTACCGCGGGAATGACAGATGCCGAATACGTCTCCGCACTTGGTCTTGGCATCTGCGGTCTCTTCCTGAAACATAGCTCCCCCGAGTTGCTAGTGGAAGCGATTCACAAAGTGATGTCCGGACAGGTGTGGATTGATCAACGCTGTATTCAGGGTTTGGCGAACGCTATTGCCGCGAATACCGTGGCGCCGGCGCGTCAAAATGAGCTGACCGATCGCGAAAAACAAGTTCTCAAGGGTGTCTTCACTGGACTTAGCAATAAGGAAATTGGCACCCAACTGAGCATTTCCGAAGCGTCGGTCAAATCCGCGCTGCAACAACTATTCGCTAAGACCGGTGTCCGGACGCGTAGCCAGTTAGTGCGCGTGGCTTTAGAAGAATATGGAACGACCCTAGGTCCTTTGTAGCGGCATTGTCAGTTGAGGGAACTCATTTGAGATCCTTTATCTATGGCCGATCATCCACGCACCGTCATCGGCGTTGCCCTAAACTTTCGTGAAACCATCGCTCGGCTTCAATCAGCCTTCACCACTTCACCCTATAAGCAGCCTCCACAAGCGCCAGTGCTCTATCTCAAGACGCCCAATACCTGGATCTCCTCCGGCCACGCCATCCCTTGCCCTTCCAATGTCCCTCGCCTTCGCCTAGCTGGCACGCTTGGGGTAATCATTGGCCGTACGGCCTGTCGCGTCTCCGCCGCGAACGCCTTCCACCATATCTCCGGCTTCACCGTTGTCAACGATGTCAGCATTCCTCACGAGTTCTTCTACCGTCCCGCGCTTCGCGAACGCTGTTCAGATTCCTTCTGTGTCATCGGCCATCCTTCCACGCCCTCACAGGCCGACCTCGAAATCAACGTTCTCGTCAACAACGTCCTGCGTTGCAACGTACACACGTCGTCTCTTGTCCGGTCCATCCCCCAACTCATCCAAGAGGTCTCGGAGTTCATGACCTTGCATCCGCAAGATATTCTCCTTATTGGCGAGCCGGACTCGGCGCCGCTCTGCGGTCCGGGCGACAAGGTTCGTGTGGAGATTCCCGGCGTTGGTTTTATCGAAAATAAAGTGTTGGCTGCCCCATGAAACATGCTCGCGTCGTCTACGCTGGAGCAATCCACCACGCCACAATGCAGCCGGATGACCGTCTTCGCCTGAACGATGGCCGCATCGTCCACGAAAACGCCGTCGTTTGGCTTCCGCCGGTCGTGCCCGGCACCGTCCTCGGTCTCGGCCTCAACTACGTCGATCATGCCAAAGAGTTGAAGTTCGAACCTCCTATAGAGCCTCTGGCGTTTCCGAAAGCGGCAAACTCATTGGTCGGTCATCGTGGCCATACGCGCCGCCCCGCCGGCGTCAGCTTCATGCACTACGAATGCGAACTCGCTGTTGTCATCGGCAAAACTGCGCGTTCTGTCCCTCGCCGGCACGCGCATGAATTCATTGCTGGTTACACCGTCGCTAACGATTACGCGATCCGCGATTATCTCGAAAACTACTATCGCCCGAATATGCGTGTCAAAAGCCGCGATCACGCCACTCCGCTGGGCCCCTGGCTTGTCGATGCCGCTGATATCGAAGATCCTATGAACGTCTGGCTTACCACTACCGTCAACGGCAAGGTAACCCAGCGAGGCAGCACTAAAGACATGATCTTCGATGTTTTTTCTCTCATCGAATATTTCACCTCCTTCATGACGCTCCAACCCGGCGACCTGATCCTCACCGGCACACCCGAGGGGCTCGCCGACGTTCAACCAGGCGATGAAGTTGTCACCGAGATCGAAAATGTCGGCCGCCTTGTCAATACAATTGTGGAGGATTGGATAAAGTAGACAGTGCCGCACTTCATCGTCGAATACACTAGCAATATTAAAGACCAAGCCCGCATTAAGCAATTGCTTGCCAAAGCCAATGAAATTTTGATCGCCCAAGGTGGCGTCTTCCCTACGGGTGGCATCCGCTCGCGCGCTCTCGAAGTAAACGATTACTGCATCGCCGACGGACAAGCCGATTACGCGTTCGTCCATTGCAACCTCAAAATTGGCGCCGGACGCACAGAAGCCGAGAAGAAAAAAGTCTGTGACGAACTCTTCGATGCCATTAAAGCTCACTTTGCCGATCTGTTCTCCAAGCGCTATCTCGCTCTCTCTCTGGAATTGAACGAATTCAACGAAAGCGGAACTTACAAGCACAACAACATCCACGCCCGCTTCAAGACGCAAAAGGATCTTCCATGCTAGATGCCGGCACCATCCAATCACTAGCCCAACGCCTCAACGCCGCGGAACAAACTCGCACCCAAATCAAGCAGTTTTCCCTCGAATATCCGCAAATCACCATGGATGACGCGTATGCCATCCAGCAAGCATGGGTCGCGCTTAAGGTCGCCGGCGGACGCAGAATCAAAGGCCATAAAATAGGCCTCACTTCAAAAGCCATGCAATATTCGTCGAACATCAGCGAGCCCGATTACGGTTCACTTCTCGACGACATGTTCTTTTATGATGGCGCCGAACTGCCCTTCAGCCGCTTCATTGTCCCCCGCGTCGAAGTCGAACTCGCCTTTGTTCTCTCCAAGCCCTTGCAGGGACCCGGTTGCTCCATCTTCGACGTTCTTAACGCAACAGATTACGTTGTGCCCGCTATCGAAATCATCGACGCGCGCATTCATCAAATCGACCCGGAAACTAAAGTCACTCGCAAAGTTTACGACACCATCTCGGATAATGCTGCCAACGCCGCGCTTGTGATTGGCGGCCGCCCCTTCAAGCCTCTGGATGCCGATCTCCGCTGGATCTCCGCCATTTGTTGGCGCAATGGGTCAATTGAAGAATCAGGCGTCGCTGCTGCCGTACTCAATCATCCTGCGAACGGCGTCGCGTGGCTCGCCAACAAACTCGCCCCGCATAATGTTTCACTCGCCGCTGGCGAGATTATTCTTGGCGGCTCGTTTACTCGTCCGGTGAATGCTCAACAGGGCGACACTTTCCATGTTGACTACGGCCCTTACGGCTCTATTTCTTGTTATTTCAAGTGACCAAATACGTGACAAATTTATTTAAGAAAGCAATCACAGAGCAGGGAACTGTCCAATACGGCCTCTGGCTCGCCCAGGCAAATGCCTATTCAGCCGAGGTGTGCGCCACTGCCGGTTTCGATTGGCTGCTCATCGATGGCGAACATGCCCCGAACGACGTGCCCACTATTTTGGCCCAACTTCAAGCCATCGCGCCATATCCTGCGCACGCTATTGTAAGACCTCCCGTCGGAGATCCCAATCTCATCAAGCAACTGCTCGACGTCGGCGTACAGACGTTACTCGTGCCTATGGTTGAAACCGCCGCGCAAGCTGCGGCCATCGTCGCCGCTACCCGTTATCCCACGGCTGGCATTCGCGGTGTAGGCGGCGCTCTCGCCCGAGCCTCGCGCTGGAACGCCATTCCCGACTATCTTCAGAAAGCCAACGCCGAAATCTGCGTCATCGTCCAAGTAGAAAGCGTCACCGCCATTAGGAACCTGGCTGCGATTGCCGCCGTCGAAGGCGTTGATGCTGTCTTCATAGGCCCATCCGATCTCGCCGCAACCATGGGCCACTTAGGAAATCCAACTCATCCTGAAGTGCTGTCGGTGATTGAAGATTCCATCGGAACCATTAAGAAAGCCGGCAAACCTCCCGGTATCCTTACCTTCGACGAACCTCTCATCAAACGCTATGCCGAACTCGGCTGCCGTTTCATAGCGGTAGGCGCAGATGTCATTCTTCTCGCCCGCACCGTTCGCGATTTGGCCAAGAAGTTTAAGCCTTAGCCGGCTACGTACGCAGGCAAGCCCTTCAATTCAGACTCTCGCTGTTCTACGAAGCCTCCGTCAAACGCTTCCACCGCGCTCCCCTCGGTAAACCAACTCTTGGGTGCAATGCCGCCCCAAAGCTGCTGCCGTGTTGGGTCGTCCACGTGCCAGCGTATCGGTTCAAAATCCGGATCAACTGTCAAATAGTCAGACGTATACAACTCAATCCTGTGCCCATCCGGATCGCGCACGTACAAAAAGTGCGCATTCGAAATGCCATGCCGTCCAGGGCCCCGCTCGATCGCCGCGCCATGTCCCGAGCCAGCCAAAATGTCGCAAAGCTGGGAAATTCGCGAGCCGTCCGGCATCCAATAAGCAAAGTGATGAAGCCTCGGCCCCTTGCCATTCGTCATCGCTAAGTCATGCACCGAACCCCGCCGTTGAATCCATGCTGCCCACATGCGGTGGTCATTGTCTTCTGAGTATTCAGACAATCGAAAGCCCAGATATTCCATATACCACTTAGTCATCGCCGCCACTTCAGGCGTCAGCACATTGTTGTGATCTATCCTTTGAATCCCTGGCCCACAATGCAAGTGATAACTCTGCAGCAACCATTTGTGCCGCACCGATTGAAAGTAGAAAGCAATTGGAAACCCAAACGGGTCTTGCATGCGCAGCATTTTGGGCCGGTCTTGTTCCTGCTCCCAGCGGTGCGGCAATTTCTGTGCTTCCGCGAACGCCGCAATCTCTTCCAGTGCCTGATCGGAAGCCACTTTATAACCGATATGCCGAATCCCTGCTTCTGCCGCTAGTTCCAGTTTGAGCGTCCATTCACGGTCCTCCACTCCCCGCAAGAAAATCGCCCGGCTATCCTCATGCAAAACATTCAGACCCAGAAGGTTGACGTAGAAATGCCGTGATGCCGCCAGATCCGTTACGGTAAAGACTGCTTGCCCAATCCGAATAATATTCATCTCAGCCCTTTCCAAATTTCGGAATCGGATGTTGCGCCAGCGGAACGGCAATGTGCTTCAGTTCCGTATAAAACTCGAACGAGTGGTCTCCGCCTTCGCGGTGAGTCCCGCTAAATTTGACTCCGCCAAACGGAGTGGGCAAATGCCGCACATTGTGGCTGTTGATCCAAGTCATACCTGCTTCCAGATTCAACGCCATGCGGTGCGCCCGTTCTACATCTTTCGTCCACACATAAGAAGCCAAACCGTACTTCACGTCGTTCGCTTGTCGCAAGGCGTCAGCTTCGTCGGTAAACGGAATAGCGGTCAGCACTGGCCCAAAAATTTCTTCTTGTGCAATGCGCATGTTGTTCAACCCCGTAAAGAGCGTAGGCGAAAAATAGTTGCCTCGGTCTCCTACCCTTGTCCCTCCCGCGCGCAGCACCGCTCCTTCTTGCTCTCCAATCTTGATATAGCCCGCCACTCTTTCGAAATGCTCTGGGTGAATCAAGGGACCCACTTCCGTATTCGGATCAAGCGGACTTCCCACCTTCACCGCCTTCGCTCGAACCGCCAACTGCTCAACAAACTGATCGAAGATATCTTTCTGAATCAGCGCTCGCGAATTCGCCGTGCATCTTTCGCCATTGAAGCTATAGATCTGGAACACCGTCGCGTCCAACGCCCGCTCCAAATCCGCATCCGCAAAAATCACTGCCGGTGACTTTCCTCCGAGCTCTAAAGACAGCCGCTTAATCTGATCGGCCGCATTCTTCATCACAACCGAGCCCGTCGTCGTCTCCCCCGTTAGCGTGATCAGTGGGACCAACGGATGCGCCACCAAAGGCGCGCCGGCCTCCTCACCAAAACCATGCACCACGTTGAAAACGCCCAGCGGGAAATCCGCCTCTTCAAAAATCTTCGCCAATTTCCAAGCCGTCAACGGCGACCATTCCGCCGGTTTCAGGATCACAGTATTGCCGGTGGCCAGCGCCGGTGCGATCCGCCAAGTAGAGAGCATCAACGGAGCGTTCCATGGCGTAATAATGCCGCAGACGCCCACCGGCACGCGCAAGCTATAGTTCAGCCAATCGCTATCCACAGGAAACGTGCGCCCGTCCATCGCGCGCTCTGCCCAATCGGCATAAAAGCTGAAGTTCTCCGCTGCTCGCGCGATCTGCCCACGCACAATCTTCAATGCTTGCCCCGCATCCAGACACTCAGTGACAGCAATCTCATCTCCATACTTCTCAATCAGCGCCGCCACCTTCAGTAGCAGCTTTTTGCGGTCTTTCGCTTTTGTCTTGCCCCACTTGCTAAAAGCCGCGTGTGCAGCTTTGGCCGCATCGTCCACGTCTTCTGCATGTCCGCGGGACACCTTTGCCAGTGCTTCGTTCGTCGAAGGATCGCATGTGTCAAACGTGTCGCCTCGCTGGCCCGCAACCCACTTGCCGTTTATATAATGGGACACCGTTGCTGCGGCCAGATTCCGCCGAACCTCGTCAATAAACGCCTGATCTAGAGCCATAAGGGAGATACTAACAGTTAGGTGACTATGCCGTTAACCTTAACCAAAACCACCGGCGCCCGCCGGAGTATGCAGGTTCTCGAAAGACTCCACACCAATCCACCGAACATCTGGTACAACGGTAAAAAAATTGACGATCCCGCCAGCCATCCTCACTTTCGCAATGGCGTGGCAAGCCTCGCCTCTCTCTATGATTTGCAATGGTCGAACCCCCAGTGTTTGTATCAGTCGCCCACGACTGGCGACAAGGTCAGCCGAACCTTCCTGATTCCTCGGACACTGGAAGAGTTAAAAAGCGTCACCGCGGCGATGAAACTGCGCGCCGATGCCAACTTTGGCATGATGGGCCGCATGCCCGATTATCTGAATCGTGCAATGGCTGGTTATGCTTCGGGCGCCGCCTACTTGGGACAAGACGATGTCCGCCTAGGCGGTAATGCCCGTAAATATTACGAGTATCTGCGTGAGAACGATCTCTCTATGACGCATACGCTCATCACCCCGCAAGCCAATCGCTCCGTCGGAACCGCTCAGCAAGCCGATCCATTCTTAGCCGCGCGCATCAAAGAAGAAACCAAAGAAGGACTCATTATTCGCGGTTGCCGTCTGCTCGCCACGCTCCCCATTGCCGATGAGATCATGGTTTTTCCTTCCACTCTACTTAAGAATGTTCCCGAAGACGCTCCCTATGCTTTCGGCTTTGCGATTCCCACCAACACTAAGGGGCTCAAATTCCTGGTTCGCGAAAGCTTCGACTACGGCCATTCCCACTACGACCATCCACTCAGTTCTCGGTTTGAAGAACTCGATTCCGTAGTCATTTTTGACGACGTCTTTGTCCCCTGGGAACGCGTCATGCTCTATCGCGACGTGGAACGTTGCAATGCCGCTTACGGCCGTACCGGCGCTCTGGCCTGCATGTCTCATCAAGTGGCCGTCAAGAACTTAGCTAAAACCGAATTTCTCGTGGGACTGACTTCGCTCTTAGCCAACTCCATCGGCATCGAAGGTTTTCAGCACATCCAAGAAAAACTCGCGGAGGTTTGGGTCAACATGGAAACCGTGCGCGCCTTTCTGCGTGTGGCCGAAGAGGATGCCACTGTGGATGAATACGGCATGATGCGTCCCGCTTGGGATCCGCTCGATGCGTGCCGCAATCTTTTTCCCCGCTTGTATCCGCGCATGGTGGAAATCCTACAGCAAATGGGCGCAAGCGGCCTGGTCGCGATGCCTACCGAAGCCGACGTGCGCGGCCCTATGTCGGAAGAGATTCGCCGTTATTTCCAAGGTGCGCGCGTTGAGGCTCACGATCGCATTCCTTTATTCCGCCTTGCGTGGGACACTTGCCTCTCCGCTTTCGCCAGCCGCCAAGTTCTCTATGAGCGCTTCTTCTTTGGCGATCCAGTCAGAATGGCGGGCGCACTTAGTTTCTAGTCACGACCGCACTAAATACATGGACCGCGTTCGCAGCTTCCTGGAGAAATCGAAACCCGATGTCTTTTGACAGTAAAGCCTTTCGACAGACCGTAGGCCGATTTCTTACAGGTGTTACCGTGATTGCCTTCGAGGCCGAAACAGGAGTTCAGGCGATGACCGCCAACTCCTTTACTTCTCTATCTCTCGATCCGCCCTTGTTACTTTTCTGTCCCGCAAAAACTACGCGCACTGGCCAGCTCATACATCGTGCGAAAGGTTTTTCGGTAAACATCTTGCGCGAAGATCAGCAGGCTCTCTCCACGTTCTTTGCCGGCGGTTGGAAAGAGCCAGTTCAGCCGCCCTATCGCTTTGTGCCCTTAGATGGTGTCCCAAGACTCGAAGGCAGTTTGGCCTCTCTAGCCTGCTCCGTTGATCAAATCCACGAAGGCGGCGACCACTGGATTGTGATCGGCAAAGTGATAGCTCTTCATCAAGGCGTTGAACCTCTGCGCCCGCTGGCGTTCCACTTGGGCCGCTACACAAACCTGCAATCCAACACCTCCAGCCCGGCGCCTGATCTATCCGAAGGTTTCGAGCCGGTACCCGTTCACTACCACTACGAAAGTTACTAAAAAGGCCACACTCGCTTCGGCGTTTCCGATAGCAATTGCCGCTTATCCTCGTCATTCAGAAACGGCATTCCCGTCTGAATTATGTCTAGCCTCTGCTGATAAGTTGCCTTCTCTTTCGCAATCGGCCAGTCCGTCGCCCACATCAACCGCTTCGGTCCGAACGAATCATAAAGACGCTTCACTAGCGCTTGCGAATCAGTCCAAGGGTAGCCCTGCTTTGACAACGACCAAGTATGGGAAATCTTGACAAACACCTTCGGATAGCGAACCAGCGCAATCAACTTCTCCAGTTCCTGTGGCCGGTCCACCGGGCAATCGGCCATATGGTCAATCACCACCGTCAGATTCGGAAAACGCTCAACCAATTTTCCAATCTCTGAAACCCGAGTGATCGGTGCCAGCAGTGTCATCGGAATTTTCAATTCTTCGCAGCGTTGCCAAAGTGGCGGCATTAGTGGGCCAGAGATCCAGTCGCCACTCGCGTCGACCGCAGGACTGATCCGCACGCCATGAAATCCAGTCTGCTCAGTAATGCGCGACAAGTGATCTGGCGCCGCAGGATCTGTTGGATCCACGCGACACACACCTCTGAAATACTGCGGATATTGCTTGAGCACCGACGCCAGATAACTGTTGTCGTAGCGGTAATGAATCACCTGAATGATGACAGTTTTCGCTATGCCATTCGTTTTCATTAATTCCAGCAACGCTTCTGGAGTCGGATCGAAATCCGGTACCTTCGCTCCCGCCGCGAAGGGGAACGCCGGGTTGTGGTTCCATACGTGTACATGCGGATCTATAATCTGATAGCCACCCGCGAAGCTCGCCGCCATTGCCATCTTCAGCGCATCCCGCCGCGTCGGCTCAAACATAGACCTTCTCCAGCGTGTTCGTAATATAGCTGTCGCATCGTTCGTAGCTCGCGCGCGGCCCCTTGCGCGCAATGTCTAAATCCACACACAACCAACCCTTGAAATGGATCGACTTCAACACTCTGTGGCAAGCCGGGAAGTCCACCTCGCCATCGCCCAAATCGAATATATTCGGCAGGAAATTCTTCTCCAAACCAGCGCGTTTGGCGTCCTTGTAATCGGCCAGCATCAGGCGGTGCTTATGCTTTTCCAGCACCGCGGCCGTATCTCCGCCGCCCAGGTACACGTGCGCCGTATCTGGCGAGAAATGAAACAGCTTCGGATCGGTCAGCGCCATGCAGCGGTCAATTTCCTCTGGAGTCTGTACAATCTGCCCAAGATGATTGTGTAAGCCTGCCATAAAACCCATCGAAACAGCCTTCTCTCCAATCTTGTTAAAGCCTTGGCACATGGTTTCGAACGCGCCCGGCTTATCCGTTCGCTTAGGGGAAAACACAACCAAATGGTTTGCCCCAAACCGCTTTAAGAAGTTCATGTCTTCTTCTGCGTTCTTCAAAACTTCTGCATGCTTCGTCTCATCGTCGGTCGGCCCGTTAAAAGAGATCGTGATGATCTCTAGGCCGCGCTTCGCCAGTTCCGCCTCCAACACCGGCTCCGTCAAGTTGTATTGCTTCAAGATACCCGGAAAGCGTGTCATGCGAATCCCGATAAACCCCGTATCGCGCATCACGTCCAAAATATCCGTGAACGCCGTTCCGGGAAACGAATTCCACAAATTAGAGCCAAGCGCCCACTTCACGTTCCGGTTCGCGGGCAGTTTCTGGGTCGCGCCCGTAAGTGTGGCAGCTAATGCAAACAGGGATTCTCTGCGGGTCATGCGGTCTATCATACATTTTGCGTAGCGTAAAATAGATCCTTTGGCCGTGAATGACCGTAACCTTTGAGCCTCCGCTCGCGAACAATCTCATAAGGCGTCCCAATGCCTGCTGAAGACAAGCTGGGCGTCGAAGCGCTTATGGTGGCCTATCAACAATCCGATTCAGACGCCGCCACCGCTTTAGTTACGCAGCTGTCGCCGCCCATTTTTCAGTTTTTTCTAGCGCAAGCCCGTAACCGCGCGGAAGCGGAAGATCTGCTGCAGGATTTCTGGCTACGGATTCATAAGGCGCGCGCTACGTTTCGGCCCGGCGAGCCGCTCATGCCCTGGATGTACGCTATTGCGCGGCGAGTGCGCGTCGATCGTTATCGCAAGACCAAAGGTACTCGCGAACACGAAATTGTAAGCGAGCAACTTCCGGAGAGGGCGGCTCAGGCAACGCCAAGCGACACCGTTCCGAAAATCTCGGAGATGCTTCAGTCTTTACCGGCATCTCAGCGCGAAGTTCTGTTGATGCTCAAAGTTTCAGGTTTGAGTTTAGAAGAAGTGGCCCGTGCTACCGGAGTCAGCATCGGCTCAGTCAAACAGAAGGCGCATCGTGCGTACGAAAGTCTGCGCAAGCGCCTAGGGAGGAGCGAATGAACGACGATTTGAATATTTCGCTCCCCCAAGGAGATCCCCCAGACGCGTCCATGCTTCACCGCATTAGCGCGCAACTGGCGGCCACCTCTGCGCCTGTCCGTCCGCTTCCATCGAATACTGTTCTTTTAACTGTCAGCCTCGCCATTTTTACGGCTGTCTCTCTCTTAATCGCGGCGGTCGTTCATTTCTTCGCCTTTGACTCATTGAGCGTTGGTGAGATGGTCGTCTATTACTCCACCGTCAGCTTCTTTGCCGTCCTATTCGCTCGCGCAGTCGTTGAACGAATGATCCCCGGCGCAAAACGATACCTCCCGTCCGCCCTTTTGTGGGGCGCTTCGCTAGCCGTATTGGGCATTCTGATGTCTGTGATCTTTTCCGATTACACAACTGAGCGCTTAGTCGCCAGCGGCATACCGTGTCTGCGCCTGGGTTCGATTAGTGCGCTCATCAGCGGTCTTCTCGGCTGGGGTCTCGTGCGGCGCGGTTATTTTGTTTCTCCTCGCGAAACCATTCTGCTCTACTGTTTCTTCGCCGGCTTGGTCGGCGTCGCCGTTCTCGCCCTCCACTGTCCCATTCGCAATTCCCTACACTGCGTGATCTTTCATCTTGGGGCCTTGGTCTTGGCCGGAATCGTCGGCCTGTTTTTGGGAAAGTATTTCAACAATGCCGATTGACGACCCGCTCCAAATCGTCGCGTCGGCGGTTACGCCAGTCGTCTTGGTTTCCGCAACAGCCATTCTCATCGGCGGCGTAAACTCTCGTCACATAGCCATTGCCGACCGTATCCGTACGTTGACGGCCGAGCATCGAAACACCGCGACCCAGCCCGCCCGGCGAGCGGCAATCGAGCGCCAGTTGCCTATCTTCAAGCGCCGCATCAAACTCGCTTCTTGGTCCATTCGCGGTCTCTATATCGCGTCTGCCTGCTTCGTTACCATGGCCTTAATCATTAGTGCCACTCTCTGGCGTAAGATGCTGGCCATCGCCACGGTGCCGCTTTTTGTATTGGGAATCGTCTTATTGCTCGTCTCAATTGTTTGTGAGTTGCAGGAGCTGCAAGCGGCAAACCGCACACTTTTCGCCGAAATCTCAGACTTAGAGCGTCAGAAGTGATCCAGTAACTCGCGAATTCGCTCCACACGGATCAAGCGCGGGTGACTAGCCGGGACCTCTTCTGTTTTTTCCAAATTCCAAGTCCGCGCGTGCGGCACAAACACCGCATTCAAGCCCGCGGCCAGCGCTGGATTAATGTCCGACTTTGGAGAATTTCCAATCATCCAGGTAATGGAACGGTCGAATTTTCGCTCCTCCGCTAAGTTCGTATACGCCGCTTCGTTCTTCTCTTTCACAATCGCCGCGTGCTCAAAGTATTTCCGTAACCCCGACCGGTCAATCTTAACGCGTTGCTCGTCTTGATCGCCTTTCGTGAAAATTGTCAGGCTATGCCGCTCCGCCAGCCTCGCTACCGTATCTTCCACACCGTCAATCAACTCAATCGGTTTCTCAAGAATCTGATGCGCAAACTCTTGCACCGCCCGCAGATCGGTCTCCGCGATGTGCCGCTCCGCTAAGTGCCGGTAACATTGCTCCAGATTGCGGGCATAGTTTTTTGAGCCATAACCGTGAATCTTGGCGTTGGCCATTTCAATCTCATCTAAAATTCCGCGAACTTCCGCGTGCGACATCGAACCGTGAGACAAGTATTCATAGAAGCGATCAAACGCCTCCTCGAAGTAGATGTTGTTCTCCCACAGTGTGTCGTCGGCGTCGAAGATAAGATTCTGTTTTGATCGCGCCATCGCTAATGAGACACCTTGGCATGCCCATTCAGCGGCGCCACCCGTTTCGCCAACGTAATCCGTTCGCGCTTGGCCACATATTCCGGAATCACCCGGATCAAAAACTCCAGCCGCTCTATTTCGGAGCGGAGAGATAGCACCGTCTGGCGCTTATCAAAATCGTCGATATGCCGCGCGAGCTGAAAGCTAATACGCGTGTTTTCCCATGTCGGGTTCGCTTCACTCGCCGTCGTCTCACCATCGCTAATTGCTAGGTCTTTATACGCCGCCGTTGCGCGCTGACGCAGATCGAGCGGCACTTCGCTGGCATCGTCGTCATTGAAAAACTCAACCTCCGCCCGTAGGAACGATTTTTCCTGGTCCAGCGATTCAATGCGGAAACGCCGCTGTCCAATCGCAAGTAAGTCAAGCCGTCCATCGTCGTAGCGCCGCATCACGCGCTCAACCGTCGCCGTGCAGCCGATATTCACTATGCCATCGTCTTTCGCGAACACCACACCGAATTCGCCTTGGGCCGGGATGATCTCACCCATCATTTCCTTGTAGCGTTCTTCAAAAATATGCAACGGCAACGGCATAGACGGCAGTAGAACGACGGATAAAGGGAACAGCGGAATCATTTCTATTGCCATAGATTCATTATGCTTTGTCGCTTTTGAACAAACCGCGGAGCACTGGACGATATACTGGACGCAACTGAGTTGTAATGCTGCGAAATCGCCCATGATCCTGAAGCTCAAACGCACTCCTGGCCTCTATCTTGTCGGCTTTATGGCTAGTGGGAAGACTACGATTGGACGTGCGTTGGCCGATCATATTGGCTGGCCTTTCGTAGACATGGATGCCGAGATTGAAGCGCGGGAAGGCCGTCCGATCTCACAAATTTTTCGCGAACAGGGTGAGGCACACTTCCGCGAAATTGAAGCCCAAGTTTTGCAGGCGCATGTCCGCAGCATCGAAGCCGGTCAGCCATGCATCCTAGCCCTGGGCGGCGGTGCCTTCGTCCAGCCCGCCAATCGTGAACTTCTGGAAAACAACGGCATCACTTTGTGGCTTGATTGTCCGCTAGAGATAATCCAGCGGCGTCTCAATGGCGACACCTCACGCCCCCTCGCCGCTCAGACCAACGGCCTCAGCCGGCTTTATGAAGACCGCCGGCCCTTGTATTCAAAAGCCGATTATCGCGTAGATGTCGATACCGAAGATGTCAAGGAGCTTATCGAACGCATTTTGAAACTACCAGTATTCTGCCGCTAATAAAAGGCGCACCTTCTAGCGGTACGGCGCAAACAGTTCGGTAGTGAAGTAACGCTCCATACGGTCTGGGAACACTGTTACCACTACGCTCTCTGGCCCCAGTTTTTTGGCAATCAGCGCCGCCGCACAATAGTTCAGCCCGAACTCGGGCCCACCGGAAAACCGAGACGCAACAATTCTCTCGACACCGCCAGCGCGTCATGATCCTCTACCTCAACCGTTTCCAGCCGCTTCATCCGCCCAGCCCGGAAAATCGTCGAAATGCTATCCACCACACCCGGAATCTTCCCGCTGAAACTACAGCACTCAAGATCCCCATTGAACGTGATCGGTTTCGCTAGCACTCCAATGCAAGCGCAGCCCGCATCAGCCAAACCTTCATAAAGCCCAACCAGAGTACCGCCCGTACCGACGCCGCTCACCACTGCGTCCACCGTCTTGGCTGGTAGCTGCTCCAAGATTTCCCGCGCCGTGCCCATGCGGTGTGCCATCGCGTTATCTTCGTTTGAAAATTGCCTGGGCAAAAAAGCCTTCATCTCCTTGGCCAGCCGCTCTGTTTCTTGGATCGCCGCATGCACGCCTCCTGCCGTCGGTGTCAAGCGAATTTGTCCGCCCAGCGCTTTGATCATCAGCATGCGTTCGTTCGATACACTCTCCGGCATCACTGCTATAAACGGCACCCCGAGTTGCGCCGAGACTAAAGCCATCGCAATGCTGGTTGACCCGCTCGATGCTTCAATCACCGTGGTCTCTCTATCAAGATGCCCTTCGCGCCACGCTTTCTCCAGGATGAAGCGCGCGATCCGGTCTTTGGTTGAGCCGCTCGGATTAAGGAATTCCAGCTTTGCCCAAATGACGGGCTCTCCCGCATGAAGCTGCACTGGTACAAGTGGTGTGTTGGCGGGACGGTAGGGGATGTTAGCGCGCATGGCGGGTTTCAATTTGTAGTGTGACACTGTAGAAAGTTCTCATGCCCGAAAAGCAAACTCTTCGCGGGGACGCGTTGGCCATCTTCAACGCCGCTCTGGCCGCCTCCAACGCCGGTGATGCTGTCAGGCTTCACTTGCGGCGATCGGAAAATCAACTCCGCATTAACAAGGCGTTGTACCGCCTCAACCGGACCGATCGCGTCTTTGTCGTGGCCGTGGGCAAAGCCGCGCCGCAAATGGCCGAAGCGGTCGAGCATCGGCTGGCCGATCATTTTGTCAGAGGCTTGATTGTCACCAAACACGGCCACAGGGGCGCTTATTCGGGCAAGTGCGAAGTGATTGAATCGGGGCATCCAGTTCCAGACGAGGAAAGTCTGCGAGCCGGCCAAGCTGTCGTTGCTTTGCTCGATCAACTTACCGAGAATGATCTGCTCATCGTCGCCATCTCCGGTGGTGCTTCTTCTTTATTATGTGCTCCCGTCGAAGGAATTAGTCTTACCGCCAAACAGCAAACCACAGACCTGCTGCTGCGCGCCGGAGCCGATATTTTCCAGCTAAACTGCGTTCGCAAACATCTATCCATGCTCAAGGGCGGTAATTTAGCAGCGCGTGCCTATCCTGCCCGGGTCTTGAGTTTGATCCTCTCTGACGTCGTGGGCGATCCTATAGACGTCATTGGCTCGGGCCTCACCGCTCCCGATCAATCTACCTTCGCCCAAGCTCTCGACGTGCTTGCAAGTCGTTCTGTTTTGGCGCATGTTCCCGCCGAAGTTAGGCAGCACCTCGAAAAAGGAGCGCGCGGAGAAATCGTCGAAACTCCCAAGCCGGGCGACCGAACATTTGCCGGCGTCACCAACGCGCTTGTCGGTAGCAGCCGTCAGGCGTTGGAAGCAGCAGCTGAGGAAGCGAAGCGTCGCGGTTATCGTCCCCTCATTCTTTCCAGCCGCTTTCAAGGCGAGGCCTGCGACGTCGCCCGTTTCCATTCCGAAATCCTTTGGGAAATCATTCTCTCCAGTCATCCCTTGCCTACACCAGCCTGTTTGTTGTCCGGGGGAGAGACAACCGTCACCGTTCGTGGCAAGGGAAAAGGCGGCAGGAATCAAGAATTTGCTCTCGCCGCCGCGATCGCGCTGGCGGACGCGCCAAACATCACCTGTCTCTCCGCTGGCACCGATGGTACCGACGGCCCCACCGACGCCGCCGGTGCTTTTATAAATGGTGAGACCATCTCCCGCGCCAAGAAGTTAGGCCTTGATGCCGCCAGTTACTTGGCGAACAACGATTCATACACCTTTTTCCAGGCATTGGGGGACCTGGTGAAAACCGGTCCTACCGGTACAAACGTGATGGACGTGAACGTCATGCTCGCCGGATAGAGCCCCGCGTTGGCCCTCGTTAGATAATCATTCGAGCGACTGAAATGCTGGAAAACATCAATCTGGAAAAAAAGCTTTCGCGTGAAGAATACAAGCGCATGTTGCCGTCTTTGCAGATGCGTTTGTATGAACTCGAAAAGGCCTGTTGGGATCAAGGCGTGCCCAGCATGATCGTATTTGAAGGTTGGGACGGATCAGGGAAGGGAACCGCCATCTCTGCCTTAAGCCAGCGTCTCGACCCGCGCGGCTTCCGGTTTTATTCCACCCTGCCCCCGCGAACTTTCGAACAGCACCACCCTTGGTTATGGCGCTTTTGGCTAAGAGTGCCGAGCCGCGGTGAGATGCTCATTTTTGACCATAGCTGGTACGGCCGCATGCTTGACGAGCGTATCGATTTGAAGCTCAGCGAAGACGAATGGCGTCGTGCTGGCCGCGACATTCTGGATTTCGAGCGGATGTTAGCCGACGATGGCACCAGCATTCTCAAGTTCTTTTTCCACATCAGTAAGAAGGAACAAAAGAAGCGTTTCAAGGCAATGGAGGCCGATCCTTTAGAATCCTGGCGCTTGCGAGAGGAGGATTGGGATCACCACAAGAAATATAACGAATATGTTGGCGTCATCGAAGAGATGTTTGAGCTCACCGACACAGATTTTGCCCCCTGGGTAATTGTGGAAGCCGAATCCACTCCCTACGCCTGCCGCAAGGTGTTCGAAACTGTCATTGCCGCATTAGAGCGTCGTCTTGGCGCAACTGCCCCGCCGAAATCCGATCAAGTTGTCAACGATGCCGACCTGCGTGAAGTGATGGAATCTTTGGAAGGAAACGATGCTCGAGACTCTCGATCTAAATCGCAAGCTTGACCGCGAAGAGTATATCCGCCAACTCGCGCGGCGTCAGATTCAGATGCGCGAACTCGGCTTTCAGGTCTACCAACAGAAACGCCCCGTCGTGCTGGTCTTTGAAGGTTGGGATGCAGCCGGTAAAGGCGGCGTCATCAAGCGCATCACCGAAAAACTAGACCCGCGCGGCTTCGTTGTTTATCCCATTAGCGCACCCCACGGAGAAGATAAAAGCAAACATTATCTGTACCGCTTCTGGCGTCGCTTGCCGGAACGCGGTACCATTGCCATCTTCGACCGATCCTGGTACGGCCGCGTCTTGGTCGAGCGTGTCGAGGGATTCGCCAAAGAGAACGAATGGAAGCGTGCGTTCAAAGAAATCAACGCCTTCGAACGCCAGCTAGATGACTTCAACACCGTAGTCGTCAAGTTCTGGCTGCACATCTCGCGCGAAGAGCAGCTCAAGCGTTTTGAAGAGCGCCAGCGCATTGGCTACAAAGCGTGGAAACTCACCGATGAAGACTGGCGCAATCGCGAAAAATGGGGGTCTTATGAAGATGCCGCTGAGGAAATGCTCGTCAAAACCAGCACCACCCTCGCTCCTTGGACCCTGGTAGAAGCCAACGATAAGTACTGGGCGCGCGTGAAGGTTCTATCCCGTTTGGTCGAAGTGCTGTCAAAGGAACTCAACTACAAACCAGCAGACCCCTTGAAGAAATCTAAGAATAAAAACTGAGCGAATTATCTCCCTGCTTCACCACTCGCGTCTTGCGCAGCCTCCCATATTCATCCGCCAGCGTGAGACGCGAAGGGTGTTGGGCAATCGCCAGTTCGCAAGGCATAGCCTCCAAAACGTTCAGGCAGGCTGGGTATTCAGCCTCAAGTTCGTAAGGCGGATCAAGGAAAACGATGTCCGCGGCGAAGTTAGCTAGCAGAACGCTCGCCTGTCCCCGCACCACGCTCGCCGCATCCTTGCTGATGCCCAGCGTCGCAATGTTATCTCGAATCACTTCTAGTGCCGCTTGTTTCTTTTCGATCAGAATCACGCGCTTCGCACCGCGGCTCAACGCCTCCAGTCCCACTGCACCACTCCCCGCGTAAGCGTCAACAAACACTTTCCCCGCCAAACGCGGAGCCAGTATGTTGAATAGCGATTCGCGCAATCGGTCCGGCGTCGGCCTCACCTCAAGCCCAGGTACGCTCTTCAACTTCCTGCTGCGAAACTCTCCTGCAATAATTCTCATTTCAACCTACCTGTACCAAGCCATACCGCCGCTGCCAGTTTTCCTGGATATACGCCACTACGGCCCGCAGTTCGTCGCTTGGCTTGTCTTCAATCAGCCGTTGCGCCTCCGCCCTCGCTTGCTCCAATATCTCCGTGTCGCGCAGTAAATTCGCGAAACGCAAGCCGGGAATCCCTGATTGCCGCGTGCCGAAGAATTCGCCAGGGCCGCGCAGCCGCATGTCCATCTCCGCAATGTAAAACCCATCGCTCGAATCCACCAGCGTACGAATTCGCTCTCGCGCCACATCGCCCAGTTTGCTTGTCACCAATACGCAATAGCTCTGTTGTGCGCCGCGTCCCACACGGCCGCGGAGTTGGTGAATTTGTGCTAACCCAAAGCGTTCCGCTTGTTCAATGACCATCACCGTCGCATTGGGAACGTCCACGCCAACCTCAATCACCGTCGTAGCCACCAGAATCTTCACTTCGCCGCTCTGGAACTCGCGCATCACTGCCTCTTTAACGCTCGCGCTCATTCTTCCATGCAGCAATCCCACCCGAATTGTGGGAAAAACCTTCTCCGAAAGGTGCAGGAACATTTTTTCCGCCGCCTTGATATCAGCCGAGGTCTCAGTCTCCTCCACAATGGGATAAACGACATACGCCTGCCGACCCGCCGCAATCTCTTGCGCCACGAAACTGTAAACCCGCTCCACTGCTGAATCCGCCACATGTTTCGTGCGAATCGGCTTTCGCCCCGGCGGCATCTCGTCAATCACCGAAACATCCAGATCCCCATAAACCGTCAGCGCCAATGTTCGCGGAATCGGCGTTGCGGACATCACCAGAACGTCCGGCTGATTACCCTTTTTCATCAGGTCCAGCCGCTGCGATACGCCGAATCTATGCTGTTCATCGATGATCGCGAAGCCCAGCTTGGCGAAGGTCACGTCTTCTTGAATGATGGCGTGCGTACCCACCACCATGTTCACGAAGCCTTTGGCCACCAGGTCTTTCATGTGCTGCTTCTCACGCGGGCCCGCCGAACCGACCAGATAGCCAACCACGTATCCAAGCTTTTCCAACAGGCGCGTGAAATAACTGAAATGCTGCGCGGCAAGAATCTCCGTCGGCGCCAGCACCGCCACTTGATACCCGTTCTCAATCGCCAGCACCGCCGCTTGCGCCGCCACAATCGTCTTGCCGCTACCCACATCGCCCTGCAGCAACCGGTTCATCGGATGCGGCCGCTTCATGTCGTTCACAATTTCCTGAACAACCCGCTTCTGCGCGCCAGTCGGCTTAAAGGGCAGCATGCGTTTAATCTGCTCCCGCGCGCTCTCACTCACTTCGAACGAAATCCCCTCCGCCAGTCGCGCCTTGTTCTTCTTCAGCGCCAGTCCGCATTCCAGCCAAAAAAATTCATCAAAAATCAGCCGCGTCTGCGCCGGCGTTCGAAATTCGTTGAGCAACCGCAGATCGGTCCCCGCCGAAGGGCAATGCGTCTCTCTGATCGCCTCGGCCAGCCCTGGAAGTTGAATGCGCTCACGCACGCTCGCGGGCAGCGGGTCTGGCGGCAGATCGATTTCTTTTAAGATCCGATCAAGCAGCGTTCGAAAAATCCGTGTCGAAACCTTGCCTGCCGCTTCGTAAACCGCCACAATCCGGCCTGAATGTAGCGTCTCATCCGCATCGTCACCGCCCGATAAAATCTCCACCTCCGGTTGCACCATCAGCCGGTGGCCGCTCGTCTTGTCCAATTCCACTTTGCCGAACAGTGCTACGCGTGTATCGGGAACCAGCGAATCCGCATACCGCTCGCCATGGAACCATCGCCCCAACAGTGTGCCCGTGCCCTCATCTTTGAAGATCACCTCGAACAACCCGACAGATCTCCGTCGAAAGCCCGACATCTTCGCCGAAGACACGCGCGCCATCACTGCCGCCTTTTCACCGGGTGCAAGTTGGGCAATGGGCTTCACATTGCTGCGGTCTTCATAGCGAAAGGGCGCGTAATAAAGAAGATCGGCGACTGTCTCGAGTCCCTTCGCCGCTAGCATTTCCGCGCGCGCTGGGCCGATGCCTTTCACAAACTGGAGTGGCGTCGAAAGGTCCAACTCTTTAGACTACCCTCCCGTGAAATCGTGAGCCTCTCTTAAGTGGACTTAACCCTTTTCCCGTCAACGTTGACAGCCCTTCTGCGTTTTGTTAGCTGAACGGCTTGCCAAGCAAGCGGAAACGGAGACAAGAAAATGAAGAACCTTTTAACGACCATCGCATTCACCGGACTGGTATCCGCCACACTGTTCGCAGCGCCCCAAACGGCTTACCAGAATCAACAACAGCGCATCGGCCAAGGCGTGAAGTCGGGTCAATTGACCCCGCGCGAAACGTCTAACCTCGAAAACAAGGAACGCGCCGTTAATGGCGAAGTCCGGGCAGATCGCAGGGCCAATGGCGGCAAGTTAACCGGCGCTGAAAGAACGCAAGTCAATGCGCAGCATCAGAATCTGAGCAAACAGATTTATGCCGATAAACACAACGCCGCCAAAGACAATTTCGGCAACAGCGAAGTGGGCCGTCGCGAACAACGCCAGCAACAGCGCATCGGTAACGGCATCCAGAGCGGTAAACTCAACGCGGGCAAGACGGCGAACCTGGAAAATCGTGAAGCCGGCGTCAAATCTGAGATTCATGCAGACCGATCCGCCAACGGCGGCAGGCTCACTGCTGGCGAACGTAAGAGCGTCAACAAACAGCAGAACAGTATCAGCAGAAACATCTACAAAGACAAGCACAATTAGCGCAGCGCCTGAGGGAAGCGCCGGCTTGAGCGGGTGCGGCGCTTTCCTTGGCGTGATAATGTTCACAGGAACACCGCAGCTCTATGCAACTTGAATCCGCTCAAAACTTCATCAATGGAAATTGGAGCCCCGCCCTCGCCGGCGGGACTATGCCCGTCTACGAGCCGGCCACCGGAAAAACGTTCGCCTCCATCGCGGATAGTACGGCAAACGACGTAGATCTTGCGGTTCGCGCCGCCCGCAAAGCGTTCGATGAAGGTGCCTGGGGCAAGACAACCGCTGTAGACCGCGGCCGCATGCTTTCCAAGCTGAGCGCGTTGATCATCCAAAACGCCGCCGAATTGGCCGCTCTTGAATCGCGCGATACCGGTAAACCCAAGAGCGCCGGTGCTGCCGATATCGCTGGGCTTGCGCGCTACTTCGAATTCTACGGCGGCGGTGCCGACAAACTCCACGGCGAAGTCATTCCGTATCTCGCCGGCTATCATGTCTCCGTTCTGCGTGAACCGCACGGCGTCACCGGACACATTCTGCCGTGGAACTATCCGGCCCAGATGTTTGGCCGGACGCTCGCTCCCTCGCTGGCCGCCGGCAACGCCGTAGTGCTCAAGCCCGCTGAAGAGGCCTGTCTGTCGTCCTTGCGCGTTGCCGAACTGGCGCGCGAAGCCGGGTTTCCCGACGGCGCCATCAACATCGTCACAGGCAAAGGCACAATCGCTGGTGCCGCGCTCGCTGCTCACCCTGGCATCGATTTTCTTTCTTTCACCGGATCGCCCGCCGTCGGGCAAATTGTGCAAAAATTGGCCGCCGACCATTTCATTGCCTGCACCCTTGAACTCGGCGGCAAATCTCCGCAAGTTGTTTTTGCCGACGCCGATCTGGACGCCGCCATCCCCGTTATCCGCAAAGCCATCATTCAGAACACCGGCCAGACGTGTTCCGCCGGAAGCCGTGTTCTCGTTGAGCAGCGCATCTACGACAAGCTGGTCGAACGCCTCCGATCCGCCTTCTCAGACGTCCGCGTCGGCGCTCCTGAAATGGATCTTGATTGCGGTCCCATCATCAACGAGAAGCAGAAGCAACGCGTACTGGGTTATGTGAACAAAGCTCAGGGCGAAGGGGCCACCCTTGTGGCCGAAGGTTCCATCGACCCCCATGTCGCTCCCGGCGGGTACTACGTAAAGCCCATGCTCTTCGGTTCGGTGCCGCGCGCTTCTGCTTTGGCGAAGGAAGAAGTGTTTGGCCCCGTGCTCAGCGTTCTGCCGTTTAGCGACGAGGCCGATGCCGTCGCGCTCGCCAACGATAGCGAATACGGACTCGTGGCCGGTGTTTGGACCAGCGATGGCGGCCGCCAAATCCGCATGGCCAAGCGCATTCGCACCGGCCAGGTGTTTATCAATTGCTTCGGCGCGGGCGCGGGCATTGAGCTTCCCTTCGGCGGTGTTGGCAAAAGTGGACACGGCCGCGAAAAGGGCTTTCTCGCTCTGCACGAATTCACCCGAACGAAGACCGTGGTTATGAATCATGGATCTTAAGGACAAGGTAGCCATCGTCACCGGAGCCGGCTCAGGTTTCGGCGAAGCGATCGCCCGCTCCTTCTCCGCCGCGGGTGCCCTGGTCGGTCTGCTCGATCTTCGTATCGATCAAGCCCAGCGCGTGGCCGCCGATCTTCCAAAAGGCCGCGCCATCGCGATTCAAGCGGATGTTTCCTCCGGTGATGCCGTCCACGCAGCCGTCGTCGAAGTCACGCGTATGTGGTCAAGTCCTAGCTTGGTCGTGAACAATGCCGGGTTCACTCACAAGAATCGTTCCTGCCTCGAAGTCGATGAAGCTACGTTCGACCGCATTTTTAGCGTAAACGTTAAGTCTATTTTTCACATGGTCCAAGCTGTCGTGCCCGCTATGCGCGACGCCGGTGGCGGCGTTATTATCAACATCAGTTCCACTGCCGGCGCCCGTCCCCGTCCGGGCCTAAGCTGGTACAACGCGTCGAAAGGCGCGGTCAATACGTTATCCAAGTCTCTCGCCGTCGAATTAGCGCCATGGAAGATTCGTGTCAACGCAATTTGCCCGGTCATGAGCATCACTGGCATGTTCCAGGATTTTATAGGAGGCGAAGATACGCCGGAGACCCGTGCCAAATTCTTGTCCACCATTCCTGCCGGCCGTTTCTGTGAACCAACAGACGTCGCCGAAGCCGCTTTATACCTTGCTCATTCAGAGTTCATCACCGGTATAGAACTCCCGGTAGACGGCGGCCGCACGATTTAGTTTGTCGTAATACTCAGTCTCTTGAAATCCAGCGTCCGCCTGCTGTTGCCGTACCTCATCGTCAGCGTTTCCGAATCGACGTCAGCTTGCAGAAATGGCCCTCCGAATAAGGGCCAATGAGCATAGTCAATCGGTTTGCCGTTCACAATCGGAGTTTCGCCGTAAGTAAACTCAATCAGCGTGCCACGCAGGCTCCGAAACTTAACTCGCGGCGTCGGCGTGGTCTCGAATTCCATTTGCAGCGCTTTCACCGCATTACCGAATGCCGCTAAGTTAGGATACTCACTGGCTGCCGCCGCCTGCACCACCACACCATTCTGCAAGTAAGGACTGAAAAGTCTCTTACTCTCGCCAAACGCTTTCCATTCGTACGGCTGCAGCGGACGGCAAGCGATGTACGCCGAATCCCCTCCGCGCATGAAAATCCAGCCGGACGCATCTTCAGTGATCTCTTTCAGGTCTTTTGAGAAAAATCCATTGATATGAGGGAAGCGCGTGCCCGCCGGAATGTTGTACAAAGCCACTAGCGTGTCTTGATCCTGCACTATCTTTTCATACGCCGAACCGCCCAGCAGCTTATCCGGTGAGTCGTAAGTCTTCTTTGATTTAATAATCCCTTCAATCGCCCCATCCGGCGGAAAAACAAAAAACGTCTGCAGTTCCTTCATCGAAGAGTAAGGGTGATTAAAGAAAAACGTATTTTGCACTCCCTCCGCATTCGGCACATGCCAAGTCACATCCCAAGAGTGTTCCTGAATCGGCTGCAACGCGCCTCCCTGGTCTGAACTCACGGCGTACTCGCGTCGCACATAAGTAGTTTTGTACACCGGCCCGTGCAGATCGTCGTAAAATCGCCAGCGGTTGCGCGTTCGTTTTCGTTCGTAGTGAGTGTACGGTTTACTGCGGTCGGTGGCAATCTGCTTCAATATTTCCGGTGGTTCAAAAGCGCTCGCCAGCAAATAATAGAGTGCATAATTCGCCGGCACTTTTAACGGATGGCCCAAGCCAAACCACAACCATCCGAAATCACTCGAGACGCCGTTCCAGCGCTCTAACAACTGGTCTTCGTAAATGCGCGCATGCGCCCCCACAAACAAGCCATCCAGATTCTCCGGCGCATAATCGGCTATCAAATATTCCAGCATCATCTCCGCGCGCTTCTTCATCAACGGATCTTTGGCCCACGCTGCCAGATAAGACATGGGCAGCAAATAAACTCCCATGTAATGCGGAGAGTCATACTCGCCTTGCCCGCGAGTGGTCGTTAGTTTTACCCAACCTTCAATCCACTGCCGCGCCTCCTCCATGTTGGCTTGGGAAGTTTTGCCGTTGAACCAGCTCTCCGGCCCCGCATCCGGCCAGTATTGAGACATCAGATAAAGGCAACTGTAATAAAGCAGAAAATGATTTTCCGTATCGCCCCGATAGGGCATGTAAGTCTTCCAAACCCTTCGCAAAGCCTGCCGCGCGCTGTCTGACAACTGCCCCTGGTCCAAGATAGGCAATGGCTGTCACTGGATACATCCAAAACATATCGCCCGTGGGTCCAGCAGCCAGCAATTCCTCCAGCTTCTTCGAACACCACTCCGGCTGTTCATGCCGCTTCAACCGCGCGGCAATCTCCGCGTATCCGTAATCGCCTTTGCCTTCATAATGCGCATAGGCGTCAATCATCGCGTCGGCCCGCTGTTGAAAACTCGGTACAGCGGCGTTGCACGTTCGCAACAGACAACAGTAAAGCGAAGGCGGCGTATCTCATGGAATGAACTTCATGCGCCAGGCAACGCTTCCTTCCAAACCTGCTGCTCTCCAATGCAGACCCGCATCGTCCGACACGTAAATCCCTTCCTCCTGAACGCTGGCGTAGAGCCTGCCCGCATGCTCCGGGTCGAAGATGACGCTCCAGACGTCCGGCCTTGGCAGACCTTGGTTGCGCTCTTGCCATGTCTTGCCGCCGTCGTCCGAAACAGCTACGCCCGGTCCCCATCCGCCAATAGCAATCCGCTGCGAGTTTGTCGGATCAAATGAAATGCTGTACAAATCCCGCCCTACGCCAATTCGTCCAGAGTTCTCAAATGTTTTGGCGCAGTCGTGAGAAGCGAACAACCCTCCGCCTTGCGTTGTGGCCAGCCATTCGCAAGCGTTATGGGGAGACTGTTCAATCCGCAGAATTTGAAAGCCCGCCGCGCCGGAGATCGTCCAGCTTTTGCCGCCATTCTCGCTAATAAAGATGCCTTCCTCCCCGCCGATGACCAGACGTTTTGAGTGCGTTCGATCGACCCGAACGGCCTCCGTATATCGCCTGTGCAAAGTAGTCGCTAACTCCTCCCATGACTGTCCTCCGTCTCGTGTGACTCGGAGCCCATGGCTATAGGCGAAGTAAATCGTCTTCGCATCACTCGGATCGATCGGCTAGATCCCGTAGCTCCGTAACATCGCTGCCGGTAAGTTGCGTCCACTCTTCGCCGCGTTTGGCCGCGCGAAACAAGCCGTTGCCCGCTGCTAGGTAAAGCGTCGTCGGGTCGTTCGGAGCGTAATCCAATGCCACCACGAACGGATGATTATAGCCCGCATGTTTCCACTCGCCGTTCTCATTCAGAAACAATCCACTCGGTGGGAGTTTTGCGCCTACCACGTAATCTTTAGAGATAGACGCGCAAACGGCTAAAGTCTGTTGTCCAACCGCCGGACAGCAGAGAAGCAGTAAGCCTGCTACCCATTGCCTCACGCCAGCAACTCAGGAATAACGTTGCCATAAACGTCAGTCAAGCGTCTATCTATTCCGTTATGACGATAGGTCAGCTTCGAGTGGTCGATGCCCAGCAAATGTAATACCGTAGCGTGTACGTCATAGCAATAAATAGGATTCTCAGCAGCCTTGTATGACCATTCGTCACTGGTGCCATAGCTGGCGCCGCCTTTGAATCCGCCTCCTGCAAACCACGAAGTAAAAGCAAACGGATTATGATCGCGCCCCTTGCTCCCTTGGCTGCACGGCATGCGCCCGAACTCCGTGGTCCAGTAAACAATGGTGTCGTCCAACATCCCACGCGCCTTCAAATCCTTAATTAACGCTGCAGCCGGTTTATCCATGCCCGCGGCCATATGCCCGTGGTCCTTAGCCAAATCTTCATGGCTATCCCAATTACGCCTCGGGAACCCATTGTCCGCGCCACTCCAGATCTGGATAAATCTCACCCCGCGCTCCAACATGCGGCGCGCCACTAAACAATTGCGTCCAAAATCCTGCGTTTCAATGTCGTCAATCCCGTATAGCGCTCGCGTGGCGGCCGACTCTTTCGATATATCCATCACCTCCGGCGCGCTCACTTGGAGCTTTGCGGCCAGTTCATAAGACGCGATCCGGGCCTCCAATTGCGAGTCTCCCGCATGTCCTTCCAGATGCTTCTGGTTGAGTTCGTTCAACACTGCGAGGCTATCTTTTTCACTCGCAGGCGTTATATAAGACGCGCTCTTAGGAGGAAATAAATCATAAATCGGATTCGCGCTGCTCGCCCGAATCATCGTGCCTTGGTGAGCGGCGGGCAGGAAACCCGCACTCCAATTTCCCGCTCCGTTGGGCGCAAAACCGCGCGCATCCGGCAGCACGACGAATGTTGGGAGGTCTTTGTTCATGCTTCCCAACCCGTAAGAGATCCAAGCTCCCATGCAAGGATAACCAGGCAAAATAAATCCTGAATTCTGCATGAAAGTAGCCGGTCCGTGGACGTTCGACTTCGACATGAGTGAATGAACAAAAGCCATATCGTCCACACACTCAGCCAAATGTGGCAGCAGCCCGCTCACCCACTTGCCGCTTTGCCCATGTTGCTTCCACTCCCACGGGCACTGCATCACCGCTCCTGGGTCGCTCTGAAACAACTCCACTTTGCCGCCTGGATCGAACTTCTGCCCGTTGCGTTTGATCAGTTCCGGCTTGTAATCAAACGTGTCGCACTGGCTCGCTGCGCCAGACATAAAAAGCTGCACCACACGTTTTGCTTTGGCTGGATGGTGCAACCCAGTCTGCGCGCCCAGCAGCCCTTCTTGGCTCAACAGGTGCGCCGAGAGCGATACCGCCTAAACCGCCGCCGTAATTCCAAAGAAAGTTGCGCCTCGTGATCATGGTTTAATCGACGAACAGAAACTCGTTCGTATTCAATATAAGCCTGCAGAGGTTTTCCAATCCCTCGCGAGCCACATAAGCCTTCAACAATTCCTCTTCTTGCACGTCAGGATCACGCTGCAGGGCCCAACGGTACACATTCTTGATTTCATCGCCGCCCGCGGCCTTCGCTCGCTCGGCCAAGTGCTCAGCCTGTCTGAGGACAAACGGATTGTTCATCAACGCCAGCGCTTGAATGGCTGTAATGGTGGTGCCCCGCTTCGCCGTAATCATCGAAATATCCGGACAATCAAAGCGCTCCATCAACGGATCGGGCATGCTGCGTACCAGAAACCGGTAAACGCTTCGCCTGTAATTTCCGGCAGCGTCGGGATCGTAGCGCGCATAATCGTAAACGGGCGAATGGTCATCTTTGAAGACGAACTGCTCCACAGACGGACCTCCCATCGTCAGATCTAGCTTCCCGGCTGCCATTACAATCGAATCCCTCAAAGATTCAGCATCAATTCGCTGGCGGTTCGCCCTCCACAAATATTGATTGCCGGCATCAATCCTGGCATTTGCTTCGTTCGTATCGGACGCTTGCCGGTAAACCGCGCTCATCACAATCAGCTTGTGAAGCTTCTTGAACGAACCACCGCTATCGCGAAACTCAACCGCCAGCCAATCCAATAGCGCCGCATTCGTCGGCAGCGAACCCATGTGTCCGAAATCGTTGGGCGTATCCACAATGCCGGCGCCAAAATGGTAGTGCCAGACGCGATTCACAATTGACCGCCAAGTCAGCATGTTGTCTCGGTCGGTAATCCAGTGCGCCAGCGCCACGCGCCGGTCACTTTCCGGCGCCGTGAGCGAAACACCAAAACGAGCCTTGAGCCCCGGAACACAAGAGAGCGCCCCCGGTTCAGAGACGCCCAGCGGCTTATCCACGCTTCCTCGTTGCAGCAGGTTCACCGGTCTCGGTTCAATGGCGAAACGAAACGTGCCAATGGGTTCAAAGTAATCGGTAGCGGCGTACACAAATTGCGGTTTGGGTAACTCGCTAAACTGGTCGTCTACATCCTCTAGATCTTCACGAAAGTGCGCTAACTGCGCCGCTATGTCAGCCGGTATCGCGGCTTTCAGCAACTCCTTGCGCCGCGCACTCCCCGCTGCGATCTTCTTCTGAATTTCAACAGGCCGGCTTGCCGGATCAGTCGCACTAATCTCCTTCCACTCTTCTATTTGCTTATCAAGGGCATCAATTTCGGGAGTCCTGATCTGAGCAACAGAATCTTCCAGCGGCCGTAATTTCGCGACTAGGTCTCGCTTTTGTATCAGTAGCCCCTTACGCAGCCGGAAGATCGTCGGATCGCTATCAAAAGGGCGATCGGCTCGATCCACTCCCGCAAAGACCGATTGCAAGTTGTAGTACTCCTCCTGCTTGATTGGATCGAACTTATGGTCATGACAGCGCGCGCAGTGCGCCGTAATGCTTGTGAAAGCCGACATCGTCACGGTCACCATGTCGTCGCGGTCCAAGGTACGAGTCAGATTCTTATCAGATGTTCCTTCGCGCAATTCCGCTTGACCCACAAAATCCCAAGGCCCGGCCGCAATAAAGCCGAGCGCCACCGTCGCCTGTGGGTCGTCGGGATAGAGCGCATCTCCGGCCAATTGCTCTTCAACGAAACGCTTGTAAGGCTTGTCCTGATTAAACGAAGAGATCACGTAGTCTCGATAGGGCCAGGCGTTGCGCCGCGGCTTATCCTTGTCAAAACCATGTGTCTCTCCGTAATGAGCAACGTCCAGCCAATGCCGTCCCCAGCGCTCTCCGTAGCGTGGAGACGCTAACAAACGGTCTACCAGCTTCTCGTAGGCGTTGGGAGACTTGTCCCCGATAAACGCGTTCACCTCTTCCATGGTTGGGGGCAAGCCATGCAAATCGTAAGTGAGTCTCCGAATCAGCGTCCGCCGGTCGGCTTCTTTCGATTCAACCAGTCCCTTCTCATGCAACTTGGCCAGCACAAATGAATCAATGGGCGTTCGCACCCACTTGGATTGAATGCGCGGAACGGGTGGTCTCACCAACGGCTTAAGAGACCACCATGTTTCAGGCTGACTCCAAACCGCACCCTGCGCGATCCACTGCCTAATCGTTTCGATTTCGCGAGCATTCAGCGGTGGACCCGTCAAAGGCATGCGCGGCGGTCCGCCTGAAACTAATTTGAAGAGCAGACTCTCATCGGGCTTGCCGGGCGTTACGACCGAACCGCGCTCGCCACCTTTGCGCAAGCCAGCCGCGCTTGCTAGCGATAATTGCCCTGACTGAGTTTTGTCGTTGTGACATCCCTGACAGCGCGCCGCAATTAACGACATTGCTGCCGGGCCAGCATCGGTACCCGTGCTCACTCTTGCCGACAAGGCCAACGCCGCCGCAACCACGAACACGCCAACTGGTTTCATCTATACCTATAAAATATAGTCGAAGTTCCACGGTAATGGGGGGATTTCGTTAAACGCCTTAGACTCCTTGCAGCAACGTTATACGAGGTTACGCGGGATGGACAGATTAACTCGCAGCGGCAGTAAAGCTCGCGCTGATCGTTTGCCAAGCGCTCGTCATCTCATTCCTGAGCCCCGTTAGCACGGCCGCTCCCGACAAGGCGATAAACCCCAACAACAGTGAGTATTCCACCATGTCTTGGCCTTTGTCTTCTCGCCAGAAAGTATTGAGCAGCTTTTGCATGTCCCCAGTGTATGGAGCATTCCGAGCCCGTTTAAAGGGTTACGGCGTCATGGACCGTTTGCCCCATGCACCGTTAGAACGCCCCGATCGAATCATTTCGGCTCTTCAAGTACTGTGCGACTGAACTTGCCAAAGCTAGTCACTCTACATCTCTCGCGCAACGAAATCCCAGCGTTCCCGCCCTGTCTTTGGATGGCGCCATCAAAAGGTACTTTCCATGCTCATTCAATTTGTAGGTCTCTGGAAAATACCAGTGCGACCCCTGCGGCTGATAAAAGCTACCGCCGCTCAAAATCGCCGCCCGCGTGTGGGCATCTTCGTACTCATCCGTCCATTGCCAAACATTGCCGACCAGTCGAAAATGCCGAACGGACTGGCGCCGGCGGCATGCGCCGTCAATCGTCTGGCCCGTCAGATCTTTCCCTTATCGCGGGATCGGAACGGCGTTCTCATTCCAAACGTTGCCCCATGGATAGATGCGCCCGTCTGTTCCTTGCGCCGCGTACTGCCACTCCCATTCGTGCGGAAGTCGCTTGCCCGCCCACTTCGCGTACGCACGCGCATCCTCAATCGAAACCCATGTCACCGGCTTATTCTCCCAACCTCCGGAATATTGCCGTCCTTCCAGTCGCGCAGAAAATTGTGATCGTCCTTGCTGGCTGATAATGGCTCGCGTCCATGAATTTCTTGTACTCCGCATTCGTTACCGGATATCGGTCGATATCAAAACTCTGTATGTGCATCCTGTGTTGATGCGCGCGCCGCGGCGAATCTTCCCATTGATACTGCACATCCAGGCCCACCCAATTAAACCCCTCAATCTCAATGCCGCGTACGCTGAAATTAAACTCGCCAGACGGAATTCTCACCATCTCTTCGCTAACTTTTTCCCGCTTCGCTGTTGCTCCCGTCTCCACCAGTCGCTGCGGCAGAAAGTGCCATTCGTGCGAGAACGCACTCAGCGGCTTCGCCGTCATCTCGCGGCGCTTTCGCAAATAGCTTTCGAAATTCGCCGGTTCCGCTCCTGGTTCCACCGCGAGAACGGCGCCATACCCGTTGCGTTCCATCGCAAAATGGAGCGCTGCTTTGTCTTTGAGTTCCACGCCGTTCCAGACGTCGAAATACTTCCGACCTTCTGCCAAGGGCAACGCCATCTGCGCGCCTTCTACATTGAACTCATTGCGGTTTACAAACAGATACAACGTCTGTCCTTTGCCCGGAAACTTAGACGCATATACGCCGTATTGAACAGTGGGTACAAAGGGCTCCCAGTCTTCGCTCGCCAGCAGATCAGCGAACTCTCTCTCTACGTAAGACACTCGCCGCAGCGCTTCCGCATCGCGCTCGGTAATCTGGTTCCAAATTCCCCAGATGTTTTCCCAACTCACATAGCCCATGCCATTGAAAAATGCATGTTGCAAATCGTCTGTTTTGTCTCGCGCCCAACGGTCGCAAATATGAGACATGTGCCGCGGCTCAAGCCACTTCTGCTTGCTCGCCGTCGGCACGAACTTGAAGGTCCAATAAGCCCAACTCTGGTTATTCCAAATCAAACCTTCATCGGCCGTCGGCGCGCCTTCTGGCTCAAACACCACCGGATGCCCGCTCTTGTCGGACGCGGTTCGGTACGCTCTTGGAAGCCCTCCGAAGGTGTCGCCGTTCACCCCATCTACACCAATTTCTGCCATCAACTGCGCCGTAGCTTCCCAGTGCGGCATGCCCGGATCGCGCGTGCCGTTATCCCAAGCCATGGTGGGGAACAGCACTCGCACATTACGCTTATGAAAATCGTCCACCATCTGGCGCAACGCCGGAATCCCGCCAGGCAAATCGCGCACCAAATCCCATTGGCTGCGATTGTCGATTCCTATGTTTGGATATACCGGCCAAAGCAGCACGCTATCAATGCCCCCATAGCGAGCCTCTAAGTCATTCAGATATTTGTCAACGGTCCAGCGCCCTTGCGCCACATCGAACAGCGTTCTTTCTTCCACCATCACCTGAGGCGAAACGAAATTGTGGCGAATCCACTGAAACTCGGGACGCCGGTATTCGCTATCGTCGTATCCCATGCGGGTCTTGCGTTCGGCGCGCCATACTTTCAAATCGTGCAACCAGGCGTCATGGTCCGCGGCCGGGTCGCTCTTAAATTCAAGCAGCGACCCCAGCCACGCCGTTCCATTTTGCGACTGGCCCGGTCCCGCAATCTGGTTGCCTTGCGGCTGATGCGTTGTATCCTGCGCGTGTAAAACTGCCGCCGCCAACAGAATGAGCCGAACACCAAGATGTCTTTTCAAGATCACACCACGTAGGGTTTGCGATAGTCGCGCGTCAACAGCTTATTGGCTTCGGTGTCATTGCCGAAGGTCGGCCCATCCGTCAGCGTCAACTTTCGTCCCACCCGGTAACTGATATTCGCCAGATGACAGAGGGAAGCGCTGAGATAGGCATTGTCGATCCCATCGTGCAACTCTTTGCTGTTCCGCGAACGGCATGCAGACAAGAAATTCTCCATGTGGAGTTTCGTGGTGTCTTCGCGTTTCTCCGGACGCTCATCCATGAAAAGCTCATTGCTTTCGCCATGAAAAGCCTGGAAGCCGGCGTCGCTCATCGCCGCCCAGCCATTGGTGCCATAGAACAAATTGCCCACCATAATGTCCAGCGGCGGTCCGCCATTTACCGGAGCCGTCGTAGTCGGAGCCGGTGACGACGGTGGCGCTACCGCACCTGTTGCCGGTGCTCCACCACGCCTGACTACCGGCGTGCCTTCGCCACCTGTTAGTAAGCCGCGTACTTCAAATACTATCTCCCGAGCGCCATAGTTGTAACTCGCCAGCAGGGTGTTCGGCGTTTCTTGATCGTCCGTATAAGCATACTTGCCGCCCTGGGCAAAAGCCGTCTGCGGCATCCCGGGATCTTTCAAGCCCCAACGGCAAATCCCAATCTCATGCACGCCTTGATTCCCAATATCGCCATTACCTGTATCCCAAAACCAGTGCCAGTTATAAATGAAGCGCAACTTATTGAACGGACGCAGCGGCGCCGGCCCCAAGAACAAGTCCCAATTTACTCCCGGCGGCGTCGGCTCGTCTTCCGCATGTCCAATCGATGCGCGTCTCTTAAAGCAAAGTCCCTTCGCCAAATAGATATCGCCAATCGCGCCGCTATGGATGGCCTCCATGGCGCGCATCTTGAAAGGCGTACTGCGGTGCTGCGACCCCACCTGCATCACGCGCTTCGTTTCGCGCGCTACCTGAATCATCCGCTGTCCTTCGTGGATGTTGTAGCAGGCCGGTTTCTCGCCGTAAACATCTTTGCCTGCCTGCATGGCCCAAATCGCGGCCAGTGCATGCCAGTGGTTCGGCGTGGCAATGGAGACCACCTCCACGTTCGGATCGGCGAAGGCTTCGCGCATGTCCACAAACTCTTTGGCGTTCGCGCCTGTGTTCTTCAACAGCGTGGCCTGCGCCTTCTCGCGCGCGGCCTGGTTCACATCGCAGAGGCCCACCACGCGCGCTTCAGACATCTTCGAATAGATGTTCAGGTGGCTTGTGCCGCGGCCGCCCAAGCCGACAATCGCGACATTAATTCTGTCGTTCGCTCCCCAAACGCGTGCGGCCGACGCCGCTGTCAAAGCTCCTAAGAAAAACCGGCGCGATGTTTGATCAGCCATAAAGAAGAGAAACTCCTAATCTCCCCGGCGATCATATCAAGCGCTCAACGGCTACTTGCGTGCGGTTCCCACGAGCGGTTGAATCATGGCATTCGCCAGAGCCCCGCCGAAGTCGGTCATCTCCCCCGCCTTCCTGCCAGGCGCTGGCATGAGCCGTACTGCCAGAGGCTTGTTCCATTTGTAAGCCAGCGTTGCGACGTCTCCCACAATTCGCGCAAGCGTATCTTCACTCGTGTCACCGGCTAGCGGCACGGTGTCCACGCCCGCCGCACACACCGCTGAATAAGCCAAAATCGAATCTAATCCATATGTCTGTTCCGTCCACCTCTTTGAAAGCACCGCATCTTCCAATACGGGAATCATCAAGCCCGAATAACCAGTTTGTTTGACGGGCACAGCCTTCACTGCGCGCGTGATGATCCCAGCTGCGGTCTCTGTTCCGGGCGATCCAAACGCACCGCCCGTAAACGATTCGATGGCCGTCCCGATGGAGATGGCTCCGCCGGGTGCGGGCGTGGGATCGATCCCCAGATAACGCCAGCCACTGTCACTGGCCGCTTTTTCCGCCGCCGCCTCGACTGCTCGATCATGCACGGCAAGCGCCTGTGTCAAGGCTGCGCCCGCTGTTCGCGGATCATGGTTATTCGCAAAAACATCCATCACCACATTAGCCGCTTCCAGACCAATGGCAAAACTGCGCTGCCCACCGCTCGGATGCCAGGCACCCGGATAGAACGGGCCGTAGGCCTTCACCATCGCAGTCGCCGCAAAGTTGAAATTTCCCTGGCCGTGCGGACTCCGCTCCGCCACGCTCCGGATCACGCGCGCTGCTTGTTTCACCGCATTCCAATGAATGCCATCCTCGCCGGCGGTGAGCAGATTCCCGACCAATCTGTTTCCGGGACGCGAAAGAACCTCGATCAATAAATCAACCGACTCCGTATCGATCTCATCTCCCAATGTGGCCGGACCGATGTTGGGCGTGAACTTCAGTTTCCCGGCCAGTTCGTCAATACCTTCCAGCAGCTTCAATGCGTCTGCGCGACTCAATCCGCGCGTGTACTCGGGAAACGGCTGGGTCGAAATCCGGATTGTCGAGACTTCGTAGCCGGCGGCTTGTTCCTCACTGCGCAAACGACTCAAGAACTTTACAGCCTCTTCGATCTGCCGTTGGTACGACTTGGCGTCGATATCAATGAAACCCGTAATGGCTCGAATCTTCGGCTTCGTCGTCTGACCATCCAAAGCAGACACGGCCAGTAGCACAAATCCCAGACAAATGCGCACGATCAGTCTCATCGTTTTAGCTTATTACCCGAGCGCGCGATAATGAATTGCGGCGTGTTTTGAGCACTTTCGCACCCCCTAATCCGATGACAACCACGCCACCTTCGCCTGCCTGCGACCTTTTGGAACAAGTGCGCCAGACCGTTGAGCTTCTGGAACGGCTTGACGACAACCGCCGTCTGCTGGCGGAACTGCCCGTTGACGATCGCGAACGTCTGCACCGGGCCGTCGCTCAGCTTTACAATCCCGATCCGGCGGCGAGACGTCTAAAACAAAAAGCTGCCGAACGCGCCCGAACGGAAGCGCAGTTGCAGCGAGCGGAAGCCGTTTTGCACCAAACCGGCATTCGAACGCTGCGCCGCAAGCCGGTGTTTACGACGCCAAATGTGTTTCCGCCGAACCAGTTCCAACCGAACGACGTTCACCTGCTTGAGGCCGCTAACGATCAACCGAGCTACGAAGAATCGATTGAGCCGCAGCACTGCTATATCTGCAAACGCAAGTACACGGCCATTCACCATTTCTATGACCAGCTCTGCCCCAAGTGCGCCGAGTTCAACTTCACTAAGCGAACCGAACTGGCCGACCTGACGGGCCGGGTGGCGCTGCTCACCGGGGGCCGCGTCAAAATTGGCTACCAAGCCGGTTTGAAACTTCTCCGCGCCGGGGCGCAACTCATCGTCACCACGCGCTTCCCGAACGATTCGGCCAAGCGCTACGCGCAGGAGCCCGACTTCGAGCAGTGGGGGCAGCGGCTCGAGATCTTCGGTCTCGATATGCGCCATACGCCTAGCGTTGAAGCGCTCTGCCAGCAGTTGCTGGCTACCCGGTCGCGCCTTGATTTCATCGTCAATAACGCCTGTCAGACGGTGAGGCGGCCGCCTGAATTTTATGCCCACATGATGGAAGGCGAACGCGTTGCTCTGCATGATGCTCCGGCGCACGCCAGCAAGCTATTGGGCTCCTACGATGGTCAAGCGCAGGTTCTGAGCCGCACGAGTCCCGAATGGAATGGCCTGACGCGGGCCGCCGAACTATCGCAAGTGCCGCTTCTGCCAGAGGAACTCATTGCGCAAAAGCACCTGTTTCCCGCTGGGCGCCTGGATCAAGATCTGCAACAAGTTGACCTGCGCGGCCGCAATTCGTGGCGACTTTTAATGGCGGAGGTTTCTTCCGTTGAGTTACTCGAAGTACATCTCATTAATGCCGTAGCCCCCTTCATCCTTAACGCGCGTCTTAAGCCTTTGATGCTGCGCACGCCGGAGCGCGATAAGCACATCGTCAACGTGTCGGCAGTGGAAGGCCAGTTTTACCGTATTTCCAAGACCACGCGGCATCCGCACACGAACATGGCTAAGGCTGCTCTTAATATGATGACGCGCACGGCGGCCACCGATTACCATGCGGATGGCATTCATATGAACAGCGTGGACACCGGTTGGGTGACCGATGAAGATCCGGCCGCTATCGCGGCGCGTAAAACTGTGGAACAAGGTTTTCACCCTCCGCTCGATATCGTCGATGGGGCGGCCCGGATTTTGGACCCGATCATCACGGGCTTCAACACGGGCAAACATATCTGGGGCCAATTCCTCAAAGATTACCGTCCGACAGACTGGTAGGAGCTGTTTTCGGGCACACGTCGGGTTTGCTCTTGCAGTACAAGCCATATCTGGAGGCGTTTTTTTCGGCTTTAATCGGGCCGTTAAGGCCAGATGGGAGCCGATTTGCTCTTCCAGGTGCGGTCGAAGACGTCCAGATGCTTGTCGTTGGTCTGTTTTGCGAATTCTACGCGTGCGACCAGGTAGGCATATGAAAAAACAGACCCGACCGAGGGGTGTATGGGGCCGGTGAACCCGACCTTGATGCTCGCCATGGCGATATCGCGCTGAGCGACTTCGACAATTTCCCGTTCGGCGCGCATTTTTTCAAACTGCTTAATGCGTTTCTCCATGTTGCGCTGCGCGCGGGACACTTGGAGAGATAAGTTGGTTAACACCTTTGAGTACGTTTGCTGGACAACGCCCTCGATGATGACAAAGCGAACGTGCTCATCGGGATCACCCTTCTCGAGGAGCATGTATTCGTTTTCGCGGCGGCCATTGGCCATGATGCCGTTTTCGTAGACGTTGGCTTTATTGAGTTTCCATTCAAAATCGGCCACGGCTTGAATGACTTGACTTTCAACCGGGCCTTTGGGATTGTAGTATTGGAAGATAGAAGCGACTAAGCTATCATAGGCCGGTTCATCTTCCAAAGCTACTAAGTTCAAGGGACTGGTTAGTCCGTGTTTGCGGGCATTTTGAGAAACTCTCTGCTTGCCTTCGGGCGTGACAGGCCCCTGACTTTTAGCGCCATTTTCCCTGCTGGCGTTTTTCTGCTCTTCGGATCTTTCTTCCATTTTCAAACCCTTTTTTCTTTAAAGAAAACCTTTCGTGAGACACAAGTAACTTGAGATCTTGCTCAGAACGTTTTCAAGTTAGCTTGCGCGGCTTGCGGGCGGATGCGGAAAAATCTCGTAAGTGGCTGAAAGCAAGGAAAATAACTTTTTTCAAAGTTTTGTGACTAGAAAATGGCTAACCTGCAAGCTGCCGCAGAGGGAATGAAAAACTAACTCAGCCATAGCTCTCGGGTAGCTTCGTGTTGGCTTGGGATGCAAATTTTGGGGAGGGGGATTGTTTTTTGTAGGTGGCTAATCTGTATAGGCTTAGTGGCGCTTTTTTCCAAGGACCGGCGCGCGCTAATGGGACTATGGTTCCGTGAGCACCAATCTCACACCAGAGCAACGAAATGTTGTCTCACAAGCCATGCAATCGGGCTTGGCCGGTCGGTCGATGAATTTATTCATTCGGCGATGGGCGCTCTGTTGTGCCGCAATGGCGGATTTGTTAAAGCGAAGGCTCGGCTTGCCGGTGAGCGTATCCGCGAACTTCGAAAAGATGTCCGGTTCGATCGAAAGGGCGAGTTAATCCGCGAGTTGATGAACCTCCGCCGAGTGTCGATTCCCACGATTGCATTCTCTCGCCAGTGACCATCCATTGACCGCATACGATGTCGCCTACTTAGGTTTGGCGAAACGTCGATCTCTTCCGCTGGCAGCCCTCGACGTTGGTGTGGGCCGCGCATTGGTGGCGGCGGCGCATCGCTTTTACTTGAACTGTGGATACGTTGAGGATGAGCGACGCTTCGTGAAAGTGTTTGGATCCATGTCGGGCGGGGTACTTCGTTCGTGAATTGTTAGGGAGTGCGGGGACGAGGGCGGACCTTGCCTATGCGGTCCATCCGTCGCGCTACGGCCCAATTTGCCGCCGGCGATTTCCAGACACTCTGAATGCGGGGCTTTTGTGACCGGACATTCGGGGAGGGTCGCCGGCCGTGATCGAGAGGATTTCTTAGTCGATTCAAAGGGGGTGGGGGCTAGAAATTTAGCTCGGCAGTGACAAACCGGCTACATTTACCGAGTTGAAGTCCCGATAGGCCAGTAGCCACATTCGAACGTTATCTGTTCGCTCGTGTGCCAACGCATAAGGGTAACGACTGTGAAGATGCACAAGAAATTTGGGATCGTGTTTGGATACCTTCTGCTCTCGGCATTTGCGATGCGAGCCGACGATTTATCGGACATTAAGGCGCAAATGCAGGTGCTGCAGCAGAAGCTGAATGAACTGCAGGAGCAACTGGTGAAAGCGACGCGAGAGCGAGAGGCGAAACCGGACGCGGCACCGGCCGAGACTGCCACGGCGCAATCGGAGCCCGCTCGTACGCTAGACAGTACGGGTAGAACCGCGCGGTTGCTGGAGCGAAAACCGGGGAAAGATCTGACCTTTTATACAGGTGGAGGCGGCGGGAGCGACCGCGAGCCCGGACAGATGACCGTGTACGGGAGTTTCGACGTGTCGTTCGATGTTGCGACGAAGGGACTACAAGGGAAGTTGGGTCCTGATGGCATGCCTCCGGTGGGAAATATGGGATGGCTGCCAGATATTGCGACCAACAATTCGTATATTGGGGTCCGCGGCTTCCAGCCGATTGGTAACTTGCCGTTCAATCTGGTGTATCAGTTTGAGACGGCGATTGACATCGCTTCTACGTCGGGGACGGGCGAGACGAATAGCAGTGAAAGCAATGTTGTCAAAGGCGCTTTGACGTCACGGAACACGTTCATCGGTATCTCGTCGCCGGTTTGGGGATCGATCAAGTTTGGCAAAACCTTTACCCCGTACATGTCTTCGACTATCCGGATGGATTCGTTCTATGGCGAAGTGGGCGACTACCAAGCCATTATGGGGAATACGGGCGGCGATAATCGCATTGAGTTCGGGACACGGCTGGATCACTCAATCTGGTATGAATCGCCAAACTGGCGAGGCATTAACGTGAATGTGCTCTTCTCGCCTGGACAGAATCGTTCCTCAGTGAGCGACAATTTAGCGGCGGGCGAATCGGACTGCACGGGCGGCAATATTCCGGGCAGCGGTGGCATTAATCCGGTGACCTGCAGTGATGGTGCTTTTAGCAACGCAGTGAGCGCCAGTGCTTCGTACACGAAGGGGCCGCTGTATTTTGTGGCGGCGTACGAGCGCCACATGAAAGTGAACCGGGAAAGCGATATTACGGGGCTTTACGCAAACTGTGGGACAACCTGTACCACGCTTGAACTGCAGGATGTGGCCGATGAAGACGCCGGCAAAGTGGCGGCGCAATACAAGCTGACGAAGGGGACTGTGGTCAGCGGTATTTTTGAGACGTTCCACCGGTATGTCCCGGCCGATCTTGAGTTTCAGAACGAGCGGCAGCGGATGGGAACGTGGCTTTCTATGGACCAACGACTTACTAAGAACACCACGTTGAGCTTGGGGTGGGCGCATGCGTTCCGTACGCCCGGAGATCCTGGCCAGCATAATGATTCAAACAATACGCCGCCTGATGGAACCCCTGGGACTGATGCGGTGGGCGGGGCGCATGTTAACAATCAGGCGAGTTTGTTCAGCGCGGCGCTCAAGTACAGGGCCACTGATTCGATTGGTTTCTATCTGGCCTGGGGATTGACGGCGAACAGTCCTTTTGCACATTTTGATTTGGGTGCGGGTAGCCGATCGGTCCAGACTGATTGTCACGACGCGTCCGATGCGGCGGGTGGGCTGGTGGGGTCGAATCCGCATTGCTGGACGGGTGGGCAGCTGGATGGCGCGTCGTTGGGGATGAATTGGCGGTTTTAGGCGACCGGTTGACCCGGTGATAAAGTCGGGGGAATGCGAGTTATCGTCTCGATTGTTCTCTCTGTCCTCGCGCTAGAAAACTCCTTTGCCGCCGACAAATCGCTTCCCAACAAGTCCCTGCCGATTCCCTCTGATCTTGTGCAGAAGGTTCAGGTGTCGGTCGGACTGGGGAGAGCGCTTTATGTCCAGGATCGCGTTTCTGCTATCGGAACTGATGCACTTATTGCGAAGATCGGATCTCTGAAAGGCAGAGGGCTGACGGGGTACTTAACCGTTCAACAAGGTGACGAATCTGGAAAGCCGCTTCCATACTGGTACGTTTTCTATTTTGTGGACGCTGCGAGTCCGAAGATCGCGTATCGAATTAAGGTGGCAACGAGTCAAGGTCAGGGTGCTGAAGTTGAGAGTTTGTCACCGCCTCAGGAGCCAAGCCCCGACTATCTGAAGCTATTTCGAGCTCGACAGACCGCGCTCAAGGCAGCGCAACCATTGACTCAGCCGATGAATGCAGCCGTCCTGCCCGCGCAGATCCTGGGAGAAGGCGGGATTCTGGTTGAACTGTTGGCAGGAACGCAGAAGCAAGATACCGTTGTGTTGGGAAAACATTACCGGGTCATTGTTAGTGCCGTTCTTCAGAAAACTTTGGAGGTTGCCTGATGATTATCCGCATTGCGAATGTGGGAGACGCGGACGCAGTTAGCGCTTTACTGATGCAACTGGGCTATGAGGCTCCGGCGGCAATGATAGCGGAGAAATTGCGTCTCTTTCAGGCGAGCCTAAGTGACGGGGCTTTCGTGGCCACTGAGGACGAGGCAGTGTTTGGCTGCATCAGCGTACACGTGCACGAACTGTTTCATGCGAACGGGCGGTTAGGGCGCATTACTTCGCTGGTGGTCCGCACCGATAGGCGTGGCAGTGGGGTGGGCCGCGTATTGGTGGAAGGCCGCGGAGCAATTTTTTAAACGTCCGGCTGCGTTCGAGTGGAGGTTACGAGCGGGGACCAATGGGCGGCGGCGCTCGCTTTTACTTGAACTGCGGATACGTTGAGGATCAGCGGCGGTTCACTCAAGGTCTTTTCAAAGTAAGACAGCCGGAAATTTTGCCGTCGGCGGGATCGTTGGCTTCGATGGTGCGAAGAAGGCGTTGGGCGCGGTCATATTGGGGATCATTGGGCGGAATGCTTTCGAGAATTTGGCGGGCGGTTCTTAAGTCGCCTTGTTGAGTATAGGCGCTGGCGAGCAGATATTGGGCGGGCGTGGTCGGATCTTGAATGATGCTCATGCGAAAGGCGGTGACGGCTCGGGCAGGGTCGGCGGTGAGGAGATAAAATTTGCCGGCGGCGACGTTTTGTTGGGCGTCGTCGGAGTTCAAGGTCATGCGGGCGCGGAAGAGATCCTGGGCGGATTGGAAGGGTCTTTGGTCGCGGGAGGTCGTTGGATGCCGAGAGCGACCAAGCCAACGGCGGCTTCGATTTGCACGGCGCGGGAAGGATCGTGCAAGCTTTGGTAAAGCGGCGACTGTCTCTGCGCGGTATTGTGGCCATTGTCCCAAGAACCGGGCGGCGATGGAGCGGACCAGCGTTTCCCGTCATCCATCGCGGAGCGAAGAATGGAAAGACTTGCGGGTGCTGCGTGTAGCGTGTGGCCAGGTAGCCAAGGGCGTTGGCGCGAGTGAGCGGGCCTTCGGCGGATTGGTGGCGATGGCTTCGAGCTGCGCGATGGTCTGTTCGGCGTTCGAATGCGGGTCGCGAGCGGCGGTGAAGGCGTCGGCGCGGCGGATCCATTTCTGGCGGGATTGCGGGCCATACCAAGCGTTCATGTGCGTGAGCGACCACTGAGCATCCTTATCTTTGTGGCAGACGTTGCAGGCGTTTGGGATTTGGTGATTGAGCGTGTTTTCGGGCGTGGGGATGGTTAGGGCGTGATCGCGGATTTGTGTTTTGACGCTGAAGATGGTGCGCGGCATGTGGCATTCGACACAAGAGCTGCCGGTGCTGGTCTGCGCGTGGTGAGTGTGTGCCGTTAGATTTTGTTCTTCGGCGGCATGGCAGCGGCTGCAGAGGGCGTTGGCATCGGGCCTGAGTTGAGGGTTGCGGTCGATGTTGGTGTTGTGGGGAGTGACGTGACAATCGAGGCAGGTGGTGTGGCCTTTGAGGAAGCATTCGCTTTGCCAGAAGCCGAGGGCGTCGGCGGAGAAGCGGCGGGGGCGGCCGTCGGGCCAGTAGTTGGGGTCTTCACCGGGGGGTTGGGTGAATTCGAGGATGGGCTGGAAGTGATCGAAGTAGTCGTCGCCGGCGATGAAGTTATCGACGAAGATGTCGCGCAGGGAGTGGCACTGGGCGCAGACCATAGTGTTGCGGACCGGGTCGAGTTTGGTTTGCAGAATGACGTCGTGCGCGGGTTTGCCGGTGTGCGCCGGGTTGCGATAAAAGGCGACGTGTTCGGAGGCGGGGCCGTGGCAGCGTTCGCAGTTGATGCCGAAATCAATCCATGAGGTTTTATAGGTGTTCGTTGCGCCGTTGTAATTTTTTTGCTCGTGGCTGACGTGGCAGCCGTAGCAGGATTTATTCCAGAGCTGGATCTGTACGCCGGGCGCGTCTTCGGGGTCGCTGATGTCGAGGTTGTGGAACCAAGCTTTGCGGAGGACGTCCCAAGTGGGCGGGAGGACGACGATGCGGCCGTCGGGGAGGGTTGACAGATAGTGTTGGATGCGGCGGCTGCCGAGGGTGTAATCGACGCGGCGTTCGACAGGTTTGCCGGTGAGGTATGACTCCGTTATGTAATAAGCGCCGGCTCGTTTGGTGAGGCGGTAAGGGCTGTTGCGGAGGATGACTTGGCCGCGGGAGAAATCGCCTAAGACGCTGGTGTCGTTGGCGGGTTGGATCATTTTGGAATGGCGGGACGTTGACCAAGCGTGGACGGCGGCTGCGTGGCAGGGTGTGCAGGATTTGGCTCCGGCGTAGGTGGGGCGTGACGGCGTAGTGGCGCGGCAGGCGATTGCCGTCAGGAGGAGGACTGATGCGCGCCGCAACATTCGTCCATTATAAAGGCGCGGCTGCGCGTTGTTAGTTGGCGGAGACGGAGTAGGAGAGAACGCGTTCGACGGTCTGATCGCCTTGGATGGCTTTCATGGTGAGTTTGTAGGTGCCCGGGAGAGCCACGACGCCTAGGCGAATTTGAATGCGGCCCTGGTCATCGGGCAATGGGAGTTCGGAGATGGTTTGGTTGCTGAGCAGTTTGCCGTCGCGTTCGCTGCGGACGTTGAGCGCCATTTTGTAGGCGTTGGTTTTGGACGGATAGGTGTAGAGGAAGGCGGTGAGCTTCTGATTGGGCGTGATGTTTTGGGAGAGTGAGGGGACCAAACGTTTGCCGTCGAATTGGAAGGGATCGGCGGGGTCGGCGGGGGCTTTGAGGGCTTCGATGCGCTTGGCTAAGACGATGTCACTCATGGCAGGGCTATCGGGATTGGTCTGCGGCGTTTTCAACGTGAATGAGTTGACGCTGGAGCGATGGCCTTCCTGATCGACGACGACTGTATCGACGGTTGTGGCGTCGGCGGGTAGGAGGAAGGGATGCTCGAAGGTGACGCGGTCGGTTTGGAGGCGAGGGAGGGCGTCATCAGAGACTTCGGATTCGACGTCTTTGCTGAAGCGGGAGAGGATTTCGCCCTGGGCGTTTTTGGCGACGGCGAAGAGGATGGCGTGGAATTTGTGGCGCTTGAGGGTGGGTTCGGGCGTGGCGGTGAGGTGGGCGACCGGGACATCAAACACGACGGCGTACTGCTGATCGCCGGGGGCCGTTTTCTGACGGGACCAGAAAGCTTTTGAATCGAAATCGAAGGCGTGAGGCGCGGGTGAATTGCTGAGGGCGCGGAGGCCGGCGGCGTCGGCGGGGGTGAGGGATTCTTCGTCGGGGACGGCGAAATAGCCGTTGCGGGTTTCGGCGTGGAGATCGGGGCGGGTGAGTTTGACTTCAATTTTGTGATAGCGGCCGTCGAGGATGTCGGTATCGGGGCGGAAGGAGACTTCGTAGCGGGTGTCCACGTCATCCATGATTTTCTTGAGGAGGTCGGTGTTGTTGGTGTTGCTGATGAAGAAGCCGCCGGTGGCGGTGGTGAGGTCGTTGGCGGCCTCTTGCCAATTGGAGCCGGTGGCGGCGTAGCGTGTGAAATCGTTTTTGCGAACGGAATCGAAGGCGGCGCCGGACGATCCGGGGGTTGGGGCGGATGTGCCGGCGGCGGCATTTGAGGGTGGCCCGGAGAGCTGATCGGCTTGACCGGTGGCGATGTTGGGGGAGATTGCGGAGGCCGTGCCGAGGGCGATGCGGCCGGCGTCGAGGGGATCGTAATCGGCGCTGGGTGCAACGGTGGACCAGCCGTAAAAAGTGACGGACGCTTTGCGGGCTTTGTCGATCATGGCGGACCATTCGTCGGAGGAATCGGCGGAGCGTGGGAGGTCGCCGATGAAGAGGACGACTGACTTGCGGTAGGGGAGGGGCGCGAGGCCAGCGACGAGAGCGTTTAGGGTGTCGATGTCGTTCACGGCTTGGGTGGACTGGTAGTCAATTTCACCGCGATCACCTAATGGGTTTGAGGCGCTCGGAGAACTATCGCCGCCTTGGACGACGAGTGGTGGGCCGTCACTGAGAGAGCTGGCCTCACTTTGCGGGGGGGTGCCCACGGCAAGGCCGGAGACGACGCCCGCGGGATTCTTTTCGAGTTGTCTGAGGCTGTTGAGAAGTTGGTCGCGATTGTTGGTGAAGTTGGTGAGTTGGCGGACGCTGCCGTGACTCATGATGAATGTGGCGATGAAGGTGTTGGGGCGGAGTTCGGCTTCGGTGAATTTTTGGGCGGCTTTGAAGGCGTCGGCGCGGGTGCGGACTTGGAGGTGGCCGAAGACGAGGCAGAGGAGGTTGACGGTTTTGAGAGTGTTGATGGCGGGCTTGGGCGATGAGCCGGCGGTTTGTGGCTGAGACTGCTGTTGTTGCTGCTGTTGCGTTGCCTCGGCGGCGCGGATTTCGCTGCCGGCGATGAGGCGGAAGGACTGCACGGGGCGCGGGATGCCGTCTTCATAGACTGTGAAATCGCTGGGTTTGAGGGCTTTGACGGTTTTGCCGTGCTTGTCGTGGACGGACACTTCGAGGAGCACTTCGCGGGTACCAGTGCGGATGATAGTGCTGCTCTCGGCGGGCGTTTGTTGCGCGCGGCAACAGATTGCGGCGAACAGTGAGAGAGCGGCGAACGTGGCGAATTTGTGCATGGTGGACCTCTGATCCCCGCTTGTATCGTAGCAGCGTGTGGAATGATCGCGGGTGAGGGATTTACTTGTTTACGAATGCGATTGTGCGGTTGCCGGGCAAGAATTTTGCCGATGGGCTGACGACGGTTTCGCTGGGCGTGCCGAATTTTGAGGTGGTGAAGGAGCAGCACCGGCGGTATTGCGAAGCGCTGGCGGAGTGCGGGTTGGCGGTGACGACGCTGGCGGCGGATTTGCGGTATCCGGATTCGACGTTTGTGGAAGACACGGCCGTGCTGGCGGAGCGTGGGGTGATTTTGATGCGGCCGGGGGCGGCGAGCCGGGCGGGCGAAGTGGAGGAGATTCGGCGACTGTTTCCGAAGGCCTTGCAGATTGAGGCGCCGGGGACGGTGGATGGCGGAGACATCTGCGAGGCGGGAGAGCATTTTTTTATTGGCGTTTCGCACAGGACAAATGAGGAGGGAGCGCGGCAACTGGCGGGGCATTTGGCAGGGATGGGGTACACGTCGTCGGTGATTGATGTGCGGGCGATGACGAGTATTTTGCATTTGAAGAGCGGGATTTCTTATATCGGCGAGAACACGATGGTGGTGATGGAGGAGATGGCGGGGCGCGCGGAATTTGGGAGATATGAGCGGATTGTGGTTTCGGCAGATGAGAGTTATGCGGCGAATTGTGTGCGGGTGAATGAGCGGGTGTTGGTGGCGGAGGGATTTCCGCTGCTTTTTGCGGAGTTGGAAAAACGCGGATTTAGGCCGCTGGCGCTGGGGATGTCGGAGTTTCGGAAGATGGATGGCGGGCTGAGCTGTTTGTCGTTACGGTCTTAGCTGGGGGCGAGCGGTGTTAGGCCTTTAGGTCCGCGTGACTGTGAGACTTCCGATACCATAGGATCAATTGCACCAATACGACTCCGTTCTTAAGTCGTTGCTCACCGGCTCCCAGAACGCTTTTTTCAGACGACTTACTGGCGCGAGCCGAGGCCACTGGCTGAACGTCGAACTGCCAAGAGTTACGCAGCGCAGAGTCGATCTCTTGTTCGAAGTGACACGGACCTTAGAGCTGATTTTGGTTGAGTTGCAGAGCTTTAATGATCCGTTGCTGCCGATGCGGATGGCCGAGTACGCGTTGCTCGTCGCGCAGTTCTACGAGCGCTTTCCGGCGCTTTATGTTCTCTACGTCGGCAGCGAGCGATTGAGTATGGCGTCCGAATTGGTTACCCCGTGCCTGTCTTGCCGGTTCAAGATCATCGACATCCGCGATTGGGATGCGGAGGCTTTGCTGCAGGGCCAGCACCCCGCTGATGCGGTTTTGGCGATTTTGGGGCGTCATTCCGAGCGGCCGGAAACCATTCGCCGTATCTTGCAGCGCATTGCTAAAATGAAGATGGAAGACAGGAATGCTGCTTTTTCCAAGCTGATGATTTTGGCTGGAATGCGAAATCTGGCAGGGGTTGTTGAACGGGAGGCGAAACGAATGCCCATACACTATGACATCAGAGACCACGAAACGATTGGTCCCGTGATTCGCCAGGAACGCGCCGAAGCGCTTGCCGAAGGTTTAGCCGAAGGCGAAAAGGCGGGCAGACAGCAGGAAGCAGTTTCGCTGCTGCAGCGCATGATCGTGGCGCGTTTCGGTACCCTTTCCACCAGCACGACGCGACGCCTGTCAAAACTGACTCTGCCCGAATTGGAAGATCTCGCCATACGTTTTGTCTCTGCGAAGGACGTGAGCGACTTGTTCCGCCGCTAGCATGCCGCTGTAAAAAGGCAAACAGTCAAAGCTGTGTCCGCGCAGCTGTACCGCCGAAAGCTGTGCTCGTTGAAAACCGGAATGGTGCTTTGTCCAAGCTAACGTTTTGGCTGGAATGCGAAATCTGGCCGGGGGTTGTTGAACAGGAGGCGAAACGAATGCCCATACACTACGACATCAGAGACCACGAAACAATTGGTCCCGTGATTCGCCAGGAACGCGCGGAAGGCGAAAAGGTGGGCAGACGGCAGGAAGCAGTTTCGCTGCTGCAGCGTCAGATAGCCGCTCGTTTCGGTACTCTCTCCACCAGCACTACGCGGAGCCTGTCAAAACTGACTCTGCCCGAGTTGGAAGATCTCGCCATACGTTTTGTCTCTGCGAAGAGCCTGAACGATTTGTTCGTCCGCTAAGCTCGCGTGCTCGCAAAGACGACTGTTACAGCCATTTCCATTTCTCTACCTCACAGCGGAAAATCGTCGCGTCTGCACGCTGAGCGGTATCACTCCACGATTTCAAATTGAAGTTTGAGAGCGGCGAGCGCTCGCGCGAGTTTTGTGGCGGGGATCAAAACATAATCAGTGTCGAACGTTGAGACGGAAAGGATGTTGACTCCTGCGGCGGCAAGGGGATTGAGGATTGAGGACAGGATGCCGACGGCCGAGAAATCGAGCTGATCTTCTACACGGAGAGCGCGATAACCAGGTTGGGCGGTAAATCCTTCGGGGACGATGCCCGACGGGCAGATGATAGATAGTTCGTTGTCAGTCAGAGTGACAGAGGTGAGCGGGCTAGCGGCGAGCGGGAGCCATGTGGGAACAGGACTCCCGGGTGGGAGGCGAACTACAGTCAGTTCGCCTGGGAGGATGCGGAGAGTAAGTGGCATTAATTGCCGTCGGTGTGTTTGTAAGGCTTGAAGAAACTTGAGCCAAGCCAGGCCGGCATGTCTTGTTTGCCTCTTGTGACATACGGCGCGATGTTGCCGAGTATATTCGCCGGTGCTTTGCCGTCTTCCACCCAAGCCATGATGGCGCTCATGAGATCCGGATTGAACGGACCTTCGCCGCCGCCGCAATGGTAGCCGCCGGGAAACAAATAAAGACGCACTGCCGATTGCGTGCGCTTTTCGCCCATCACTTCATGGAGGGCGGCGAAATAAGCGATGGTGTTGAGCGGCGAAATGTGCTGGTCGGACCAGCCGTGCCAAAGAATGAGTTTGCCGCCGTGGCCAACGAAGGGCTTGAGGTCGGGATCAGTCGCGTCGTAGAGGGGATGCATGGGTTTGAGCGCGTCGAGCGATTCTTGATCGAAGCGGAGGTCGGCCAGGGTGTAGCTCGACGGAGTGCTGTGATAAACGAGGTGTTTGAGCGTATCCATGGCGAAGTGCTCAGCGGGGACGCCTTGATCGGGCCGGCCTGGGCACCTCCACTCCTTTCCAAGCGAGTTCGGAACCGACTTGCGGACCGCTGAGAACGAGTTGGTTGCCTTTGGCATCGTGCGCGCCGCGGTAGATTTCGCGAGCAGTGTCGACCTGTGCTTCCGTGAGACAGGTGCTGGGATCTTGACCGGCTTTGCAGAGAGTGACGCCGGGGTCGAAATGGCAGTTGCGCGGATCGTTGATGAGTCCGTCTTTATTGCCGTCAACGGCATCGCAAGAGGCAAGAGCAGCGGCATGAAGGATGGGGAGTTTGTCGGCGGTGAGAATGACGTGGCCGTTGGCGTCGGTGTTCACGCGTGCGTTCCAACCGTGATAAAAGGTGTTCTGCGTGATGAAGTTCATAGCAGGCGCGCCGGCGGTGATGCCGTCAAAATCGTTGGGGTAACGTTCGGCTTCCATCAGGGCTTCGCGACCGCCATCGGAGCAGCCCGCGAAGTATGAGTACTTCGCGGGACGGCCGTAGTATTTGGCGATGAGGGCTTTGGCGGCGAGGGTGGTGACGTGGACGCCGCGATAGGCGAAATCGATGCGGAGTTTGGGGTCGTCGCCCCAGGAAGGATTCATGCCTTCGTGGCCCATATCGGTGGATGCCAGCGCGAGTTCGCCGTTTTCAGCGGCGGGGCAAGTTTGCGCGTTGGAGACGTGGATGCTGAGGTTACCGCAGAGTCCGCCACAGCCGGTTTGGAGGAAGCGCTGGGTCCAGCCGGAGAGTGGCAGGCGGACTTCAAATTTGACTTGGGGTTCCACGTAGCCGGTGACTTTGCAATAAGGCGCGGGTTTGCCATCGGCAACGGGAGCGGCCGCAGTGATATGAATAGGGGCGTCGGCAACGGCGGACAAATCGGCGGTGGCCAGTTGGGTGCAGTCGATAGCCGGGGCGACGGCCGGCAGGTCGGCAGCGCGGATGGTGAAGGCTAGAGAAAGAGAAGCGAGGCAAGGATTGAATATCGTGTCATAAGTGGACAAAATGATGATACAGGTTTCGGCTACCATGTAACAAAAACGTGGAACTCACCGCTAGCCAGCGAAATCAGAGATGTGCCATTTTGTTGGACCAACGCCGCTATAAGGAGGCGCTGGTGGAAGCTCGGCTGGCCGTAGCTGCGAGCGAAGGAAACCGGGCGGGTGCTGACCATAATCTTTCGCGAGCTTTCATCGGTCTGGGTGAACACGACGAAGCCGACAGCGCAGCGTGTAAATCGATTGCGGCGGACCCTGAAGGGCCGCATGGGTATTATCTGCGGGCTTTTGTCTTTCGTATGAAAGGCGATTTAAAAGCAGCCGAAGAAGCCATCCGTAGCGCTCTTGCTAGGAGTAACGACTACGCTCTCTACCATGAGGAATTAGCCGCGATTCTCTTGAAAGGCGATCGATGGGCCGAGGCGTTAACGGCAATTGACCTTGGTTTGAAGCACGACGCTGAGTCTGTCTCGTTGTTACAGAAGCGCGTTCGCGCTCTGCTCGCTTTGGGAAGGGTGCTCGAAGCCAGAGAGATTGCCGCACAAGCCCTCTCGTTGGACCCTCTCAATTCGTTGACTCACCAACACGTCGGAACAATCGAAGGGACACTCACAAATCTGGCGGGTGCTGAAGCACACCAAAGAAGGGCGATTCGCCTCAATCCCAAATCCGATGAAGCGAAGGAACAGCTAGTGGGCGTGCTCTACAGCCGGCCGGCGCTGTTTAGATGGTTGGTCAAGGTTCCCGAGAAACGAGAGCAATTCAAGCGAGAATGCGCGGCGGCTTTGATCCTGGCCATTTTCGTATTTACTCTTGGCGACTGGGGAGGTCGGCTCTATTTCTATCCGTTCATTCCGTTCTGGGTGATTTTTTGGGAACGCCTTGCCAAATTCTTATATTTTCCTTGCTGCACACTTTGGCTTTATCGAAAACGCGAAGATCGAGCGTTGTTTCCGCGAATGCAGGTAGCTGGGGCATTCGTCTCTGCGGCTTTGATTGCGAGCGGAGTGATTCTGCAACTGGCGGCTCCAGTTGTGAATTTGGTGTGGCCGGGCATTCTCGGCGCTGTAGCGTTCCTGTTAGTGATTCCTACTACGCTGATGTTTCAGTTTAAATTTACTCCGGTATGGGCGCTATGGAGATTCGTTGGAAAGCTAATCATTGCTGCCTGTCTTCCGCTCGTGGTTCTTCGACCAGGCTCGCCGGCCTTGGCCGTTATCTTGCTCGGTATTTCTTCGTTCTATGTTTATCACTCGGGACGGGGCGGTATTGCCCTGCCGAAGTGGAAGGAAAAGGGGCTCACGCGCTAACATATAGCGGAACCCATGGCCACTTCCTCAGGCGCTGTTATTGCCGCCATCGAAGCTGCAAGTCTTAACGTCGCCGGATAATCACGATCTGCGAACCCATCTGGCGGAATTGCTGGCAGCGAACCACCGTCATGCCGACGCATTACAGCAGGCGTCCACAGTTTTAGCGGCTTTGCCGGATCATATTGCCGCTTTAGAAGTGGCCGCGCGCGCGGCGAGCGCACTTGGCGATAGCGACAAAGCCAAGCGCTATGGGCGTTTGCTGGCGGCGCTCAAGGGAACAGCCCCCGAAGCGCCAGCGCCGCCTGGTGACGACGAAGAAGCAGAAGAGCCGCCCGCGACTGAGAAAAAAGTGCTAGCGATGAAAGTGATCAAGGGTGGCACGGCTGATGAAGAGTGGCGCGTGGAAAAGTCCGACGTCAAGTTGGCTGATGTGGCTGGGCTTACATCGGTAAAGCGGCGTTTGGAACTGTCGCTGTTTGCGCAACTCCGACACAATGAGATGGCCAAATATTACGGTCGTTCCATCCGCGGAGGATTACTATTATTCGGGCCGCCCGGTTGTGGCAAGACTTACGTTGCTCGTGCGACTGCCGGCGAACTGGGCGCTCACTTTGTCTCCATCGGATTGAACGACGTGCTCGATATGTACATTGGGCAAAGCGAGAGAAAGCTGCATGAATTATTTGAGCTAGCGCGCCGCAATGCCCCGGCAGTGCTCTTTATCGATGAAATCGACGCGCTGGGCCGCAAGCGGAGTCTGCAAAGGGAGAGCCATGGCCGTGACATTGTCAACCAACTATTAAGTGAAATGGACGGCTTGGCGGCTAACAATGATGGCTTATTTGTGATGGCCGCGACCAATCACCCCTGGGATGTGGATTCTGCTTTGAGCCGGCCAGGCCGCTTCGATCGTGTCGTTTTTGTTCCGCCCCCTGATGCCGCGTCACGGCAAGCGATTCTCACTTTTCATATGCGGGAGCGTGTTTCAGAAGCGGTCGATCTGAAGCTGATTGCTGCGCGAACAGAAGGTTTTTCGGGGGCGGATCTGGCGCATCTTTGTGATACGGCCGCTGAGCAAGCGATGGAAGATGCCATGGATACCGGCAAAGTGAGGCCGATCCAGCACAAAGACTTTGTGGCGGCGCTCAACGAAGTACGGCCCAGCACGCGTGTGTGGCTTGAGACTGCTAAGGATTACGCGCTGTTTGCCAATGAAGGCGGCGCATATAACGATCTGCTCGATTATCTTCGCAGCGTTCGTCTGCTTTAGTTCTTGGGCCAAGTGGTCGACACCCCGCTATACTGAAAGCTGGAGTTCCCTTTGACCCTGCGTGCCTTTGCGCGTCTTTTTGCGCATATTCAGCTATTGCCAGTTGTGGAGAACGGCGAAGAAACGACCCTTGTAGGCGGCCAAGCCGTCATGGAAGGCGTGATGATGCGTTCGCCGCATTCTTATTGTGTGGCGGTGCGCAAGCAGAGCGGTGAGATTGTCACACAAGAAAGTCCGCTGCCAAAGCTTTCGGATCAATATCCGATTTTTAAAATTCCGGTGATCCGCGGGTTGGGTACGCTGGGCGGCGCTATGTGGTTGGGGATGAAGGCTCTTGAAGTTTTCCACAGACTGCATGTTGCAGGATCTTTCCGGCGACAAACCAGAGGCCGAGAAAAAAGAAGTGGGGCCGATGGCGATGGTTCTGCAGATTGTGATGTCGCTGGCGTTCATGATTGGTCTATACAAGCTGCTACCGCTGGTGATTGCCACGCAAATTGGCCATCATGTGCAAGCGTTGCATGGACGATTCGCGATCAACATGGTGGATGGGGTGATTCGGATTGGGATCTTCCTCATCTTTATGTATCTGCTTTCGCGGCTACCGGATATGCACCGGATGTTTCAGTATCACGGGGCGGAGCACAAGGTGGTTTTTAATTTTGAATCGGGCGAGACGGTGACGGTTCCCAAATCACAGAGTTTTGTAACGTGGCATCCACGCTGCGGGACCAGCTTTCTGATGGTGGTGCTGATTATTTCCATGATCTGCTACGCATTCCTCCCGATTGACAATTTCTGGTACAAGCTGGCGGCGCGCGTTGCGATGCTGCCGTTGATTGTGGGCGTGAGTTACGAAGTGATTCGCTATGCCGCCAAGAAGGGCTCGGGCTTGATGACGCTTTTGACGCGGCCTGGGTTGTGGCTGCAGAGGATTACCACGCAAGGGCCGACTGATTCGCAGGTGGAAGTGGCGATTCATGCGTTGAGCCATGCGATGGATTTGGAGAAGGCGCAGGGCGGCCCGCTCGTCATTGCGTAATAGGAATTCGGATGCAATATAAAGAACGCCTGGATCAAGCGGAAGAACGTTTTAACGATCTGACTGCCAAGATGTCTGACCCCGCCGTGATTAACGATGGGGACCAGTACCGCAAAGTGTCTAAGGCGCGCAGTGCGCTGGAAGAAACGGTTGCGAAGTACGGTGAGTGGAAGCGGGTGGACCGCGAGTTGACGGATGCGCGCGCGATGTTGACGGAAACCGACCCCGACCTGTTGCAGATGGCGCAGTTAGAAGTGGCGCGGCTGGAGCCGGAACTGAAGCAGATTGAGCAGGAGCTCCACATTCTGCTGTTGCCGAAAGATCCGAATGATGAGAAGAACATCATTCTGGATCTCCGCTCTGGTCGACGGTAACGGTGAGATCCGCGAAACGCTCGCAAAGGCATGCACCAAGGTCTTTCTGTCACAGTGCCTCGAACAGAGCGTACAAGCTACTATTCAAAATGGGGAGACTGGCTCGGCCTGACCTGCCTGGCAATCACGATCGGGCTGGTGCCGACTGCCGTCCTCCGCCGGTTCAGAGACCGTGTCCGGAACAATTGATCCAATTTCCCCAATCTCCCGGCGGCAGTCGCTTTCCATCACCGATAACGTAAGGTAGATTTGGTCCAGTCGAAGGATGATATGCCATTCTGATTGCCGTCTCGGGGGGGGCCAGGGGCGGAGGCCCGCCAGGGCGAGCCGTCAGTCTTTGACACGGGTGGGGTGCTACGATGACCTTCGTCGGCAAGATCCTGGTGATCGTGGTCATGGCATTCTCGTTGATCTTCCTCGGAATTTCGACGGTGACTCTTTCGACCGCGAAAGACTGCGACGGCGCGACCAACAAGGTCTCGACCACGGTCAAAGAGCTAGACAAGAAGCTCAAAGACGTCCAGGCCCAGGCCGACGCCGTCAGGAAAGTCCTCGACACGGCCAACGCTCAGCTCGCCGAGGAGAAGAAGGCTCTCGAAAAAGGCCTGGCGAATATCAAAGAAGACACCGACAAAGATCTGGGCCAGATCAAGACCGTGTGCGTACAGCTTGCCACGACCCATCAGAAAGCCAAAGACACGATGGAGGAAGTCGAGGCCAATGGCAAGCAAACCAACGACGTTCGCGGCAGATCGCGGCGGTCGAAAGCAGCCTCCTGCAGTTCGGTCGCCATCAGGGAGAATTGAACGACCTGATCCGCGAGCTCGAGGCCGGATGCTCGGCACGGTCGTCCACCACCAGGGCAACCACCTCCAGGGCCGCGGAAACTTGGGCAACTCCCAGGTTCTTGCGCGATCGCGGTGAAGCTGGTGGTGATCGTCGATTACATGGCCTTTCGATTCAGGCGCCATTCCGCTCGACGGTCTTTCGGGGCAGGCTTTCCTCTGGCCGGCTCATCAACTTTTGATACCGGGTAGGACGGACCATGACCTTTGTCGGCAAAATCCTGCGTGATCGTGATCATGGCGTTCTCCTTGCTCTTCCTGGGCATGGCGTCGGTGGTCTTCACCACCTCCAAGAACGGATGGTGGTCGAAACCAAGAACCAGCAGGCCAAAGTCGAGAGACCTTCAAAAGAAAAAGCTGAACGACGCTGAATGCCTTGCTTCGCAGGCTGCCAAGAAAGAGCTCGACGACTTCAAGATGGCCACCCCGATCAGGAGAAAAAGACCCTCGATCTGAACTCGCGCTTGAACACCCAGCAAAAAGAGGAAATCACGCGGAGCCAGGCCGAGATCACCGACGTGAAGGGCAAGCTCGCCGTCGCCCAGCAGACAGCCAAATCCACGATGGAAGAAGTCGAGGCCAAATGCCAGCAGACCAACGACCTCCGGAAGATGCTCACCGAGTCTGAAAAAATCGGCAACGAGTTCAAGCTCGGCAGGCCGAGATAGACCGACAAGATCCGTGAGCTAGGCACGTCCAGATCGAAACGACAACAACACATCACCGACCTCCGAGACCGGGTCGCCAGGTTCTCGGCCCTCCTCACGGCAGGAACGGCCTCTCCAACGACATCAGCCAGATCAAGGGGTCGAGAGCCCGCCTCCGGTGAGGGCGAGGTCAGGCGAATTGATCCATCGAACCGGCAGCATGGAAATATCATCGGGTCGGAGACGGCCTGGTCGTCGGTCACGAGCTGTTACTGTACCGGCGATCCCCGACCCGAATACCTCGGCAAAGTCACGATCGTCTCCGTCGATCCCGACCAGGCCGTGGCCAAGGTAATCGGAAGACGTACAGGGCAAGAAATCAAGGAGCACGACATTGTCTCGTCAACGTCAAGCCGCGGATCAGCCCGGCCACAAGACCTCCGGCCGGCTGCGGCCGCCCGCCGGCCCGGGGTCTTGTTCAGTCCCCCAAAAGCGACATCTACGTCGTCCTGCTGGAATCTCCCTCGGCGCGATCGTCATCTCCTGCATCCTCATGACGATCCTCTTCAGCCGCTACAACTTCAGCACCAAGGTCTCAACCACCGCGCCGGTTCCCGCCGCCACGGCATTGGTCTGAGCAAGTTCAACTGGCCCGCTTCGCGACCAGCTCGCCACTCGATCGCACCGCCAACAACTCCCGACAACACACCCGCCCGGTCCCGCAGGGGTCACTCCCCCCGCTCGCTCCGGGCGATTGATTTCCCACCGATCCCCACTCGCACCGCCGCCCGATCTCCAATGTCTAACTGGCTCCATCTCCTCGGGAGAGGGGGCTGAGGTGAGGGCGACCGACCCAATGTCTAATTGGCTCCCTCTCCTCGGGGAGAGGGCTGGGGTGAGGGGCGACTCGCTCTTCTCCGTTCAATGCATTGTCGCCCCGGTGTCGATGCCTTAGACTGTCCAGCCTCGGCATTCGCGGCCATTCGGTCAGGTCCGTCGCGACCGTAGCCTCAAGCGATCGATACTCGGCGGCCTTTCCTGCGAGCACCCCAGCAGCCAGGGCAGCCTGCGATGTGCATCCTGGTTTTTCCTGCGGCTGGGTTCCTTCTCCCGCCCGGAGCTGATCTAGGATGCATGTCGCCTTCGTCGCCTCGGAGGCGGTGCCGTTCGCCAAGACCGGCGGCCTTGGCCGACGTCGCCGGCGCCCTGCCCGTGCGCCTCGCACGGACCAGGCGCCGTACGCTCGGTCTTTCTCCGCTGCTATCGCCAGGCTCGCATGCCGGCACCCACTCCGGCACACGGAGTCATCCTGCCAATCCCTGTCGGATCCTAGAACGACGAGGCCCGCATCCTCAGACCGCACATCCCCGGCTCGTCCGTCAAGGCCTACCTGATCGACCGACCGACCAGCCTATTTCGATCGACCGTCCTCTACGGTAATCACGGGAAAGATTATCGACGGATAACTGCGAACGTTACATCTTTTTCCAACTGGCTGTGCTTCGAGAGACCCTCGGGCCCCTGGGTATCCGGCCCGACGTGATCCATTGCAACGACTGGCAGATCGGGCTTGATCCCGCTCTACCTGGAAGACGCTCTACCAGAGCCACCAAATGCCCAGTTTGTCCGCGTCGGCTCGTTTGCTGACGATTCATAACCTGGCTTACCACGGTTCGTTCTGGCACTGAGGACATGCCGCTGACGGGGCTGGACTGGCGTCTCTTCAACTGGGGCAAGCTCCAGTTCCACAACCGCCTCACCTTCCTCAAGGCAGGCCTGGTCTCCGCGGACCTGCTAAGTGCCGTCAGCCCGACTATGCCCGGGAGATCCAGACGCCCGCCTTTGCTCCGGCCTCGACGGCTTGCTGCTGACGCCGGTCACTACCTCCGCGGGATCGTCAACGGAATCCACACCTCGGTCTGGAACCCCTCAAAAGATCCTCATTCTCGGCGTGCTGACGACGCGGCACTACGGCCGAGTCGGTAAGCCACGAATGCAAAGCTTGCCCTCCAGCGCCTCTCGGGCTCACCCGTTCGGCCGGAGGTTCCGCTCTTCGCCCAGATCGGCCGGCTCGACCACCAAAAGGGGTGGAACCTGCTGATCGACGTCGCCGAGAGCTGCTGAAGCGTGACGTCCAGCTCGTCGTCCTCGGTGAAGGGACCCCGAATATCATGCCCTGCTCGAAAAACTGGCCGTTGCGCGTACCCCGGTAAGCTGCTGGTGCATCTCGGTTTTTCAGAGACCTGCTCTCGCACCAGATCGAGGCCGGGGCCGACATTTTCTTGATGCCCAGCCTTACGAGCCCTGCGGCCTGAACCAGCTTTATAGCCTGGTGCACTACACGGTCCCCCTGGTTCGAGCCACAGGTGGACTTCTGGATACAGTCGTCGATGCCAACTCCGTAACCTTCGCCAAGGGCACCGCGAGCGGCTTCGTATTTGCAGAGGCCGATCCCCGTGCCCTCGAACAGTGCATGGAGCGGTGCTTTGCACTTTGGCTCGATCGCCCGGTCTGTGCCAGCCGATCGCCACCGGCATGAAATCCGACTGGTCGTGGTACTCGCCAGCGTGTGAGTACATCTCACTTTACGAAGAAATCAGTGCAGAGCTCTGGCTCGAAACATTCCCGCCCATTCAATCGACCCTCAGGCCCACTCGCCCGCACCGTCGGGAACCGCTTAAGTTTCGCCAGCGGCGGTTCCGAGCATTAGACGGTGTGCGAGCTATCCTTGCTGGGGAGATGGTGATTTTGCCGACTTTAGTGATTAAACCCACCGTCGATCGAAGGGCGTCTTGATGCAAACGGTTTCTCTCGCGCTTCTCTGGCACCAACATCAACCGTATTACCCCGATGATGTTTCGGGCGAAAACCCCATGCCCTGGGTACGCCTCCACGCCACCAAAGACTATCTGGGCATGGTGCTGCACCTCGAAGAAGTTCCCGAGTTTCGCTGCACGATCAACCTGGTCCCGAGCTTGCTTGCACAGCTCGAGGCCTACTCTCTCGGCGCGACCGACACCCACCTGAGCTGCTCCAAGTGCTCCGGTCGACGGCCTCGATTCATCTGAAACTCGCCGCACATCCTCGACAATTTCTTACATGGCCAGCCCCCCGACACCATGATCCGGGTGCACCCGCGCGATCACGAGCTCTACCTCCTGCGCTTGGGGTGGAACACGCCGGCCCGCGAGGTCCTCGCCCTCTGTCCGCCCGCGCGACCTCCGCGACCTTCAGGTCTGGTCCAACCTCGCCTGGATTCACCCTTTGCTCTTCGAGCAAGAGCCTGACCTGGCCGAATTCAAGGCCAAGGGTGCGACTATACCGAAGACGAAAAACAGTGGTTTCTCGCCCGCCAGCTCGAGCTCCTGGCCCGCGTCATTCCACTCCATCGCAAGCTCGCCTCGCGGGGCCAGATCGAGCTGACCACCACCCCGTTCTGATCACCCGATCCTGCCCCT
>CAWJBS010000083.1:0-66273 GCA_963840845.1 Bryobacterales bacterium
GCTCGGGTAGTTCGGAACTCACCATTAAAACGGCGGCGCCTGATTTTGCCAGCCGGTCCATCTCTTCAAATACTTCCTGTTTGGCGGCGACATCAATTCCGCGCGTCGGCTCGTCGAACAGAAAAATTCGCGCCCCGCGCGCGACCCACTTGGCAATCACGATCTTTTGCTGATTGCCGCCGCTTAACCGTCCGGCCAATTGCTTCGCCGACTGGCACTTAATGCGCAACTTCTGGCGGTAGTCTTCCGCGAGTTTGTTTTCGTTGGCGTGATTCACCACGCCTAAGTTCGATACGCGACCCAAGTCGGGCATGGTGATGTTGAATGCAATGGGCAACTTCAGCGCGAGACCATTGATCTGGCGGTCTTCGGGAATGAGCGCGACACCGGAGGAAATGGCGCGGCGCGGGTTTTTCGGCGTTACCGCTTGGCCGGCAATCTCCACGGTGCCGCTTTCCGCCGGATCAAGCCCAAACAAGACGCGACACAATCCGTGCGGCCCGCACCCATCAAGCCGGCCAGCCCGACAATTTCTCCCGCGCGCAATTCGAAAGAAATATTTTTCAGAAAATCGCGATTCAAATCCTTACGCGCAACATAACATCGCCCGCGGTAACTGGTTCACGCTGATAAATCGCGTTCACGCTGCGGCCCACCATATGTTGAATCAGTGGGTCCGTGAAAGTTCTTTCAGCGGACCTGTATGAACCGTGGCCCCGTCGCGCAGAATTGTGACCTTGTCGCCAATCGAGCGCGACTCTTCGAGCCGGTGCGTAATATAAATGACGCCCAATTTCCGCTCGCATAGCTGTTTCACAATCCGAAACACTTCGGCCGTCTCGGCATTCGAAAGCGATGAGGTGGGCTCGTCGAAAATCAGCAGGCTCGACCCTTGCGCTAGCGCTCGGCAAATCTCAACAATCTGCTTTCCCGCAGGGCTCAGCTTCGAAACGCGCATGCGCGGATAAAGCCGGAAGCCATGGTCTGAAATTACCTTTGCCGCTTTGTCTACAATGGAGCGCCTATCCACAAAGCCAAAGCTCGACGCGCTGGATGCCCAGAAAAATATTTCGGCAACGCTCAGATGCCCCGCCAGCAGCGATTCTTGATGCACCATCGCCACGCCGTTCGCCGAAGCTTCTGAGGGCTTGGTAAACGAAACCGGCTGTCCCCGCCAGAGCATTTCGCCGCCGTCACGCACATACTGCCGGCTACAATTTTCATCAGCGTCGACTTGCCCGCGCCATTCTCCCCCATCAGCAGATGAACTTCGCCCTCGGCCACCTCAAGGTTGCCATCGCGTAAAGCCTGCACACCACAGAAGCTCTTCTGAATTCCTCTGAGGGAAAGGAGCACCTCCCAGAGTTTATTACAGTCGTTTGGAAGGCGACTTTTATCGAGCGCCATGGAGGCGCCGCGCTGCGAATGGGGCCGTATGGAATCGTCCTTTGACGTTTCGCTACAGTTAAACCGGAGGGCCCTATGGAAATGATGCCAGTAAAGCCAGAGCGTAAAGCGCAATTGGAAACCTACGCAAAAGAGCATGGGCAATCGCCTGCGGAAGCACTGGATAACCTGTTGGACGCCCAACTTGAGGCCGAACAACGCGAATACGACGAAACCGTGCAAGGGGCATTGAGAGGTTACGAAGACGTAAAAGCCGGTCGCACAAGCTCCGCTGAGGAAGTCTTTGAATGGCTACGTACGAAGCATGGCCTTTGAAATTAAATATTCGGAAGAAGCGAAGAAAAATCTCGACGCCATCACCGCCTGGTTGTTCTATGAGCGACTCGCAGGGGAAACCGCTTTGCGCTGGCTGCAAGGCCTGCGAGAGAAGATCGACACCACTAGCGACGACCTATTGCACGCGCCCTTTCTTTACTCCGTGCCTCGCCCGGAACGCCCGCGCTCCGTCCTTCCCCATCAACCGCTCCAACATTCCCGTTCCGGCCGCTCGTAAATCCGCCATTGCCAACGCATCCAACGCATTCGAAAAATGCGGATCTACATTGAAGCCCAAAAACTGCCCACCAATCTTTGCATACTGCCGGATCAGCACCGGCACGCCTTTGCCGTCTAATTCCAGATCCTGTACCGACGCCGACAATTCATCCACCGTCCGCATCAACCGCCCCAAGGCCTTTACCGGCTTCGGCGCTAATGGCCTCCGATGATAGCTTCGCCGCGCTCGCACCAAGCCCGCCAATTCGCTCGCCAAATGTCCGCGTAAGTAATCCACCATCAGCCGCCGCGAATGTGCTTGGTACGCGCCACTAATACTCACCGCGCCAAATAAAACGGCGCACTCGGGGCGAGTCTGCACATACGCTGCGATGGCCTTCCACAGCAATAACAAGGGAGAGTAAAGCTTCTGATACTCGGGACACACGAACGAGCGCCCTAACTCAATGGCCGGACCGATTCGGTCAAAAAATTCCGGCGAATATTTGAACAGCGTGCTGGTGTACAAACCTTTCGGGCCGTAATTAGGCAACACGTCAGCCGTTGCCGCCAGTCGATACGCGCCAGCCAAGCGCCGGTCCTCTTTATGCCACAACACTAGATGCAGATAGTGTTCGTCAAAACGATCCAAATCCAAAGCCTTACCGGTACCTTCACCCACCGCCTGATAGGTCAGTTCGCGGCAGCGCCCAATCTCATTCAACAAATTTGGAATTTCGCGCGCCGACGCCAACACCACTTTGAACTCGCCATTCTCGACCAGTGTTCGCGCCTGCGGTAGCCGGTCCACATCGCGCGCCACTAACTCACTAGCCCGTGCCGTTGCAAAAATCGTCGCACTCTGACGCCGTTTAGGGAACGTCAGCGCAAAACGCCGCCGCCCCTGCTTGCGATTCGACAATAAATATGTCCGTGCACGCAAATAGGCCGTCGCTGATTCAGCATCCGGGCAACTCTTCAGTACCGTTGCCGGCACCGGCGTCCCCACGCGCACGCTAATCGTATGGCTCCGCTTATTCACTAGCTCATGCGCCAGATTCAACGTCCGCAAGCGCGGATGAATCGCGCCCAGCATCTGGAAATTCACGCTATTCGCGCCATTAAAAAACAAAGGCACTGCGGGGCAACCCACCTTCAACGCGAACCGCGCCGCAGCGCTATTCCACGCTGAATCGGCCACCGGCCACTCCGCGCCCCAATTCAGATGCGACACTTCACCAGCCGGAAACATGACCAACATTCCGCCGCCCCGCAACCATTCCATCGACGCGCGCAAACTCCGCCCATTCTCCGTTGCCGTCGCCGTTTCAAACGGGTTTACAAAAATCACTTTTTCGTGCAGCGCAGGGGTGGTCGCCAGAATGCCATTCGCCACAATCCGAAAATCCGGCCGAATCTTTTCGAGCAGATCCACCAGAATCAAGCCTTCCAACAAACCAAACGGATGATTCGCCACCACCACCGCCGCGCCTGATGTTGGTAGGCGGCTCAGGTCGCTCGTAGGCGTCTGGTAACTGATATGTAACTGCCGCAACATCCGCTCGGCAAATTGTGCGGCCGTCTGACCGTCAATTCGCGAAGCGGAGTAGCTGCGCACCAATTCTTCCGGAACAAAGAGTTTGAGGAGTGCTGGGTCTAACGGCCGTGCAAAACGCTTCAACGGCCCGGGCAGCAAAGAAGAAGCCGAAAGTTCAAACGGCTGCTGTCTAATTTCCATATATCCGTAGCTTCCTCATCTGAAATGAAAGCTACGTTACCGTCGCGTGAATAGTTCCTGACGAAAAACAACTAGGGGTGGGATTGATTTAAGAAGCGGCTGCTTCCCTACTTTTAGGATAGCAATCTAAATCATTGAAAACAAGACTAGATTTTGGCGCTATCTTCGGCTAATATCGTCAAGCCCACATCACTTCTCGGCCACAAAGGAGAACTTATGATTCCGTCGGAAAAAAGCGCAGCCGTCGCCCGCGGGCTGCGCGAAGCTTTCGGTGTACCTACGTTTGAAGAAATCCGCGAGATCGACAAAGGCCATACCTTGGCCCTCGTCTATCGCATCGTCGTGAAGGGAACACCGTATCTACTGCGCATCATCTCCGATCGGCAAATGCGCATGATCAGTCCAACGCGCCAATTCACGTGCATGCAAATCGCGGCCGAGGGCGGCATTGCACCACGCGTCCTCTATACCAGCGTCGAAGACGGCATTTCCATAACCGATTTTGTCTCAGAGGTGCCCTTCCCCTCAGTTGAAGCGCTCGTGCGTATGCCAAGCGTGCTTCGAGCCCTTCACGCGTTGCCGCCTTTTCCCAAAGGCACTGACGCCTTCGACACCTCCGCCATCTTCCTTCTGCACAAAGGTCCCGCTCTTGACGGTTTCTTCCAAGCGTTCCAGGCGAAGAACATTCTGTCCAAGGAGGAGGGCGAGCAACTCGTCGCTTGGCACGCGCAACTCTCCGCCGCCTACCCGTATAACGATGCGGAAATGGTCTCAAGCCATAACGATCTCTTCAAACCCGACAACATTCTTTTCGACGGCACCCGCGTGTGGCTGGTGGACTGGGAGGCTGCCTTCTTAAACGACCGTTATGCCGATCTTGCCGTTGTTGCCAATCAACTGGTCACCAACGATGACGAGGAGAAGCTATTTCTTGAGCGATATTTCGGAAAACCGGCGGATGAATATCAACTTGCCCGCTTCTTCCTGATGCAGCAGCTCGTCCATATCTTTTACGCTGTGGGTTTCCTATTGCTTGGCCATTCCGGACCTCTCAACTTAAAGGAGGAAGCACCGGAATTCACAGCGTTCAATCGGCGCTTCTGGGCTGGCGAAGTTAACCTCGTCGATAAAGAAATGAAAACCGCGTTCGGCCGTGCCCATTGGGAACAACTCTCAAAAAACATGCGGTACCCAGAACGTTTTACCGAAGCACTACGAATCGTTGCCGCGGGGCATTGACACCAATATCCTCACCGCGGATACGGGTGCCCCCGCAACGTCGTAAATGCCCGGTAAATCTGTTCCGCCAGCATCGCCCGCGCCAATTCATGCGGAAACGTCATCGCCGATAACGACAGCAGCAAATCCGCCCGCGCCCTCCACTCCGCCGGCAACCCATCATGCCCGCCCAGCAAGAACACCAAATCCTGCCCCTCTCGCTCCGCCTGCTCCACCACTTTGATAAATCCCGCCGAATCCATCGCCTTCCCGGCCGGATCCAAAAAAATCTTCGCGCGCCGCCGCATGCTTCTGCAAACAGGTCAAAACGTCCGGGTACAATCTCCCGCATCTCACACGGCGAATAGCGTGTAGACCGCTTCATAAACTCGGCCGCAATCGCGTTCGCATGCTCATCTCTTGCCTTACCAATGAAATAGAGGAAGATCTTCATAAGATCACATCACCAGTACTAGTACGGGTGCACTACTTTGGCTGCCGCAGCTTGCAAACAACATACTCTCAGGATATTGTTTTAAGAGCACTTCATTAAAGGACTTTGCATGGCTTCAACAGTTTGGAAGGGCTTCATCTCGTTCGGGCTCATCACCATCCCCGTTCGTCTCTTCGCCGCCGCGCGCACCGAACGCGTCAGCTTTAACCAGATTCACAACGTTTGTGGCGGCCGAATCAAACAGCAGACCTTCTGCCCCCAATGCGATCGCGTGGTCGAACGCAGCGAACTGGTCAAAGGCTTCGAAGTAGAGAAAGACCGCTACGTCATCGTCAACGACGAAGAGGTCAAAGCCATCGCGCCCGCTTCCAGCGACACCATGGAGATCGCGGAATTCGTCAAAGCCGACGGCATCGACCCCATCTATTACGATTCGTCTTATTTCATGGTCCCCGAAGAAGCCGGCAAGAAGGCGTATCACCTTCTGCTCGAAACCATGCGCAAGTCGGGATATACCGCCATCGCAAAGATCACCATGCACCAGCGCGAGTACACCGTCGTCGTTCGCCCGCATGCCGATGGCCTTCTCTGCACACCATGTTCTATCCGGAAGAAGTGCGCGAAGTGCCCGAGTTCCGCCGCGATGAAAACATCAGCGTCAAGCCGCAGGAAGTCGCCCTTGCCGAAAAATTAGTCGAAGGCCTCGCCGCCGATTTTGATCCGTCCAAATATCACGACGAATACCAGATCAAAATGCAGCAGATGATCGAAGCTAAAAAAGAAGGCTTGGCGGCGGCCACCTCCGAAGCGCCCAAGAAACGCGCTCCTGTGATCGATCTCATGCAAGCTCTGCAGAAGAGCTTGGGCGAACTGCCTCGCAAGCCCGCCACCAGCGAACCCAAGACCGGAAGCAGTCGGAAGAAGCACCGAAGCAACGTCACGCCGATCAAGAAGACCGGCAACCGGCGGTGGCAAACGCGCTCCCCGCACGGCCCACGGTTAAAGCGTGAACACTGCGGAAGCGCCTCCCGACGAATCGTTAGCCCGCAAACTCGGAGTCTTCGACGCCACCATGATCGTCATGGGCGGCATCATCGGCTCCGGCATTTTCATCAACCCCTACGTAGTGGCTAAAGAGGTTCACACCTCGGCGCTCATTCTCGGCGCTTGGATCTTAGGTGGTCTCACCGCTCTCGCCGGCGCATTCATTTATGCCGAACTGGCGGTTCTCCGTCCGAATCTGGGCGGTCAGTACGCCTATCTGCGCGATGCCTTTCATCCCGCCGTGGCGTTCATGTATGGCTGGGCTCTCCTGCTCGTCATGCAGACCGGTGGCATGGCGGCCGTCGCCGTCACCTTCGCTATCTACGCCAAAAAGATCATCGCCATTCCGTTACCCGAAGGCATCCTTGCCTCACTGGTTCTCATCATTCTCAGTGCCATCAACTGCCTCGGCGTTCGCTATGGCAGCTCTGTCCAAAATTTCTTGATGGTCCTCAAAATCGGCGCCATCGCCGTCCTCGTCATCGCCGGCTTCAACGCTCCGCCGATCGCCGCGCAAATCAGTAGCGATGCTGGTCAGCCTTGGTCTGGCTCGCTCATTATCAAGTTCGGCGCAGCCGTCGTCCCCGTTCTCTTCGCTTATGGTGGCTGGCAAACCGCCAGTTTCATGACCGGCGAAATGCGCAATCCCAAACGCGATCTCGCCCGCGCGCTCTCTCTTCGGAGTCATCAGCGTCACCGCCATCTATTTGAGCGTCAATATCGTCTGCCTCCGCACGCTCGGCCCGCTCGGACTCGCCAACACTCCCACGCCCGCTTATACGGTTCTGCAAAAAGTCATCGGCGAAAAAGGTGCAACTGTTCATGGCGCTCGCCATCGCTGTCTCCGCGCTGGGCTTCTTAAGTCAAGGCATGCTCACCGCCCCACGCGTCTTTTTCGCCATGGCGCAAAGACGGCCTCTTCTTTCAATCAAGTCGCGTGGCTTCCTAAAAGCACGCGCGTGCCCGTCGTCGCCATCGCCTTGCAAGGCGTGCTGGCCTCCATCGTCGCCCTCTCCGGCAAGTACGAACAGATCTTGAACTACGTCGTCTCTACCGATTTCGTATTCTTTGGCCTCACCGGCGCATCGCTCTTTGTCTTCCGCCGCCGCATGGCCGCCAGTCCCGACCACCGCACGCCCGGCCATCCCTTCACCACCATCTTCTTCGTCGCCGCCTGCTGGCTCGTCGTCCTGGCCACCTACTACAACTTCCCGAAAAACAGCTTTATCGGCTTTGGCATTCTATTGTTAGGCATTCCCGTTTACCTCTATTGGAGCAAGAAAAAGAAAATCGCAGCATGACACACTCGCAGCATGGGTTCCGCGTACATGGAGTGGGTGAAAACCTCCACCATGCCGGAGCAAAATACAATCTCGCCAATAGCGGCGTCAAGAGCTATCCACTTTCTAGTCTCCCAGTCGATTTCCAGTCACTCCAACTCACTGGCCCCGGTGCTTATGGCTATCGCCCGCTCGTCGAAGCCTCGCCCGTAAATCCGGCGTAGCGACAGAAAACGTGGCCACTGCGTTCGGCACTTCCGGCGCCAATCACCTCGCCATGGCCGTCTTAATCGAACCTGGCGACGAAGTCATCGTCGAACATCCCGGCTATCCGCTCCTATGGGAGTGCGCCAGCTATCACGGCGCCGAGGTCAAATTCTTCGAACGCCGCGCCGAAGACAAGTTCGCCGTCGATGTCGCCGCTCTCCGCAAGCTCGTAACTCCCAAAACCAAGCTCATCGTCCTCACTAATCTCCACAATCCGAGTTGCGCCTTCATCGACACCGCCACCCTCCAGGCGATCGGCAACTTCGGCCCCGCGAGTTCTGGTTGATGAAGTCTATCTCGACCTGCTCTACGACCAAACTCCCGAAACCTCTTTCAAGCTCGGCGATCAATTCGTCGTCACCAACAGCCTCACCAAAGTCTACGGTCTCAGTGGCCCCCGCTGCGGTTGGGTCTTCGCCTCACCCGAGATCGTCAAGAAAATCTACCGCCTCAACGATCTCTTCGGCGTCAACAATCCCTACGTCACCGATCAAATCAGTTGCGTCGCCCTCGCAACACCTTCCCGAAATCGCTGAATGGTCCCGCGAATTACTCGCCAAGCACCGCGCCATCGCCAACGAATTCCTCACAGCCAACCCCGCTCTCGAAACCGAACCCCTAACGGCCGGCACGGTCATCTTCCCCAAAGTCTCAGTCCCTGTCGACCAACTCTGCCAGCTACTCCGCAACAAATACGAAACCATCATCACCCCTGGCCACTTCTTCGGCGCGCCCAACCGCATCCGCATCGGCATCGGCGGCGAAACCGCCACCTTCACCGAAGGCCTCGCCCGCATCCAATCAGCCTTGAAATCAAGTGAAGGATCCAAAGTGAATCTCAGACTACCGGCCTTGGCAATCTTGCTCTCGCTTGTCCAGCTGCAGCAGTAACAAGTCGGAGTTGCGCGGCACCTATGCGCCATCGTTAGATGGCGCACATACCTGGTCATCATGGACAATAACGGCGGCAATTGTGGTCCGATCATCGTTGACGGAAAAACCTGGACGCATTCCATTGGACAAATCGGCGAAGTTCAACCGGGGGCTCATACCCATCGCCTGCAGCACCGAAATCTCCATTAACATCAAACCCGGCGTCGTCTATCGCTTCAATTACTGGGGTCCGTAATCCTTGGCTTCTCCACTGTGGCCCCGTCGGCGTTGTGCTGCCGAACACTGCCCCCAACACGCTTCGTCTGTTAACCTAACGATTTCAGACGATGCCCTCTTCCCAATCCCCTCTCGTCGCAGGCGTTGACCTCGGCGGCACTGCCGTCAATTACACCTTCTTTAACAGCACCCAATTTCTGATCGACGGCCTCTGCGAACACCCCTCCCTCGCCACCCAGGGCCCTGATATCTGCCTTCAACAAATGGCCGATGGTCTGAAGATCGCCGCCGAACGCCACTCCATTTCGCTCGAAAATCTCAGCATCATCGGCCTCGGAACGCCTGGCCCAGCGTCGGCCGCCGGCGTGATCAGCGTCAACGGCTCCACCAATTTCGCCCACGCCAAGTGGTCCGGCTTCGACGTCCGCGGCGCTCTCGCCAAGAAACTCGGCCTCCCCGTCGTCTATATAAATGATGGCAACGCGGGCGCTCTGTGGGGACACTACGTTTTATTCGGCGCGCAAAACAAAAAGAGTTCCATCTCGGCCATTATCGGCACCGGCCTCGGCGGCGGCGTTGTCATCGAAAACCAAGTCTTATGCGGCTCCCACGGTTTTGCCGGCGAACTCGGTCACGTCCTGCTGCCCTTCCACGAAATCCCAGGCCTGGAATCCACCCGTCCCCATTGCAACTGTGGCCGCACCGGCGATCTCGAATCCGTCTGCTCCCTCACGGCGCTCGAAAAAAATCTTCTTCCCGCCTTCCTGCCGCACTACCCCGATCACGAACTCGCCAAACTCGGTGACCTCCGCAAAGCCGCTCGCCTTGTCCGCGGGCTGGCCGAAAAAGGCGACCCCTCGCCCGCCAGCTCTTCGCCGCCCAAGCCCACGGCCTGGCTCTTTTCTTCGACCAGATGATCACCACCTTCGATCCCGACGCTCTCATCGTCGGCGGCGGCGCCATCGAAACCACCCCCGAATTCCAACAGTGGTTTCTCTCCCAAATCCGCGAGGCCTTACCCCCCAATTGGGAAGAAACCACCGCCATCCCCATCCACATCATGCCCAACGGCGACACTGCCGGTGCCCGCGGCGCCGCCCTCCAAGCCTTCCACCATATCTAGCCCCGTTTGGGCTTTCCCGGTCCGTGACAGCCACCATGATCGCTGATCTCAACAGGCCATCCATTGAAAACAAACGCTTTCTGATTCGGTGCCAGCCACCATGTCTCCGAAACTCAGCTAATTCGTCTGGCCCCTCTCCCGAGCGAAGCTCCGGCCTAAGACTCTATCTGGTACATCTCACATACACTTTTTCGAGAAATCGCCGATATACATATCACTATGTCTTCGACGATGGAAGGCCAAATTCAATCCTCGCGATCAGTTCGAGTACCTAAGTACTACTCATTACCGGAGTATGTCCAGACAACCGCTAACTGCGTGATATCCTACGAGAAACGCTATATTTGGCTGAACAATCGCCTGGGCGAAAAACTCGTCGTAGATTTGTCCCGATGCGAAAACTACTAATTATCGTCCTGTTTTCGACCGGTCTCCTGGTCGCGGGCGACCCGAAAAATACCCCCGCCCCAAGCGTTTCATGTTGCCGTTGTGGAGGGTGACGGAGCCTTAAACACTCTTCCATCCCATGCCGCGCAGGCACCCATGATTCGTGTAGCCGACGCTACTGGCAAGCCTGTAGTAGGAGCGCGTGTCGAATTTGATGCCCCCAAAACTGGGCCTGGTGCTACGTTCGGCAGCGGATCAACACATTTCAGTACGATCACCAATGCCGAAGGCGTAGCCAAAGTATCCGGTCTTCATAATAATGGCGTACCTGGCGGTTTCGCCGTACTCGTTCACGTTTCTTACCAAGGCCAGACCATCGCAGACACTTTGCTCCATCAGACTAACGTCGCCACACCATCCGCTCACGTATCCGCTCGTCCCCACGTTCAGCAGGAACCTTATCCCGACGCTTCTATGTCTTCCGCCACTCTAGGTATCGCCATGGGTGATCAGTTCATGATCAACGGTTCGCCCACACCCACCAACGCGAACCTCTCGCCCGGCAATCGCATTCAGACGAAAGACACGCCCGTCACCGTCTTTATTCACGACCATTGCGAATTCCTAGTCGGCCCCCACTCTTCCGTTATCATCCAGCCGCACGTGCTGTCCGTGATGGATGGCGCGGTCCGCGCCAAACACTTCGGCGACTGCAAATTCGGCTACGGCGGATTATGGGTCACCAGTCCCGCGCCCAATGGTGACGCCGTCGTTGCCCTATCGAACGATCACATGGAAGTCGGTTCCGTTACTGGACCCGTCGAAGTATCGAACGCCCTCAAAGTAGTAAACACCGTGCAAGCCGGTTCGGTTTCCGCCTTCAACTTTGGCAACGCTTCCAGCGCCAGTGGCGCCACCATCACCGGCTGGCACTTCCAAGAAAGTCGCGTTCATGCTAGGCGTTGGCACCGGAGCCTCGCTCCTTGGTCTCGGTCTGGCCATCGATGCCGTCTCTCAGCCCTCATCCACGCCGACTAGCCCGTAGCGAGCAGCCTCCTAAACACCCAGAAACTTCGCCTTTTGCGCCGCCGTCGGAATCGGACAACTCCCGTACCGACCAGCGAGCCTAAACCGATTTTTCGCGATCACCCGATAACCCGCATCACGCAAAAATCGCGGCACCAACCGCAACCCAACCCCCAATACCTTCCAAAATCCGCCCAAACTATATAAGCACTGCACCGTTACATCCGAACGCTGCAACACCTGCTCGCCACTCGTCCCTAAATCCATCACTAGATAAACGCTGTTATCGGAGAGCATCTTTTCCTGATGAATCCCATGCCTCCGCAAAATCTCTTCCGCAACCGCCGATTGTTGCGCCGCAAACCGGAATTGATCTCGCTTGTCCCGCTTCAACAACCACTGCACGCTGGCGTTGCAAAACCCGCACAACCCGTCATATAACATCAGCGCGGGTGCATTCACAACAGGCATGCTTCTATCTTCCCAGAGTTCAGCCCACCGGCCTCTTCCGGTCCTCCGCCCTCACAATCTGACACTGCAAACACATCGGCACCGTCATCAGATCTGCCCCGGCCACCGCCCGTCCCTGCCAGCCATTCTGCTGCGCTTCCAGGGGCGTCACCTTCTCCTCCGTCATCTTCGACATGCCCGGCAAAGGCTTCCCGCACCGCACACATTTTCTCTGTTGTTCCTCAGACACCAAATACATTCCTTCTCAGAAAATCATTCCGAAACTTCCCATGCGGATCGAACTTCTTCGCCATCGCCACAAATTCCGGCATCCGCTCATACCGCAACCGCAACTCCGCCCCCGACATCGTGAACAGTTTCCCCCAATGCGGCCGCGCTCCATAAACGCCCAACTCCTTTCTCAATCAGCGGCAGCACCTTCTCCACATTTTCCCAATCCGGCTTCCACGTAAAGTGCAGCGCCACACTGTCCTGCTTATACGCCATACTCAACCACAAATCGTCCGCCGCAATTGTCCGTATTTCCGATATCAGCAAATGCGGCGACACATGATCCCGCAACCGCTCCACCGCCAAAATCGCGTCCACCGCATGCTTCCGCGGCACAAAATATTCCGTCTGCAATTCCTTGCCCGCGCTCGGCGTAAAACCCATCTTGAAGTGCGGCAACCGGTCGTACCAAGGCCCAGCCACCCCCATTTGCTCCGTGCAATTCTCCGCGCTGATCTCCGCAATCGGGTGCAAATTCTTCGTCGCCAGCGTCCCGCCAAAAAATTCTTTCGGCGCCGCGAACTCGTGCCCGCCGCCCACCCGGCTCTTGATCCAAACTTCGTTGATGCGCTTCTTCTGCCAATCCGTGAACAAACTCACGCTGTACCCGGCAGCCTGAATCGCGTCGAAATGCTCCGCCATCTCCGCCATCGGCATGTTCTCGTAAACATACTGCTTCACCTGGTAAGTCGGCTGAAACGCCAGCGTGACTTTCGTAATCACCCCCAGCGCGCCCAGCCCCACCACAGCGCCTCGAAATCTGTCACCATCCTTGGCCTTCGTCAGCGTCACCAGTTCGCCCGGCGCCATTCACAATCTCCAATCCAACCACCGCCGTCGCCAGATTCCCATTGTTCTCGCCCGAACCGTGCGTCGCCGTGCGTCGCCGCGCCCGCTACCGAAATATGTGGCAAGCTCGCCAAATTATGCAGCGCCCATCCCTTCGCCTCCAGAAAACCGGCGCCAGTTCCCCATACGTGTTCCTCGCCGATCCCACCGTCACCGTCCGCGCCGTTTCATCAATCGTGGCGACGTCATGCATTGGTTAAACCCCGGCTTCCCATTCCGCAGCGACAGCAAATTGTCCTTGCTATCCGCAATATTGTTGAAGCAATGCCGCGTCCCCAGCACCTTCAGCTTCTCGTGCGCCGTTACAAACACCGCGCACTTCCTCAACGCTGCCCACTTCAGTGCAATTGATCCGTGCCGTAAGTGAGGTTCCCCGCCCAGTTCGTCAACTTCTCTTTCCCCGCTGCCAGCCACGTCATCAAGCGGCCCCGCCGTCATCATTTTTAGAAATGTTCTTTTGTTCACGATTTAGCGCGATCATACCAAAGCAATCGCAGCCACCCGCCGCTATTCAAAATAGTGCGGCACAAATCGGCTCAAATTTCCCGTAATGCCTTGCGCCTCGCGAATCCCCATTCCCGCCGCGCCCATATCCGTGATGTACCAGCTCCCAATCACCGGCGTGTTCCCATCCGACTTCCACTCGGGCGCCGCCTCTTGATACACAAAGCCGGCGTCCCCGTAAGGCCCTTCCGTCTGAGTCATGAGATCCCCATTTTTATATAAAGAAACGTTCGCACCCTCCCGCGAAAGCAGCGGCTTCTTCACGTAATCCGCCATCCCCCGCGGCCCGTCCAAATAACTCGCCAGCAAATTCGGATGCCCGGGGAACATCTCCCACAAAACCGCCAGCAGCCCTTTGTTCGACCACAACATCTTCCAAACCGGCTCAATCCAATCCACCGCCGCGTACGTCCCCAAAATCTGCTCGGGCATATCGGCCAACAACCACTCCCACGGATACAGCGAAAAAATACTCGCCATCACGTTTTCTTTCAAGTCCCGAAACGTGCGCGTCTTCTCGTTCCAGCCAATCTCCCGCACAAACAACTGCTCCGTCTGGATATGCGCGCTCTGCGCCGTATCCCGCAAGTACGAAACCGTCATCAGATCTTCCGCATTTGGCATGCAAGTGAAATAAAGCGGCTTCCCTCGCAAATAAGGCCGCAAGTCAGCCCACTTCGCCACTAGCTTTTCATGAATCGAATTGAACTGATCCTTCTTCGGAAACGCATCCTGCAGCCAGTACCACTGCACCACCGCCGCCTCCAACAAAGCCGTCGGCGTATTGGCGTTGTACTCAAGTAATTTCGGCGGATGCTCACCGTCATAAGAAAAATCAAACCGCCCGTAAATCGAAGGTGGCTCCGCTTCCCAAGCCGCCCGAATCACCGGCTGCGCCTTCGCCGGAATCCCCAGCGCATCCATCCGGTCGTGATCGAGAATGAACTGACCCGCCTCCAAACAAAGCCGTTGCACCTCTTCTGTCGCCGCTTCGAGTATGTCGATTTCCGGTTCCGAGAAACGATAACAAACCGACTCATCCCAATACGTCTGCCCATTCGGCGTGTGATAAGTAAGTCCGACTTTTTCCACCCGCTCCTGCCAGCGGCTCCGCGGCGCAATCTTGATGCGCGTCATTCCCCGCCACCACCATGCCCGCCTGAAGAAGCCGCCTCGCCCGCCTCTCCGATCCCGCCGCGCACCGTCCCACTCGGTGTAGAAAAACCTTCGCTCGGAACCGTCGTCGATCCACCACTCACCCGCGCGCCAGTAGTATAGCCGCCGTGTCCGTAGTACCAATGTCCCGCGTGTCCAGGGGCGCAGTTCAACTCATCCTGCACCTGGTCGTTCCCGTCTACGCAATACCGCGTCGGCCGATCGTCACACGCCAGCAGCCCCGCGGCTACTGTACAAACAAGTCCGAGCTGAATTGTCTTTGAGCGCTTCAAATCAAATTCAGCATACAACGCGCCGGACTCGTCAACGTTCCGCCCGCAGCCCCGCCACGCTCACCGTCGCTCCCACTCCATTCCTTCGGTCCGAAGCCTCCTCAATCTCCGCCGCCTCCTCCGCTAGCTTCTTACTCTCCTTCTTTTTCCCGAGTTTCCTCAACACGATTGCCTGATTCCTCAACAACGACGCGTAAATCGGATGATTCGCCCCAAACGTCTTCAAACAGAGGTCGTCAGCCCGTTCGAAAATCGTCTCGGCCTCTTCCAATCGACCCATTCGCACATAGATGGACGCCAAATTATTCAATGGCGCTACCAGACCCGAAAAGCTCTTCCCAAACCTTTCCTCAATTACCTGAATCGTTTCACCGTCTAATTCCGCCGCTTCCGCATATCGCCCTTCGCGTTCCCGTAAAACACCCAAGTCGTTCGATAACTCCGCGGTGATCCAGTACGCCTCCTTGATCGGCTGTCGCGAGCAAACTTTCTGCGCTTCCACCAGCACCTCCTCCGCCTCCGCGTACCGTTTGTCGTTATAAAGAAGTTTCGCAAGGTAATCTTTCGCGGTAATGAGTTCGACGCTGTTCGTCCCGCTATCAAACCGCGCAATCGCGCTCTTCACAAGTTGAATCGCGTCGTCCCGGTCTCCCGTATGCGTCGGCAGCAGATCGAGACCAGCCAGAGTGAGTGCATAGTCATAAGACCCGAACCCATAGATCTTACCTTCCAGCGCAAGCGTCCGATGAAACTCCGTTTCTGCCTCTGCAAATTGCCCTGCCAGCGCATAGGCTGTCCCTAGCGAATTCTGAACACGCAACAACTCCTCTGGCTTAATGTCAGAGTGAAGGGCCTCGCGTAGCGCATTGCGAAAGTCTGTGCAGGCCTCATTAATTTGACTGGCATCCATCAGCGCCATTGCCTTCGACTCCCAATCCTGCCAGCTCCCGGGCGCGTAGTTCGCCGCAGTGGCGGATGGAACAATTACTCCCACACTGAGCGCGATCAGTGTGATAAATCTTCTTGTTGGCTTGCTGCCAAATGTCTGCATAGCGGGTATCTTTTGTGCCTCACATCTACCCGCTAGACGCTCTACTCTAAACAACTGTTCTTACTGCAAAAGTGCTGGCGTCAGTAATGGAAAAGTGCCGCCAAACTCATATACGCCTTCCCCCACTCCTGCAATCGCGCCACCGTCTTATCATCAACCCCCGCCGCCCGGAACTCGGCCGCGGCCTCCCACGCACGTCCCCCAGCTACACTCCGCAAATCCGCTGGCCTTTGATAGCTACTCGCCGTCAGCCCTAACTGGAAGTAAGCGCCTGCCGGATAACTCACCGACTTATCTAACCAAGCTGTCAACAATGCCTGCGTCATCGCCCGCTTCGTCTCGGCGTCCAGCGATGCAAACATCGGCGTCCACTCCCGATCAACTAAAATCCGCGGATCAATCCCCTGCTCCGGCCGCCATCCCTCAGCCAGATTCTCCGGTCCCAGCCGCGCGTTGCTCGCCTGCATCCCCTTGATCACCGTAATCATCAACCGTCCAGGCTCCGGCCGCCCACTCACTTTTTCCAAATCCAAAAACCGCCCCGCCAAATAGGGCCAATCGAGCGGCCCTCGCCCGTGCCGTAAATGTGTCGCACTGTTCACCACCGTCTGCAGCGCATACCAAGCGTTATTGAAATACTCGTTCGTCAGCGCACTCCCGCCCATCCCGTTTACGCCGTCCGGAATGTTCGCGCTCGCTGGTGCCGTGTCGGCCGCTATCACATTCGGCCACGTCCGCGCTTTCGCCTCTAGGTGAAGTTCCTGCGTAATCTCCCAGGTCTTCACTAATTGCCACAACTCTGCCGAGTAAAATTCCTCGCTCAGTTCCGGCGTCCACTTGTTCGACCCCACCGCCAAATGCGGCGTCATGACCTGCGCTCTCGCCTTCACCCACTTCTCAAAAAACCGCCCAATGTCCTCCGTCTCACCCACGCGCGCATAATCGGACCCGTCGTACATGTGCGCAAACTCACTCTTATCGAATCGCGCGCCCCATACATCCGCCGGATGTACTTGCGGCAACCAGTGATTCCAGTCAGGCAACGGAAACGCAATCGGTATATCTCGAGTGGTCAAATTACCGTCTGGCGCAAACGCCGCCGCGGTAATCGTCTTGCCAAACACGTACGGCAACGTATCCGCATCCTTCTCCAGCACCCAGCGCAACCCAGCCCCCGCCGCCCAATTCTCAGCCGGCTGCTGGTCAATCCCCGGCCCTGGCTGGTAGGGCGGATTCCATGGCCGCCCCGGATTTGGCCCATCCAGCGCCCTGATGTAACTCGCAATCTGTCGCCCCTGCAATTCCGTCAACCCATGAAATTCCGACCGTGCCACAATCGATGCGTTCGAAAAATTGAAATATTTCAAATCACGCCCATCGCGCGTATGGCAATCCCCACAATGCGCGCGAATCGGGGCCGCATGTGGCAAGCCGTTCGCCACCAGCGCACCGTCGCGCCATAATTTACCCCCAGCAGCAATACTCTGGCTGTCAGTCATCGGGGCCGTCCATCCGTTCGGATCTTCTTCCGTAAACACCTCCCCGCCCAGCACCGCCTGCCCATTCGCCTTCAACAGATTCAATGCCAGCACCCTAAACCCGCTCACCACCCCATTCGTATGGTTAAAGCGAAAATCGATCCGATTCGCCCCATCCACCACCGTCCCCGCCGCCAATCCCAACGTCAATTTCAGTGTGGAAACACCCCCGCCAATCCCGCCATAGCTCTTCGCCGGTTCGCCCACGCTCACGCTCTTGTTGTTTAGCTCAATCCATTCGCCTTGGTTCACCCGCACGCTCACTTCACCCGCGTACTCCAAGCCATGAATCTGCATCCACAACGCTCGCACCTGCCCGGCCACTCCAAAACCTACCGGGACCCTAACACTCCCCGTAGTCCCATCCGGCCCGGTAACCTCAATCGGCATCACCAAACGCGTCTCCGCTCCCGCCAGCGAGCAGACAAGTAAAAGAAAAATGATCGCTCTCACAACCTTTCTTATCGGCCAAAATAATACACGAGATCACCGCTCCCGAGCCCCCACTTCTTTAACAGTGATCAAATCGGCCGCCCGTCTTCTCGCCGCTCTCAACTCCCTCATCCTGTCCGCCCAGTGCCCCCAAACCGCCGCTCTCCAAAACTCCCCCTACGCCGAATATTGGCTCAGAGGCGCCGCCGGTCAAAATCAAATACGGATGTACCTGGCTCGCGGCGGTCCGGGCGTCGTCGGGATGTTCTACAGAACGACTGACTGGACTCCGTTTCTCCTCGGCGGCCAATGGAAGGAAAACAGCAAATTTGAATTACGCGTCACGCAAGAGGAAGGGCCGCCACTTGGTTCCATCACCGCGTCCCTGAGAAGCGCTCACCTCACCGGCGCTTGGGCCCAAACCGACAAAAGCTCCACGCCCATCAATCTGCAAGTCGTGCACCAACCCGCGTGCGATGACATCGGGCCACTGCGCAAATTTACCGACCCCGCGTGGCCGGCCACGTTCTCGTATCCCGCTAACTGGCGTCTCCAGATTGGCGAATCCATCACGCTAACCTGTCCAGACCCGGCAGCCATGGCGTACGGCATGGCCAAAATCCAAATCTCTAAAGTCGCCGATCTCCGCCAAGACTCAGTTCTGAAATGTGGCAACACCTGGGAATACGGCGATTCCTGCGCGGAATGCCAAAACACAACGCCCGGCATGATCTGCGAGCCGTTTAAGGTCACCACCCAAAAGGGCCTCACCATCCTGAATGCCGACCACCGCGAATTTCGCACTCAATGTCTCGGTGGCGGTGTCACCGCTCAAGCCGACGGCGCCAGCCGCTACGTCAAACTAAAAACCACATGGCTCAACATCGTCGGCCCAAACCCTGCCATTGTGCAACTCATCACGAACTCTCTCGCCCCAAATCACTAGGCGAATCGCAAATTGGGCCGCTAGCCCGAATCATCTTCTCAACCCACGCCGTAACCCACGGGTTGCACAAAAAACTCACCACCAGCAGGCCGCCCGCCGTACACAGCCCGTGCCTTGCGAACCCATTGACTACCGCGTCAACCGGCGTCCGAATGTCGAACAGCCGCTCCACCATCCACCCCAGCGATGCCAATCCCGCAAAAACCGCAGCCGCCCACACGCAGCACCGAATACAGCGGCGTTCTACTCATCAGCGTCAGCGAGGGCAGAACCATCGCCACCACCAGCAGTTGCATCGCTTCAATGCCCAAATTGAAGGAAAGAATACCCGCCACTCGCTCCCACCGCCCAAGCCCCAAACGGTGCAGCGTCGCCGCGAAAGCCAATCCATGAATCAGCCCGAAGAACGCCGCAATCAAAGCTTCTTTGCCCGGAAAAATAGGACTGCAATGCATGCACCGCCGAAACAAAAATCGATACTGCAATCAATACCTCAATGGGCCCCCCTGGAACATTCACCGCGCCCATTGCCGCCAGCGTTAACGTAATCGAATGGCCAATCGTAAACGCCGTCACAATCCCTAAAATCCGCAGCAAACTTTGCCGTACCCCCTTCGCATGCCCCCAGCGCAAACCCTCAACCATCAGCGGCGCCGGCAGCAGTAACACTAGCAAGAACAGCAGATGATCCGTCCCCTCCGCAATGTGCCGCATCCCCAAACGGAAAAGCGCAGCGAACTGCAAACCATGAAACCATTCACGAACACCGCCGAAGCCGGAGCTAACGGCCATCTGCTCATACTCCAACTCATAAACAGACTGCTGTTCATTGCGCTTCTGCGCCAGAATACGAATGTTACGATCCTCTGGCGTCAGCACGTTCATCAAGTAAACCGATCCGCTGCTCAAATGATGATTCGCCACCGTCAACGTGCGCTCAGCGCTACCAGCAGGCAGGTCAACACTATACTCAACATGGATCTCTCCTAGTCCGTCCCGCATCTGCGCAGGCTGCGGGAAACTCCAGGAAACAAGCTTTGGTCGCACACTCTTTCCATCTATGCTGATCGCTAGATCGTCCAGCACCCGTTGCGCATAAGTCCGCTCTTCCTGATCCGAAAACGCACCATCCCTATCGCCATCAATACCCGCGATCACGGAAGACGCCACCAGCACGCCCGGAATCAGCCGCATGGAGGCCTGCACCCGATTGGCTTCCACTGAGAAAATCGTCGCCTGCAAATACTCATCTATGCGGTGCGCAAACGCGCTTTGCCCCAAGCACAAAAAACAAGCGCTTATCGCTGCCGCCGCCGTCTTTTTCGTCATTGCTTAGTCAGCGCGCTTCCGTAATCGTTCGTGGGATCGCGATAAATCGTGTGTACGTGATTCGTCGGCTCATCGTGCTGCGGCGCATATTCAATGACCAGATGCGGCCCTTGAATGCGGTAGTACGCCGAAATATTTTTCCCCGCCTCGCCGCTCGTAGGTCCGCTCCACGCAAACCACGTTTCGTTCAAATCCGCCTTCAGTTCCGCCATGCGTGCCACCGCCGAACTCTCGTTAATGATGCCTGCCCATTCACCAATCACATCCATCAGCATCGCCTGCTGCTTGGCGTTCATCTCCGCTGCCTTCAAACCCTCCGGTGAGATTTTCTTCCCGTCCTCGCCCGGTCCCAACACCAAATCGGAAACCGTATAGTTGAGAACGGCCTTCTGCCGCTGCTTCTCATCCAGCGATTGCAAGAGCGCAAGCCCTTTGTCACTCTCTCGTCCAATGGGGCGAACCGTCTTTCCGTTCAACTGGAAGCTGGCGGGCTGCGCACCGGTCAGCGTCGGCGTCAGCACTCCTTTGTCTCCCGCAATCGTTATGTTCAATGCCAAATGATGCCCGCCGAACTGCAGCATCCACGGACTCGAAGTCGAAGGCTTGCCCAGGAACGAAATGTAATACAGGTCGCTGCCAAACATATCGCCGCCACCCGGTGGCCTTCCACCTCGGCCGCCAAACTGCGGAGGAGGACCACCCGGCCCTCCCGGCGGCGGACCGCCCTGACCGCCTGGCGGTGGACCCGGCGGACGTCCACCTCTCCCTCCCGGTCCCCGCTTTGATCCATTCGCCTTAAAATCATCGTCTGCCTGCCGGATCTCTTCCACCTTCTCAAGCCCCATCGGACTCAGCACCGTCGCCATTAACTTCATGGCCGCGGCACGCTGCACCGCGCTCATCTGCTTCAAGTTGATTCCGCCGCGCGGTACAAAGCCCGTCGGAAAGTTTGACCATCGGACGCGTTGTTCGTTGTCATCGAACGCGTAGAGCACTTTCTGCCGCTGGCTCGCGTCGAGTGAATCCAAAAATGCATCCGCCGCTTTCACAATACGCGCGGTCGTTGCAGCCTCTTGTGCCGGCATCAGAGCCGGCAATAGAAGAATGATGGGGATGAGTCGTTTTCTCATACTGGGTACCTGCTGAACTACAAACTACAAGCGTGCGCGCAGTTCCTTAAATTCGTCTGAAATTTCAACATTTTGCTAGTGTAAGCTTTTGTAGACTCGCCACCGGCAACGGAACACATGAAAACACTCGCAGCCTGGCAAAATTTTTACGTCATCATGGGCTCCTCCGCTGGAGCGCTGATCGGCCTTCAGTTCGTTGTCTTGAGCCTGATCGCAAACCGGCCGGCAGCGCGAGTAGACCCTGAGACCGGCTCGGCCTTTGCAACGCCCACCATCATTCATTTCTCAACCGTGCTCACTCTCGCCGCCATCTTGGCCGCTCCCTGGCCCTACATTGCTGCGCCTGCCTGCGTTCTCGCCGCGCTCGGTTTCATCGGCGTTTCTTACACCACCATGGTCGCCCGTCAAATGCGCCGCCAAACAACTTACCGGCCCGAATTCGAAGACTGGTTGTTCCACGTTGTCCTGCCCATCGTCGCGTACGGCACAATCTTCGTCTCGGCGCTCTTTACTTTGTCGGAAATTCAGTGGGCCTTATTTGGCGTCGCCGCCGCCGTCCTCTTACTGCTGCTGATCGGCATTCATAACGCCTGGGATACCGTCACTTATCACGTCTTTCACAACAGAAAAGCGTGAAAACAAAGTGGCGCCTCCCACTGTCGCCTAACCTTTCACAAAAATATCTCGGCTAGCGCCATTTCCACCGGTCACAAGCGACACAACTATTTCTTCGCCCTTAACCAACTGATAACAATTCACTTACCCGTTTGGCCATGCTTAGCCGTCACTGGCCTGCCTTCTGGAGCGGCTAAACTACCTTCGAGTTCGCAAACCGCTCGCTCTTGGGAAGCCCTTCTTCGCGCAAGCCGATCGGGGGCATATCCCTACAGTTCTCCGACAACTGAATAGGCCACCCCAGCCGCCAAATGGGTTCGTTTTTGTAAATTCGCGTACTCGCGAGGCGCAACGCCCCGATTGGGTTCGTTTTTTAAACCGGACGAATCCCGAACTACCTCGGGTTCGAAGCGTAAAAAGCGCTTGGTCCCAGAATTGGGTTCGTTTTTCTAAATAGGCAAGTCTCGAACTACCTTGGGTTCGAAGCGCAAAACAATCATGCCTGAGCACCAACTTCTCACCTTGACAAGCCAATCTAATTTAAATACGTTCGTTCCAATTTAAATTGCTAGGCTTTTCAGAAAGGTAATCTAAAAAACGCTTATGCGCCCAGTATCCAAGCTGATGCTGTTCATTCTTGCCGTCTCTTCGCTTCCTATCTCAGCCCAAACGGGTGCGCCCTTCACGCCAACAGTGACCACGCCTCTCAGCAGTCAGAACCTTACCGGCAACGTTGTCGCTAGTTCGACATATGAGGGCGCGCGCGTCGGAATCGTCGCTGGTTGTAACCCTTACCAGTCGTCCGACCCTTGGAATCGCCTCAATCTGGCCTGCTTTACGGCGCCCCAACCGGGAAGCTTGGGCCTCGAATCAGGCGTGGATTTCCTTTACCAGCCGGGTCTCATTAACTGGGATATGGCCTTGGAGAAACAGATCGCCATCAAAGAAAAGCTGCGCCTTCAGCTCCGCCTCGATGCCTTCAACGTGTTCAATCACCCCAACTTCACGAATCTGAACACCACCATCAACTTCAACGCCAACGGCACCTTGGCCATCGTCCCGCCTTTCAACGCGAAGACGAACGGCTTTGGGAGCGTGGCTATCAACACGGCAGGCGCGGCTTACGGCGCTCCCCGTATTCTGCAGATGCTCGTCAGAGTGCAGTTCTAAATCCGATGAAAGCTCTTCAGAATATCTTTGGTGCTGTACCGTAGCGCAATCGGCCGGCCATGCGGGCATGTCATCGGATACTCACAAGCCGCCAGTGCCCGCAACAACCAATCGATCTTCTTAGGCTCTAGCCGCATGTTGATCTTGATCGCCGCCCGGCACGCAATCGTCGCGCACACACTTCGCCGAATCTCATCCAGAGACGCCGACCGGAACTCACTCTCGGCAATCTCCAAAATCTCGAAAACGATCTTCTCGATGTCGCCCGGCCCCACGCCCGCGGGCGAAGACTTGATCGCGATGGTTCGCTGCCCAAACGGCTCCGTTTCAAAGCCGTAAGCGTTCAGCTCATCCGCAATCCGCGCGTACTCGAACTCCTGTCCAGGCGTCAGTTGCAGCACAATGGGCATCAGCAATTGCTGAATCTCAACGTTGCCCGCCGTCCGCTGCCGCAGCACCTGCTCAAAGAGAATCCGCTCATGCGCCACGTGCTGGTCAATAATCCATAACCCATCACGCCCTGCCGCCACAATGAAGCTGTCATGCAGTTGCCCGAGCGGCCGCAAATCCACCAGCGCCCCGAGCGAATCCACGCGTTCCCAATCCGCCGCTAGTCCTTCTAAGCCGCCATGTGTGTCCGGGATACGCTGTCCCACGCGCGCCGAAGGCGCGGCACAGGGGGTGCCGGCCAGGAACGAACCGGACTTGGTGGCGGCGCGGCACATCCACCAGCGGCACTCCCCGCCCTCAGTCACTTCCGGCATTTCCGAAACCGGTGGTGCCTCGTCCATTTCTGTGATCACCGAATATTCCAAAACGGTAGCGCTGCTGCGCGTTGAATCACCGGCGCTTCCACACGCCGCTGCGGAATTGGCGAAGCAGCCAGCGGAATTTTCGAAACCGGCCGGCTCTCCATCAAAACTTCGCGAACCACATCCCGCACCGAATCATGCACCGCGCTGCCATGCCTGAATCGCACCTCCGTCTTCGATGGATGCACATTCACATCCACCTCAGCCGCGTCGCAATTTAAAAACAGCAGCGCAAACGGATAACAGCCTGGCGGCATCAAGTTGTGATAAGCCGCAGACAGAGCATGCAGCAAAACCTTATCGCGAATCAAGCGCCCGTTCACAAACAGGAAAATCGAATTGCGGTTCAACTTCTGCACATGCGGGCCGGAAATAAGCCCTTCCAACGTGAACGGCGTTGAATCCATTTCCAGCCGTACGTCGAACGTACGCAGCGGAAACTCAACCAAATCTTGCATCACTCCGCCCCGAACACTTGAAACGCGCGCTCGCGCAAGGTGTTCACTGGACTCACATTCAGCAGTTCAGCCCTCATGATAAAGCTCAAACCGCTTATTGATATGTCCCAGACTGTAATGCGTGACTAACGACCCGATGTGCGCCAGTTCCGTTTGGTCAGTCCGCAAAAACTTCTTACGCGCCGGAACATTGAAGAACAAATCGCGCACGCTGATGGTCGTACCGCGCGGCCGTGCAATCTCATCGCACTTCAGCAGCTTGCCGCCGGCAATTTCCACTCGCGCGCCGGTCTGCTCATCTTCCGAGCGCGTCTCCAACACCAGCCGGCTCACCGAAGCAATCGACGGCAGCGCTTCTCCGCGAAACCCAAGAGTCGCGATCGCCAGCAAATCCTTTACGTCGCTCAGCTTGCTTGTCGCATGCCGTTCGAACGCCAGCATCGCGTCATCGCGCAGCATGCCGCAGCCATCGTCCTGTATCCGAATCAGCCGCCGCCCTGCATTCTCCGTATCAATTCGGATCTCTGTCGCCCCGGCATCAAGCGAGTTTTCCAAAAGCTCTTTTACAACGGAAGCGGGCCGCTCCACCACCTCACCGGCCGCGATCTTATTCGCGACATTGTCAGAAAGGATGTGGATGCGGCCCATTTAAGCAGGTCTTGTTTTTAAGGAATTAGCGATCAGCCACTCATCGCCGCCAGGAACTCGGCGTTCGATCTCGTCCTGCCTAACTTATCCAGCAGCAACTCCATCGATTCCACCGGCGAAAGCGGATTGAGCACCTTTCGCAGCACCCAAACGCGATTCAGTTCTTCGCGCGGCATCAGCAGTTCTTCCTTACGTGTACCGCTCTTATTGATATCAATGGCAGGGAATACACGCTTATCCACTAACTTGCGGTCAAGATGGATTTCCATGTTACCCGTACCTTTGAACTCTTCGAAAATAACGTCGTCCATACGGCTGCCCGTATCGACTAGAGCCGTAGCGACGATCGTCAGCGATCCGCCTTCTTCGATATTGCGCGCCGCGCCGAAGAATCTCTTCGGACGCTGCAACGCGTTCGAATCCACGCCGCCCGAGAGCACTTTGCCTGACGGCGGAACCACAGTATTATAAGCGCGCGCCAAGCGCGTAATGGAATCGAGCAGAATTACCACGTCGCGTTTATGTTCCACAAGACGCTTCGCTTTCTCGATCACCATTTCCGCCACTTGCACGTGACGCGAAGCCGGCTCGTCGAATGTCGAGCTGATCACTTCGCCGCGCACGCTGCGCTGCATATCCGTTACTTCTTCCGGCCGCTCATCGATCAACAAAACGATCAAATTGACTTCCGGATGATTAGTCGTAATCGAATTGGCCAAGCTCTGCAAGAGCATGGTTTTACCGGTGCGAGGCGGCGCTACAATCAAGCCGCGCTGCCCTTTACCCACCGGCGTCAACAAATCCATCACGCGGCCCGAAAAATTGTCCTTCGCGGTTTCCAGCTTGAAACGCTTATCCGGATAAAGCGGCGTCAGGTTGTCGAAGAAAATCTTGTTGCGCGATTCGTCAGTCGTCTCAAAGTTAATCGCGTCAACTTTAATCAGCGCAAAGTAACGCTCGCCCTCTTTAGGAGGTCGAATCTGGCCGGAAACCGTATCGCCAGTGCGCAGATCGAAGCGTCGGATCTGCGAAGGCGAAACATACACGTCATCCGGACCCGGCAGATAGTTGTACTCCGGCGCGCGCAGAAAGCCGAAGCCATCCGGCAAGCATTCCAACACGCCTTCGGAAAAAATCAGCCCGCTCTTTTCAGCTTGCGCCTGCAGAATTTTGAAAATCAGTTCCTGTTTGCGCAGACCAGCCGCGCCCGGAACGTTCAAGTCTTTAGCAATCTGATTGAGCGCCTGGATGCTCATGTCCTTCAACTCGACTAAGTCGAGCGTCACGGCGCCGTTTTTCTGCCCTTGCTGGCCGGTGTTGCCGATCGAATGCCGTCCGCGGCGCGGTTGCGCGCCAGGACCCAGTTGCGTCTGCGCAGGTCCCGCTGCTGCAGCGGCGGCGAGGCTGCTGAGCCACCATGGCAGGAGCGGCGATCTGGGCCGGCTGTCGCCAGGAGGAAGAGCCTTTGTTTCTGGGGTGGTTTCGCCGGCGGTTTTGCGTCCGCTGCGGCTTTGCCGTTGCCTTTTGCTTCGGCCGTCTTGGGGCGCGAAGCGGGCTTTTCCGTTTTTCGGATCTTTCGCTTCGGTCGCTCCGTTCTTTTCATCGCTAGCTGAGCTAGCCTCTGCAGCAGGTTTCCCGTCGCCGCTCACTTCTTGAGGCTTCTCGTTGGGCGCGTCTTCGGTGACGGCCGCGGGGGTTACTGCTTGTTCTTGATCTTCGAGATGATTTGCCAAATTTCCCTCACTCCACGGCCATCAATGGCCGAGAACGGAATGGGCTGCTGCCCAACCATTTGCTTTTGGATTGCGTCCATTCCGGTTTTTAGTTGGTTTTTGCTTTTGAGTTTGTCGACCTTGGTGACAATCACCTGGTAGCGACGGTTGTGGAACTCCAGCCAGGATCGGAGTTCCAAGTCTTTATCTAACCAGCCACGTCTGGCATCCAGGAGCAGAAACGAAAGCGCCAAGCTGTCCCTGGACAGCAGGTAACTTTCAATCAGTTCCTTCCATTGCGCACGTTCTTCCAGCGAAACCTGCGCATAGCCGTAGCCTGGTAGATCGACGAATCTTATTGCATCGTCAATCCGGTAAAAGTTAATCAGTTGCGTACAACCGGGCCGGGAACTCGTAAACGCGAGACCCGGCTGGCGCACGATAGCATTCAGCAAACTGGACTTGCCTACATTGCTGCGCCCCAGGAAAGCGAATTCCCAAGGCCCAGACTTCTCACATTGTTCCAGCGATGGTTCTGCCGGAAACTGCTGAGGACTCGCCGCACTGATAATCAGGCTGGCTTCTGCTACTGGCGTTGCCACGATTTGGCCCTCAGTTCTCTTTTGTCAATCTAATGCGTCAAATTGTCTTCAATGGGCCGCACCACAATTTCGGCCGCGGCTGCAGGAGCGAGCGGCAAAGCCACCAGTTCCCGCTCCAGCGCGATTTTCAAAACTTCGTCCATTGAGAAGACGAAATTCATTTTCATATCCTTTCGAATATTTTCCGGAATATCCACCAGATCTTTTTCGTTCTCCCGCGGAATCACCACTTCGCGAATACCATGCCGATGAGCCGCCATCAGCTTTTCTTTCAAACCGCCGATCGGCAACACCCGGCCGCGCACCGTAATCTCGCCAGTCATGGCCAGATCGCAGCGCACCGGAATCGCCGTGAGAGCACTACAGATACTCGTTGCAATCGTAATACCCGCCGACGGCCCATCTTTCGGGATGGCGCCTTCCGGCACGTGTACGTGAATATCAAGATGGCGGTAGAAATCCTTGGGCAACCCAAGATACTGCGCCCGCGAACGAACGTAACTCATCGCCGCTTGCGCCGACTCTTGCATCACGTCGCCCAGTTTGCCGGTGGTCGTCAGTTTGCCGCGGCCCTCCATCACCGTTGCTTCGGTGGTAAGAATAGAGCCGCCCACTTCGGTCCAAGCCAAACCCGTGGTCGCGCCAATTTCGTTTTGTTTGTCGAGATCCATGTCCCGGTATTTGGCCGGTCCCAGCATCTCGGTGATCACTTCGGGCGTAAGCGTAATCTTCGGAATCGGAATCAGCGCCGGTTCTTCCTTCTTCGCCTTTTTCTTGCCGTTCTTCTTCACCGGTTCCGCGACCACTTCTTCCACTGGCTGCGCTTCTTCCTCAATCATTTCGAGCGGTCCATCCAGTTGTACAGGCGTTCCCTCATCGTTAACCGATTGGGCATCCACCACTTTGCGTGCAACCTTACGGCACAGATTGCCAATCTCGCGCTCAAGATTACGAACACCCGCCTCACGCGTGTAGTTCATAATCAGGGATTGCAAACCGGCGTCGGAGAACTCAACTTGCTCCTCCGTCACACCGGTATCTTTGCGCTGTTTAGTCACCAGGAACTTCTTGGCAATTTCCAGCTTTTCCACTTCCGTGTAACCTGAAAGCCGGATAACTTCCATGCGATCTTGCAGTGCCGGCGGAATGGTATGCATCACGTTCGCCGTGGCAATGAAGAAGACTTCCCGAAGATCGTATTCCACGTCCAGATAATGATCCATGAACATGTAGTTCTGTTCCGGATCGAGCACTTCGAGCAACGCCGCCGATGGATCGCCCCGGAAATCCATGGACATCTTGTCCATTTCATCCAGCATGATCACCGGGTTCTTTGTGCCCGCTTTTTTCATCATCTGAATCAACTGGCCCGGCAGCGCCCCAATATACGTCCGCCGGTGGCCGCGGATTTCCGCTTCGTCGCGCACACCGCCTAAAGACAGGCGCACAAACTTACGGCCCGTCGCCTTAGCGATTGACATACCCAGCGATGTCTTACCAACACCGGGAGGCCCGACAAAACAAAGAATCGAACCCTTAGGGTTCTGCACCAAGCGTCGCACCGACAGGAACTCCAGAATGCGTTCCTTAATCTTTTCCAGACCATAGTGATCGCTTTCCAGCACCTGACGCGCATAGCGCAGGTCGCGAATCTCCTTGGTCCGCTTCTTCCACGGCACCGCGAGCAACCAATCCAAGTAGTTGCGCGAAACAGTAGACTCGGCCGACATCGGCGGCATGCCTTCCAAACGCTTGAGTTCGGCAATGGCCTTCTCATGCGCGTCTTTGGTCATGCCCGCAGCGTCTATCTTCTTCTTGAGCTCGTCGTATTCGCTCTTTTCGCCGCGGCCTAGTTCCTTTTGGATCGCTTTGATTTTCTCGTTAAGGTAATACTCTTTTTGCGCCCGTTCCATCTGGCGCTTCACGCGGCCTTGAATGGTGCGGTCTACATTGAGCTTCTCAATCTCGATATCCAGCAGGTCCGCTACGCGCGTCAACCTATCGATCGGATCGAAAATTTCGAGCAGTTCCTGGCGCTCTTCAATGGTGAGTTGGAGATTGGCGCCCACCGTGTCAGCCAGCTTACCGGGATCATCCACCCGAATCGCCGCCACCATCGTCTCGTAATTAAGATTCTGGCTGAGTTTGACGTACTGTTCGAACAGCGTCGTCACGCGGCTAATCAATGAATCTAACTGGCCGCCCGGTTCGATCTTATAGCTGGTTGTCTTAATAACAGCGCGGAAGTAACCTTCCTCTTCGCTGACGGAAATAATTTTGCCGCGCTCTACCCCCTCCACCAGGACCTTGATGTTGCCATCAGGTTGTTTAAGGCTCTGAACGATATTGGCCACCGTGCCAACGGAATAAATTTCGTCGGGCCGCGGCTCATCAACCGAGGCATCATGCTGCGTGGCCAGGAAAATCTTCTTATCCCCGAGCAGCGCTTCTTCCAGAGCACGCACGCTCGATTCCCGGCCCACAACGAACGGAGTCATCATATACGGAAAAATGATGACGTCCCGAATGGGCATCATTGGTAAGCGTCTGGTGTCCGTTTTGTCTTTAGTGGTAACCATCGTGACTTTCTGGGCGGCTCAAGCGCCGCCGGCAAATTTGGGGGAACTAAACTTGCGGCTTAACAAGCGGAAAAAAACAGCGGCATCCAAAACCAAACGCCAGCCTAGCCTGCCTTTTCAAGTACAGCCATATTGATTTTTTGCGAGAGCACCATTTCTTTGGTGACTACAAATTCGCGGATCTTCTTGAATGTTGGGAGATAGTACATGAGGTCCAACATCAGATCCTCAAGGATCATGCGCAGACCACGAGCGCCGACTTTTCGCTCCATGGCAAGCTGTGCTACGGCTTCCAGAGCATCATCGCTAAATTTGAGCTTAACATTTTCAAACTCAAATAGTTTTTGGTACTGCCGAATGATCGCATTCTTGGGTTTAGTCAAAATCTGCACTAAGGCTTCCTTGGAAAGATCTTCCAAAATAGCCGTCACCGGCATGCGCCCAATAAACTCAGGAATGAAGCCGTACTTAATCAAATCTACTGGCTGGCACTGTGCCAGCAGGTCTACATCGCGCCGAACCGTGTTCGGCCGCCGCGCATCTTTATCGTCCGGAGCTACGAAGCCAATCGACTTCGTACCCACTCGCCGGGCAATCACTTTCTCTAATCCGATAAACGCTCCACCGCAAATAAAGAGGATATTAGTGGTATCCACCGGCGTAAATTCCTGATGCGGGTGCTTGCGTCCACCTTGCGGCGGCACGTTCGCCACCGTTCCTTCCAAGATCTTCAACAGCGCTTGTTGCACGCCTTCGCCGGAAACATCGCGCGTAATCGATGGGTTCTCATCTTTACGCCCAATCTTGTCAATCTCGTCTATATAGATGATGCCGGTCTGCGCGCGCTGCACATCCCAATCCGCATTCTGCAAAAGACGCAGGATGATGTTTTCCACATCCTCACCCACGTAACCGGCCTCGGTTAGGGTAGTCGCATCAACAATCGCGAAAGGTACATCCAGAATACGCGCCAAGGTTTGCGCCAGCAACGTCTTCCCGGTGCCCGTGGGCCCAATCAGAAGAATGTTCGATTTCGACAGCTCCACTTCGCCGCCGCGTTGCTTGTTCATCTGAATCCGCTTGTAGTGGTTATACACCGCCACTGCCAGCTTCTTCTTGGTCGCATCCTGGCCAATGACGTATTGATCCAGATACTCTTTCAGCTCCAGCGGCCGCGGCAACTTGCCCGGAGTCCCGTAGCTCTTCTCATGCCGATCGTCTTCTATGATCGAGTTGCATACGGCGATGCATTCGTCGCAAATATACGCGCGTGGGTAGTCACTGGGGGAGGAGATGAGCTTACCGACAACGTCTTGGCTTTTGTGACAGAACGAACAGCGGAGGGAATCGTCTGTTGTGCGCTTCAAGCTAAGTCTCCTAACGATGGAAGAATCGCGAACGATCCTTCGGACCTGACCGGAAGAAATTTAAGTCCCAGTATATCAGCACTAGGGCCAGTTCGGGACACTTTCGCCCAGGAAATCTCCGAGCTTCTTCCTTCACCTGAACGCAGGCCTATCTCTTCCCTCATACCTACCATCCCCTATACCTGTTTCTGTGCCTGCTCAAAAAGAAAATCCAAAGTTTTCTCGGTTTGTATGCGGCTCGCAATATAGCCTAAGGTTCCGTCTTTATCCAAACGCGCACGTGTCACCGGAATCGGCTCGCGCTCTTGCTGGGCAATGCGCTGCACTTCGCGGTCAACCTCGTCTTTGGTGGCGTTGATATTTTCCTTATCGGACACCTTCTCTAGCAGCAATTGCGCTTTCACGTTCCGCGCCGCTGAATCCCGCTGCTTTTCTTTGACCTTCTCCCAATCCAGGTTCAGCTTGCTGAGATCGATATCTCGCCCCGTCGCCTGGCGCAATTGATTCCTCAGTTGATTCTCAATCTGCCGGTTCACATAAATCTCGGGAATCGGAAAATCATTCGCATCCACTAAGCGGTCAATCAAAGCTTCTTTGGCCACTTGCTGTGCCGCGTATTGCTTTTCGCGGAAAATTGACTTCCGCACCGCATCGCGTAATTCGTCCAGCGTTTGGTAATCGCCCAAATCGCGCGCAAACTCATCGTCCAAAGCCGGCAATTCCTTCTTCTGAATCACCTTGGGCGTCAACGAAAACTTCACGGTCTTTCCCGCCAAACGCGGTTCGCCGTAATCCTCGGGGTAAACGACTTCCGCTTCCTTGGTCTCCCCTGGATTCGCCCCCAGCAGCGCTTCGGTAAATGACGCGAAAGTGTCCCCGCCACCGATTTCGATCGTAGAATCCTGCTCAATCGGCTCCGCCAAACCCGACAGCGACTTCAGCGCCACCACGACGTGGTCTTTATCTTCAATCGGTCGCGGATCCAGATTCACGAACTCGGCCTTCCGCTCGCGCATATCGTCCAAACGGTTAGCCAGTTCTTCGTCAGTCACATGCGGTTCTTCATACTTCACCGGTAAGCCGCGGTAGTCGGCAATTTCAAACACCGGCGCCACTTCGAAATCGGCTTTGAAGCGAATCGGCTCGCCCTTGTGATAATGCAGGTCCGTAATGTTCGGCTGCCCTACAACCTTCAGCTCTTCTTTTTCTACGCGCGCCCGAAAGGCCTGCGGCAAAAGCTGCTCAAGCACTTCCTGCCGGATGTCGTTCTCAAAACGCGATTCCACCATGTTCACCGGTGCTTTACCAGGGCGGAACCCGGGCAGCTTCACCTTCTGGCGGATCTGTTCCGCCACCTGCTGGCGAACCTTCTCCACTTCTTCCACGGGAATCTCTACTTCTAGCGAGCGTTTGCAATCTGCGACTGTTGACACGTTTCTCTTTTGATCCAGTATTTCTTCAATGTCGCACGAACCTAACGAGGTCCGGCGCGGTAGCTGCAATTAGGCGTTTTGGAACCACGTGGCCAGATACTGTTCCTGGTCCACGGTTAACCGGTCGATCTTCACGCCCATCGATTCCAGCTTGATTTTGGCCACCTGCCGGTCTATTTCGAGCGGCACAGGCACCACTTGTTTTTGTAACACGCCATTACACTTAATCAAGTATTCCGCACTTAATGCATGCGTGGCGTAAGAAATGTCCATCACCGAAGCCGGTAAACCTTCGGTGGCATTCAAATTGATCAGCCTGCCTTCGCCTAGTAGGTAGAGGCGCCGGCCGTCCCTCATCGCAAATTCTTCCACAAAATCACGGGTTTGCCGCCGAGACAGGGCAATCAGCCCCAGATTCTCAATATCAATCTCAACACTGGAATGCCCGGCGTTGCACAGAATCGCGCCATTCTTAAACTTATCGAAATGCTCGCGGCCAATCACGTGCCGGCTGCCGGAAACAGTAATAAAGATGTCGCCTAACGCGGCCGCATCCGCAAACGCCAGCACCCGGTAACCATCCATAATGGCTTCCAAAGCCCGAGTCGGATCCACTTCGCAAATAATCAGGTTCGCGCCCAACCCACGCGCCCGCGCAGCAATGCCGCGCCCGCATGGGCCAAACCCGACTACCACCACGTTCAAACCCGCAACCAGAACGCCGGTCGTCCGCGTAATCGCATCCAGCGTGCTCTGCCCGGTGCCGCAACGGTTATCGAACAATTGCTTGGTGGAAGCTTCGCTCACCGCAACCACCGGAAAGCCCAGCAATCCATCCTTCGCCGCCGCCCGCATCCGCGCCACGCCACTCGGGCTTTCTTCCGTACCGCCCAAAATCTCCGGCATCGCTTCCGGATGCTTGTCATGCAGCGTAGCCGTGAGCGCACCGCCGTCGTCAATAATCAACTGCGGCTGCGAAGCAATCACCGTGCGCAAATGCACGTCGAAAACTTCCTGGCTTTCGCCGCAGATTCCAAACACCGGAATGTTGTAATCTTTGGCAACGCTTGCCGCAACATCGTCATGTGTGGAATTGGGGCTGGCGGCGCACAACATTAAATTGGCGCCACCGTCCCGCAATGTAATTAGTAAGTTGGCCGCTTCCGGAGTGATATGCAAGCACGCGGCAATACGCAAATTCGCGTACGGCTGCGCCTTGATAATGTGCTTCCGAATCCCCTGCAAAACCGACATCGATTGAAACGCCCATTCGATGCGGCGCTTGCCGCGCTCAGCGAGCGCGAGGTCTCTGACGTCACAAGGTACGGCCCCAACTGCCTGTGTGGACATAACCTCGCCTTTCTCCCGCAAGGCCAATGCCTTAGGCTACCGTGGTCAATTGCGCTGCCTCGCGCAATGCCTTGGCTTTATCTGTCGCTTCCCACGTGAACGACTCCCCGTCCCGTCCAAAGTGGCCGAACGCCGCCGTCTGCTGGTAAATGGGCCGCCGCAGATTTAAGGACTTAATCATGCCGGCAGGAGTCAGCGAGAAGTTTTCGCGCACAATCTCGGCCAAGCGCGCATCGTCCACTTTGCCGGTGCCAAACGTATTCACGTGCACCGAAACCGGTTCCGCCACGCCAATCGCATAGGCTAACTGCACTTCGCAACGGTCGGCCAAACCCGCCGCCACAATATTCTTCGCCACGTAGCGCGCCATGTAGCAAGCCGAGCGGTCCACCTTCGTCGGGTCCTTGCCCGAAAATGCGCCGCCGCCATGCCGGCCCATGCCGCCATACGTGTCAACAATGATCTTGCGTCCCGTCAAACCCGTATCGCCGTGCGGTCCGCCAATGACAAAACGCCCCGTCGGATTGATGTGGAACTTAGTGTTCGCGTCAACCATGCTGGCCGGGATCACCGGGTCGATGATGAACTTCTTCACATCCGCGCGCAATTGCTCGGTGGTCACATCATCTCCATGTTGCGTGGAAACAACAACCGCATCAATACGCGTGGGTTTGCCGTCTACATACTCAACACTCACCTGGCTCTTGCCGTCTGGCCGCAAATACTTCAACTGGCCTGAGCGCCGCGATTCACTCAGCCGTCTCACCAACGCGTGCGATAAAGAAATCGGCAGCGGCATCAGTTCCTTGGTTTCGTTGCAGGCATAACCGAACATCAGGCCTTGGTCGCCCGCTCCGCCCGTATCCACACCCATCGCAATATCCGGTGATTGCGCCTGGATCATATTGACCACAGCGCAAGTCTTCGAGTCAAAACCGAAGGCGGCATCGTTATAACCAATCCCGTCAATGACGTTACGCACCAATTTGGGAACGTCTACATAGGTTTTGGTCGTGATCTCGCCCGCCACAATGCAAATGCCGGTGGTAACCAGCGTTTCGCACGCCACGCGCCCGGTGGGATCTTCCTTTAAAACTGCATCCAGCACCGCGTCAGACACTTGGTCGGCAATTTTATCGGGGTGTCCTTCGGTGACAGACTCAGAAGTAAAAATATGTTTCATGAACGGCCTTTTAGACTCCTAGATTTATGTTCGGGCGAGGTGCGGCTCTGCCGCAGCTTGGGGCCTCTGACCTGAATGAGGATTGACTTAATTAGTTTAACAGGACTCGTCTCGACTCGCTACCCGGATCGCACCTGCCGGTTTCGTGGCACTCCGGTTTCCCAACGGTTCCCAACGGGGACAGACGAATTTGCAAGTTGCACAGGCGAAATCGGAGGAATAGAAACTTAGATTGGTTGAGTTTGGCCAGCGAACCTTGACCCAACATCGTCTGTCCCCGTTGCGTTTGTTTCCTTCCCAACCGGGACAGACGAGTTTGCCGTACCAATCCCCCCATCTCACTCATCACGACCAATGTTTCGCTCCTCCCTCCGCAATTCAGTGATAGAATTCAGTGGCAAAAAGAGAGGTCCTCGCCTTGAATCCTGAAGCACGCTTCGACGTTCATTCCATTGGTTTCGCAGATGGCTCCGCTCCAGAACAGATCCGCGAGCAACTGCGCCGGATTCTCGCCAGCGCTCCCTTCAAAAACAGCCAACGCTATCGCGCCTTCCTCCAATACGTAGTCGAACGCACCGTGGAAGGGCATTCAGACAGAATTAAAGAACGCGCCTTGGGCATCGACGTCTTCGGCCGCCCGGCCCAGTACGACACCGCCGCCGATCCCGTCGTCAGAATCACCGCCGGCGAGGTGCGCAAGAGATTGGCCCAGTACTACAGCGACGGAGGCCACGAAGATGAACTTCGAATCTCCCTCCCTTCCGGGTCTTATGTCGCCGAGTTCTCACTCCTCACCAGGGGAACGCCCAGAGACGCTTCCTTCACGCCTCCGGTCACCCCTGCTCCATTGCAACAACCTCCAGCTGAATCGGCTCACGAGTCCCGCGCTCGCAAACCATTCAGCAGGCTCGGTCAATTTTGGGCGGCGCTCCTGTTAATCCCCGTTGCCGCCATTGGCTTCTTAGCAGGACATGCTTGGCCCCGAACGAATCCCCATCAGCGCACCGCCATCGACGAGTTCTGGGCTCCGGTCTCCAGTTCGTCCAACGTCGTAGTGAGCATCGGCGAGATGGATGCCATCTATGACGCCAATCAGCAACTGGTTGAAGGAACAGGCATAAATCTCGAAGCCGCGCCAACCATCTACGATCTCGTTCACCGCAATACGCTCTCTTGGGCAGACTCCATTACCGCATCCAAAATCACCGGCTTCGTCCAGGCCAAGGGCAGTTCTTTCCGTATCCTCCGCTCAGAACAGACATCGCTGCAAGATCTGCGGGAATCGCCCACGATCTTGATCGGCGGGTTTAACAACAAGTGGATCATGCGTTTCATGCCGCAACTCCGTTATCGCTATGATTTTGATCGCCCGCACAGCACTCTCCTTATTAAGGATGTGAAGAATCCGCAGCGGACGGAATGGAGCGTGAATGTATCGGATGCACCGGCCCACTTCACTCGCGATTACGGCATCATTGCCCGCATTTGGGACGCTACGGCCGAACGCCCCATCATTATCGTCTCCGGAATTGCGGCTTACGGAACCATCGCCGCCGGAGAGTTCCTCACCACCCCTAAATATATGGATATGCTGGCCCAACGCGCACCGGCCGACTGGAAGCACAAGAATTTTGAGGCTGTGTTCACTACAAAGATCATTGACGGCCAAACAGGTCCACCGCAAGTAATCGCCAGCTTTTCCTGGTAGTTGTATCAGGTAGTATACATATTCCCAACAGAAACATACCTTGTTGAACTCCTGCTGACCGCCTAAGCTCGAAAAAGCCGAGGCCGCCATCCGCCGCCTCTACTTAAGAAAAGGGGTTCCATGTTTAGATCTCTCGCCAAACTCGGGGTCATCGCCGCCCTGTGGGCCAGCCCAACTATCAGCCTTGCTCAGCTAACCACCGCCGACGTCATCGGCACCGTAACCGATTCGTCCGGTGCGGTCGTGCCGAACGCCGCCGTCACCATCGTCAACACAGGCACCGGCGTCTCGCGTAGCACGACCACCAGTTCAGGTGGCGATTACGCTTTCTCCACACTCGAAGTGGGAACCTATGATCTAACGGTGAAGGCCGCTGGATTTGCCGCCTTCGAAGCTCACTCCTTGAAGCTCGCCGTGGGAGACCGTCTGCGCCTCGATGCCAAACTCAATGTGGGCGCACAAGCAACTGAAGTCGATGTCAGCGCCTCCGCCGCCGCGCTCCAAACCGATAGCTCATCGGTCGGCACGATGCTCACCGATCGCGCTGTCCAAGATCTCCCCCTCAACGGCCGCAACTATATCAGCCTGGTTCAACTAACGGCCGGCGTCTCTCAGGGTTTGTCGAATGCCATGAACAGCGGCACTCGTCCCGATGATCGCCGCTTGTCCTCTTCCTATTCGGCGAACGGCCAAACCGACGAAGTAAATAACAATCTCCTCGACGGCATGGATAATAATGAGCGCTTTATCGGCACCATCGGTGTGCGGCCCTCCATCGATGCCGTCCAGGAAGTCCGCGTCACCACCAATCTCCCGCCCGCTGATATCGGCCGTGCGGCTGGCGCCGTCGTCGATTTGATCACCAAATCCGGCACCAACCAACTCCATGGTTCCGCGTTCGAATTCCTACGAAACGATGCCTTTGACGCCAACAACTTCTTCGCCAACCGCGCCGGCCTTGCGCGCACTGAATTGCGACAAAATCAGTTCGGCGGCAGCGCGGGCGGTCCCATCATAAAAGACAAGACGTTTTTCTTCGCCGATTACGAGGGCTATCGCCAAGTGGCCGGCACGACTTCAACCGTCACCGTACCCACCGCCTTCGAACATGCCAACCTTGGCAATTTAACCGACATCGGCGGCGGAATCATTGCGCCCTCGCAACTGAGTCCGCTAGGCGTTGCTCTGTTCAGCCTTTACCCCAATCCGAACGGCCCCGGAACGACTAACAATTTCACCACCAGCCCCCGCAGAACCCAGTACGGCACCACCTTCGACGGGCGTGTGGATCATCACCTGACCGCGAACCAAACTCTTTTCGGTCGCTATTCATACAACAAGGTGGACACGTTTACGCCCAACATTCTGCCGGAAACCACCGTTGACGGAACCAGCCTTTACCCCGGTGATGGTTACAGCGCAGCGGGCGGTTCAAGCTTTGCCGGATCAGCCAAAGAGCAGGCTCACAGTGCGATGCTGGGCTACACCAATGTTCTAACTCCGGCGCTTGTACTTGAACTCAAAGCCGGCTTCCTGCGCACCGATATCAAATCGAATCCTTTGAACTATGGCACCTCAGTCGCCAATAAATTGGGCTTCAATTGCAGTACCACCAGTTGCATCAACACCCCGGGCGATATTACTGCCTCCGGATTGCCCTTCATCAGTATGAGCGGCGGTTACGAAAGTCTGGGCGATGCGAATTACATCCCACTCGCCACCATTGACAATAGTTTTATCTACCAAGGATCGCTTGGCTGGACACGCGGGGCCCACACCATGAAATTTGGCGGTGCCATCATTCGGCGCCAAATGTCTTCGGGCCAAAGCGCAATACCAAGAGGCGAATTCGATCTCGACGGCGGCGCTACGCAAGTGCTCAGCAACTTGCTCCAGGGCGTCGCCTCTACCGAAGAGCGCAACGAGACTCTGAATTTCCCCTCTTATCGAACTTGGGAACCCAGCATGTATGCCCAAGACGATTGGCGCGTTCGCCATTGGCTTACCGTCAACATCGGCCTTCGCTACGACGTCTTTACACCATTCACCGAAAAACATGGCCAGTTCGCCAACTTCAATCCCAACACCGGTCTCCTCTATGGACCAAGCCTCACCGGTACCCAACAAAGCGGCGCAACCGCCGGCATCAAAACCGATTATGGCGATCTAGCCCCGCGTTTCGGTTTCGCTGCTACGCTACCTCATAGCTTGGTCGTCCGCGGAGGCTTCGGCATGACTTACTGGCCGGGTAACTCCGCTTCCGGCGCTGTGATGAAAAATGCTCCTTACACTTTCATCTACGGATGCGGACAGTCGCCTTACAATCAATCCCCCTGCGTCGGCCCCTACCAGGCGAATGCTGCAGGCGCAGCTCTCATTTCCGGTGCTCTGCCAGTCCCGGTTGTAAACCCCGCTCTAGCTTCCAATCCACTTCTGTATCGCGGAACCACCATCAACTCCACCGACTTCAATGCAAAAGCGAGTTACCTGGAGCAATACACCATGCAAGTCCAGAAGCAAATCGGCTCCAACATCGTTACGGTCGGCTATGTCGGCAATCTCGGCCGTCATCTCACAGCAAACCCGAATATCAATATCCCGGGCTCACCAACTCAGCCTCTTCCCTTCCCAACGCTCGTCGGCACCACCATCAACCAGCGTGAAACCGGCGGCGTCTCCGAATACAACGCCCTTCAGCTTCAGTTCCAACGCCGCTTTAGTCATGGCTTGACGGCAAACGTCAATTACACGTATGCCAACGCAACCGGCAACACTCCCGTGATTGACGAAGGTCCTGGCTCATCTTATAACTGCATCGGCTTGTGCTCGGTCGATAATCCATCCAGCCCCGGTTCGCCGGTCATCTATCACGGCTGGCAGCAATACGACATGGGCAACACCGATGAAGACGTAAAGAACGCCTTCACCGCCATGGTGAATTACGACCTTCCCTTTGGAAAGAGTCTCAAAGGAATTAAGGGCGTAGTCGGCAAAGGGTGGGCCATCAACGTCATTGGTCAGTGGGCCTCGGGCCAGCCGTTCACGGTGGTCAACAATCAAAACCGTAGCGGCATCCCCGGCCTCGGCAGCGACCGTCCCGATCAAGTGGCCTCCACATCCTTGTCGAATTCGAGTATCGCAGAATTTTTCAACATCAACGCCTTTGCCTTACAGACAGCCGGTACCCTTGGCGATGAAAAACGTAATCAACTCTTTGGCCCTTCGCAGCGCCATATCGACCTTTCGCTCTTCAAAGACTTTCCCATCAAAGAGCGCTTCACCCTACAATTCCGCGCCGAGTCGTTCAACCTGACCAACACGCCCAACTTTGCCCCACCCGCGTCCACCTTCGGCAACGGCAATTTCGGAGTGATCAGTTCTACAGCCGTGGGTTCGAGCCCCCGGCAAATCCAGTTTGCTTTGAAGCTTTTGTTCTAAACGATTCGCCTTTGCATTATTAAGGAGTCGCAAATGCTTTTAGATCGCCGAGTGTTTCTCGCGCTCTTTCCGCTACCGTTCTATGCAGCGGTCCCGCTGAAAGTTCTGTCAAGCGACGAAGCGGCTATCGTCGAAGCCCTGTGCGCGCAAATCATTCCACGCGATGATGATCCAGGCGCAAAGGAAGCAGGCGTTCTTTATTACATCGAAACCCAGTTAGCGGGGCCTTTCGCTCCGCTTACTGGCACTTACCGCAAAGGATTGGTGGAGTTCAGCAACACATGTCTTGCTGAAACATCCAAACCGTTTACCGCTCTGTCTTTCGACGAACAAAAGCGCTTTCTCCAACACCTGGAATCACAACCCGGAACCGCCGCGCACGAGCTTTTCCAACTGGTCATCGATCACACTATGCAAGGCTTCTACGGCAGTCCGAAGCATGGCGGCAACAAAGACGGAGTGAGTTGGAAAATGCTTGCGATTTCCGATGTCATGGAGGGCCACAAACATTGACACTCCCACCAGTGGACGTTGTCGTCATAGGTGCCGGCGCGGCCGGCGGTATCGTGGCCGAACAGCTTTCGCTCAAAGGCCGCCGCGTTGCCCTGTTGGAGCGCGGCGACAAGCTAACGTTTGCCCAAACCGGGCACGACGAATTGCGCAGCCAGCGCACGACTGTTCTCGGTAACGCCTTCGGCCCCGATGATGAACGCTATTTGCGGCTCGTTCAAACCAGCGATGGCTCTTTCACCACCGTTCGCCCCAGCCATCCCGCATACAACAACGTTGCCGCTTGCGTCGGCGGCGGCACCATGAGTTACGGCGCCATGGCTTGGCGGTTCAACGAAAAAGATTTCCGCCTGCGCTCTGTTTACGGCTCGGTGCCCGGCAGCAGCCTTGACGATTGGCCCATTAGTTACCAAGATCTCGAGCCTTTCTACACCAAAGCAGAGTGGGAAATCGGCGTGTCGGGCCAAGCGGGTGCCAATCCCTTCGAATCCAAACGCTCCAAGCCTTATCCCATGCCGCCGTTGCCTCTCAGCACGGAAGCCACCGCGTTGTTCAAAGCGGCGCAAAAAATGGGTCTGCATCCCTTTCCCATCCCCATGGCGATCAACTCGGTCACCTACCAGAATCGGCCGGCATGCATCGCCTGCCCGCACTGCGTAGGCTTTGCGTGTGAGGTGAACGCCAAAAACTCAACCGCGGTGACCGCGATTCCGCGCGCTTTAGCCACCAAGCTCTGTGACTTACGATCTAACTGCATTGCCAGCCACATTGTTACTAATGATGCCGGCAACGCCACCGCCGTTGAGTATTACCAGAACGGTCAAGCATTCACCCAACCATGCAACACCGTAGTCGTTTCCTGTTCCGCCACCGAGAGCGCCCGCCTGCTTCTGAATTCGGCCAACAAGCTCTCCCCGCACGGTCTCGGCAATAATCACGATTGGGTCGGCCGCAACCTCCAAGGCCACGCCTACACCGGAGCAATTGCCGTCGTCGAGAACGAACTTTTCGACGGCTTAGGCCCCGCCGCGCGCGTGGCGTGCTGCGACTTCAGCCACGGCCTACCCAATGGCTTGAAAGGTGGCGCCATGCTCGCGAACGAATTCATCCGGCTCCCCTATCTCTACGCGCGCCGCTTTATCGCTCCCGGCACACCGTCCTGGGGGCTCGAACACAAGCAGTACGTGCGCCGCAATTACAAGCGAACGGTCGCCGTCATGGGCCCCGTTCAAGAAATGCCCGTGTTCGAAGCGCGCGTCAAAATTGCGCCCGACGTGAAAAATGCTTGGGGCATCCCCACACTCCGCATCTCCGGAAACCGCCATCCCGCGGACATCGAAACCGCCCGTTACGTCTCGGGCAAGGCGCAAGAGTGGCTTAAGGAATGCGGCGCCATCAAAACTTGGCCGATGTTACCCGGCCCTGGAGTAAGTGGTGGCCAGCACCAAGCCGGCACTTGCCGCATGGGCAACGATCCGAAAACATCCGTGGTTGACCGCAACTGCCGTATTCACGATTGCGATAACGTCTACGTCATCGACGGCAGCGTCCACGTCACCAACGGCGGCTTCAATCCATCACTCACCATTCAAGCGATTGCCTATTGGGCTTCCTCCAAAATGGCTTAATTCACTGAACCACCAGAAGATCACGCTTACCAGGAACAAAGCACCGGCAATCCAGCCGGCTTCATTCGCTATCCCATCCACTACTGAATCGACCCCTGTGTGTTTGTCGAAAAGACGCTCTACTATCCAGCCTAAAGAGGCCAAGCCAGCAAAAAGTGCGCCACACACCCGCAAGAATGAATACGCCTTTCCCCGGCTTAGTAACATCAGCGCCGGCATCGTGGCAACCACTACCACTAATTGCATCCCTTCGATGCCGAGGTTAAACGCAAGAATACTAGCGACACGCTCCCAGCGGCCCAATCCTAACTCGCTAAGCGTACTGGCAAACGCCAAACCATGAATTAAACCAAACGACGCAGCGATGGCGGCTTCGCGCCCCGGAAAAATAGGACGTAGTGCGTGAATGGACGACACCAGAATCGACCCGGCAATCAACACTTCAACCGGGCGGCTCGGCACGTGAACCACCCCCAGCGCCGCGCACGCAAGGGTAATGGAGTGTCCGACCGTAAACGAGCTCACCACCTTAACAATCCGAAGCAGGCTTTGACGCATACCGGCCGCCTCTGACCAACGCGCGCCGCGCACCAATAAAGGCGCAGGTAGCAAGAGCGTCAGCAGAAACAGCAAATGATCTGTTCCTTCCGCAATATGTCGCACACCCAGCCTAAATACGCTGCCAAAGCCTTTGAACCAGTTCCCCCCGCTCCGATCGACCGTCACGGAACGCGCATTGCCGCGAATCACGCCAATCAGTTGCGGATCGTTGGCGAAAACTCCGTTCTGCCAATCAGATCGGATAGAAATCAATGCCACTTGACCAGGTAAGCGGTCCGCGAAAACGTCATCCTCCACGTCAAACACCTCAGGAGTCTGCCGGCCGGGCGCGCTCAAGCTGAGCTTGCATACAACGTAAGGCGCATCATCCACTTCCTTTATGCTGATCGCCCCCACAAGCCGCACAGTGAAAGGGTGTCCCGCGGAATCTCGGGCGCCGAAATGGCTCAGCACATAATTCGCAACCGGCGCTCCGGTATCTCTGCCCAAGGCTGCTTGCACACGCTCCAACGGTAGTTGCAACTCTGCCTCAGTCTCGCGGCCTGAAAAATCGAGCATCACTGCCGATTGATACATGGAGTGCGCATAACTCGAGTCCGCCAAAAGAGACACTAGCACCGGCACGGCTAAGAGTCGAGTGTGCCCTTTCATAAAATCCTCATCCGATCAACCAATAGAGATTTCTCCTGCCCCCGAAGGACTCCGATCAACAACGGATCGTTCGGTGGAATGCGCGCTTTAGAATCGCTTCGAATGGACACCAGCACCACATGGGTTACGATTTCGTGCGTGATGACATCGTAGTTCAGCATGAAACGGTCGATAGTGCCGCCGCCCGATGCCGTAAAGACAAGGTGAACGACAAGATACTGCGCCTTCTCAATGGTCTGAAGGCGCATTGCGTTCAATTTCACTGAGAGCGGCCGGCCGCCCTCATCGGCAGGATGCACATGCGCCAGAACATAGGGCATCAGCGCGGCCCGTTCCGCTGCAAAGTGATCTTCATCGACGGTTTGCCGGAAGGAAATCGAGAGCCTGTCAACCGGCAGTTGGAGTTCCGCCTCTACCGTATTGCCTTTAAAATCGAGCAACACCGCCGATTGATACATGGAGTGCGCCCTGAGCGGCGCACTTCCAACCAGTAAAGCAACCAGAACGTAACCAAAGTGCTGAAGTCTCAAACCAAATCCGCCTTACTGACCGATGAAATCGCCGCCATAGTCTGCCGTTTTGTCACGCCAGATTGTGTGGTAGTGGTAACTCTGGTTGAACACGATTCCGTTCTGTATGCAGAACTCAATCCACACGCGCGGCCCATCCACCCGGATATAATCGCCCTGAGTCGTCATTGTCCCCGTACCCGAATAGCCAACATACGTGTTCGCAAGCGAATCGGCCGATTCGTAGCTGCTAAGGATACTGCTCGCCGTACTGCTGTCCATATCGTTGACCCAAGCTTCCATCATCGACTTGACTTGCGTCTGCTGCGCTGCCGTGAGCGCCGTATAAAGGATGCCCCGGCCGCTGGTTGGGTAGCTGTGCGGATAAGCGTCCACCCCGCTGCTGCCCATAAGCACGTCGTCGAACGTCCCGCTCAACAACGCTCCGCTATTGCCATAGACGGAACGCATCACCGCATAAGCCGCGTTACGTGGGCCCTGCATCGGAATGTAAGTTGTGCCCGCCACATTGTAAAGAGAAGGTTCGTTTCCAATGAAGTAAGGCGTGGCACTCGCATAGTTCCCGTTAAAGGTGTGGTTGAACGCTAGGTGATGGCCGCCAATCTGTAACTGCCAGGTAGACTCGGCGGAAGGCGTGCCCAAAATCGCGACGTAGTAATAGCCGGCTCCATATCCGGTTGTATATTGCTCCGAGAATGTTGTTAGCTCCAATGATGTTATACAAACGCGTGTATCCTTGCGCGCTCATCGTGGCCTGCGCTAGTTGCAGCACCGCCGCCAACTGCGTGCTGGTCAACGAACTAAACTCCAGGCCGTTGCGCGCTGGATTTGGCAGATTCGACCAAACCTCGGCATTCGCCAGCGTATAACTCAACTGCGCGCTTGCCAGTTGCGAACTTGTCAACGTCGATTCAAAGGCATTGGCGAGGCACACGGCCAAAGCGGTTTCCGAGAGTCCCGCACAACTGGACACCGCCCCTCCCGTGCCGATCGTGATGGTTTCCTGCGTCGAATTGCTGGCGGCATAGGTGCTGTCGCCGCTATACAACGCCGACACAGTGTGCGCGCCTGTTGGCAACGCTAAGCCGGCAACTCTGCGGAGCCGGAAGCCACAGTGGCCGTACCAACAGGCAGCGGACCATCATAAAAGGTCACCGTGCCCGTAGCCGTCGAAGGGGAGACGGTCGCCGTCAAATCTATCCCAGTACCATAAGTTGTCGAAAGAGCCGACGCACTCAATGAGACAGCGCTGGTACTGGTTCCCACAGACGCCGTACTTGACGCTCCCGTAAAGGCCCAGCTCAGGCTCGAAGGGTCGAAGGCATAACGCCGGTCCTGGAGTATGGTGAATGACGTAAGTCCAGTGGCGCTCCCGCCGCCGGGCACTAATCCGAACTCGACCGTTGCCGAGACCACTACCGTATTGGCGCTAGAGCTGGTCAAAGTACCAAGCACGTAAGTATAGGCGGCGCTATTAGTATTGGTAACGCTCGTAGTGTACTCATAGTAATACTGATAAGTTGACGCTCGATAGCTATTGAGTAAGTTGTAAGGGCCAATCGACATTCCCGAAATCGGGCTGGTTGTCACGCCGGGAGGTCCACCGCCGCTGGGCGGCGTCCCGCCGGGAGGCCCGCCACCCGGCGGTCCCGTTTGTGCGGGAATAGCAGCAGGAAGCGCTAGCAAAATGAGGGCCGCCACAGGCGTGGCCAACCCGCCGTGCTGCCGCGGCTTTCCCAGAGACAGATAGGCAACAACGGCCAGCAATCCTGCCAACAGCAGCGTCCACGCTCCCGGCTCGGGCGCGGCTGCCGCCGCTTCTGTCGTTGTGCCGGATGTGATCGTCGCAAACGATGAATCATAGAGGGTAAAGTCTTGCGCCCCAGGCGCTCCTGTCCCGGAATAAGTAAAACTTACCGCAAACACATCGGAAAACAAGGATGTTGCCGAATTCATCGCGATGTCGTATTCACCATCCGCCGGAATATTCCCGTCCGGCTGCAAAACACTGGTGGTGAATACCGCGGTCGTCGTGGAAAGGTCCGTCATCTCCGAATCTGTCGCCACTGGAAAATAGACAGCCAAAAGATCTCCGGCTGAAACCGATCCGGAAATCGTATAAACATACTCCCAACTGGATCCGCCCTGCTGCGTTGCATCGTATGTTACGGCGATCGTATCGGCGGATGCCGGCAGGCCGTTCAACAGTAAAATCATCGCGCCGAATGCCGGTATCAACGCGTTTCGCTTGCGGTGCCTCCCGGCCGTTGCCGAATTCGGTGGGTCAAGGTCATGTTTCAGTTCTCTCATGTAATGTTCCGCCTAAATATCCTTTCGCTGACAACCTGTGAATTAGTCACAATTGGAGAATACAGACGAGTACATGAAGACAGGATTAAGATCGCTCTTTCGGCGCACTCTCTTTACAAACCTTCACAGTCGGCAAAAAATGGAACCCAACCGGCCCGCCGCACATCCAAGTGAAGTGCCAGGGAAATCCTCATCGTTGTCGTAAATGAAACTTTTGCTTGTGGAAGACGAGCCACGCCTCCAGCAAAGCTTAGCGAAGGCGTTGCGCGAAGAGAGTTACGCGGTCGATCTGGCCGCCACTGGAGAAGAGGGTCTCTTCAAGGCCGAATCCGCCGAGTATGACGCGGTGATTCTGGACGTCATGCTTCCTGTGATCGATGGATGGCAGGTGCTTGAGCGGTTGCGCCAGCGTAAAAACACGCCGGTTTTAATGCTCACCGCTCGTGATGCCAGCCGTGACTGCGTGCGCGGGCTCGACCTGGGGGCTGACGATTACCTGGTCAAGCCATTTGACCTTCCCGAGTTACTGGCGCGCATTCGAGCTCTCATACGCCGCATGGCCGGCCTCAGCGCCACTGTCATTAGGCTCGGCAATATTACAATCGACGTGCGCTCGCGGACCGTAATCGCGAACGGTGTTCCCGTGCGCCTCACGGCGCGCGAGTTTTGCATTTTGGAATATCTGGCTATGCACCGCGGTGCCGTCATCTCGCGTACCGAGTTGCACGATCATCTGCTCGACGAGAACGAAGATACTCTCTCAAACCTGCTAGACGTACATGTCTATGCTATTCGTAAGAAGCTTGGCGCGGAATTGATTTCTACCCGCCGTGGGCATGGCTATTGCATTGCTTGACGTCAGCCCGTTTACCGCCGGCTTTGGCCCCGCTCCCTTCGCTGGCAATTGCAATTGTGGCAGGCTGTCCTTTTCGCTTGCATGCTCGCCGCGTTTGCCGTCGCCGTAGAGGAATTAGCGGGAACCTATCGTTTCCGCCAGACCGATGCCGATTTGCAGATGCGCGTCGTAACCTTGCGAAAAATGATTAGCGATGGCCGTCGCCAGAACGCGCCCCCGTTTAAGCTCCCTCCCCGTCCACCTCGCCACCGGCCGCCAGGCGGCTTTGCGCCTCACTGGCTGGCCCCTCGTCCTCTTTTGCCGCCCACGGGTCTGCCGCCCATCGCCGGCGGGCTGCCGCCCGACTTCACCGTTCCTCCCGAAACTCTTGCCCTCTTCGGACCACAGGCCGGATTTTATTTCCTGATTTGGTCGCGCGATGGCAGCTTGCTTCGTCATTCCGAGAACGCTCCAGTTGGGAGTCCAGCGCCCAAACCTTCCGAACGCGACGCCCTTCCGCATGTTCGCACTTGGGCCTCGTACAGAGAGATCGTTCAATGCTCTGGCGTGGGCGATTGTGTCGCGGTGGGCCGCTCCGTCGCGGCGGATCTACTGAATGCCAGGGCGGTCGCCTGGCTCATCCCGCTGGCGGGCGCAGCCATCCTTCTGCTTGAACTGGCTGTTGGTTGGTGGCTCATCGCACGGGCCGTTAAACCCGTCGCCCACATCAAAGCCACCGCCGCCGAAATCAACAAAGGTAGACTATCCGCGCGCATTCCCATCACCGATTCGGACAATGAACTGGGCCAGCTCTCGGCCCTCTTAAACACCACCTTGGCAGGCTTGGAGAGCGCCTTCGATCGCCAGCAACAATTCACCTCTGATGCGGCCCACGAATTGCGCACTCCGCTCGCGATCATGATCTCCGAAGCCCAAGCCACATTGGCGCGCCCCCGCACCTCTGCTGAATACAAACAGGCGCTGGAGGTTTGTCTTGATACCGCCCAGCAAATGCGCCGTCTCACAGAGACGCTCTTGGAATTGGCTCGCATAGACAGGGGCAACACAAATGCCGAGCCCACCGAAGTCGATCTTGCCGATATCGCCCTGCGCTGCGCCAATCAGCTTCAACCCCTAGCCTTCAGCCGCCAGATCACCCTCAGACACGATTTGTCGCCCGCGCCCGTGCTCAATTTGGCCGACCGTATAGCGGTCGTGGTTATGAATCTTATTCTGAACGCGATTAGCTACAACCGTCCCGGCGGAGATGTGTTGGTAACCACCCGCCATGGTGCCGATTACCAAACGCTAAGCGTCGCCGACACCGGAATCGGCATGGGCCCGGCCGACCTCCCGCGAATTTTCGATCGCTTCTACCGCGCCGACAAAGTGCGCTCCCAACTCGCTGCCCACGCGGGCCTCGGCTTATCTATATGTAAAGCCATTCTCGATGCCGAAAACGGAACCATTCACGTGCAAAGCGAAGTCGGCCGGGGCACCGTGGTCACCGTCCGCCTGCCTTTCAAGAACGCCCAGGCGGTTCTCGGCAAGTCCAGTGATTGCTTTACAAAACATTACAACAAAGAAGGCTTTTCGACTCTAAGACATCTTTAAAGCCCGTTGGCAATCCTCCAGGCAGCCGCACCGCCAATTGACCAAGGCGAAAACTTCAAGAAAGCCCATGAAACATTACTTTCCATCCTCGTACCCATCATCCTTTCACTACCAGCCTCCGCTGCCACTCCACAAGCCGCAGCCACCGCGCGCATCGTTAGCGCCGCCGCCGCTTTCGCTCCCACGCTTCAATCTCCGCAATCTTCTCGCCGGCGCTCGCTGCTCGAACTAGCGCCACTCGCTTCTGACCAAGTTTGGTCGGCCAACGCAATGCATGCTATTAATGGATACGCTGATGGACCGCCTGGGCTTCCGCCAAGATGGCTTGAGGCGTCGATCCTCGGGTTTGCTTGTGCCTCGTCTGATAAACTCACCCAGGAATTATGCAACAACGCCAGCTGAGATAACCTATTCGTTCCCCAGACGGGATGTAGGCAAACTTTTTGAAAACTCGCTTTCTCAAACGGCTCGCCGTCAGACCGATAAGCCCCTTATCTGAGGAGCTTCTCTTTGTCTTTTGCCCGTCGTTTTCGCCTTACACCGCCTGCGCTACTTATAGCAGTGGTTGCATTCACCTCGCTCGCCGCTCCGGCAACTGCTTCCGTCTCCATCAAGCTCAACGTCACAACCGCCACGCTGCACGCTTCCGACAAAACAGCCTTCCATGCAACGGTTGTCAACACAACAATAACGGCCGTCACCTGGCGCGTGAATAAAGTTGTGGGCGGGAAGTACGGTCAACGGCACTATTGATCAAAATGGCAACTACACCGCGCCCGCAATCGTGCCTTCTGTCAACGTCATAACCGTAGATGCCGTCAGCACCGCAGACCCAACCCAGATCGCGTCGGCCACCGTAACTCTGCTGAACCTCGTCCCTTCCATTAGTTCGCTCAGCATTTCTGACGTGACTAGCGCCACGCCGTTCACTCTCACCATTAGCGGCACCGGTTTTATGTCGTCTGCTTTAGTGACGTTCGACGACAAGACGGCGATAACCATAACATCAAAATCGGCTACGCAGATTACGGTAAAGGGTACCTCGGCTTCGGCTGCGGGAATACAGATTCATGTCACAGTGACGAATCCCAACCCGGGCGCTACCGTTTCGAATGCGAAAACACTTGCCGTCACCGCACCTATCGCGGTCTCAGTATCACCAAAAACAAAAACGATGCGTGGACTGACAACATCTAACTTCACAGCCACCGTAAGCAACACCGACACGAAAACGGTGACCTGGGCAGTAAATGGCGTTGTTGGTGGCAATGCAACCCTTGGCACCATCACGTCTACCGGCACTTACAGCGCACCCGCCATCATTCCCGTAAGCGTGACAGTCTCAGCCACCAGCACAGCGGATTCGAGCAAGTCCGACGCTGCACAGGTCGCGTTCGAGAATCCTATACCCGTTATCACCTCTGCCACGCCTCAAGTCACAGCGGGAGCAAATAAATCGATCACGATTGTAGGCACCGGATTCGCGAAGGGCGCCGAAGTCTTTCTCGGCAACGCGTCACTGGCAGTCAAGTGGGTTGGCAGTTCGCAATTAGTCGCCACCGGTACCGTTCAATCTCCGGTTGGCGGCGTCGCTGCTTTGATCGTGCAAAATCCCAATCCCCGGAGCGATAACATCGAACGCCGTAGCGGTGACGATTGAAAACAGCGGCTCAACCCTTAGTTACGCCGCCGCCAAGCGCTTCCTTGAGCATGCCACTTGGGGTCCCACTGCCGACGACATTGCGCACCTTCAGAGCGTTGGCATGACAGCTTGGCTCGCCGAGCAATTCGCTGAGCCCGCTTCCACTTACAGCCTGCCCATCGACACAACGTCAAATCTCTCCTCGCTGCAAGAACAGTTCTTCAAAAATGCGCTCACCAGACCGGATCAGCTCCGCCAGCGCGTGGCTTTTGCCTTGGGTCAAATCACGGTCGTCTCCGGCGTAAAACTGACTGATTACTACCAAATGATGCCCTATCAACAAATGTTGCTGAACGATGCCTTCGGCAGCTATGCCGCCTTACTGAAAGACGTGACCTTGAGTCCGGTCATGGGGCACTACTTAGACATGGTCAATAACGACATCCCCACGGCCACCCAATCTCCCGATGAAAACTACGCACGCGAGTTGATGCAGCTCTTCACGATCGGCCTCGTAGAGCAGAATGCCGACGGCAGTCCGACCACCACCCCGGCGACACCTACTTATAGCCGAAAACGATGTACGTGCCTTGGCGAGAGTCCTGACGGGTTGGACTTATCCCGCTTGCTCTACCACCTCGAAGTGGCCGAACCCACCCTGCTTTCAATCGCCGATGGTTCCTTTTGAAGCGCACCACGACAACACAGCAAAAGTCTTTCTCGGTACAACCATACAAACCGGCTCGGCCGAAGGCGATCTTAATCTGGCGCTGCAGACCATCGAGGAAAGCAAAGGCCCGCAAAGCACCCTACCGAACATGGCCCCATTCGTAGCCTTGCGATTAATCCAGCACTTAGTAACTAGCAATCCGGCGCCCGCTTATGTAAGTCGTGTCGCTACCGTCTTTGCGCAGTCAAACGGCGACCTCAAACAAACCGTCACGGCAATCCTCACCGATCAGGCTGCCGGTAACGATGGTTCCACCCTCCCTGCCAACCAGGGTCATCTGAGTGAGCCTGTCCTGTATACCGTGGCTTTGCTAAGAGCCCTAAACGCCGCCACTACCTCGGCGTCACCCTTAGCCGCTTCCGCGGCCAACATGGGCCAGAATCTGTTCAATTCCCCTAGCGTGTTCAACTACTATTCGCCTTTTTACACTCTTCCTGGCTCGTCAACGGTTGCGCCGGAATTCCAGATCCTCAGCCAAGCCACATCGTTCGATCGCGCCAACTATGCCTACCGAGCCGTCCAAAACCAGATCAGCAGCGATATCGTTATCGACTTGACGAATTTCGCACAACTAGCGTCCGACACCAACACCGCCACTGAATCGACAAGCTTAACCGTCATGTTGAACGCCGTCAGCCAAGCCCTATTGGGCGAGCCAATGCCGCCCGCCATGCTCAGCGCCATTATGCCCGCCATGCTGGCCACTAGTGATGCGAATACGCGTGCCCGCAATGCAGTCTATTTAGTAGCCGTATCGCCGCAGTATCAGGTCCAACATTAACGAGTCCGAAGAGTAACAAATGAAATCCAAGACAAACAACGTTTTTTCCCGAAGATTCCTGCTGGAAAAAGGCTTTAAGCTCGCCACCACCGTGGGCGCCGCCGCAACACTTGGCCACCTCGGCAAGATCTCTGCTTTCGCTGCCACCACTCCGGCCAACTACAAGGCGCTCGTGTGCGTTTTCCTTTTCGGCGGCAACGACTCCAACAACATGGTCATTCCAATAAGCGGTTCAGCGGCTTCGCAATACAATACTCTGCGAGCAAACTTGGCCATCAAAAACCCGCTCGCTTTGGGCACCACAGGTTACGGACTGCACCCCAATATGACGGCGCTGGCGAATCTATATGGCCGCGGAAACGTCGCCATTAACTTCAACGTCGGCACTCTGGTCGCCCCCTTGACCCGCAGCCAATATCAAAGTGGCTCGAGCAAGCCCGCAAATCTGTTTTCCCACGCAGACCAGCAGCAGGAATGGCAAACCGCCGCACCTCTCGAAAATTTAACTACCGGCTGGGGAGGCCGTGTGGCCGATTTATTCCCACCAGCCAACGCACAGAGTTGCGCCACCGGCATTTCGGTCAACGGCAACAGCGCACTCTTGGTCGGGCAGTCCTCTCAGCAAGCTTCCATCAGCGGTGATGGGTTCGGGTTGCTGGGCGAAGATGGCTCTACCGCCGTGGCCGCGCGAGATGCCGCTCTACAGCAGATTTTCAAACTCGATAGCGGCGTCACGCTCGTACAGGCGTCCGGCAGCGTCTTGCAAGGAGCCATTGAAATGGCTGCCCTCGTAAAGAACGCCGTTAGCACCGCTCCCCTTCCCGTTGAGTTCCCGGCCACATCCCTGGGTCAGCAGTTGGCGCAAGTGGCGCAGTTGATTCGGGCCCGCAAGCAACTCGGCGCAAACCGCCAGATCTTCTTTGCCTCTCTCGGCGGCTTTGACACGCACACCGATCAATTGAATTCGCAGACCGCTCTGTATCAACAACTCAGTGACGCAGTCTCTGCTTTCTCAACGGCCATGGAAGACTCAACCATCGCCGCAGCCGACGACGTCACCTTGTTTACCGAATCGGAATTCAACAGAACGTTTCAGCCGAACACCAACGGCGGTACCGATCATGCCTGGGGCGGGCATCACCTGGTTGTCGGAGGTGCGGTTAAAGGCGGCCTTTATGGCAAGTTTCCGGCCTTGGTTCTCGGCGGCGAGAATGATGCCGAGAGCCGCGGCAACTGGATTCCCACCACCTCGCTCGACCAATATGGCGCTACTCTAGCACAGTGGTTCGGAGTGAACAACCTGCTGGGAGTTTTTCCGAATTTGAGCAACTTCAACCCCAACGAGTACAATCTCGGCTTTATTTAACAACGCCGCCTCGGGTGCTCGGCAGTACTGCTATATTGGCCTGATAATCCATGAAGCACTCTTCCTTTTTTTCACATATTTTTGCCACAGTCTGCCTGCTTGCTGCGGCTGTTCCGGCAGTCTCTCAGTCGCTGAAACTAGACGCGCCCGCGCCTTTACACGCCGGTAACAACCAAGCCCTGATCGACAGCTTCGTCGGCGATCATTACTACTTCTTCTTCGCCGAACCCGGCCACTTCCACATCACCTGGACTTGGGGCGGCGCCAACGAAGGCTTTAACATCGGCGGCAAACCCAGCTTCGCCGCAGCCTTCAATCCGAAAACCTCCGGCGCCGCCATGACCACCAGGAATCTCCCCAATGGCGTCACCTACGACGGCTCCGTTACCCAACGCACCCGTGTGATGGTGGGCGTCTCCCCCGTAAACAGTAAGCTCGTCCGCCAAACCACTCCCTATGTCATTGTCGTAACCGGCAATGTCTCCTTTGGCTCCAGCGCCGGCGGCCCCGATCCCATCACCGGCGTATACGCCCAAAAACTGCTTTTTCAGGGCGAGCCCGAACTCGGCGCGGTGAAGTTTCTCGCAAACGGAACTATCGTTACCTCCAACGGCGGCTCCGGCACCTGGAAACTCTTCGACGCCGATAGCGGTATCTACTCCGTCACCGTCGGCGGCCATCGCATGACTCTCACTCTGCAACGCGGCCGCGCCCTCATCGACACATCCAACAAGAACACCATATTCGAATTGCAACGTTAAGCCTCTGCGGGTTTCCTCGTTGAACCCGCGAAAGCACTCCGCAAACTCAATACCAGCGGCACAATCACCAACGCCGTACCCGCCGCCGAAAGAATGCCGATCGTCCGGCTAGAATGGTCGCCGATGGCCCCATAGACGATCGGCGCCAGCGCGCCCGAGCCGATCACACCTGTATAAAACAACGCGAACGCACGGCCAGTATTCCCTCTCGGGGCGAGTTCGGGAACCGTCCCATAGAGCACCGACGATGTGCCATTCAGCACAATGCCCAGGAACGGCAGGACCGCCAGCATTGGCGTCAACGGCGTTACGCACGTAACGCCAATCAACGCGGCGGTCGCAACTTCAGTGGCAATCACGCTAGCAACAACGCCCGCGCGCCGGCCAAGCCAGCCGCAACTCGCCTTGCCGAACGCCCCGCCCATAAACAAAAGCGCCAGTGCAAAACCAACCGTCTTTGACGATCCTCCGCGCGCCTGAATGATAAATGGAAGAAACAGCAGATATCCCATGCGCGTCGCCGTATCCAGAATGCCGATGGCAAGCAGTATGCCGAAACCGCGGCCAGCTTCGCCCGTGCCTCCATGATCTCGCTCAATCGGAACGCGCGCAGACTCCTTCGGCACAAGCGCAAGGAGACCCGCTGCCACCAGCAGCCCGAGCAAACCCATGAGCCCAACCACCGTTCGCCACGGCCATACCGCCAGCAGCAGGGCGGCAATCGCGGGCAGAATCGCCTTTCCTATGTCTCCCGAAAAGTTGTATATCCCGAGCGCCTCGCGCGACTCTCCTACACCGTAACTCTCCGTCACCAAATGCGATCCGCGTGGATGTTGCAGACTCGATCCGGTGCCCGCCAGCAGAAGCCCTACGCACAGGCCGGCGAACCCGGTCGGCGATGCCATAACAACAAAGCCAAGCGCCGCCACCAAGGTCGCAACCGTAAGCGCCCATCGTGCCGTCAACCCGCGCGTGAATCGGTCGGCCGGCACTTGCAGTCCGCCCATCGTCCCGTAATAGAGCGCCCGCACCATGGCCAGCCCCCATATAGGAAAGGCCGAACTGCGTCTGCCAAACCGGCAGGAACGCGTAGAGTTGATCGGTGTAACCGTCATGCAGCATGTGCGCCAAACAAGCGCCCAGAAGATTACGGCTCTGGCCGCTGGCCAGCCGGTCAACGAGTCGCTCCCGCACCTTAAAGACCATAAGGCCCCCTCCACCACAAAAAAAGGAGTCTGCGAAGTGGGCGATTACAAAACCCGAAACATCCGTTCCCACCGGACCTTCGGCATCTTCGGCATCCGAGGAACGCTCGCACTCGCCAAATATTCAGTGCTCGCCTCATCCGAGTCGTAAATCAAAAACGGCTTGCCCGTCACATCCGCCTCATCCACGAATCCGAAATATCGACCATCCAAGGAATTATCCCGGTTGTCCCCCAGCATCAAATATTGCCCCGTCGGCACAACCACCTCTCCATTCACCACGTGATGCAGGAGCATATCCCGGCCGCCCTCCTTCAAACTCGGGTTCGCTAACACTTCTTCGGCTCGCTCGTCCGGTTGCGGCAAGTTATCCCGAAACTCATTCTGATCGCGCATCTTATGAACAACATACGGTTCCCTCAACACAGCCCCATTCACATACACCACGTTCGCCACAATCCGCATCCGGTCACCCGGCATCCCAATCACCCGCTTAACGCTGGTTTCCTTCTTGTCAAAGGGAAAGCGAAACACCGCCAGATCGCCCCGCTTCAACACCGCGTGCGGAAACACTCGCACAAAAACATGATCCCCAGCCAGCAGTGTGTCTTCCATCGAACCCGTCGGAATCACATACGCCCGCACGAAGAATAGAGGAATCGTTGTCAAGCACGCCACCGCAATCCAAGCCGCCCCCATTCCCCGTTTACCGCCGCTCCTCGCCAGCGCCCGCCCCGCTAAAAAATAGAGAAGCGTCAAACTGCATACCACCACCAGCCCCACTACTCTTTCCATCTCGCTCACCTGAAGCAACACCGTAAACGCCGCGATGCCAGACACTCCTTGCATCAAGCTCAACCCGTATGCCGCCCAAATCCGCCCACGTCCCATCCCCATTGCGGCCACCAAAAGAATGATCGCTCCCAACACCCCGCCCAAGGGACTGGAAAGCGCGTGGTAAAGGTTGAGAGCCACCGCACAAAAAGCAGCTGCGATTGCAACCTTCACAACCCCAGGCCGCTGGCTCTCGATATCGCTGGAAATAAGACTGTCGTCTCTCGTCAATCGTCAAAACCTCCGGTTGGACGATCATACACAATGTCGTTCAAAATCTCGGTGACAAAAGATCAATAAGTATATTTCCTTTTCTTCCAGACACTTATACGGAAAAAATCATTTCCGCGAACGGCCCCAAAGCTAACCTGAGCCTGTTTCTAGCAGTTAAATCTCCGTTCAAAAGGAACCAAAAACATGGCTTCAGAAGCCCAAATTAACGCCAACCGGATCAACGCCACAAAATCACACGGCGCACTGTCTCCGGAAACCAAACAGACCAGTTCACAGAACGCTCGCAAGCACGGCCTCTGTGCTAAAACGCTTGCGATTCATCCAATAGATCGTGAAGAATACGATCACTTGGTCACCACGGTCATGGATTATTACAAGCCAGGCAATGACATGGAGCGCATTGTCATCCAGGAAGTCGCCAATCTTCAATGGAAACTTTCCCGCATCCCGGTCTACGAAGGCGCAATCAATCTGCGCGCTCTCCGCGACCAAACCGAGAAACTCGGCCTCATTGCCAGCGACGAGGAGCGTTATCTCCTTGAACAAGGCGCCATTCAGCTTGCCAATTCCAAGGCGCTCACCAACTTAACGCTCCAGCAATCCCGCACCCAGCGTAATCTCGAAAAGGAACTGGCGCGCTTCAACCAGATGCGCGCCGAACGCGAAGCGGTTTCCAAGGTCCACGCCGACCTTGCCGAAGTCAGCATCACCGGTGAGAACACCCCTTTGCAGAGCGTTGGGGTCGTTTTTAGCTACGAGTACTTGATCCACCGCATCGCCTTCAGAAAATCAAATCCAACGGTGTCCATCTCTGTTTTTGATCGCTTCTGGGGCGATCCAAAGGCGAAAACACCCGCTTAAAATTTGCAGAAACTCGGCCAATTACAACCCGCACGCCACGCCCAAACCCTAAGTGTGTCCGGCCTGTCGTTCGGTTCCATTTAGGGCGAAAAAGTTCCCGTGTTTTTCGTGCACACTGCGAAAACCGGGATTTCCAAGTGCTATTGTTTGCAGAGCTGCCTGACCCGTCAATTAAACACCCGCGGCCTCCCCCAGGCCAGCGTCCCGGTTTTCATCTTTTCGTTGTTCGGCAGCCGCGATCGGGGAGTCACCGTAGGAACCTTGGACCGAAAGGACGTCTACGCTAAAAGGTGGCTTGTGGCTCATTGTCCACAATGCACTCGGAAATGGTTAACAGGCAAGTCGTTGACGCGTGAGCCGCTTAACGTAACAAATGATTTTTCTTCGATCCACCACCAAGAAAAGGCCACGTCCAGTTCCATCTACTCCACTTTCCATTTTCGTGGCTTCTCTCAATCAGTTTTTAGCATTAAAACACCAAGTATTATCTACAGTTACTAAAGTTTAGATGCGCCTGTCGCGCAAATTACATATGATCTTCTACCAGGGAGAAGATTGCTGCGTGCTTACCAGCAACTCTCATCTATTTTTTGCACAACCCTTCGGATGTTTTGCAAACTCGATCGTCGTATATACCGACACTGGACGGCTGGCGCTGTATTGCTATCTCGTTAGTATTGCTCAACCATGCCTACGCCTGGACCGGCTTTGGAACCAGCAAACTCGCCCGTTTCCTCCACTATCCCGGAATTACGGCTCATGTCGAAAGATCCGGATCTAATGGTGTAGCCGTTTTTTTCTGTATCAGCGGGTTCCTCATTACGAAGCGTTTGGTAGATCAAGGCGTAGCGCTCGAGAGTTTTTACATCCGCCGCGCCTTTCGTATTTTACCGGCGGCACTGACGTATTTGTCTGTGATTGCAACACTAGGAGCGATCGGAATAATTAGCGTGGACTGGCGACAGATTGTCGCGGCCTTATTTTTCTACCGCAACTATCTTGATCGATTCGGGTGGTTTACCGCACATTACTGGTCGCTCTCCATCGAGGAGCAGTTCTACTTAGTTTGGCCCTTTTTATTAGCGCTCGCCGGAATACGCCGTTCTCGTCTCATTGCGATCATCGGAATTGTTGGAGTCTTGGCCTGGAGGCAGGTCAATTGGCCCCTGCCCACTTTTGCGAGTTATCACACGGGCATGCGGCTTGATTCCATCATGTGCGGATCGGTTATGGCCTTGGCGTGGGCGTCCCTTAAACCTCTTTTTCAAAAGGCACCGAAGATCCTTATCCCACTGGCCTTCGCTGGCTTTGTGACCGTGGATTTGTGGAACCACGAGCTACAGGGAGTCGCCGACTCTCTCCAGGCTTTGTTCATCTGCCTGCTCCTGGGGAGCACCATCGCAAATCCGGCCCTCTGGTCATCGGGCGCCCTCGAACTGCCACTGTTGAAGTGGGTGGGAAAACTTTCCCAGTACAGTATCTACCTATGGCAACAGTTATTCTTAAGTTCCGGACCCTATTCGCATTGGCAACTTCCGCTACGGCTCTCTGCAGCGCTATTACTTGCCTTTCTTAGCTACCGTTTCATCGAGCGTCCGCTGCTCGCGACAGGACAACGGCTAGCCAATGCAGCGCACCCGCGACAGGAAGCGAATTCGCTAGCCGAAGCGCAGGTTTCGCTTCGGTGACTGGTTTCTGAATCCCAATAAGACAAAGTTGCCGCTTCAGAATTCCGTTGCAGGCATCCCCCGCCGCAGGGTTTTGAAGTCAAAGTACCTCTGGTGCCAGTGGTTGGCTTTATTTCACATACTTACCCAAGAAACATTCAATTCCGCGAATCAATGCAAATAGAAACCTACAACGGAAACGCTATCTACCTTTGTAGGAAGGCGCAGTCAATACATGCCGCTCTCCGCGAACAGGGGCGATGCGCTCGCCCTAGTCGGAGAGCACCTAAATTCGCTAGCAGCGCGATGCCGTTCAGCCAGTCCATGCAAATCTGGCGAAGCCGGTAGTCAAGAAAATAACACGCCAATGAGGAGCGTTTGGGGAAGTTTTTTGGGGCGCTCGATAAGGTAAACCGCATGGCCTTCCTCAAGTCTACTCCGAGGGCGCCAGCGCCGTTTTGGGCCGCCTCTGAGGCGATCCAACTCGCAGGCTATGTCCAAATGTGAGGTGTGTTCAAATGTTGCAACTGAGCAGCGCGATCTTCAATGGACCGCCCGAAAGGACGTCTCATTCCAGTCCTTCGAAAACGGGGATTTTTAAGGCGCATATTTTTCAATAAGTTGTCCCTTGCTGCAGGAAGGAAGTAGGAGGCTGCGGAATGGCGAGCAGATGTTTGCAATCGATCCCTTTTTCTTTGCACTTACAGGGCCGGCCACGGCGCGGTTTCGGTTCATTCGAGATAGGCTGTAGAATCACCTGATAGCCAAGCTTTTGAAGGCGCCGTACCAATTTACTCGTCGTCCGTTGGGGACGTAAAGCGTCGAAATGATTACCGCCCAACTCGCGATAAACGGTACCGTCACGCATCATGCAATAAGCGATAACGAGCAACTGATGCGCGGTGGCAAGAATCGTCTTTTTGAGGCCACCTTTGGCGACCCGGCGTAGGAAATTCGCTTGCAAATAGCAGTCCTTCTTGTGCGTAACGGCCCAAGCCGACTGGCACAACGCGCGGCGCAGCCAGCGATTGCCCTTCTTGGCTCGGTTCGATAAACGCTTACCGCCGCTCTCCCGATTCCCGGGACAGAGCCCCGCCCAACTGGCGGCATGTCCTGAACTGGCGAATACGCTCATGTCCGTGCCCAATTCGGCCAACAGTGTCCAAGCTGTCAACACATCCAGTCCGGGAATGGTGCAGAGCCGGGTAACCGTTTCCGCATGTGGTTCCATGCGCCGCGCTAACTCCACTTCCAAGCGGCCGATCTTAGCGGCGATGAAATCCAAATCATCCAATAGCTCTTGCAACATGAATCGGTGGTGCTCGCGAATGCGGCCGCGCAACGCTAACTCCAACTCGTCCCGTTTGCCGCGCAACGTCCCCTTGGCGTAATCCGCCAACCACCCTGGATCGGTGTGCCCCTTGACAATGCCGCGCACCATGGCCTGTCCGCTCGCCCCCAATAAATCACTCAATACCGTGTCTAGCTTGATGTTGGCGTCCTCCAATACTTTGTGAATTCGGTTGTGGGTGCGATTGTACTCGCCAGTCAACTTAACTCGATAGCGCATTAAGTCGCGCAAGTCGCGAATCTCCTCTCCCGGTACGAAACTGGGGCGGATCAATCCATGCGCCAGCAATTCCGCCAGCCACTCGCTGTCCTTGGCATCCGTCTTCCGGCTCGGCATATTCTTCACTTGATAGGGGTTTGCCAAAACCAACGACAGCGTCTTTTCCAATACGTTCCATACCGGCTTCCAGTACACGCCGGTCGATTCCATGGCCACTTTCTCTACCTGGCAAGAACGCAGCCACTGCGCCAATCGTTGTAGTTCTTTCCAATGGGTACCGAACTCTTTCGTTCGTTTCTCCCGTTCCTTCCCTTCCTCGAAAACTAAAATCGTGGCTGTGATGCTGTCTTTATGCACGTCCAACCCCGAACAACGGCGGTACATTACTTGCATGTCGTCTCCTCTTGCCGTCAGACAAAGGACGCGTGGCAGAACTTAAGACATTCCTTCTCGTGCTCTCGCGCCCTTCGGCGCAGGCGACATTTCGTTGTGCCATGAAAGCGTCCAGCCAGATTCACCAACGGGCTCCTTAGCACCAGACAGGCTTCGGCCTTTTCTTGCTGGCGGCTCTCTTAGTCTCTCTCCCCTCGGCCCCCGTTTTCATCTTTTCGTTGTTGCGGCAGCCGCGATGGGGGAGTCACGGCCGAAGCACATTTTTTATTTCCCTTGTTTTCATAAACTTACACCTAAAAAATAGCGAACCGCGAACGCCGAAAAGTAAAACTGGAGCCGAAAGGACAACTAGTTTGGCTTCCAAATCGGACAATATCCCTCAATCGGATGCCCCCAATGCTCTGAACAGCATGACCCACGGCGCCTCGTCGAAGACGCTCTTCCTTCCGGACGAAAACCCATCCGAGTTTTTTGACTTACTCAACGACACCTTTGCCGACTGCAAGCCCGGTTCCAAACAAGCCGCTGCTCTGGTCGCAGATTCCGTGCAAGACTACTGGATACTGCAGCGCCGCCGCCGGGCCGCTGATCATTTTGAGGTCCAACTCTACCTGCGCCAGCCCGACTCCACCCAGTGGACCCCGGCCGAACTCCATCAAATCGAACTCTTGGATCGCTACCGCACCACCGCGTCGCGCCAATATGCCCGCTCCCTCACCCACATCGCTAAGATCAAGAAACTAAAATACGATGATGCGCGCTGGCAGCAAAATCTTGTTTTGCAAAAACAGCGATTCGACCTCGCTCTGCAGCGCTTCAACCTCGCCAAAAACCAGCACGAATCGGCACGAGCAGCAGCAGATGATGATGATTTTGACGCCGACCTGGAAGCAGAAATAGATCTCCCCAACAATCCGTCACCGGGAGCAAGCCCCACGCCCGGCAGCGTCACCCAAGACCTCTACATCGGCCTCGAAGGCGAAAAGACCGTAACGTACGAAGTAACTCCCAGCAATGCCCACCTGCGCGGCACACTCACCGAATCCGATTCCGTCACCCGCATCTACCACTTCGTAGGAGGCGTTCCCGAAGCATACAAACACTTAGTAACTCCCGATGCCGCCACCTGGGGCAAATCCACCACAGTCATAAGCTCCTTTCCTTCCACGACTGGCAAGACCTAGCCGACCTGGAATAAGAAGCCCGGCGCGCGTTTTATCTGCGTTCATCCGCGTTCATCCGTGGCTAAAAGGTTTTATTAAACTAATGAATCTCTTCCAATCCAATCGCCGTCGCGCGATCCGCATGGCCCGCGTGGGCATCGCGGTCCACATCATTGCTGACCGCATGGGTCTCGCCGTACCCGAACTCGAAACCTTGTACGGCCGAATCATGCGCGCAGCCTTTGTCAAAAGCAATCTGCGCGTTTGGGAGACCCTTCTCCGCATGGCCACCTCCGGCATCCATCCGTCCGCCACAATCTTCTGGCTCCGCAGCCGCGCCGGCGCCATGCTCGCCTATCCGCCCAGAATGCCGAAAAAACAAGCCGAAGAAGAGCAATACGCCAAGAATCCGCCGCCCAGCGATTATTTGGGCGTCATGGGCCCGGACGGGCAGGTGAGTTACTAACGCATGGCACGGCCATTCGAAAGAAATTACTTACAACTGTCTCCTCGCCAACATGAAGTGTATTCATCCCCCGCCCGTTTCCGCGTCTTAGTCGCCGGCCGTCGCTTCGGTAAGACTCACTTAGCCATGGTAGAAATGCTCATGGCGGCCAAAACGCCTGGCAGCGTCATCTGGTATCTCGCTCCCACCAAAGAGCAAGGCAAACGCATCATCTGGGATCGTCTCAAAGAGTTTACCCGCCCTTACTGGAAATGCCGCCCCAACGATCAGGATAAGATCATCTACCTCGTCTGGAATTCCACCATCACGCTGATCAGTGCCTTCAAACCCGATAGCATTCGTGGCAGTGGTCTCGATTTCGCCGTCATTGATGAGGCCGGCATCGTCAACGGGCAAACTTGGGGCGAAGCCATCCGTCCGGCTTTGAGTGATCGCATAGGGCGCGCCCTCTTCATTGGCACACCGAAAGGCTGCAACCATTTCTATGACACCTATCAGGAATCCCTCGCGAAACCCGAATGGGCCGGCTTCCACTTCACCACCGAGCAAGGCGGCAGAATTCAACCCGCTGAACTGCTCAGCATGGCCAACGACATGTCTCCGGAAGCCTATCGTCAGGAAATCTTAGCCGAGTTCACCAACCTCGGCCACCATCGCGTTTACGAAGTCTTCAACAAAGCGGAGCACGTCAAACCGCTCTTTTTCGATAAAATGCGCGATCTCGTATGGGCTATCGATTTCAACGTCAATCCCATGTGCATGCTGCTCATCCAGAAAATCGAAGACGTGGTGCACGTCCTCCACGAAATCGTTATCAAGCCCAACGCCAATACCTTCAAAGCCTGCGACGCCTTTCTGGAGCAAGCGTTAATCCTCGAAAAGCAAGTGGCTTTCTTCCAGCGCCCTCTCATCGTCAAGGTGTATGGCGATGCGTCCGGCAATCAAAAACGGACTTCAGGCGCGCAGACAGATTGGAACATCATCAAAGATTTCTTTGCCAAATGGGTGGGCACGTTCACGCCCCAATACTTCATCAACACTGTCAACCCATTCGTCAAAGACCGTGTCAATTGCCTCAATGCTCGCCTTCACAGCTATGCCGGCGACACCCGCCTCTTCATCAGTCCCCAGTGCAAAGAGCTGATTCTCGATCTCGAACGCGTCACTTGGACCGCCAACAACGAAATCGATAAGTCCGACCCAGCCCGCACGCACGCGAGCGACGCTCTGGGCTACTTCATTGCCCAAGCCTTCCCCATGAAAGGCCTCATCGGTGAGAAATCCTCCGGCCGCATCGTCTAGCTTTCGCTGTCACCCTTTTCCGTTCTTCGCATCTTCGCCAGTAGAAATGCGATTCCTCCTCGTATCCCTATTACTTTGTTCGGGCCCCCTGTTATCGCAAGACCGGCTCTCTCTAACACAAGCCGTCCAGCTCGCCCTGCGACAGAATAAATCCCTCGAATCCGCCCATGCCTTGGTCAAAGCGTCCGCAGCCTATACGCAATCCGCCCACGCCGGTTACCTGCCAACCTTGAATTATGCGGAGTCCGCCACTCGAAGCAATAATCCGGTATTCGTATTTTCTTCGCTTCTGACCGAGCACCAGTTCGGCGCGGCGAATTTCGAACTGGGGCCGCTCAATCGTCCCAACGCGCTCGATAATTTCCGTTCGGCGCTCACTGCGCAGGAAACGCTGTTCGACGCCGGGCAAACGAAAAGCGCCATCCGCGCGGGTCAAGCGCTGCAGCATATCGCGGCCACCGATGTTCAGCGCACCGAATCCGAAGTCACGTTCAACACCGTTCGCGCTTATCTTGATGCGGTTCTCAGCGCCGCTGCTCTGCACGCCGCCACCCAATCTGTTAAATCAGCCGAAGCCGATCTTGAACGCGCGCAAAACATTCACCAGGCCGGCATGTCTACCGACGCCGATGTGCTCTCCATCCGCGTCCACCTCGCTGGCATGAAGTCGCAACAAATTCGCCGCACCGTCGATCTTGCCAATGCCCGCGCAACGCTGAACGATGTGCTCGGCCTGCCTCTCGATACCGATCACGAACTCACCACCCCACTCACCGCTTCCAACGCCCCTGCGCCCAACGGCCTCGCTGCATTTGAGAAAGGCGCAGCCGATAAGCGTCCCGAACAACTCCGCATGCAATTCACGGAAGAACTCGCAACCGCTCAACTCGCCCGCGAACGCGCTACTCTTCTGCCCACCGTCAGCGTCGAAGCCATCTTTGAAGCGGACCGGCAAACCTTCGTCACGCGCGGCGGAGCCAATTACACCGTGGCAGCTTCTCTCAATTGGAATCTCTTCAATGGCTTCCGCGACAAAACCCAAATCGAAGAAGCCCGCCAGCAACTCATTGCCGCCAAAGCTTCGCGCGACCGCATGAGTTCAGCCGTTCGCCTCGAAGTGCGCCGCGCCTGGGAAGATTTGCAAGCCGCCAATCAGCGTATCGCCGTGAGCGAAGCCACCGTGGCCCAGGCGGAGGAAAGCTTGCGCATCACGCAGAATCGTTACCAAGCCGGCCTCAGCCAGGTAAACGAATTACTGCGCACCGAATCGGCCGTACTCGAAAGCCGCACCGAATATCTGTCGGCCTTGCATGATCAGCGCTTAGCCGCCGCTCAACTCGATGCGGCCGCCGGCACTCTCACACTGGACTCGCCCTCACTCAAGGACTAACTACATGAAAATTTACACACCGCTCTTTGCCTTTCTTCTTCTGCTCACCGCATGTAGCGAGTCCCCGCGCACCACGCATGCCGATTCTGAAAAACCGGCGGTCTCTGTTCAAACCATTGCTGCCCAAATGGGAGCCTGCCGCAAATCTACACTGCCACTGGCGTTGTTCATGCCCGCACCGAATCGCAATTATCCAGCCAAACCATGGCCCGTGTTCTCGCAGTAAGAGTGCATGTAGGCGATCATGTGTCCGCCGGTCAGCTTCTCGTCTCGCTGGACGCCCAGGAATCCGATGCCGGCTATCACAAAGCGGAAGCCAGCCGCGCGGAAGCCCAAAGCGCCATCGCCGAAAGCGACAACGGCATCGCCCAAGCCAAAGCGAACCTCGATCTGGCCAAACTCACCGCCAACCGCATGGCAGACCTCTTCGCGAAACGCTCCATCTCTCAACAGGAAATGGATGAGACCAACGCCAAGCTGAAAGATGCCCAAGCCAACTACGAAATGGCCCGCGCCCGCCGCGAACAGCTCAACAGCCGCATTGCCCAAAGCGACGCCGGCTTGCAGGAAGCCCAAACCACGCGCGGCTATTCGTCATCCACGCCCCTTTTGCCGGAATTGTGACCGCGCGAAATGTC
>CAWJBS010000084.1:0-10163 GCA_963840845.1 Bryobacterales bacterium
CGGCTCAGTAAAGTGGCCATAACATTCAGGATGATCGTGACAGAAAACTGATGTTCACTCTTCCAGGCAGCCCAAACGAATCATTTGAAGGGTCGTATCCGCCGTTCTGTCTCTCAGTATTCTGACGTCGTGCGTCCGCTGCCTCAACTCGGCGTCGAGTCGTGATACACGGGTGTGTCTAGCTCTGGGACATCGGTGTTGTCGATTCCCCCTCTCTGAAAATAGTGCCCCCAGTGTTCAACTGATATTCGCAACGAATTCGCGCACAATCGAAATGTCCAGGCTCAGCACGATCGCCAGGCACGGCTTCTTCGCGCTCGCCTCCACTGCCTTCTGAGATCTCAACATGTCCGTAACCAGAATAACCGCCTCACACCCCGGCCGTCCAACAGATTGAATGAGCTTCGGCAGAATCAGGCAATCATTCGGCAGAATCGGGATACCCCCCAACCGCCGCTTGTCATTACTCTCAAAACAAGGGAACTGAATGCAAAAACGATCATTAGGGAAAAGCGGCCTGGAAGTGTCGGCCCTCGGCTTCGGCTGCATGGGACTGAGTTCTGCCTATGGGCCCGCTATGGAAAAACAGCAAGCAGTCAAGCTCATTCGTGCTGCCGTGGAACGCGGCGTCACCTTCTTCGATACGGCCGAGGCGTACGGCCCTTTCGCCAATGAAGAACTCGTCGGAGAAGCGCTCGCGCCTTACCGCGCCAACGTTGTGATCGCCACCAAATTCGGCTTCGGTATCAACCCCGATGGCACTCGCTACGGTCTCGACAGCAAGCCAGACCACATCCGGCAAGTGGCGGAGTCCGCGCTGAAGCGCTTGAAAGTGCAAACCATCGACATTCTCTATCAGCATCGCGTCGATCCGGCCGTGCCGATTGAAGAGGTGGCGGAGCCGTTAAGGATCTCATCTCGCAGGGCAAAGTAAAACACTTCGGCCTCTCGGAAGCCGGCCCGCAAACCATCCGGCGCGCGCAGGCGGTCCAGCCGGTAGCGGCTCTGCAAAGCGAGTATTCTCTCTGGACCCGCGATCCCGAACAAAACGGCGTCCTGGCTCTGTGCGAGGAGTTAGGAATCGGCTTTGTGCCATTCAGTCCTCTAGGCGCAGGATTTCTAACCGGAAAGATTGAGGCGAACACCAAATTTGACAGCACCGATTTTCGCAACATCTCCCCCCGCTTCACGCCCGAAGCGCGCGCCGCTAACCAGTCTCTTGTCGAGTTGCTAAAGCGGATCGCCGAAAAAACAAAAGCCACGCCCGCGCAGATCGCACTCGCCTGGCTGCTGGCGCAGAAGCCTTGGATCGTGCCCATTCCCGGAACCACCAAGCTTCACCGCCTCGAAGAAAACTTGGGCGCCGCCGCCGTCGAACTGACCACGGTTGATCTGCGGGAAATTGAAGAGGCCGCGTCGCAGATCACGATTCACGGCGCTTCCCTTCCCGAAGCAGTTTTAAAAATGACGGAGCGCTGACGGGCACTAACCCAAGCGAATAATGTTCAAAGAATCGCAGCCCACTGTCCATCAGGTATACATTTCCTGATGGAGAGTAACGCCTTTGATCCGCCAGGGAAGTCTTCCCCTAAACGAGTACTGTACCTAGCACAAAAAACGCTTTTAGTGCTACTCTGAAGGGCAATCTTCCCTGGGGAAATCGCTGCAACGTTTGCCAGCACTTAGATTCGCGCCAAAAGGTTCGGCGCTATATAAGCGTGGGCAAGACCTGAGTGTTTCACATCCCCCGCAGTGTCTTTGACGATTTTTAACGTTCGTGCCGGCTGTTTAGCAGCGGTGCGGAATCGAGGTTAGGATGATATTCTCTTTCCTGAATCGCCTGCGCGGAAGCGTGAGCATTTGCGTCATTTTTGCTTTTTTTCAGGGACAAATGAGCGCAAGCATGACGGGCGCAGTGCGATTAAGGCCCGGCGCGCCCCTCACTGGCGTCCAACAACCACAGCCGCCCGCCTCACCAGCGCAACCCGGTGAGGTTGGGCAGCAGCCCGCACGTGCCAACGAAGGTCAAACCACGGTAGTCCAAGTACCGGTACCAGAGGAGAACACCCTGGATATCACGGTTGTAGACGGCGAGGGTGCTTCCAACATCATCGGAAATAAGAAGCCCTCGTCCTTTAGACCAACAGTCGAAATACGCGACAAAAAGAATCACTTTGTCGAGGGCGCGGTGGTTACGTTTACCGCGCCGGCGGACGGCGCAAGTATAGTGTTCAGCAACGGTTTACGAACCGTTACGGTGATGACAGACGCCGCGGGCCAGGCACACACACCGAGTTTTCGTGCGGTCAATCCTGGTCGCTTTCGCTTGCAGGTGTCCGCTTCGTTCCGGGGGCAGATGGTCAGCACGAGTATCTGGGAAACCAATTTCGCCAGCACTGCGGCAGCCAACGCGAAACCGGTGTCATCCAGCGAGTCTCCAGCACGCCCAGCCACGAATAAAAGTAGCGCCGCCGGGGTATCGGGCAAGACATGGGGACTGATTGTAGCTGCCGGGGCAGCCGCCGCAGTCGGAATTGGCGTTGGGCTAAGCCATAAGGGTTCCACGAGCACCACAACCACGAGCGTGACGATCAGTGCGCCGGGAACCCCCACGGTCGGCGCGCCGTAAGCATTTCACTGGCAGTGCATTAAACAAAAAAGGAGGATGGCAATGAATTATCTTGCGATCGCGCTTGTCACCGCAGCGCTCACAGGCGGCCAAACGCCTGGTATATCGATTCGACCAGGCACAATTGGTTCGACCTTGAGCAGTGACGACCTAGCGACGTCTGGACCCCATTTGGGTGCGCCCATTCTTGGCTACGTGCCAGGGCCAGGGCCGCTGGAGCTGCATATGATTGTCGGCACGGGCAAGAGTGCACAGATGGGCGCGCTGTTGACGTTGCCGACCGGAGTGAGCAGTCTTTTTGTACCTCCGCGCGAGCAGTACTTGTTACTCGCGGGGAAAGCCAGTGAGCCACTGGCGATTTGGCAACCACAGAAAGCGGGCTCCGACGGAACGCCGTTACCATCGGCGATGCGACACCCCGACAGCATGATTTTCAGCGCACGTGGAGATGCGGCGCTGCTAGTCGCCAAGAACGCCGATGCCCTACAAGTGATAGCTGGTCTGCCCGCAGAGCCGGTTCTTTCCGCGCCACCTCCGCTTGGCCCGTGGGGTCCGGCCGCACATTGGGCGCTTTCGGACGATGGGCAAATACTGGTTGCGTCTCTGGCCGATGGCAGTGCGCTGGTTTCGGTGCACGGCGGCGCATGGCAGCGCTTACCGGCTGCCTACGGGGCGCGTGCCCTTTTATTTGTGGCGCGAACGCATAGCCTTGTGGTGAGCGATGCCGCCCAACAGACCCTCACGTTGGTATCGAGCGTCGCGCAGCCGACGCAGTCAGCGCAGATTTTGGGCCATAACATTGCGGCCGACTGCTTAGCCGTGACGCGCGAGGGCGATGTTTTGGTGGCGGCGTCGCGAGAGCAGGGCAAAGTGTGGATGGTCGATTTAAAGACCATGACGCCGGGACTGCCGTCCAGCTATTCATTGGAGATGCTCTGGCCGCTGCGCGATGGTCATACCTTCCTGTTGTCCGCCGCCGGCTTGGAGCTGTTGAGTGTGCACGGTGGACGGCGACACTCCATCTGTATCTAGCGCCTCAGGCCGTTAATTGTTCATCGAAAGCGACAGCCCATGTACCAGGAAAGATCTGTTTTGCGAATTGTTGGATTTGCCTTTTTGCTGATGATGCTCGTTCAGCCGCTCGCCCAGTCACAGACGCGGACCCACTACGCGTTTGGCGATTCAATTACCGCCGGAACGGGCGCCACACCGGGAGATTCGTACGCCGAACTCCTGGCCGCGGACGAAAACGCCACCTTAGTCGACTTTGGGATCGGTGGCTCGACCGCTTGTGCCATGGCAAACAATCAAGTCTTCATATCCGATGTTCCTGGTACTTCGCTGAATGCCGTCATCACCATGATGATCGGTACGAATGACGCTAACTTGGCCGGTGCCGGTGCCTATGAGGCAAACTTTGACACCTGTCAAATCGCATCCCTCGCTTGGATCGCCGTCCCAGACCAAAACAAAGTCACTGCGCAGAGCAGTGCGTGCACTGCCGTGGGATCTTGGGGGATTTATGGTCCCCTGCCGCTGGCGGAACTATACAGCCAAACCAACGGCGACACCCTGACTTGCCAGATCTCAACTGCCGGCGGACCGCTATATATCTGGTCCTGGATCGCCGACGGCAACGGTGGCCAGTTTACTTATTCGATCGATGGAGGACCGAGCGTTCCGGTCAGTAACTCCACGGCGACACCCATTGGTACCGGAAGTGGCGGCGGCGCCGGAGTCATGTTGACTCGAGTGGCGGGTCTGGCCGCTGGAAACCATACAGTCTTCTTCCAGGTGATCTCGCCGACCTACGGCACAAATTCCGTGATGATTTTCGGTTTAGGCACACCGTTGCCCGCTACCTCCACATCGAGGCCCCTCATCTATGTGGGTGGTGTTCCGTTCCAAGAAAATAACGCCAAGTCAACCGATACCGCGGCATACAATGCCGATGTGCAAACGAACCTCGCTACTCTAACGGCGGATGGTCTAAACGTAGCCTTTGTGAACGTACGCGCCTATTGGTTCGGCACTCCGCCGGAGATGTACGACACGCTGCATCCCGACGATCTGGGTCATTCTGAAATAGCCAACGCGTTTTGGACCACGGAAAATACGACGACCGGCACTTCGACACCAACCGTGGCATGTACCTTGCCAACAAGCGCGGAGGTGGGAGCCGCCTATTCCGGTAGCTGCACAGTAACCGGGGGGACGGCCCCTTTTGTGTATTCGATGACGGGGAATCCCACCTGGCTGAGTATCAATTCAACAACAGGCGCGCTCACGGGAACGCCAACAACCGCCGGGAGCGTACCCACATTTACCGTCAAAGTGACCGACAGCACATCGGCCACCGGAACCTATTCAGTAGCCAGCTTCACTGTGACAGCTGCACCGTCGTTGACCTGTACCTTACCGCCGACGGCAACGCTGGGTGTCGCATACACGGGCAGCTGCAGTGCCACTGGTGGCACCACGCCCTACACATTTTCATTGACCGGTGCTCCCAGCTGGATGAGTATCTCGCCAACAACAGGCGCCGTAACAGGAACGCCGACCGCGACCGGAACGTCATCCGTGACCGGCAAGGTCACCGACGCGGCTTCGCTAACAGCGACCAGTTCCACGACAAATGTCACCGTGGGCGCGGGACTAACATTGACCTGTACTCTACCCCCGACCGCGACACTGGGTGTTGCATACACCGGCAGTTGCAGTGCGACTGGCGGGACCACGCCCTACACATTTTCACTAACCGGTGCTCCCAGTTGGATGACGATCTCGCCAACAACCGGCGCCATAACCGGGACGCCCAACGCAACCGGAACGTCATCCGTGACGGGCAAGGTCACCGACGCGGCTTCGCTAACAGCGACCAGTTCCACGACCAATGTCACCGTCGGCGCGGCACTAACGTTGACCTGTACCTTACCGGCGACGGCAACGCTGGGTGTTGCATACACCGGCAGCTGCAGTGCGTCTGGTGGCACCACGCCCTACACATTCTCATTGACCGGTGCTCCCAGTTGGATGACGATCTCGCCAACAACCGGCGCCGTAACCGGGACGCCCAACGCAACAGGAACGTCATCCGTGACGGGCAAGGTCACCGACGCGGCTTCAGTGACAGCGACCAGTTCCACGACCAATGTCACCGTCGGCGCGGCACTAACGTTGACCTGTACCTTACCGGCGACGGCAACACTGGGTGTTGCATACACCGGCAGCTGCAGTGCGTCTGGTGGCACCACGCCCTACACATTCTCATTGACCGGTGCGCCCAGTTGGATGACGTATCTCGCCAACAACCGGCGCAATAACCGGGACGCCGAACGCGACAGGAACGTCATCAGTAACCGGCAAGGTCACCGACGCGGCTTCGCTGACAGCGACCAGTTCCGCGACCAATGTCACCGTCGGCGCGGGACTAACGTTGACCTGTACCTTACCGGCGACCGCGACACTGGGTGTTGCATACACGGGCAGCTGCAGTGCGACTGGTGGCACCACGCCCTACACATTTTCATTGACCGGTGCTCCCAGCTGGATGACGATCTCGCCAACAACAGGCGCAGTGACAGGGACGCCGAACGCGACCGGCACGTCATCAGTAACCGGCAAGGTCACCGACGCGGCTTCGCTGACAGCGACCAGTTCCGCGACAAATGTCACCGTCGGCGCGGGACTAACGTTGACCTGTACCTTACCCGCGACCGCGACACTGGGTGTTGCATACACCGGAAACTGCAGTGCCAGTGGTGGCACCACGCCCTACACATTTTCATTAACCGGTGCGCCCAGTTGGATGACGATCTCGCCAACCACAGGCGCCATAACCGGAACGCCGACGACGTTAGGCGAATACTCATTAACCGTGAAAGTGACAGACAGCAACGACCAAAGCACCAGCCAAACGTTTAGCTTGACCCTGTCGCCGGCATCGCTCACGATCAGTTGTCCTTATTCAGGAGGGGCCCAAGTGAGCGTAGCGTATGCGGGCGGAACCTGCGCCGTGAGCGGCGGGACGCAGCCTTATGCCTTCTCCATTAGCGCAGGAACTCTCCCAGCAGGTCTCACTCTGAACCCAACCACAAGTAGCCTGACCGGCATCCCGACCACGCCGGGTAACTCTTTTTCTTTCACCGTGAAAGTCACGGACAGTGCCGGCACTCCTCAAACGGCCACCTTCGCGGTGAACGGTTTCGTTGTTCTGCCGGCCAGCGCTCCAGTAGCCCCCACCTTCAGTTTTGTCGGTATCCCCGCCAGTCAAACACCCGGGGTAACCATCACAAGCGACACGTTGAGCTTAAACACGAGTTCGATCGCCTGGCCCGTGACAATTGCACTAAGCTTTACCCCGAATGCGTTTAATGGCGCGACAGATCCCAACATGCAGTTTTTAGATCCCACGACCGGAAAACCAATCGGGACCTCTTATACCTTGACGGTCCCAGCCCTGACCAACTCTGCAACGCTGCCGCAGATCTCGCCCGGCACGGTGGAGGGCACGGTCGCGCTGACGCTGAGTGTGACGGGACAGACCGGCGCATCGACTTCATTCGTCGTACCAGCCTCAATTCCAATCATTTCGCAAGGGAGCGTCCAGGTATTAAACGTCACCTCGACCGGCTTTGATGTGGAGGTGGTGGCCAATTCGTCGCCGCGGGACTTGAAGACGGCCACGTTTGCGTTCAACTCCGTGGCGGGAAGCGTGATTAATGGAACAAAGAGTTTCACGGTAGACGTGAGTTCATTGATGGACAGTTGGTACGCGAGTGCGGCGAGTCTGCAATACGGCAGCTTGTTCTCCCTAACGATGCCATTTCAGATCACCGGCAGTGCGTCGGCCATTTCTTCGATTACCGTGACGTTGACAAATTCCATTGGGACCTCTGTCCCGGTGACGGCCGCGTTTTAGCGAATTCCTCAGGGAACCTGCGGGGAACCCGGGGACAGCCCGCATGTTTCTATGTTTCCCTACCCGAATCCTGGAAAAGACGCTCGTCTCGGCGAGTTCATTTCCGCAAGAGAGGCCGGCAACAGTTTCAAGTGCGATGAACGCGAACCTAGCATTGAGGAGGTTGGTGTAGCGAAGGTAAGTGCCGTCAGTTGGGGTGAGTACGACGAGGCAGAGAGCAAAACCTGCACCGACGCTCCATCTGTAGATCCCCGACTCTTTATCCGACAAGGAGATTTTCTTTTTAGCCGGGCGAACACCATTGAGCTAGTGGGCGCGTGCGTGATCGTAAAATCCGTTACCAAAAGGGTGATGTTGAGCGATAAGACACTCCGCCTCATTTTGGTCCCAGGGCAGCCGAGCTACTTGCTCCATTATCTTCGCAGCATCAACGGCCGCGCTGAAATTGAACGTCGGTCCACAGGTAATCAGGAATCTATGCGCAATATAGGGCAGGATCGGATAAGAAATATAATAGTGCCGATTTCTTGCGAGAACGAAATGCGAGAGATAGTCACTAGACTTTAAATCCAACTGAGCCAAATCGCCGCGACCGAAGACGAGATACTCAGAAAAACCTCCAAATGTCAAACATCCTCCGTCAATCCATCCTCAACCAAGCCTTCTGCGGCCAGCTCGTGCCCCAGGATACCAACGACGAACCCGCCTCCATCCTCCTTGAAAAAATCCGGGCCGAGAAAGAAAAACCCACCACACCCGAAACAAAGAAGCGCGGCAGAGGAGCCGCTGCATGAGCACCACCGCACCCATCGTCTCCAAAGTCTGGAGCTTCTGCAACACCCTCCGCGACGACGGCGTCAGCTACGGCGACTACCTCGAACAGCTCACTTACCTCATCTTCCTCAAAATGGCCGATGAGTACGCGAAGCCGCCATACAACCGCGATCTAAAGCTCCCCACCAAAGACACTTGGCCCGTTCTGAAATCGAAAAAAGGCGCAGAACTCGAAGGCCATTACATTGAACTCCTTCGCGAACTCGGCCAGCGCAAAGACATCCTCGGTCAAATCTTCACCAAGTCGCAAAACAAAATCCAAGACCCCGCCGAAACTCGACCGCCTCATCGGCATGATCGACGAAGTCCAATGGCTCGCCATGGGCGCCGACGTCAAAGGCGATATCTATGAAGGCCTGCTCGAAAAAAACGCCGAAGACACCAAATCCGGCGCGGGTCAATATTTCACACCCGCGCCCTCATCCGCGCCATGGTCGAATGTGTCCGCCCCGAACCCGGCAAGACCATCGCCGACCCCGCCTGCGGCACCGGCGGCTTCTTCCTCGCCTCTTACGACTTCCTCACCAAACCCGCCAACTTCCAACTCGACAACCCAACCAACTCATTTGGTATGTCGGCCCCACCGAAGACCAGGCGGCGGAAATCGCTTGGGACCGTTTGAAAGAAGTAACTGCGCCTTATTGGTCGCACAGCCCCAACGAAGATAAAAAACGCGTTTATTTCAAAAATGGCTCCAGAATCCAGCTCAAAAGCGCTTTTAAAACCGGCAAACTGCGCGGCTCCGGTGTCGATTTTGTCGTCTTCGACGAGTCCGCTCTAATCGATCCGCGCGCCTGGACTGAAGGCTGCCGTCCCGCCCTCTCCGACCGCAAAGGCCGTGCTTTATTCATCGGCACGCCCAAAGGTCGCGATTATTTCTACGATCTCTACGAGCGCGCCATCAGTGGCGATCCCGAATGGGCCGGCTATCGTTTCACCACTCTCCAAGGCGGCATCATTGATCAGGCCGAAATTGACAGCCTCTCGCATGATCTCGATCCCGAAACCTTTCGCCAGGAAATCGAAGCCAGCTTCAATACCATCGGCCACCACAAAGTCTATAAAGGCTTCAATCGCGCCATTCATATTCAGCCAGTTACTTTCGAAAACTTACATCCCATCGTCTGGGCTCTCGATTTCAACGTAAATCCCATGTGCATGTTACTCATGCAGCGCATTGGTGACGAAGTGCGCGTCCTGGAAGAAATCGTGATCCGCCCCGAAGCCCACACCGAAATGGCCTGCGATGTTGCTTTGGACCGTCTTATGTTCTATTACAAGCAAGTCCCCGTGTGGCAGCGTCCCCTCACCGTCAAAGTCTATGGCGATGCCAGCGGCGGTCAGCGCCGCACCGCCGGCGCGCGCACCGATTGGACCATCATCAAAGACTTCTTCACCAAATGGGTGGGCGATTTCTCTCCCGAATTCCGCACCACCTCCTCGAACCCTCCCGTGCGCGACCGCATCAATTGCGTGAAAGCCCGTCTTCTCAGCCAAGCCGGCGACTCCCGCCTCTTCATCCATCCGCAATGTAAGGAACTGATCCGCGATCTTGAAGAAGTCGCATGGGCCACCGATGCCACCGGCGCCGCCACTGACCAGCTCAACAAATCCGACCGCAACCGCACGCATACCAGCGATGCCCTCGGCTACTTCATCTATCAGGAGTTCCCCATGCTCACCAAAATCGGCGAGAAAGGCAAAGGTCCCATCCTCTCGTTCTAACGATTCATCGCCTTTATATCGGCGGCGAAAAACCTAAGCAGCTTGCTCCTGCTA
>CAWJBS010000085.1:0-159404 GCA_963840845.1 Bryobacterales bacterium
GGTGCATCATCGCGGGCGTCATCAGCGATGCGCACAATTTCCGCACCTGGAACTTCGACGGCGGCGGCGTTAACTTCCTAGGGCTCCAGCTATGACTATGACGTCGCTCCGGCGGGCGCTCCACAAGTCGTTTCGCAAGTGGCCGGTCAGGGTGTCTCCCGCATCGTTCTCGACAACATCACCGGCAACCTGACCCTGCACGGCGATGACTCCGGCGACGTCAAAGTCACCGGCCGGAAATCCATTCGGGCGTTCAACCGCGATAGCGCCGATCGCGCCAACCGCGAATCGCGCTTCGATATCGAACATCAGGGCAATCTGCTACCTGATCCGCGGCGTCAAGCACAAGCGCTCCGGCACCATCCAGATCGCCGATGATCTCGACATCTCCATCCCCAAAGGACTCGGCGTTGAAGCTCGCGGCCGCTCCGGCGACCTCACCGTCGACGACATCGACGGCGGCGTGGAGGTTACCGCCGGCCGCGGCGATCTGCACCTGACTCATATCGGACAAAACGTCAAGATCGAAGGCTCCCGCGGCGGCATGGTCCAAATCTCGGACCTGAAAGGCAATTTCGACCTCGAAGGCCGCGGCAGCGACATCGAACTCGATAACATCGGCGGCGCGGTGACGATCAATGGCGATTACTCCGGCACCCTCGAATTTCACGCCCTCGCCAAACCCCTGCGCTTTGAATCTTCCCGCACCGAATTCCATGTCGAAGCCGTCCCGGGAACCATCGCGATGGACCTTGGCGATCTCAAAATGAATAACGTCGCCGGCCCCGTCCGTTTCTCCACCGGAACCCGCGATATCGAAGCCACCGACGTCACCGGCGCGCTCGACCTCAGCGTGAACCGCGGCGACATCAACGTGACTTCCAGTAAGACCCCCGCTGCCGAAAATCGATCTCCATTCCCATAACGGCGATATCGTCCTCGCGCTGCCTGACGAATCGGCCTTTCAGCTCAAAGGCTCCACCTCCCAGGGCGAAGTGGAAAACGACTTCGGTGCGCCCCTGCAAACGCAGTCGTCCGGCCGCTCCGCCACCATCCAGGGACAGACCGCCAGCGGCCCCGAAATTATCCTCACCACCGATCGCGGAACAGTTTCTGTAAAGAAAATCTGATATAAGGGGAGCTACCTATGCGTCCCCTTTGTTTCCTTGCGCTGCTCTTCGCCTCCCACTGCTTCGCCGCCGGCAAAACCGAAATCCTGTGGGATCAATACGGCGTCCCGCACATATTCGCCGCCAACCGCGAGTCCATGTTCCACGCCCACGGCTATGCGCAAATGCAAAACCAGGCCGATCTGTTACTGCGGCTCTATGGCGAGTCCCGGGGGCGCGCTGCGGAATATTGGGGAGGCGCCGCCAACCTCGAACTCGATCGCTGGATCCAGCTCAATGGCGTTCCCGAACGCGCCAAAGCCTGGTCCGACACCGCGGCATCCCACCTTCCGCAAATACCTCGACGCCTTCGCTGCAGGCATCAACGATTTCGGCAAGGCGCATCCCGACGCCATCGATCCGAAATATCGCATAGTCCTCCCTGTCACAGGCGTGGACGTCGTCGAACACACTCTGCGCGCCGTCCATTACATGTACATGGGCTCGCTGGATCGCATGCATCGCGAGGTGAACGCCATGCTCAAAGGCACAACCGTCGCCCAGCTCAAACTTTCCGAACGGGGACGAGGTCCCCGGCTCCAACACCTGGACCGTCGGCCCTTCCCTTTCCGCCAGCGGCCATGCGATGCTCCTCATCAATCCGCATCTCTCCTGGGGCGACACGTTCTACCGCTACATGGAAGTCCATCTCGTAGCTCCCGATTACGATCTCTACGGCACGCCGCAAATTGGCTTTCCCGTCCCCGTAGTCGGCTTCAACCGCAGCGCTGGCTGGGGCCGCACCGTCAACACCATCGACACCGTCGATTTCTACAAGCTCACCGTGAAAGACGGCAAGTATGAATTCGACGGCCAGTTGAAACCTTTCGAACACCAAACCAAAACTCTGAAAATCAAACAACCGGACGGGTCGCTTAAAGAAGAAAAACTGGAAATCCGCCGCAGCATTCAGGGTCCGGTGGTGTTCGATGCTCAGGGCGCAACCGTCGCCATGCGCGTAGCCGGACTGGACCGCCCCAAAATGCTGGAGCAGTGGTTCCGCATGGGCGAAGCCGGAATCTGCTGGAACTCACGTCTGCCCTGAAGATGATGTCGATTCCCATGTGGAACTGCGACTACGCCGACGCCGATGGTCATATTATGCTCGTCGACAACGGCCTGATCCCGCGGCGCGGAAAAGGCGACTACCAGTATTGGTCGAAGGTGGTACCCGGTGACACCTCCGAAACCCTGTGGCATGACTACCTGTCGTTCGAGGAACTCCCCAAATCGGTCGATCCCGTTTCCGGCTGGAATCAGAACACCAACGAGCCGCCGTCGACCATCACCTCCACCAGACTGGAACGCTTGCAGACCCCGGCCTACCCACGGCTCCGACGGGCGAATACATGCCGGCGATGCGGACCCTCCATTCTACGGCTGATCACGCAGGAGACAAGCCAACCAGTTACCAGGGGGGCAATTCGTAACCAACCTGCATTCGACCAGAATGGAACTGGCTGATAAAGTTCTGCCGGATCTTCTGAAAGCCGCGCCGCCGACTCGGAAGCCGCCAGGGTTCTCGCTAAATGGGACCATCAGACGGAGGTGGACAGCCGGGGAGCGGTTTTATTTCAGGCCTTCGCCGACAAATATTTCAAAGGCGACAAAACGGCATAGAGAACAGTCTGCGGGTAAAGTACGATCCCCGGCATCCACTGGAATCGGCCTATGGCCTAAAGGACCCCGCCGGAGCCCTTGCAGCCCTCGAAGCTGCAGCGGTCGAAGTCCACACGACTTACGGAGCATCGACATTCCGTGGGGCGAAGTCTATCGTTACTCCCACGGACCGGTGGACGCCGGGTTTCAGTTTTCCATTCGACAGATCGTCAGTTAAAACGTACATCAACGCGGACTGATCGGTGATCTGGTCTGGCCCGGCGCGCCTGGTAAGCCGCGCTTATTGTATACCAGCGGTCCGCCCAAAGCGACGGGTGCATAGACTGCCGTCACGTTGAACGTCCTTGCTGGCGCCCCGGCTGAAGAAGTCCGCTGACGCCGGATCGGGAATCGGCTTGCTCGCTGGGAACGCAATCTTCTGAGTTTCGTTCAAAGAAGCAAGATCGTTCTTTTTGTCCTTATAGCCTCTTATCAAACCCCAATTCCCGTATTGGAGCCCGTTGGTGTCGGAGGTCGGAATATACAAATAATCCGACTGCTTCGCCTGGCTGGTTACTGGCAACTGGAATAGGAACTCATAATGCTCCGAGATACCCATGCCTTGCGTGCTACGGAATCCCGAAGATTTCACCGAGGGCTCAAACTGCCGAGTTGAGTCCATGAATGTGGAAGAGGTGAGGCGCCATGCGCGCGCCGACCAGGGTGGATTGGATGTTATCGCCTTCATAGGCTCGCTGTCGCAGGAAACGGAGCGGAAGAGACTCTCGCGCGATTTGCACGATGAGGTGGGCCAGTTGTTAACTGCGCTGCGCGTGCAGCTTGGGCAGATTGAGCCGGCGGAAGAGTCTTTGAAATCTCATTGGGAGTCGGCATCCGACCTGGCAGATCGATCGCTTCGAAGTGTGAGGAATCTGGCGCGAGGGCTGCGTCCCGCGATGCTGGACGATCTCGGCTTGGGCCCGGCTTTGCAATGGCTCGGTAGAGAGTTTTCGAAAAATACGCCCCTGAATGTGGATGTGGAGGTTGAAGGTGAGGCGGCGGGGCTGAATGAACAAGAGCGCACGAGCTTATTCCGCTTGGCGCAAGAGGCTTTGACGAATTGCGTCAAGCACGCCAGTGCGGCCAGCGCGCGAGTATTGCTCAAAGAAAGCGCCACTGACGTCGTGCTGATGGTGGAAGACAAGGGAAGAGGTTTCAAACCGGGGCCCTCGGCAGGAATTGGGTTGCTTGGGATGCGTGAGCGCATGGAAGAACTGGGAGGAGAACTAACGGTGATGGCTTCGCCAGGGGCGGGCACTGTGATCCGAGCGAAACTTCCCAAGACGACAACGGAGAAAAGATGATTCGCATTTTAATTGCTGACGACCATGGCATTGTGCGGCATGGGACGCATTCGCTGCTGGAGAAGGAAGCGGATTTTGAGATTGTCGGAGAGGCCGAAGATGGACGCGCGGCCGTTGAGATGACGGAGGCGCTCAAGCCCGCGATTGTGGTAATGGACATCGCCATGCCGCACCTGAATGGGTTGGATGCGGCTGCTCAGATTGTTCGGCGTCAGCCAGATGTGGGCATCATTATTCTCAGCATGCACGAAGAGGAAGACTATCTGGTGCGCGCGCTCTCGGCGGGGGTTCGCGGCTATCTGTTGAAGGAAACGGCCCAGGTTGAGCTTGTGCGCGCGGTTCGCTCGGTGGCGCAAAAGAAAGCGTTCTTCAGCCCGGCGATCGCGAAGATGCTGGTGGAGGACTTCACCAGGCAGATGCAGAAGAAAGGGGTAGCGGACTCGTATGAGCTGCTCACGGAGCGCGAGCGCGAGATTTTGCAACTGCTGGCGGAGGGCAAATCTAATAAGGAGGCGGCGACGGTTTTGAATGTGAGTCCTTCTACGGTGGAGACTCACCGGAACAATCTCATGCAAAAGCTGAATCTTCACAATACGGCTGAAATCGTGTTGTATGCGGTGCGCAAAAAGATTATTAGTTGATGGGCAAGTAGCGGCGCCGAATACTCGTGCAACGATGGGGTCATAGCGGTCTGACCCCTCTGACCCCTTATGATCGAGGGTTGGAGGTAGGCGAGTGATAGAGGTTCATCCACCGCATGAGCGGGTGCATGGCTGGCGCGATTTTTTTGTTCATTTGATAACGATTACGATTGGCTTGTTGATCGCGCTGAGCTTGGAGGGATTGGTGGAGATGGTGCATCATCACCATCTAGTGAGCCAAGCGAAGGAGGATTTGAAGGCGGAGATTACCCGCAACCATGAGCAGGTGGCCTTGAATTTGCCGGCGGTGCAGGAGGATGAAAAGCGGATTGAGGCTGACATCAAAACGCTGATGGATTTGCGGACAGGGAAGAAGTTGACTAGCTTCCAACTCGACTATTCGATTCAGTGGAAATCGTTGGGAAATTCGGCGTGGAAGACGGCCGGTAGCTCGGGTGCGTTGAGTTTTTTGGATTTTGAAAAAGAAAGGGATCTGGGGCACGTTTACTACGTGCAAGAAGACATCGTTGCGCCTCGTCTGACCCAGATTCTGCGCGATCACTCGCTGGCGTGGGCGCCAATTTTGTCTTTGGAACACCCGGAGAAGAGTACCAAGGATGAAATAGAGTTGAGCTTACAGCGTTCGGCGGACTTGCTGGCGGATTTGAAAAGCTTAGAAGGTTTGTTGGGGAGTTTGGACCAGGCTTACGTGGACGAATTGAGGAAGTTGTAGAACAGGCTTATCAAAATTTTCTATGAACTTTTGCCAGTGGCGAGGCGCTGCTAGATGGTAACCTTTTAGAAAGTTCTTCAGAGATCTTGTTGAGTTGTGCCTATCGTGCAGCCCAACCACAAAGGGTAGTACCGTCCATCGTTGGACACGACGCTCTCCGTAAATAGCGGCCCACAAGCGGGGTATTGCGCTTGGCCGGTTGTCAAAGGCAGCTGGAATATTCATCACGCTTCTAAGGAGAAACATATGTTGGGGTTAGCGGTTCGTCGTTCCAATCCAAAAATTGGTGTTTGGATCCTATTGTCTGCGCTTACGGCTAGCGGAGCGTGGGCCCAATCATACTATGGGTCCGTGCGCGGTGAGGTGAGCGATCCGACTGGTGCGTCGGTCGCGGGTGCGCATGTGACGCTGACCAATGAGGGCACGAGCGAGGTGCGGTCAACGCTATCGACCGCGTCGGGACAGTACATATTCAGCGACGTGGTGCCGTCGGTTTACACGGTGCAGGTGGAATCGGTTGGCTTTAAGAAATTTGAACGAAAAGGGATCACCGTTGGCACGCAACAAGAGATCACGGCCGATTTGAAGTTGGAAGTGGGAGCGATTACGGAGAGCGTGGAAGTGACGGAGGCCGCGCCGATGGTGGATACGGCGACAGCATCGCAAGGGCAAGTTTTGGGTAACCAACAGGTCACGGATTTGCCGAACATGGGGCGGAATCCGTTTTTGCTTTCGAAGCTGGTGAATACCGTGCAGAACGTGGGCAATCCGGCGTTTAACCGGATGGAAGATCAGAGCGGATCGTCGCAGATATCGATTGCGGGCGGCCCGGTGCGTGGCAATAACTACTTGCTTGACGGCGTGCCGATCACGGATGCCGATAACCGGGCGATTATTATTCCGTCGCTGGAAGTGATTCAGGAAGTGAATGTGCAGGCGAATACCTATGACGCGGAAATGGCGCGAACGGGTGGCGGCATGTTCAACACGCTAATGAAATCGGGCGCGAATGAGTTTCACGGCAGCGCGTACGGAAGCCTGCGGCGTACGCAGTGGGATGCGAATAGCTATTTCAATAATGCGGTTGGGAAACCGATCACGCCGGAGCCGAATGACACGTGGGGAGCCAGCTTTGGCGGACCGATTTGGATTCCGAAACTGTATAACGGCAAGAACAAGACATTTTTCTATCTCGGGGAAGAGCACTATGACGATACGCAGTCGGCGTCATCGCTTTTCAGTTTGCCGACGGCCAACGAAAGGAATGGTATTTTCACCGGCGATGTGACGAAAAGCGGAGCGCCGCTGGTGATCTATAACCCGAACGCGGCATTAGTGGCCGGTTTGAGAACTCCGTATGCCAACAATGTGATTCCGGTGACGCAGTTGAGCACAGTGGGTGTGAACCTAGCGAACTCGTATCAACCGGCGGCTTACGCGCCGGCTTATTACGGAGCCGCGGACCTCAACGCTTCGGCGACTTTGCCCTGCCGAGCCAATGAAATGACGGCTAAGCTGGACGAAAACTTCACGAGCTGGTGGCGGGCAAGTTTGAGTTACCTGCGGTACTACTCTTTGGAGCCAGGCAACAACTGGTTTCCGGGCTTGTCTTCACCGGCGGCGACAGAACTGGCGCGGCGGGTGGATACGACGCAGTTGAACAACCTATTCACGATTAATCCGACAACTGTGTTGGCCGTTCGTTACGGCTTCAACCGGTTCCCAAATTACAGCTACAACAAGAGCCAAGGCTACAATCTGGCCGCCCTGGGATTCAACCAAGGCTTCGCTAATTCGATTCCGGCGGCGCTTTCGCAGTTTCCCTATATCTCGATGTCGAGCATGTCGGTCTTGGGCGTGAGCGACAACAACTCCTATTACGTACACGCGTCTGACAATGTGTCGGCAAGCGTGGACAAAGAACTGGGCAAGCATAGTTTGAAGATGGGCTTCGACTACCGCAAAATCAAGGCGGCGGGAAACGATGCGAACGATCCGAATTTCTCGTTTAGCGGCATCTTTACGCAATCGATCAACACCTCGAGCGGAACGGGCGGGGCGGACTTAGCGGATTTGCTGCTGGGTTATCCCGTCAGCGGCGCGGCTTATAGTTCGACGAAGCTTACAGATTTTGTGAATTACTACGGATTGTATATTCAAGATCAATATCGCGTTTCCAAGAAGCTCACTTTGAATGCCGGGCTGCGCTGGGAGCATGAGACGGGCTTGCAAGAACAGAGCAATGGGATTCTGGTTGGATTCAACGGCACAACCAACAATCCGCTGGGATCGCCGGGTGTTGTGGAGTTCGCCGGTAACGGAAACAGGACCACGGCAGGCGACCCTTACGGCAACAAGTGGGGGCCGCGTTTCGGCTTCGCTTATTCTTTAAATGACAAGACGGTGGTGCGGGGCGGATTCGGTGTTTATTTCGCGCCGCAATTTGCGATCGGGTCGCCGCTAGCGACGGTCGGATACAACGCGACGACGAGCTACATTGCCAGCACGAATAGCGATTTGACTTCGCTTGGGACGTTGACGAACCCATTTCCAAACGGGATTTCTCAGCCGGTGGCTAAGTCCTTGGGCGCTTTGACTGGAGTTGGACAAACGTTCAATCTGGTGGATCCGACAGCGCGGTCGCCCTATGTGGAACAGTACTCCTTGGATATCCAGCGACAGTTGCCCGGGTCGATGGCTCTAGAAGTGGGCTTTGTAGGATCGAAGTCGGCCCACTTGACGCTGGGGAGTCCAAACATCAACATCAATGCGTTGAATCCGTCTTACTTGTCGGAAGGCACTGCGCTGACGGCGTCGGTGGCGAATCCTTTCTACGGAAATGGCGGAGTGGGCGTGGTGGGAACGGCGAAGGTGCAGGCGAGCCAACTGCTTCTGCCATATCCGACATTCAGCAACATCAACTATCAGTTTGATGATAACGATAAGGCTAAGTATTATTCGATGATTGTGAAGGTGCAAAAGCGCTTCACGAACGGAGTGACGTTCCTTTCGGCGTTCACTTGGTCGCGGAACTGGGATGAAAGCAGCGCGGGGGCGGGCAATACGCTCAACAGCGGCGGCGTGGCGCCGCAGAATCCATACAATATGGCGGCTGAGTATGCTTTCTCAAACGTGGATTCACCGTTACGCTGGACGACTTCTTTCAGCTACGACCTGCCTTTTGGCAAGGGGAAGAAGTTTGTGAATAGCAGTAATCTGGTTTTGAGCAACGTAGTGGGCGGATGGTCGGTGAATGCAACTTCAATCTTCCAGACGGGTTTCCCGCTGCAAATCTCACAATCGAAAAACTATAACTCGACCTTTGGTTATGCCAGCCAACGGCCAAACGCCACCGGTGTCTCGCCTGTGACCAGCGGCAGTTTGGAACAGCGTCTGGGCGACTATATTAACCCGGCAGCGTTTAGCACGGCGCCGGAGTTTACGTTTGGCGATATCTCGCGGACAATCGAGATGCGAGGTCCTGGTCAAGCTAATTGGGATATGTCATTGTTCAAGACGTTCACGATCAAGGAGCGGATTAAGTCTCAATTCCGTTTCGAGGCACTGAATGCGATGAACACGCCGTTGTTCTATGGGCCGAATGTTTCGTTCGGCAGCAGTACGTTTGGGCAGATCACGCAGCAAGCTAATTTCTCGAGAGAGCTGGAACTGGCACTGCGGTTCGCGTTCTAGAGTTAAGCAGGGCGTTTGTAAGAAAGGGGCGGACGGCGTTTCGGCGCTGGACGCCCTTGTACTTTTGGGGGAGCAAAGGCACCACCCGTTGGGAGCGGAGCCGTTACTCCGACTCCTCAAAAATCCCAGTCTTCTTGTTTTTGAAAACTTTGGCCGCGGCAAAACAGCGGCCATTCATCACCACGTACACGCCAGGAGTCAGTGTTTGGACAAAGGCGAGGGCACTCCCCAAGTTGAAAAGCCCGTCCGAGCTCCCAAACTTATAGGGAACCATCGCGCCTGTAAGCACAATGGTTTTGCCGGTGACGCGCTCGGCCACGTAGCGTGCTGTTTCGGCCATGGTGTCAGTGCCGTGGGTGATGACGATGCGTGTTCCCGGAGTGGCTTTGCACTGTTCCGCAATTAAGCTGCGGTCCGCGTCGGTCATCTCCAAGCTATCTACCATCATGAGCGTGCGCACATCCAAAGGGAGTTTTGCACGGCCAAGTGTCAGCATCTCCGGCAAATGGGAGTCCTTAAAAAACAGGCGGCCGTTGATCTCGTCGTACTCTTTATCAAACGTGCCGCCGGTCATCAATATGCGGATTGCAGGTTGACTATTCGCCACTTTATTTATGGATGTTATGGAACGCCACTAAGCAGCGGTCAGCCGTCTCAAACTCAGTATACTGGCTGCCTTCTTGCTCGATGAGGTAATACTCAACGCCGCCTACCGATTCAGCCGCCGCAAAAATCTTTTTCCACGGCGAACTACCTTCGCCAAACAGCACCTTGTAGCCGCCATCTTTCGACCAGTCTTTCAAATGCAAAGATCTTATCCGGCCCGGATTCTTTTCGATCCAGGCAACGGGATCCTGACCCGCCTCCACGCAGGTGCCGACGTCGAGTTGCAGCATGACGCTTTTGTCAGTATTCTGGGCCAGAATATCCATAGGCCGCTGGCCATCGACTTCGTGCCATTCGAGACCGTGGTTGTGGTAGCCAGCATGAAAATTGCTTTTCTGGAACTTTTCGTTGCCCGTGTTCAGCGTATCGGCGACTTTTTTCCAATCGTCAGCGGTCTTCAGTTCGCCAGCACTGGCGAGCACTATATAATGGGTGCCTAAAATCCCATTCAGTTCGATGGCCTTGTCAATGCCGTCGGTGGAATAGGATTTTAAACCGTTATGCGTGGAATAGCACTTCAAGTTCAGACTGTCCAATTGCGCCTTCACCTTCTTGGCGTAATCGGTGGTCCACTCAAAATAAGGCGAAAAGAATTCGACGCATTCGTAGCCTTGTTTCGCCACGGTCTCTAGCGTGCCGGGAAGATCCTTCGCCAATTCCTCACGCACGGAAAACAACTCCAACCCCACGGGGATCTGCTTTTTCTTGCCGTAAGCGGCCATTGGAGCCGCCGCGAGAGCCGCTAGTAAGTGCCTTCGCGAAAGGTTAAACGATTGGGCCATGCAACCGCAAGATATCACAAAAGTTGTGGAATCTCAGAAAACAGTTCATTTTTCAATCATTACGAGAGATAATGATTCAAGTCGTTGTGACCAATGAATTTACACGTATGAATGCGGGCCCGGAACGGCGTCCGTTTAAAGTTCTTACGCCGCCAGAGCGTTCCTCCGCTATGGTGATCGCGCGCTATGCGAATCGGCCTCGGCCGACACAGCCGGAAAATCCGCAAGTGCGACAGCAGGAAATGGCCTGGAGGGCGGTGCGTGTGGGTGCGTTATTTGCCGCCTGCGCCTTTGCGTTTTTCTCTTTCAGTCAGCGCAATTGGTTTGAACGGATGGGCGGGGCCACGGGGCCAGCTCCCGATTCAATCCAGCGTCTTCATTTCGCGGCACCCGCAGCCGTCCCAGCCCAGCCTGCGTCCGCGCCTCTCGCTGATGCTAAGGCGTTTGTTCCTCCGCCGTCTCCCGACACGCCGCAAACATTTGCGTTGCCTGAATCTCCCAATCTCACGGTCACTGAATTCAATCTCTCGGTGACCCCCGAATTTCAAAGTGTGGGGCGGGTGGATTTGCGGTTGACGAATGTCAACACCGCTGCCAACACATACGACATCACTATAAAAACACCACGCCGTGAGTTCTATCGCCAGGACGTGAAGCTTGCCGAACGCGTCCCGCTCTCGAAAGATCAGCCCGAGGATGGCCCCGAGCTGGTGGTGGGAGCGATCTCCCAAAATCGTGTTTTTGGCTATATCAGCGAACCGCGCCATCGCGGCCACCGCCGGCACCGTCGCCGTTAGATCACTTTTCTAGAGGATTAATCAATTGAACAACTCATTCACCCGGTGGGGCACACTCGCCGTGCTACGGGCGGCGCTGGTATGCGGCTCACTGACTTTGGTTTCTCTCGATCTGCGCGCTCAAAGTTTTGATCCAGCCGCCTTCCATGAACTCAGTTGGCGATCGATCGGACCCATTCGCGGCGGACGCACTCGTTCGCTGGCGGGCGTTCCCTCACAGCCCAACGTCTTTTACATTGGCGCTGTCAACGGCGGCGTCTGGAAAACGAATGATTTCGGGCGTACGTGGAATCCGATCTTCGACCATGAGGACACAGGATCGATTGGCGCGATCGCGGTTGCTCCAACGAACCCGAACATCGTCTACGTAGCGAGCGGCGAGGGGCTGCAACGCCCCGATTTGTCTGTGGGCGATGGCATCTATAAATCAGAAGACGCGGGCCAGACGTGGAAGCACCTGGGTCTCAGGAACGGTCAGCAAATCGCGCACCTCGCCATCGATCCTAGCAATCCAAATCGGCTTTTGGTGGCCGTGCTGGGCCATCCTTATGGACCGAACGAAGAGCGGGGCGTCTTTCTTTCCACCGACGGGGGAGACTCGTTTAACAAGGTTCTGTACAAAGACGAAAATACGGGCGCCAACGACGTGGAGTTTGATGCGAAGAATCCCAACATCTGCTACGCGGCTCTTTGGGAGGCCCGGCAAGGCCCATGGGAGAACGCTGCGTGGGCGGGCCCGACCGGCGGCATTTTCAAATCTACCGATGGCGGCAACACGTGGGCACAATTAAAAAATGGCTTGCCCGCCGGAGTCATCCAAGCCAACCTCGCCCTCTCTGCCAGCGACCCCGACCGTATCTACGCTTCTGTTGCCACGCAACGCGGCGTCAACATTTATCGTTCCAACGATAAGGGAGATCGATGGGAGGTGATCACCTCCGATCCTCGTCCGGCGGCGCGCATCGGAGGGGGTGACCTTCCCGTGCCTTGTGTCGATCCGCAAAATGCCGATGTGGTCTACAGCGCCAGCACGGTTACCTGGAAATCGATTGACGGTGGCAAAACGTGGAACGGTCTGCGTGGCGCACCAGGGGGTGATGACTATCAAAGCATTTGGATCAATCCGAGTAACAGCGAGATTCTCCTCATCGTCAGCGATCAAGGTGCGATCGTCACTGTGAACGGCGGTGAAACGTGGAGTTCGTGGTTCAACCAATCTACGGCGCAGATGTATCACGCGGTTGCCGACAACAATTTTCCTTATCGCGTCTGCGGGGGCCAACAAGAGAGCGGTTCGGCTTGTGTGTTGAGCCGTGGCAGCGATGGCGAAATCACCTTTCGAGACTGGCACCCGGTCGGCGTGGAAGAGTATGGCTATGTTGCGCCCGATCCTCTTGATCCCGACTTGGTCTATGGCGGCAAGGTCACGCGCTATGATCGGCGCACGGGGCAAACCGCCCAAGTGGGTCCAATGCCGTTGCGCGAACCCTCTTACCGCGCTCTCCGCACGCAGCCCGTTCTGTTTTCTCCCATCGATCCGCACACTCTTTATTTCGCGGCGAACACGATTTGGAAGACGCGCGATGGCGGTAATCATTGGACGCAAATCAGTCCCGATCTCTCGCGTAAAACATGGGAGGTGCCGGAGAGCGTTGGTAAATACCGTGACACTCCCACAGCCAAACCCACCCAACGCGGGGTAGTCTACGCGCTGGCTCCTTCGCCCTTGGAACTACCACGCCTTTGGGCCGGCACCGATGATGGTTTAATTCACTTGACGACTGATGGCGGTCTGCACTGGAAGGACGTTACGCCACCGCAACTCAAACCATTCGCGAAGGTTTCCATCATTGATGCCAGCCATTTCGACGCCAAAACGGCCTATGCCGCGATCAACACTTTACGTTTGGACGATATGCGCCCGCACATTCTGCGCACGCATGACAACGGCCAGACGTGGACTGAAATTGTGAACGGCATTCCTGACGGGGCGGCGATTGACGTGGTGCGGGAAGATCCCAAGCGCAGAGGCTTGCTGTTTGCGGGTACGGAGCGCGCCGTTTACGTTTCGTTCGATGACGGCGACCACTGGCAGTCATTACGGCTGAACATGCCCGCGACCTCCATTCGCGATTTGATTATCAAAGACGACGACCTGGTGGCCGCCACACATGGCCGCGGATTTTGGATTTTGGATGACATCACGGCGCTGCGCCAACTCAAGGACGACAATGCCGCGCCCGCTGTGCTCTTCAAACCGCAAACCGCCATGCGGGTTCGCTGGAACACGAATACCGATACGCCCATTCCTCCGGATGAAGCCGCCGGCAAGAATCCACCCGATGGGGCGATTCTTGATTTCTATCTCAACAAAGAATCTTCGGGACCGCTGACGGTGGACATACTCGACCGTACCGGTAAGACGCTGATCCGCCGTTATTCGAGTGGTGAGTTAGTTGATGCTGTCGATTTGCAAAAGCTGCAAGTGCCCACCTATTGGGCACGCGCGCCACGGCGAATTTCCACCAAGCCGGGCTTCCATCGCGTTATTTGGGATATGCACTACACGCCTGTTGCGGGCAGCCGCGAAGACCTGCCGATGCAGGCCGTGTTTGAAGACACCGCACCGTTAAATCATGCGCCATGGGTTTTGCCAGGCGCGTATCTGGTCCGGCTCAGGGTAGATGGCGCCACTTATGAGCAGCCGCTTACCGTGAAAATGGATCCGCGGGTCAAAACATCCACGCTTGGCTTGACGGAGCAGTTCACCATTTCCAAGCGAGTGTACGACGCGCTGAAACAAGGCTCAGATGCAGAACAAGAGATCAAAGAGTTGCGCGCCAAGGCAAGCGGCAAACCGGAACTTATTCAAAAGCTCGATGAACTGGAAGGCCGCCGCGGCGCACGCTTTGGCGGAGGTGGACGAATGGCTATTGAAGGTCCGGCGACGTTCTCAAAAGTGAACACGGCGCTTGAGACGCTGATTGTTGCCATGCAGGACGCGGATGTGCCGCCCACCGGCCCGCAAAAGCTCGCCGTTGAAGCCCAAATCCGTGAAATGGGCCAGTTGATCGGACGTTTAACAAAACTCAAAACATCGATCTAGGGCTTCAGCGAATCGGAGAGGTTTGGGTTTCGGAAGGCACTGAGTTTTTGACAACGGACGAAACCCGCTTTCGCCGGGTTTCGTCCATGATTTAAAAGGGGAATTGCTTGTCATCTGCCGTAGCCGCACCGCCGCGCTCAACTGCTGATTTTGAAGAGCAATATATGAATGGTGTGAACCCTCATTGGGTTCGCCTTCTGAAGCTGTTGCAAATGAACGTTCGGTACGAACGCTGCGTGGGCGCCGAACTATTCACGACTACAGGCGACAAAATTATCGATTGTTTATCGGGCTATTGTGTTCACAACCTGGGACACAATCACCCGGCGATCATAGCCGCTATTAAGGACGAATTAGATCGGCTGGGTCCGGCCATGCTGCAAAGCCATGTGCCCGAACGAGCCGGCGAGTTGGCGAAACGCCTTTGCGATTTAGCGGGCGGTGATTTACGAAAGGCTTTCTTCTGCAGCTCGGGTAGCGAGGGTGTTGAGTCAGCCATTAAATTCTCGCGCGTGTTCACCGGACGGAAAGGCTTGCTCTATACGCAAGGCGCGTTTCACGGCCTGACCTGCGGCGCGCTGTCACTGATGGGTGACGCATTCTGGAAAAAAGGCTTCGGCCCGATGTTGAGCGACACCGAAGAGATTCCCTTCGGTGACGAATCGGCGCTGGCGGAAAAACTCAAAACGAAGAAGTTCGCCGCGTTCGTGGTTGAGCCGATGCAAGGCGAAGGCGGCATCCGCATTCCCTCCGCAAGCTATCTCATACGAGCCCGGGAACTCTGCTCGCGATATGGCGCTCTCTTGGTTTTCGACGAAGTTCAAACCGGCTTTTACCGAACGGGAAAGTTTCTCGCATCGCAGCATTACGGCGCGGAAGCCGACATCGTCATTCTGGCTAAGGCTCTGAGCGGAGGCTTGATTCCGAGTGGCGCGGTTCTGATGACCGATCCGATCTACAACGCCGTCTATGGTTCGCTCAAGAAGTCGTTGATTCACACCTCCACTTGTTCGGAAAACGGTCTGGCGATGCGGGTTGGTCTGGCGGTGCTTGATACTCTGCAGGAAGAAAACCTAGGCGAGCGGGCTGAGGAAATGGGCGAATACTTGCGCGCGCAGTTGCGCGAGCAACTGGCAGGATTCGATATGGTGGATGAGATTCGTGGCGCGGGTCTGTTTTCGGGGATCGCTTTCAAGGCCCCGCGTAAGCTGGCGCTGCGTGCGTCTTACGAAGGGTTCATGGCGATTCATCCGGCTATGTTTGGGCAAGTGCTGGTGATGCGCTTGTTTCGCGACCATGGGATTCTCACGCAAATTTGCGGCAACAATTTTACGGTTTTAAAAGTCGCCCCGCCTCTCATTGTGACGCGCGAACAGATTGACCACTGTGTAAGAGCGATTCGCTCGGTGGTTGCACTGGCGAATTCACCTTCGGCGTTCTGGAGCGATGCTCTGGGATTGGCGCGGAGGGTGGTGAATATATAAAGATGATGAACGACGTTTGCATTGCCGGCGGGGGGCCAGCTGGTTTAGCCGCGGCGCTGGCGCTACGGCAACAGGGCTTTACGGTGACGGTGGCCGATTGCGCCGTGCCCCCTATTGACAAGGCTTGTGGCGAAGGACTGATGCCCGACAGTCTGGCGGCCTTACGCCGGCTGGGCGTCGAACTTGACGTGAAAGAAGGCCATCCGTTCAAGGGGATTCTGTTCAGCGATGGGCGTTCGACTGTTACTGCCAACTTTCCTAACGGTAATGGCATGGGCGTGCGGCGCCATCATTTACATGAACTGCTGGTGAAGCATGCGGAAGCGGCCAAGGTGAACTTGATTTGGGGCGCCCGGCACGTTCGGTTGGAAGACGGGTCAATCAGCGTCGATGGGCAGGCCATTCCGGCCCGATTCATCATTGGCGCGGATGGTCTCAAGTCAGGCATACGCGACAGTGCGGGATTGGAAGCGGTCAAGAGGGAAAGACGCCGTTATGGATTCAGACGGCATTATCGAGTGACGCCGTGGTCGGACTATGTGGAACTCTATTGGGGGCCGCGCGGTCAGATTTACATAACGCCCGTGGGCGCGAAAGAGATTTGTGTAGCGTTCATCTCGCGAGATTCTAAGCTACGTTTGGATGAGGCGCTGGAAGATTTCCCGTTCCTGCATCGAAAGCTGGCTGATGCTGAACACGCATCGCATGAGATGGGTGCGCTCTCTGTTTCGCGGAGTTTCAAGCGGATCTACAAAGAGGGATTGGCGTTGTTGGGCGATGCATCCGGTTCCGTCGATGCCGTCACGGGTGAAGGCATGTGCCTCGCGTTTAAACAAGCCGAAGCGCTGGCGCACGCCTTGCGCGCAGAAAACTTGGGGCAGTACGCCAAGCGTCATAAAGAAATCGGCGCAAAACCGCACATGATGGCATCATTGATGTTGACGATGGAGCAGCATAGTGAAATACAACGGCGGGCCTTGGTTAGCCTGGCAAAGCGTCCGCAGCTTTTTGAGTCGTTGTTAAAGTTCCACGTCGGTGAAACCAAGCTCACCGGCTTGCTGTCACGCCACCTGCTAGGCTTTGGTGTCGATTTCCTAACCGCATAAGGAGTTGTAGAAATGAAGCTTGGCCTGTCTCTGGCAGCCGCAGTGTGCATCGCCCCGTTCGCTTTTGGCCAGCAGATCTCGGTCGATTTTGACCCGGCGACCACAAAGATTAATTGGAGTTTGGTAGGCAATGTTCACACTACGCATGGAACGTTTCAACTAAAGAAGGGGCATGTTGACGCGAACCCCGCGACAGGCATGATCTCCGGTGAATTAGTGGTGGACCCCAACAGCGGCAACAGCAACGATGGCGCGCGCGATAAGCGCATGAAGAAGGAAATTCTGGAGACGGAAAAATATCCAGAGGTGCGCTTCAAAGTCAGCAAGATTGAAGGCACGGAGCCCAACTTTCGAGTGACGGGTCAATTTACCATTCATGGCGCGACGCACGAACTGAGCATTCCGATGCAGGTGAAAATTAGCGGCGACGAGGTGAGCGGTACCGGCAAGTTTGTGGTGCCGTTTGTGGAATGGGGCATGAAAGACCCGAGCAACTTCCTCTTTAAAGTGGACAAAACGGTGGAGGTGGATTTGACCGCCGCGGGACATATCAAGAGATAGGGTAAGAGAGACGATGCGATGCACAATTTGCTTCCTTTTGTTCAGTATGATTTCGGCGTGGGGCGAACAACTTCCTAAAACGGCGAGCGAAAGTTTGGCGGGGCAAGCAGTGACGCTGCCCGATTCTATAGAAGGACACGCGTCGGTGGTGATTGTGGGTTTCAGTAAGAGTTCGCAAGACGCGGTGAAGGAATGGGACACGCGCGCTCGAAAGCAACTGGGCGGGACAGATGTTTATCAGGTGGCTGTGCTGGAGGATGCGCCGTCGTTTGTGCGCGGCATGATCAAGCACGCGATGAAGGGTTCAACGCCGGCCGACCGGCAAAGCCATTTTCTGGTTGTGGTGAAGGGCGAGGCGGAATTGAAGAAGGCGGCTGCATTCGCGGAGGCGGATGAGCCGTATGTGCTCTTGTTAGACGGAAAGGGCGAAATCCGCTGGCGAACGCATGGTTCGGTTACGGATTCCGCCCTTAAGGAATTAGCAGATAAAGTACAGGGTTTGAGATGAACTACGCTGCTTGTTTGCGCTCGATGCCCGTGGGGCTATTGACCTTGGCCACTTGAACAGCGCTGACTAAGCCAACCGCGCGTAACACCTTGAGAAGAAGCCATGACGGATCGAACTCGTACCAGGCGAGACCATGACGGGCCGACGTGGGGTGCGCATGGTGATTGTTGTGCCAGCCTTCACCAAACGTAATGGCGGCGACCCACCAGTTGTTGCGGGAATCGTCGCGGGTTTCAAAGCGGCGGCTGCCCCACATGTGAGTGGCGGAATTGACAAGCCAAGTAGCGTGCAGGCCGAAGACGACGCGGACAAAGATGCCCCAGAGAACGAGGGGCATACCGCCGATGGCGAGCAGAATGACGGCCATTGCCGTTAAGGGAACCCAATGCCAGTTGTTCAGCCAAACGTAGAAAGGTTTCTTCGCCAGATCGGGCGCGTACTTCGACATGCCGCGTGTGTTGGCGTGGTTCGCTTCACCGAACAAAAGCCAGCCGACGTGTGCCCACCAAGCGCCATCGCGCGGTGAGTGAGGATCGCCGGCTTGATCCGATTTTTGGTGATGGATGCGGTGAGTGGCCACCCAGGAAATGGGGCCGCCTTCCAAAGTGAGGGATCCGCAAACAGCGAAGGTGTAATCAAGCCAGGTTGGAGTTTTAAAAGATCGGTGGGTGTGCAGGCGATGGTAACCCAAGCTGATTCCCAAGCCCGTGGTGGCCCAGTACAGCGCCACGGTTATGAAAAAGAGCTTCCAGGTGAAGAAAAAAAGACCGACAACGGCGAGCGCATGGAAAATCACCATGGCAATCGTTGTGGTCCAGTTGAGTCGTTCGGACTTGTGAAAAATAATCTCGTCGGTAATGGTAGCGTTCGATTCAGTGAGTGTCACGTTTGATCCCGTATATGTACTCTGTGCTTTCAAGCTAGCAAGAAATCTGCGTCTGTTCTGTAAGAGTTATGTAATATCGATTTTCTAGCGCAAACCCTGTAGCTGTAGCCATGCGGCAAGATGATCGGGCCAAGTGCGGAGAATAGGGTCTGTCTGAGCTAATCCAACGCCGTGCTTGCCCTTTTGATAGATGTGCATCTCGACGGATACCCCTGCCTTTCGAAGGGCTAGGTAGTAAAGAATGCTATTTTCAACGGGGACGACCTGATCTTCAGTGGTGTGAAAATGAAGGTGGGCGGCGTGTTGCTGGTGACTTGGAGTTCGTTGGAAACGAGTTGGGCGAGAGCGGGATCGGGCTTGTCGCCGAGCAAATTTCGTCGCGAACCGAGGTGGGCATAGGGATCAAGCATGCTTATAACTGGATAAGAGAGAATGGCGAAATCGGGACGATCACTTTGGCGGTCTATGGGATCGGCTTGGGTGTCTGGGCTAGCGAAGTGCGTGGCGGCGGTAGAGGCGAGGTGGCCGCCAGCGGAGAAGCCCCAGATGCCGATGCGGTCGGGCCGGATACTGAATTCTGTGGCGCGCGACCGAACATAGCGGATGGCGCGCTGGGCGTCCCAGAGTTCGACAGGGTGACGGTACTTGGGGCCGAGGCGGTATTTGAGAACGGAGGCGCTGATGCCGAGGTTATTGAGCCAAGCGGCGATTTGAGAGCCTTCGTGATCCATGGCGAGATGGGCATAACCGCCGCCGGGGCAGACGATGACACCTGTCAGCGTTTTGTTGGAGCCGGTGGCTGGGTAGAGGGCGAGTGATGGTTTGTCTTCGTCCGCGGTGCGCCGTCGGGCCAAAGGAGGATGGTGTCTTTAAGACTTTGGGCAAGGCTGAGGGTGGTTAGACCTAGCAGCAGGAGGGCGATGCGAAGAGTGGGCATGCCTCTCTTTTATATAACGTTATATAGATAACGCGTTAGCCCATGTAGCTGAATAGCGTTTTGATCTGGATGCTGCCTTGGGCGGCAATGGCGGCTTGCTCGGCGGTGGTGGCGCTCGAAAGATTCGTGGCGGCTTCGGCGGCGTTTGCGTCACGGAGGTTACTCAATTGACTCTCGAAACTAGTCAACTTGGTTGTGGCGTTATCGGTCGATTCTTGTAACCAGTTCAGAGTGTCGCCCGACATGGTGGTTGATTGTCCCAATTGAACGACCGATGCTTGGATTCCGGTAGCTGCGGCTTGAATACCCGCCTGGTCATTATTTTGTAAAGCTTGGCCCAGAGCCCAAACATTCTGGAAGATGTTGCTGGCTGCTGCCGAACCATCGGGGTTTTGGGCGCCGAAAATTTGCTGCGCGGTTTGGCCGGGGATGACCATAGAATCGCCGTCGCTATTGGTGACGGCAATGGTGCTGCTTGCCGTGGTGTTTTGCACGACACCACCTGACACGCTCCAGTTGAAGGTGTAGGGTGCGGCAGACTGATCGTCTCCGCCAAAAATGTAGCTGCCACCAAACTTTGTGTTGGCTATGGAGACGAGTTGTTCTTCGATTCCCTGCACTTGTTGCGCGAGAGCGCTGTTGCTTTTCGCGTTCGAAGTGGAACTGGATCCCTCGGCGGCGATGGAGGTGAGTTGATCGAGCATGTTGTTCGCCGACGTGAGAGCGGAATCGGCAAGGTTCGCGACCGTGGTGGCCTGAGCTAGATTGCTTTGCACCTGAGTGACGCTATCAATCTGACCTTGATAGTCGAGGATGGCGTCTATCGCGCCGGGGTCGTCAGACGGCTGGTTGACCCGATAGCCCGTGCTGAGCTGTTGATTCGCCTGGCTGATGCGCTGTTCGGTCGCATTCAAGTTACTCAAAAATGTTGAAGTGTAGGAGTCAAGTCCGGCAAGCATATGTCTCTTCCTAAATTATTGGTGGTTGAACTAAGTCGCTTGTTGCATCATCGTGAGCAGGCTCTGGGTCATGCTGTTGATCGTGGTGATCAATTGCGCGGATGCCTGATAGGAGTCCTGGAACTGAAGAAGTTTGGAAGCTTGGTCGTTGAGTGAAACCCCTGACACCTGCGAGCGCAAGGTCTCGGCCTGGTTGAGGAGGGCCGTATTGTCCGAATCGTTGCTCGAAGCGGTAGAAGCCTGCTGGCCGATATCGGTGGCGACGTTGCCATAAAACTGGGTATAGCTGAAGCCGTTTATCATGTCCAAAGTGTTGCTAGGGTTTGCCATGTTGGCCAGTTCGGTAGCGACACCGTTGGCGACGGCCGGCGGTCCCGGGCTTATCGCTGCCAGTTGCGATCCCGTCATGTTGGCGGCGACGGTGAGTGAACTGGCGATGCCGGTAGGAGCAGTCGCACTGTAACTAAAGAGGGGAGTTCCGGAAACGGCGGGCGGACCTGCGCTGACCTGACCGTTGCTCAACAGGGTGTTCACCCGGTCGGCAATGCCTTGAGCCAACTGGTTCAGGCTGCCTTGCTGCTGACCGTTTCCGAGAAGAGCGGGCATAGTGCTGTTGGTGAAGTCGAGTTCGGCGCCAATGGCGCCCTGAGAAGCCAAGGCGGTGATATCTTGGCCGTCGGAACTGAGCAGCTGCGCTCTGGGCGAAGCGTTTGGATAAGTGGGGGTCGCGGACTGCGTGTAGTTCAAGGAGACCGGATTCTGAGTGGTGCCCTGCACGAGGGGAGATTGCCCGCTTAACAACACCGTGGCCGTGCCGTCGCTTTCCATATGTACGGTGATCGGCGCCAGCCCAGAAAGATCCTGGAGCGTATTGTAGAGCTGAGCTTGTGCGCCGGCATCACCGCCGGGAGTGGTCCGGATTTGTCCGTTGAGGGTGGCAATTTGAGCCGTGTCCTGGTTTAGCTGGTTCACGGAAGCAGTGAGTTGGGATTGAGTATCGGAGTTGATCTGCTGGGCTTGGTTGAAGGTCTCGGAGAAGGCGGTGGATAAGCCCTGCGCGGCGGTAATCACGCTTTGCTGAGCGGTAGCGTCGGATGGGCTCGCACTCCAAGCGGAGAAAGCGGAGTAGAGCGTGCTGAGGGCACCGGGAATACCGCTCTGTCCCGAAACGTTAAAAATCTGTTGCAACTGATTGAGACTGGCTGATTGCTGGCTGGAATAGCCGGACTGCTGATTGGCGCTCCAAACCGATTGCTCGGCATAAACGTTGCGGGCGCTTTGCGTACCCGTCACCTCAACACCGCCGAAAATATTCGCGGATGGATTGAACGATTGGGCGGCGAGTTGTGCGGTTTGCGTCACATAACCAGGCGTGGTGGCGTTGCTGACGTTATTTTGAACAACACCGATAGCCTGCTCGATTACATCGAGAGAGTTGCTCGCCGCTCCGAGGGCGGTAAAAAGACTGGCCATGACAATCTTCTTTCGTTATGAACCTTGTGCCATAAGTAGGTTCATCCTTCGAACAGCAACAAGGCGGGGCCTTGCGACGGGCAATCGGCCTGGTAGCCGGGTGCCGGATAATTGGGTGCTGGCCCCGCGGCGCACCAGCCGCGATAGAACTCGGCGGCATTTTCCAGCAAGCGCTGCGCAGCGTTCAAACGTCTGCAAATCGCGTTCATCCGGGGCACAAAAGAAGCCTTGTCCGGCTGTGATTCTGACAACAACCTCGCAAAGCGCTGCAACTCGGTTAGAGCCTCGGCAAGCACGACAGGACAGCGAAGAACAGGCGGTGATGAACTTTTGCCAGCGAGATCGGCGAGAGCCTGATCAAGCAGGCGCTCCGCTTTTTGTAGACGTCTTTCTGATTCTACGGGCGCTGCCGTCCTCAAAGTCACTGTATATGTCCTTGTACGACGGCGTGACTGACTGATGACGCTTCGGCGGAATATTGGCCACTACGCACTAACGCCGCGACACTCGCCACTTTGGACGAACGGTCCGCGCCCGCGCTCGCTTTAGCGAGGCTCAAGAGTTGACTTGCGTTCGAGAGATTGACGCTATCGGAACTTCCAGTTTTCGTAGCCGAGCTACGAGAATCACTGCTACCAACACCGCTCACTCCCGCGGCGCCGCCGGCTTGGCCTGGCGCGACAGTTTCAATACTGGTATTCGTAAGTTTCATGTTTCATCTTCCATGTCCAGCTACTTTAATAGTGGGTGGGCAGAAGGCCCTACTACGTTATCGGCAAAATTTAATAAAACTAGAGGTGAGTTGTTGCGGACCAATCATGAACCTTGAGTAGCAACTCGACCTCTCCTTGGGAAATTTGCAGATCCGAGGCGATTTCCGCGGTACTTCGCCCTTTGCCGTGCAATCTTAGAATTTGTCCCCGACGGTTCAGATTCAGAGCGCTCGGTGCGCGATCTGGTGTAGACCATTCCTGCGGCGTTGCGGGCTGGGGATGGACGGCGGCAAGCTGGGCACGCAATGTCTCCAGTTCCGTCACGATTTCCGTCCAGCGGCCGTCAAATTCGGCGCGCGTTACTACGCGGCGACTGAGCAGGCGAAGCTCCAACTTCAAAGAAATAAACGAATAGGATGCGGCAACAAGGGCGGGTAACAGCAAAATCGCGGGAGCCCAAAAAAGCAGGGGGTGAATGTTTGTCATGGGTTGAGTCTCAGTTCTCAGAGGTTTGATCGTGTGTTCGGTGAGCGGACTTTAGTCCACTTTCCCGAGGGTTTTAGTAGCCGCCTTTACCGGCAGGCCACTTGCGTTCAAGGTAAGAGCGGAGCCGGAGGATGCCTTGCGCACGCAGTTGCGAAATGCGCGTGATGTGGAGTTCCATCACGGAGGCGATTTCGCGAAGATTCAGTTCTTCCTTGTAGTAAAGACTTAGAACCAGCCGCTCATTTTCCGGCATCTTTTTCATCCCTTCCGCCACGACTCGCTCGAGCTCGGAACGTTCGAGAATCCGTTCCGGCGTTTCCTGTTCGTCGTCGCTGATGAATTTGAGCAGGCTCATCTCTTCGCCATCTTCGACGACTTCGAGACTGCCCAGAGAAACCGCCTGTAACTCGACTACCCACTGCTGGTATTCGGCCAGGGAGATATTCAGTTCGGCGGCTATTTCTTCTTCACCGGGTGTGCGCTGGAGCTTGCGTTCGGCATTACGCATCGCCTCCTGGACCAGTTTTACGCGCTTGCGTTTATGCGTGGGGATACCGTCAAGACCGCGGATGCTATCGAGAATCGCGCCGCGGATTTTATATTCGGCGTAAGTTTTGAGGCTGGCGTTTTTTGAGGGATCGTAGTTGTCAACAGCGGCGAGCAGACCGACTATGCCGGCTGAAATGAGATCGTCCAGTTCGACGCTGGGGGGCAGCTTCTCATGGATACGCGCAGCAATGAAATTCACTTGCCGCAGGTGTTCGAGGATAAGTTCCTCGCGTTCCTGTTCGCTGCGCGTTGGTGTCTCGTAGGCGTACATAGGGCTAGTTGTTAGGCCGCTGAGGCAACGCGGCGCGTACTCAAGCCGGCTGCACTCAGGAGGCCGGACAAGGAATTGGCGGAGAAGCTTGTTTGCCAACTGGCGAGCGAACCGAGTACACGATCAAGGGAGGCTTCATCGATATCTTCCGGCACCTGCTGACCCCGCGCGAGAAACGAAAGAGGCAGGCCGGATCTGAGAGCGGTTTCAAGCATCGGGCCAGGACTCTCCACTTCATCCAAGTGCGTAAAGATCAATTTGGTAGGGGAAAAGGCGGCAAAGCGTTCAATGGCCGCGAGTTGAATGCGGGGAAGAACAGCGGCCGATAGCACAAGATGGACATCGACCAAATCGCGATGCGCGGCAAGGCCGTGAGCGAGAGTTCGGCTTTGCGCTTCGTCAGCCGGGGAGATGCCAGGAGTGTCAATTAATAGCAATTTTCTGCTGCCATGTTCCGCAAAAGCTTGAGAAAGCGCAGCCGGTGTGTGAATAGGCTGGCAAGGAATACCGGCAATGCGCGCATACGAAGCAAGTTGTTCCCAACCGCCGATACGCAACGTATCGAGAGATAGAAGCTGTAGCGGCAAGCGCGCGCGCAAACCATAGCGCAGGGCCAGTTTGACCAAAGTGGTGGTTTTGCCCGCGCCCGCCGGACCAACAAAGACTACCGCCCGCGGCGCGGAAGGGGACGCTTGCAACACGGGGGAAAAACGCAAGCGTTGCTCGCACTCGCTGCGTAGAGCCGCTTCGAGAGAATCTTCCGATAAGGATGCTGGCGAGCCGGAAGCCGCTTCGCGTGTTCGGCGTTTCTCGATGGCGGTGGCGAGTTCGAGAGCCAGTTCTTCCGACAAATCGGCCCCTGTAAGGCGAGCCACCAGTTCGTTGCCCTCTGGACTGAGAACGATCCCCGTATTGGATGATACGGACGGCCGACGATCGACCGAGCGTTTGACGGTCTCGATTTGCTTGCGCAATTCGGCGAGTTCGCGAACCAAATCGTTTGAACCAGCGTGAGGTTCGGGTGCAGTCGCCAGAGCCGCCGCTTTCGTGTTCTGCTTGGCGGGCGAGATTTCGGTCAAACGCTCGGCCTCCGGTGGAACTGCAAAAACGACTTCGTACGCGCCGAGCGAACGGAGTTCAAGCTCGGTCTTCTTCGAATTCATGAGCATCGCTTCCGAGCCAAGCTCGCGGCGCGCTTTATCCATGGCTTCGTCAACGGTCGCGGCAAAGTAAGATTTGATTCGCATTTATATCGTTCCTAGTGACAGAATTTTGACTCCCGAAGGTACTTCGTTGTGAGAGATGGGGCAGACGTTGGGCATTTGTGCTTCCACTAACTGGCGCAGGAAATAACGCGTGCCGGAGGATGTGACAATGACAACCGGCACCTCGCGCCGTTCGATCTTGCGCTCTAAACGAGTGAGCACTTCACGCGCCACTTGCGGCGCCAGCGCCAGAATGCTGTTTTGTTCGCTATGTTGGACAGCCGATTCAATCGTCTGTTCAACGCTCGAATCAAGAAAATAGGCAGGTAATTCGCCTTTGGGGTTCAAGTATGGCTTGACGACCTGACGACGGATCGCCTGGCGGGTGTATTCCGTTAACAGAACCGGGTTACGCGAAGTGATAGCAGCTTCGCTCAAAGCTTCCAAAATGGAAACGCCGTCCCGGATTGAAACTCGTTCTCGTAACAAATTTTGTAAAACCCTTTGTATCGAACCTAATGAGAGCAGTTTAGGGACCAAATCCTCAAGAAGCTTCGGGTTCTCCTGTCCGACGCGATCGCAGAATTGTTTAGCGTCTTGACGGGAGAAGAGTTCGCCTGCGTAAAGCCTGACCAATTCGGATAGTTGAGTACCCATAACGTTGACAGGATCTACCACCGAATAACCCGCCAAACGTGCCGCATCCACTTTATCGGCGGGAACCCAGAGTGCCGGTAGTCCGAAAGCGGGTTCGCGGGTGGCTTCGCCAGGAAAATTCTTATCGGCTTTGGCAGTAGGAATAGCTAATTCACAGCCGGGCAGTAGTTCGTAACGGCCAATTTCACTGCCTTTGAGCAAAATTGAGTATTCGCGCGCTTTGAGTCCGAGGTTATCTGTGACGCGGACGGGAGGAACCATGTAGCCCAAGTTGGAAACAAATTGCCGGCGAATGGCCGCGATCCGTTTCAAGAGCGGTGAGGTCTTGCCACCCGCCACGAAACTGGCGAGTCCGAGGCCGACCTCGATGGCCAGCGGCTCGACGCGCATCAACGCTTCCAGATCTTCCTTCGGCGTAGCGGCGGCTTTGCCTGGAGCGGTGCCACTTTCTGCTTCAACTTTGACGGCAGCGTCAATTTTCTTACGCTTGTTCCAGCCCACCGCGCCGAGACCACTACCCAACAGAAGAAAAGGAATCGTAGGAAGACCCGGAAAGGCAGCCAACACCACAAGGACGCCCGCGGACAACAGCATCGGTTCGGGCTTACCGAATAACTGGCGGTTGAATTCCTGGCCCACGCGGACGTCGGAATTGGCGCGCGTCACGATCAGGCCGCCGGAGACCGAAATCATGAGGGCTGGAATCACAGTAACCAAGCCGTCGCCGATCGTAAGAACGGTGTAGGTTTGCAGCGCGCGCTTCAACTCCATTCCGTGTTGCAGAACGCCGATCAGAAAACCGGCGATAATGTTGATCGCCGTGATCAGAATACTGGCCACCGCATCGCGCTGAGTGAAGCGCGAGGCACCGTCCATGGAGCCGTAAAACTCAGCTTCGGCGGCCAGCATTTTGCGGCGGCGGCGGGCTTCGGCCTCGTCGATGAGACCGGCATTCATTTCGGCGTCAATCGACATCTGTTTGCCGGGCATTGCGTCTAGGGTGAAACGGGCGGAAACTTCTGAAATACGCACGGCGCCGTGGTTGATGACGACGTATTGAATGGCAATCAGTATCAAAAAAATGACGGCGCCGATCACATAATTGCCGCCCACCACAAAATTGCCGAAGGCTTCGATGACGCTGCCGGCCGCCGCCGTACCACTGTTGCCGTTGAGTAGGATGAGACGCGCGGAACTTACGTTGAGCGCCAACCGGAACAGGGTTAGCAGTAAAAGCGCAGTCGGGAAAACGTTGAATTCCACCGGTTTGAGGATGTACATCGTCACCATCAAAACGATGACGGACATCATAATGTCCACCACGATCAACAGATCAAGCAACTCCGACGGCATCGGGGTGATCAGGGCGATGACGATGGCAAGGACCGCAATGGGCACCGCCATGTCGCCTAGATCGGGCAGGCTGAACTTTTTGGCGGCCGGGAGAGCTTGTGGTTGAGTGGACATCGGTGGGTAGTTGAAACCTAAGGCAATTTGCGGCCCATTAGACGGTATACGTAGGCCAAGATTTCGGCGATGGCCTTATAGAACTCCGGCGAGATCGCGCTGCCGACATCCACCGCGCTATAAATGGCGCGGGCGAGCGGCGGGTTTTCTACGATTGGTACCTGATTTTCCACTGCGACCTGACGGATTCGCAGAGCGAGCCAGTTCTTACCCTTGGCGACGACAACGGGGGAGGCCATGGTCTCGCTGTCAAAACGAATCGCTACTGCGAAGTGCGTGGGATTCACTATCACGGCCGTCGCTTGCGGAACTTGCTGCATCATGCGACGCCGGAGTAGTTCGCGGCGTAAGCGGCGGATGCGTTGTTTGACGTGCGGATCGCCATCGGAATGTTTATGTTCGTCTTTAATTTCCTGTTTCGACATCTTCAATCCCTTCATCTGACGCCGGTAGTTTTGGAAGAGGTCAAAAGCTCCGAAAAGAACGAAGAGAGTGGCCGCTTTCCAGAGCAGGCTGTCCACGGCATCCGTTACTTGTGCGGCGGCGGCGCGTGCACTTTCAAGTGGCAGGCGAAGCAGCATTTCGGCGTGAGATGCCACGAAAGAGCGCAGGAATAGGCCCAATGCCACCACCAATACGAGAGCCTCGCCGACGGCTTTAAGATTCTGTGACGGTAGATCTTTCAAGCGCGTGAGTGGATTCAGACGGTTGAAATCCGGGGTGAGTTTGCTGAGATTAAAGCCTAAGCGAGTCACTGCCAATTGGGCGGCCAGTGTCGCGCCAAAGAGAGCGGCTCCCAACGTCAAGAGCGGGGGAAGAGTCTGCAGAAAAAGTGAGCGAAGCAAAATGGGGAAGCTGAGCAGGCTCAATTCGCCTGTAAGCGAGGTTTGATATAGCCGCGCGATGGCCTGACCGAGTCGTGTGGCAAAATCGGGAAGCAAACTGGCGCTCATCGAAACGAAGATCAGAAATTGGACCGCACTCAAAGCTCCACGCGACGAAAGAAACTGGCCGTCTTCGCGGGCTTTCTTGAGTCGCTGGGGCGTCGGTTTTTCAGTTTGCTCGCTTGCCATGAAACTCCGTGCCTATCTCGATTACCTTTCAAAGAGGGGTGCTAGAACCTTGTTAGCGAAACCCAGATAGATACCGGGGACGACCTTGAGAATGGCGGCCAGCATTCCCAACGTCAGCAGCATTTTGATGGGCGCCGCACTGTGGCCGAGTTGCAACGAACTGCTCAGACGCCCGACAAGAGCGAGCGAGATCTCGGTGAGAAGCAGCAATCCTAAAACGGGAAAAGCCAGCCGTAGACCCAATATAAAGATGTTTGCCGCTAGCCCAAAGACGGTGGCGACCAGCGCACGGGTGAGCACGAATTGGCCGGGAGGATGGATTTCCAGACTGAGAGCGAGGGCGCGCAGGACTTGGCCATCAAGGCCGCAGGCAAAGAACAGCAAGCCGCCGGTGAGTCGGGCGACAACTTGCAAGACGTCCGAGTCAGCCTGGGTAGTGGGATCAACGACCGAAGCATATCCATAGCCTGCCTGCAGGCCGATGAGTTGCGCGCCGAGAGTCAGCGCTTCGCCGAGGAATCCGACCAAAAGACCAGCGGCTAAGCCGAAAGCGGCTTCACCGGCGACGGCTACGGCCAAAGCGCCGACGGAGATGCCGTTCACATCGACCTGCGGCCAATGAGAAAAAAGCGCCAGTGTCACCGCCATGGAAAAAGCCGCTCGCGCGATGGCGGGGGTGGCATCTCGGACCGGCAAAGGGAGAAAGAAAAATACGCCTGCGACGCGCGCTAGAACGAGACCAAAAGCGAGCGGCAATCCGGCGGGAATGGTGACTTGCGTTGCCATCGTGCGTGGCCCCGCTTAATGCGCAAACTTTGACAAGTCACGCATGACTGATAAAGCGTAGCCGGTAGCACGGCTGAGCATCCAGGGCATCAGGAAAAGAAAACCGCCTAGACACGCGCACAGCCGAGGCACGGTGCTGAACACCTGATCCTGTAGTGAGGTGGCGATCTGGATGATATTGATCACGATCCCGAGCGTGAAAGAAATTAAGAGGAGCGGCGCACAGATGAAGAATGCCGCCAGCAAAGCTTCGCTCATCACGTGGATTGCCAGTTGAGGTGTCAATTGAGTAACTCCTGTCGCAAATCTATTGGACCTACTGATTTCATCGGCACTCTAGTCCTCAGGCTGTAGGGCGGAGGATAGGCATGGCGCGACCGATCAGGATCCGAGAAAGGTCTTCATGAGCGAGCCGATAATTAGGTTCCAGCCGTCCACCAGAACAAAGAGCAATATCTTAAAAGGTGCGGACACCATGGCCGGTGGTAACTGCATCATGCCAATGGACAAAGTAACGGAAGCAACGGCGATGTCGATGACGAGAAACGGCAAAAACAGCACGGCTCCGATCTGAAAACCGGCTTTCAACTCCGACAGAATGTAGGCGGGAATCAGAATTCGCAGGTTTAAATCGGTGGCGTGACGCGGGGCCGGTTCGTGGCTGATTTCGAGAAACAACTGAATATCACGCTCGCGCGCAAAGCGTAAAAGAAAGGTCCGTAGAGGAACTGAGCCTTGCTCGAAAGCTTGCTCGGCGCTGATTTGGCCCTTTTCTAGCGGCTCCCAAGCCTTTTCATACATTTCGGAAAAAACCGGTTCGACGATCAGCAACGAGAGAAACAGAGACAGTCCGGCGAGAACCTGATTCGAAGGCGCGGTTTGGGTGCCGAGCGCTTGCCGCAGAAAGTGCAAAACAATAGAAATCCGCAAGAATGGAGTGATGCAAACCATCACCGCCGGCAATAGACTGAGCAACGTCAGACCAAGAGCAATTTGCAGTGGTGCGGACAAGCCAACACCATGCCCGGCATTTCCAGTCGTTACCCCGAGGGCATCCAGTGGGCTCGCGGCGTAGGCCGACTGTGCGAGGGTGGTGAGAGAAACCGTCAGAACTGAAAATTTTAGGAATCGCATCAGCCTGCTCCGCCCGCAGCGCCCTGAGCGTCCGAAGCTGAACCGGCATAATCCGCAATGGTGCTGCAGCCCGTAGGTGATACGGCCACTACCAGCAAACGCCCGGCGCAGGCTACCAAATGCAGTGAGTGCTGGCCGGATAATGGCAGGCGTTCGACAACGCGCATTTGGCGAGCAGGGCGACTGACGCGCGCTATCGCCCAACGGCCGGAGAGCGCCGCCAGACCCTTGTGGCGTGCCAGCCACAAGAGTCCGAACAGGAGCGCCAGAACAACGAAAACAGCAACAGCAGGAGACAACATTACGAATCTTTCTAATGAATCAATTGCATTAAATCTTGGCTCATGGTATTGGCCGTCGAAATGACGCGTGAACTCGCTTGATAGGCGCTTTGATAGACGATGAGATTTGTAAACTGCGTGGCCATGTCCACATTCGATGCCTCGATCGATCCGCCCTGAATTTGACCACGTCCGCCTGAGTTTGGGGCACCGATGACAGGAGTAGCGGTCGCGCCGGAAACTGCTAGATTGTTGTTGCCGACATTTTGCAACGACGTCGGATTTTCAATTGCGGCCAGTGCCAGCTGCGCCACTACTTTTTGCGCGCCGGATGAATAGGCGGCGACCACTTGACCACCCGTTTCGATACTGACAGAACTCAACTGCGCGGCCTGGCTGCCGTCTTGCGTGGAAGAGGAGGTTCCCGAAGTTTGCGCGTATTGGGTGATAAGGCCATTGCCACTCGAATCAAAAAGATTCCAGTTCATGGTCATGTTCGCCGCTCCGTCCGCCAAACCAGTGACGTTGACGGCTACTGGCGCTGTCCCGGCCGCTGTGCTGAGCGTCCCGTTTTGATTAAAGGTAATGCTGCCGGGGGTCGAAAGTAAAGACTGTTGAGTGCCGGCGGTCCCGCCTGTCAGATCGCCACCTGGAATGGTGACGTTGTATGTCCAAGTGCTCGGCGAAGTGGCGCTTTGAGTAAAAGTAATTGCCAGATTGTGCGTCTCACCGAGCGAGTCTACCACCTGCATCGATGCCGAGAAAGTGCCGGTGGAGGTTCCCGCAACGGACTGAGCATCCAGATTGGCATCGAACGAGAAGTTCTGGGTGGCTTGGGGAGGGAGTGTCGTACCTGAGGGGAGAGTGATCGCGCTTGTCGCCCCTGAGGTATTGATGGTTCCATTGGCGGCAGCGGTCCAACCCTGAACGTCTTCACCCGTCTCGGTTTGCAAAACTCCACTCGCATTTTGTTGGAAGTTGCCGTCGCGCGTGAATAATTGCTCTCCGGAGGGGCTATGTGACCACGAAGAAGCCGTTCCCTTGAATCGCTGCGGCGAGGGGAGAGGCGGAGGATTGCCCCGAGCCTTGTGTGAACTGCTGCTCGTTGACTGGCGCGCTCACGCCCAATCCGGAGCCGCCAGCATATTGACTAAAAAGGTCCTTGAAATCGACCGTGCTGGCTTTGAAACCAGACGTGTTCATGTTGGCCAGATTGTTGCCGGTAGTGCTGATGGCGTCCGACTCGGCCTGTAAAGATGAAAGTGCGATAGAAAAAACGCTGGACATAAATTACTTAAGATTCCTTTTCCTGGATGTTTAAAAAATTGGATCTATGAAGACTGCGTGACGAATGCCAGACGCCAGTCCCTGCCTTAGCCTCCGGACGTTGTGCTCGTGGTGCCCGTACCACTGGTTGTCGTGCCGCTGGTGGTGGACGATGTCGACGGATTAGGCACGACCGTGGACCCAGAAGGCACGTAGCCGAGGTATTGATTGCTCATCGCATCTACGTCCTGTTGTACGGCGAGATTCTCTTGCACATCGGTGAAGGTTGCCAACTGCGTCACAAACTCGGTACCCTGCACGGGCTGTGTCGGGTCCTGATTCTGTAGCTGCGCGACGAGCAATTGGAGAAAAGTCTGCTGACTCGCCAGTGAACTGGAACCTGTAGAACTTGTCGAACCAGTTGCGGTGCTCGCGGAGCCCTCACTGGTACTCTTCGTGGAAGCCGCGGTGGTGTGTGGAAGCACGCTGCCTATTGATGCCATGGAATGATTCTCCTTAGGGAAATGGTGTGGAACTCTATCATGAATTTGCCGGCGTATTCGCCGATGTTGGGTAGCTTGAAGAAGTGGATGAAGACAGTTTGCCGAGCGCAGCCAACTGGCGCCACCAGGCTGCAGTTTCCTCAGATTGGCCATTTTGCTGCCGCCCCGAATTGCCGCCCGACGCCGAGCCATCTTGTTGGCTGAAGGTGCTGCCGTTATTTTGTTGCTGTTGCGAGGATCCGGAGGAATTCGACGAAGAGGATACAGATGTCGATGGTAATTCAGCGGCGCCCTCGTTGCCCGTTGGCAAAAAGACGTGAGTTTGGTATTTTTCATCCGCCAGCCGGGAGGTAAGTTCAGGCAGATTATCTTGTAGACCACGAGTAAGAGCGTTATCGGAGGAGCGGACACTGAGCGACAATCCCCCTCCCGTCTCAACGAAACGCAAATCCACGCGGGTGCCGCTCGCGCCGTTCACCTGCACTTGTAGCGAACGGACTTGGGCGGAAGAATTAACGGGCTCGTCGCCGATAGTCGTTGTCGCATCCGCTGGCGAAGCTGCGGCGTTGGCGGTAACCCGTGGTGTCGCCGTCGAAGAAGTCGCCTGGCCGCTGCCAATCGAAGTGGGCTGGTACGCAGTGGGAACGACGCCCGCGGCGGTCGCAACTTCGACGAAAGATTGAGCATGGGCCGTTTGGGCCGTCGCGAGTCCGCTGCTTGCCGAACCCGAATCTGATGCATCTGTACCGTTTTGGGGCGTTTGATCCGTGCCTTGTCCCCTTTCGGTCGGGTTGTTTGATTTTGCTGAGGTAATTCGCATCGCAAAGGCGGACCCTTGCAGGTTGCCCAAACCCAGGGCGGCTGCGGCCCCGTTCTTGGGGCCCTGGGTGGCCTTCGACAAGGCGTTATCCTTTGGCGCCAAGGGACTTGGCGCAGGGGCTACTGGAATTTGAACTAACGCGGAATTCACCGGCGCCGTCATCGGATTCGAAGAGTTGGTGTCGCTTGCGGGCGTCTGTGCGTCATCATCGGAGGCATCGGTTTTGCGGTTCGCGCTGCGAGCTGACAGAACTGGAGCGTTTGCATTTGTGGCTTGGGAGTCCGATTGCTCCTGAGCAATCATTTGCGAGAAAACATTCTGAAAAGTTTTCTGACTGGACGAAGGCTCACCCGCAGACTTTTGGCCATTCGCCGAAACGGAAACGGGGGTGTTTTTTGCTGAGGGCGTAACGGCCCCAATGTCCGATGCTGAACGGATAGAAGTCGCGATCACGCAAAAAGCTATTGCAAAATGAGGGCCGAATCGGTGTGAGGGCTTTACACGCCCATAGAATCAAGGCGATACGCTTGAAACGGGATTTTCGACTTGTCCGCCGGGCGGATAACCGTCAAAAAATGGTCATTGAGAAACTCTCTTTGGGCGAAAGTTTGACGGTCCTTTCGCTTTGAGGGGAAAAGAATCGAATAGGTGCGAGCTGTTGGCCCATGGTGGAACACTTGTTGAAGCGAACTGGCGTGGCCCTTGAGTTGCAGTCAATTTGGCAAGACCTATGGATCCCCTTACCGCCGCCGCCGCTGCAGGACTTCAATCTCGCATGGACTCGCTCGATCTGCTGGCAAACAATCTGGCGAACACATCAACCAGCGGTTACAAATCAGACCGCGAATTTTACAACACCTATTTATCGGCGGATGCTTTCAACAATCCCGATCCCGCGGTCGGCGACTCGCCGGTCGTTGAACGCCACTGGACGGATTTCTCGCAGGGATCGCTGACTAGTACGGGCAATCCAACCGACTTGGCGCTTTCCGGGCGCGGTTTTTTCGCCGTGAACGGCCCGAATGGAACCTTATATACGAGAAACGGTAGCTTTCAAGTTTCAGCGCAGGGTGCTTTAGCGACAGCGGAAGGATATCCAGTTCGAATGAGCGATGGCACGACGCTCACACTGGATCCAAACGCGCCGCTTGTGGTGGGCGCCGATGGTACGGTAGCGCAGAATGGTGCGGCATTAGGGCAGTTGCAACTAGCGGAGTTCGCTGATCCGAGCCTCTTAGAGAAAGTCTCCGGAACCAATTTTCAGAGTCCCGATCCGCAGAAGGTAGCACCGGCAGCGGCCACGAACGTGCAGGTAGCGCAAGGGAAGCTGGAAACATCCAACGCATCCTCAACGGAATCGGCGGCTCGTATGGTGATGTTACTGCGACACTTCGAAATGTTGCAAAAGGCCGTTAAAATCGGCGCCGATATGAACCGTCAGGCGATAGAAGAAGTGGCTAAGGTCGGCTCTTAGCCGAAAACAGAACCGCAAACAGACAAGGAAATAAGACCTTATTATGATCCGAGCATTGAATAGCGCAGCGAGCGGCATGACCGCCCAGCAGTTGAACGTCGATACCATTGCCAATAACTTGGCAAACGCTAATACCGCAGGTTTTAAGATGCGGCGAGCGCAGTTTGAAGATCTGATTTATCAGAGTATGGTGCAGCCCGGCGCGGCGGCTGGGCAGCAGACGACAGTACCCTCGGGTTTGCAACTTGGACTGGGCACGCGGGCCGCTTCGAACGAAATTATTTTCTCGCAAGGCGCCTTTACGCAAACCGGCAATCCTCTCGATGTCGCCATTCAAGGGAAAGGCTTTTTACAGATTCAGCAGCCTTCCGGCACGATTGCCTACACGCGCGCCGGCTCGCTTCAACTGGACCGTAACGGAAATCTTGTCGATATCAATGGAAACGCGCTTGTACCGCAGATCACCATTCCCGCCACAGCGCAAAACATCACGATTGCGCAGGACGGGACGGTCAGCTATACGCTGGCCGGCCAGACCGCGGCGCAAAAAGCGGGGCAAATTCAGCTGGCGAATTTCCAAAATCCAGGCGGGCTCAATAGCATTGGCAACAACGACTTTCTGCCCACAGATGCCTCCGGCGATCCACAAGTTGCCAATCCGGGGGGGCCTGAGGGGCTTGGCACGCTTGCTCAAGGCTATACCGAACAATCGAACGTCGATGTCGTCGGCGCGTTCGTCGATCTGATCCAGAGTCAGCGCGCCTATGAGGCGAACTCCCGGGTTGTCAAGGCGGCTGATGAAATGTACCAGCAAGTCAATCAATTGACGCAGTAAACCGGTTGCGGTTGAAAGGTACGCTGATGCAATCACTGATCTCACTCTCGCGATTCGTCCTGCACTTAGGTTTAATATTTGGTGCCGCCGCGGTTATACCCTGCTTTGCATCGGCACCGTGCTTTGCACCTTCCGGTGATTGGATTACGGCGGGCAATCTGGCGACTGTGCTGCCTGTGCTCGGCGGCTTGCCGGCGGACCTCAAAGTAGGCTACGCGCCCATACCCGGAATGACGCGCGTGTTTCATCCCGACGAATTGCGCAGACTGGCACTCGCACATGGACTCCCTGACCCGGCACCGCGGTCGACCGAGAACCTGTGCGCCGCTTGGCCGTTAGCGCCGATTGCGCCAGACGCTTTAAGGCGCGCGATGGAAAAGTCACTCGCGGGTAGGGCACCACAGATTGAATTGCTGGCGCAAGACAAAGCCGAAGCGCCTTCTGGCGAAGTCATCTTTCCGTTGTCCGGTCTAACGGCTTACTCGGAGAATGCCGTTATCTGGAAAGGATATGTGCGCTATGCAGAAACTCGCCGCTTTGAGACGTGGGTCCGTGTGCGAGTGCGCGTCACGGAGACGCATTTGAAAGCGCAAGGAGCGATTCACGCGGGCGAACGGTTAGCGCCTGGACGCTGGCGCGCGGAATCCTATTCGGGGCCGCCATTACGTGAAGCCATTCTCGGCGACGGAACGCAAGCAGCCGGGTTGGTCGCGCGGCGCGATTTTTCAGACGGAACTGCGCTCCTGGCAATGTTCTTCGAACAGCCCAAAGCTGTTGAACGCGGCGATGCGGTCACCGTCTTGGCCGGCGTTGGTGCGGCGCAAATAGAAGCACCGGGCGAGGCGCTGAGTGCCGGTATTTGCGGCGATGTCATTCTCATTCGTAACCCTCGTTCGAACCGGACTTTCAAGGCACGAATTACCGCGGCGGGCCGCGTCGAGGTCTTGCCCGGGACAACAGCGGGCTTGGCTGGAACCGATAGCGCCAAAGGAAACATTCTATGAACCACACAATCTTGAAGGGCTTCCGCCGTCTCCTGGCGTTGACGGGCATGCTATGCGTTAATGTTTGCTTGTCGCCCGGTCAGACTCTAAGCAACGTTACACCCCCCGCCGTGAAAAAGATTCTAAAGAAGTTTGAGGAGCCGTCGGCCTTGGACGTATTCGTCGAGCAAGCGCACAAACGGGCTGCGGCCAATGAAGCCGCCAGTCCGGGCTCGCTTTACTCGGGTGAAGCCGTGTGGTCAAATCTGGCGATCGACGATCGCGCGCGCTCAATCGACGATATCGTCACGATCGTCGTAAACGAACAGGCGTCGGCGGTTTCGACCGGGGTGACTAAAACTTCGCGCGCTTCCAGCGCCAACGCGTCGGTCACATCGCTGGCAGGGGTTCTTCCGGCTGCCGGAAAACTAGCCAACTTGGCGAACGCAAACTCATCCACTTCTTTAAATGGTCAGGGCACCACGTCGCGCCAAACAACTCTTACCACAACGATCACGGCGCGAGTCACCGATGTGCTGCCCAACGGTTATCTGGTGATTGAGGGACATCGCTCGGTTCTCGTCAACTCGGAAAATCAGGACGTGAAAATTCGCGGTGTCGTTCGGCCCGCTGATTTGACTGCGGCGAATACGGTGCAATCCGGCAGTATTGGCCAAATGGAATTGCGCATCAACGGCAAAGGTGTCGTGAACGACGCGATTCACCGGCCCAATTTTCTATACCGATTGTTCTTAGGCTTGCTGCCATTTTAGTGATCAACCGTACCAGAAGTCCTTCAAAGGAACAAAGATGTCGCAAAAACAATGGAATTCCCGCTCCGGCGCCGTAGCCGCACTGGCCGCTTATGCTGCGTTGATTCTCAGCGCGATCACGGAGCCGGCGCCGCTGCAGGCAGCCGCCACTGAACACGGTATTCGTCTCAAGGATTTAGTGGCGATTGAAGGCGTCCGCGGAAACCAATTGATCGGTTATGGCTTAGTTGTCGGTCTGAACGGTACGGGTGACCGGCAGCAGACATTGTTTCCGGCCCAGAGTTTGGTGAACCTGCTCGAACGCATGGGAGTTAGCATGCCGCCCGGGTCCATTACGGTGAAAAACACGGCATCGGTACTGGTGACGGCCACTTTGCCGCCCTACGGACAGCCCGGCAGTCAAGTCGATGCCACTGTCGCGGCGATTGGTGACGCCACCAATTTGCAGGGTGGCTTGCTTGTCCTTACGACCTTGCGCGGCGTCAACGGACAGGTCTACGCGACCGTACAAGGACCAGTGGTCACCGCGGGCTTTGTAGCTGGGCGTAGTAGCAATTCCACCACCGTGAACCACCCAACCGCCGGCCGAATTCCTAATGGAGTCACGATCGAGCGGGCAGCGCCATCAACACCAATCGGTAGCGTCATCAAGCTGCAATTAAAAGAGGCCGATTTTGAAACCTCGGCGCGCATCAGTGCCGCCGTCAATCAGCACTTTGCGGCGGATGAGCCATTGGCGCATGCTGATAATTCCGCATTAGTGAGCGTGAAGCTGCCGGAGAGTTACAAGTCTAAGCCTACGGAGTTTGTTGCCGAATTGGAGCGTTTGTTAGTGGAGCCGGATCGCGAAGCGCGAGTTGTAGTTAACGAGAAGACCGGAACGGTTGTGCTCGGAGCCGACGTCCATATTGCGCCTTGCGCCATCATGCACGGCAATCTGACGGTTTCGATTCAAACTAAGCCGCTGATCGTACCGGCCGGAGCACTTTCTTCTAGTCCTTCGACCACGACACCGGAGACGAGCGTTAACGCAAAAGACGACAAATCACACAACTTGGTTTTGAAAGATGGCGCGACGGTTGAGGAATTAGTGCGCGCTCTGGCGGCCATCGGTTCGACGACCCGAGATGTTGTCGCCATTCTAGAGGGACTCAAGGCGGCCGGCGCTTTGGAGGCCGAGTTGGAAATCATTTAGCAGGGTCTGTGACCAATCAATAGGTATGAACATCGCTCAACTGCAACTCACTCCACTGTCTCCTACCGCTGGCCCCCCTGATGCTAATCACAAGAAGATCGCCAACGCCGCCACTCAGTTTGAAGCCTTATTGATCGGCGAAATGCTCAAGTCGGTAAGGGAATCAAGTGACGATGGCTGGCTGGGCGGCGGCTCAGACTCAAGCGCCGAGTCGGCGTTCGGAATGGCCGAGAATCAGTTCGCCCAGACCATTTCCGAACGTGGTGGCTTTGGTTTGGCGAAGACCATCGAGCATTCGCTGGAGAAAAGTCCGCAATCCATTTCCAATACCAGTACAAGCCAATAAACGTGCAGTATTCCTAGAAGCTCGTTCTTGAGGCCGTCGAATTCTGCAACAGCCCCCCAAAAGCTAAGACTCTGCAGTTTCTCTCGTCCCTACGCCGAAGACACGCACACCCGCTCCGATGAATTTCCCTGACGTGAGATTCTTAAGGGCGAAGATCTCATCTGCCATTTCCCGACGGAGGATTCGTCTTTTCCAGTTGCCTTGCTGCTGGCAGACAACTGGCACGGCCGGCCCCTAAACAAAATTAAGCGATGCTCACCTAGCTGATTCAGAATGAGTAGGCCGTGCTGGCGTATGCACTCATGCTTTCTTCCAGATAGCTCCCGTAAGCCGGCGCGGTGAGGTATGCCGCTGCTGACGGCTCCGTTCTGGATTTCGCATAGTCCATTGCAGAATGCGAGATCTCTGGCACGCTCGTCTGCGCCTTTACGGCTCCACGCCACCCCTCCAACAAGGTTGTGAGGAGCTTGGAAACCTCTGTGATTGGTTCGGATACCTTGCGCATATGCGCATTCAGTAATTGCTGCTGCATATAGCTGTACAGCCGTTTCAAGTTGAGACTAATCTCTCCGCCGCGTTCCAGATCGAGCGAGACCAGCAATTCGGTCAAAATTGAGATAGCCTTGTTCACGGCCTTGGTTCGGCCAGGTATATCGCCCGCCCGCATGGCCCGTTCAGCCTCGTTAGTAGCGTCAAGAGCGCCCTGATACAGCGCCACCACTAAATTCAGCGGGTTATCGCTGAAGATGTGTCCATCGGTATATGCCTGATAAGGATTTTGGTCGGTTCCCACTTTTTTCTCCGCAAAGCTTTATCGCGACGGAATCGCCCGATTTCTAGTTTCAGTATGAATTTTTCTGCTAAGCGCCTTATTCGTCAAAAAAGCCGATCCTCAGGTGAATCCTCTTACGGCGCGACCGCCTTCTTCCGATAAGTCCCCTAGAGGATCGTCCCTAAAAGATGTTTTCGATCATTGGAATGGTAGTAGTCGTGGGCGCCATTATTGGCGGCTATCTCATGGAGCACGGCAATTTGAAGGTGCTGGTGCAGCCGGCTGAGCTTGTCATTATCGGAGGCGCAGCGCTGGGCACTTTGTTGATTGCCAATCCGCTTCCGGTGATGATCAAAATGATCAAAATGATTCTAGGTGTGTTAGGCGGAGACAAATATGGCAAAGCGCGCTATACAGACACCTTGAAAATGCTGAACGACCTGTTCTCCAGAGGGCGCAAAGGGGGCATTAGCAGCCTGGAGCCAGACGTGGAAGCCCCCGACAAAAGCGAGGTCTTTAAGAAGTACGACTTCGTCATGAAAGACCATCATGTACTCGATTTTATTTGCGACACGTTGCGCATGGCCATGACAGGCACGGTTTCGCATTTTGACCTCGATCAGATGATCGAATTGGACCTGGAGGTCCATCACCACGAAGTTGGTGCGCCCATCGCCGCGCTTTCCACCGTAGCGGATTCGCTGCCAGGACTGGGAATCGTGGCGGCCGTCTTGGGTGTTGTTATCACAATGGGCGCCATCGGTGGTCCCCCGGCGGAGATCGGCCATAAGGTGGCCGCAGCGCTGGTCGGAACGTTCTTGGGAATCCTGCTCTGCTATGGTTTTTTAGGTCCGCTTGCGGGCATGATGACGAAGATCAACGATTCTGAGGCGCAGTATTACAACTGCTTGCGAACAGGCCTTATCGCGTTCGTGCGCGGCGCGGCGCCCATTCTGGCGGTCGAGTTTGCGCGCCGCTCCATTCCATCCGCAGTGCGCCCGTCCTTCAAAGAGATGGAAGCGGCCTGTAAGGGTGTCAAAGCCGAAGGCGGCCATTAATCCGGAGCAGGAGAAACTTCTATGTCAGCACCAGCAACACCGCCCATCATCATCATCAAAAAAAAAGGGGGCCATGCCGGCCACCACGGCGGCGCGTGGAAGGTGGCCTACGCCGATTTTGTCACGGCCATGATGGCCCTCTTCATCGTGCTCTGGCTGTTAAGCAGCAGCGAGGACGTCAAGAAAGCCATTGCTGGATATTTTCGCGATCCCAAGGGTCATGGAAAACAGCTGGGCAGCGCCATGGGCGGCAGCGGCGAAAGCTTAACACTCTCGAAGAACAATATGTCTGCGCTCAAAGACAAACTGGAAGCGGCCATGAAACAGAGCCCGCAATTTGAAAAGCTAAAGGACTACGTCCAGATGACGGTCACGGGCGAAGGACTCCGCATCGAACTTCTCGAAACGGACAAGGGTAAATTCTTCGAGACCGGGCAACCCGTGCCCACTGAAACCGGGCGCGATTTGTTGATCAGACTCTCCCAAGAACTCGGAAAGATGAAAAACTCAATTCTCGTCGAGGGTCACACGGATTCCAAACAGTATCAAGGAGCGTTGTACTCAAATTGGGAACTATCGGCCGATCGTGCCAACTCAGCGCGCAAAATTATGCAGGAAAATGGTTTGCGGGCAGACCAGGTCACCCAAGTGCGCGGTTTCGCCGATCAGCAATTGCGGCTGCCGGATAAACCTGAGGATCCTTCCAACCGGCGCGTTTCCATTATTGTGCAATACCCGGACAATCCTGAGCCGGAGCCTGAGCCAGCTAAAGGGGCGAAGGAAGGCAAAGAGGGCGGGGAGGAAGGCGAGAAGAAGGCCGCCGAGGGTAAGGCCGCCGAGGGTAAGGCCGCCGAGGGTGCCAAAGCCCCTGAGTCTAAGGCACCCGAGTCGAAGCCTGCGCCAAAGCCCGAAGTAAAGAAATGATGAACTAACGCTCTACTTTCGGAAAAAACTTTCGATAGAGAGGTAGGTCTCAGAATCGGCAATGATGCAAAAAGTGTTAGCGAAGGCAAATCAGGCGGCACCGAAGGAAATCGCCGTTGGCGCCAACGAATGCCGAATAGCCCGGCAAGGCGAGCGTCTAGTGGCCCGTGGAGTCTTGGCGGACGTGATTGTGACCATCCAAGTTCCGGTGGCAGGTTTCGCAGCCATGCTGCGCTTCAGCGCGCCTGAAGAGGGTAGCGTTTCACGACCCCGTCTGGAAGCCCTTTGGGATTTCGCCGATCAAGCCCTCGACCTCGTATTTCAAAGCATCCGTTCCATGCACATCTCGGCTGAAGCGGTGACCGTATCGGCTATTGGAGGAGCCGATGTGGCCGGCGTTACGTTCGGGCGCGGTAAGCAATTAGCATTGGCGGTTCAACGGAGCTTTTGGCGTCACGGAGTACTCTTGAACGGAAACGATCTCGGCGGATCTCATCACCGAATGATTTGGCTCGAAACATCGAGCGGGCGACTGATCGTGCGCTCGAAATCGCCCTCGCTTAGTCCACTGGCGGAATTACAAGCGCAAATGCCTAAGGCTTCCTAGTGGTTGGCTAAACATCCTCGCAACCAAACGCACAACTTCAACTCATCCTAAGCGCATTTGCGGCCGATATATTTGTTTGAAGCCGATCATCCACTGGTTTTCCGCATGCCTGTTCTTTGCTGCCTTTCCTGCGACTTCTGTCGCCCGCCAACAGGCTTCATCCTTGCCAAATATTACTGTAGGGTCTGTCTCTCCTCCTTCGCCGCCCACTCCCGAAATAGCGCTTCAAGAATGCCTCAGAAAACAACGCGCCTCGCTTGAAAAGCAAAAGCAAGCCATCCACCTCCAACTCGGCGAGAAAGGACCAACGCCGGTTTCGTTCTCGTCTCCCGTCGAGCGGTTTATCGCGCCCCTTATCTCCGTGAACCAACCTGATTGCCCCCCGATGGAAAACAGCAAACTCACCGAAGTGATCGCAGCAGCCGCGCAAAAGCATTCCCTCGATCCAGCGCTTTTGCGGGCCGTCATCAAACAAGAGTCGGGCTTCAAGCCATGCGCTGTTTCAATCAAGGGAGCCCAGGGCCTGATGCAGTTGATGCCGGCCACTGCGCGGGAACTCCATGTGAGTGACGCTTTTGATCCGGTACAGAACGTCCATGCCGGGGCCGCCTATTTAAAACAATTGCTGGATCGCTACAAGGGAGACTTGCGCCTGGCTCTGGTCGGCTACAACGCTGGGCCGGGACGAGCTGATCAAGGCGCGGAAAATCCGTATCCCAACGAAACAGAAAATTATGTTGCTAGCATTTTTTCCGACCTAGGCTTACATCAGCCAGAATCCGCGAGCGATCAGGAGGATCTCGCCCCATCGGGTAGCACGGAAGTTGAGACAGAACAGGCTACGAAAGAACCGGAAAAAGTTGTGCGTAAGATCATCATCCCAACGTTTCCCACTCCACCGGAAATGAAGATCAATCTGAAGGACAGCAATCCTCAACGCTAGCCGCCTAGCTTCGCCCACCGTCGTCTCGCTTCTCGTCCTGACCGATATACTCCTCCAAAAGGAAGCCAGAGAAAAAAACGCCAGAGCTTTTCTCTCGACAAAAACGAATCTCACCGAAGGCGAGACCTTGTGCCAGATCAATACAAACTTTAGAGCCTCGCGAAAAAGCCACGTTCGTCTCGATTCCCATACCAGATGGCGACATATCCACAACTTTTGCGGGAATTTCCTTTATGGCGCCAGCCACCTTGACTCTCGCCGACAAATCAGTGGGCAGGCGCAGTTCCGAGCGGACCTCTCCCAATTCCTCCGTAACCACCTTGACGGTGAGTGAATAGAGATTCGATGAACCCAGGGTGTTGGAAGACACTTCAACCTCAATTCTTCGGCCCTCATGCGAGACAGCCAGACGGGAACCAACGCGCAGACTTTCTGAGCAACTGACTTCAAATAGCGAGGGACTGACGCGCCGAATCCGAGCGGTGACGATCTGATTGGCTTGGTCGAGCAAGTGAAGCTCAACGGGAATATCAAAATTTGCTTGAGAGGCTGGCACGGGTTCGCTTAGTGGAATAAAAGACACGACTCACTTGACTAGTCGCCGCTGCCTCCGCTTACTCTCGCTTATCGGATTATTCTGAGCCTTTTCGAGGAGCCGCCACAATTGGATGGTTGGAAAATAAAAACTTACCCCCACTCGCCTTCACTGTATAAATGTCGCGCGTGGGCAATAGATCGCCAATCCGAGCTAACCCGGGCTTATCAACTACGAAATAGTAGCGGTCCGCTGTATGCCAAAGACGGACAAATTCGCCGTCGTCAATAAATACCGGGGGCGCACCTGGAGCGTAAGAGCCATACACAAGATTATTGAAGCGCCCGTTTAAAAGCAGCGCGTCCCGATTCGTATAAAAAAACACCGAGGAAAATTCGTAGTAGTGATGATTGACGATCAATTTGCCGGGAGGCGCGGCCAGCAAGGCCGTGGCCAAAGGACGCGATGACATGTAAGGGTCAAAAACCACAAGTGCCAAGCGTGCGGCGTGGAAGAAAATTACCATCATCAAGGCCACCGCAAAATACACCTGCTTCCCCGAGCTACGAATCGTGCCGACACAGCCCAACACAAATGCAATCGCGGCGACGGCCAAAGGTAGCCGCAAGTAGGCGAATGATTCAATGGTCAAATCCTCCATATGTCCGAGCGAAAGCTTGTAAGCCGCCGGATGACTCGATAACGCGCTGGCGATGTCGCCGGGCGCCGGCAACCCGCGCACGGAAATCAAAATCCCGATAACCGTAATTGCCTCAAGTGCACAAATCAAACACAAAACGCGTGTGCCACCGCGAATCCAAGAGCCGCCCGAGGCCATCGAGCAACCAAGCAAGAGAGCCACGGCCGGATAGATTGGCATCGAATAATATTCCTGTGTGGTCGAGAAAGTGAAAAAGACCATCACAAAGCCGATCCAGCAGAGCGCCAGCAGGCGAGTTTTTCCGGCCCTATCCAACGGTTTGAAGCTGAGCTTCGCGATGGCAGGCAGATACGCGCTCCAAGGGAACAGCCACAGGAGATGAAAGAGCCAGAACAAATGGCGCGGCACCGTGTCGTAGTCGCGCGGGTAGCGCATATTCAAAAAGCGCAGCAACTGTTCGTTGAAAAAGTAAAACCAGAAGAAACCGTGGTATTCGCCGGGGGCGCTGCGCATCGTGAACACAAAATAAGGCGGATTGCGTAGTGTCGCCAAAATGTGCCAAGGCGCGGCGATGAGAAGAGCCAACAGCGCACCGGAGAAAGGGCGCAGACGCCGCCACGTTCCAGGGGAGAAAAGTTGCTTGGTAAAGAAGAGATAAACCAAGCCGGCGCCAATTGGAAAAACGACAGCAATCAGACTCTTCAGCAACAGACCGACGCCCATGGATGCGCCCAAAAGCGCAGCCCAGCGCCTCGGGTGCGCCTCTTCCTCATCCAAGGCGCGCAGGAATGCCCACATGGAAAAGGCAATGGCGAGAGTCAGAATGACATCGGGAATCAGAATGCGGGTAAAGAGAAAAAGCCCAATACAAGTGGCAATGACAAGTCCGGAATAAAGAGCCTCTCTTTCGCCGAAGGCCCAACGGGCAAAGGCCGCCGTTACGAGCGCTAAACCGACGCAAGCCAACGCAATGGGTAAACGGGCCACCCAATCCACCGTTCCGAAAACCTTAAAAAAAAGCCCGATGATCCAGTACAACAACGGCGACTTTTCAAGGTAAGCCACCCCGTCAAGGCGAGCCGTCACCCAATCGCCCGATGAAACCATGTTGGCTGCAATCTGGGCCTGCACGGCATCCACGTCGTCCATCAATGAAGGTGGAGAAATGATGGAGCCCACATAGACGGCAACCGCAAACAATGCGACCAACAAATAGACCCTGAGTTTCGACAATCTTAAGATTCTCCCCGCCCTTCGCGCTCCCTACAAAATAGCAGTTCAGGGCACGCTGTCAGGGTGAATGCGAAGGGAGCGATGTTATTCTTGGGGTGGGGAAAATAGTGTTTGGGCATTGGGGTGCGACATGAAATTTGAGGATCGATGCATCCATTTGCGATCACGTATATTCTGCTTGCCGTTGCAAGCTTTCCTTTCGTCTACTACCTATTGGCCATCTGGGGAGCTCTCCGGTTTTTCAATCGGCCTCCCGAGAAGTTAAACGGCTTTACGCCGCCCGTCAGTATCTTAAAGCCTGTTCGTGGGCTCGATCCTGACGCATATAAAAACTTCGCCAGCTTTTGCCAGCAGGACTATCCGCACTACGAAATCGTATTCTGCGTTGGCGCGCCGGACGATCCGTGCATGCCGGCTATCGAGCAACTGCAGCGCGACTTTCCGAAGCAGCAGATCCGGGTTCTTTTCGGCTCGGGGCGAGTTGCCGCTAACGACAAAGTGGCAAAGCTGGTACGTTTAGCGAACGAAGCACAGTCCGAGTATCTGGTGATCAACGATAGCGACGTGCGCGTCAAACCTGACTATTTGAGGCAAATCGTGGCGCCATTAGCGAATCCCAAGGTGGGCGCAGTCACTTGTTTCTACGTCTCCATCGGCGAGCACAGCTTCATCGAAAATCTGCAGACGGCCGGGATGCTTTCGGATTTCTATGCGGGGCTGCTAGTGGCGCGAGAACTGGACGGCGTGAAGTTTGCGCTGGGACCAACGATTGCCACTACACGTACTCATCTCGCTGCTTTTGGGGGCTATCAGAGCATTGAGAACCGGCCCGGCGACGACTTACTGGTTGGGCGCTTGATTGCGGAGCAAGGTTACGAAGTCGAACTGTCCCGTTATGCCGTAGACACAGTCTCCGACTATCAGAGTTTGAATGAACTGCTGCATAAGAGGCTGCGCTGGTTGGTGGTTATGCGCCACATGCGGCCTGCGGGGCATCTGGGTCTTGTCTTCACTCACGGGCTGTTGTGGTGCGCTATCGCTGTCTTAGTTCATCCGACTTGGCTGACTGCCGCCATCTACTTTGGCATCTATGCGGCCTTGCGAATCGCCATGACATGGTTGATTGGCGGCTATGGCCTGAAACAAGAACGGCTCTGGCAGAAAATGCCCATCGTTTTTTGCTGGGACGCCTTCGCTCTTGCCATGTGGTCAGCGAGTTTCCTGCGTAACACGATTCGCTGGCGCGGGGGTTCTTACCATATCCGCGGCGGTGAACTAGTCCCCGTCGGGGACTAGCGAGACACCGGGAGCGGAGCAGTTTGTGGCCGCAGGTTGCGGGCGTTGGTTGGATTGCGCCAATTGACTTGTGGAAGAAACATCGCCGTGTCGATCTGATCGCGATAGCGGATCGCAATGTTCATGAGCGAATCAAGCAATGAATCGGAGAGCATGTGCGGCTTGAGTCCCAGGTCGATGAGCTTTGAGTGTTTGGCGTTGTAGTAATGTTCTTCGGACTCGACGCGCGGGTCGGGTAGTTGGTCAATGGTGACATCGAGTCCCATCTTTTTGCCAGCCGTTTGCACTAGCTTCGCAATTTCGAGGACGGAAAACTGTTCGGTGAACTGATTGAAGACCCGGCATTCGCCCGGCGCGGCCGGATTGAGGCATGCCAATTCCACGCAGCGGACGGTATCGCGAATATCAAGGAATCCGCGGGTTTGGCCGCCTTTGCCATATACCGTCAACGGGTGGCCGACGGCCGCCTGCACGCAGAAGCGGTTGAGAACGGTGCCGAAGACTTCGTCGTAGTCGAAACGGTTGATGAGTGCTTCGTCCATGGCAGTTTCGTCGGTGATGGTGCCATAGACGACGCCTTGGTTCAGATCGGTAGCGCGCAACTTCCAGATTTTGCACGCGAACATCATGTTGTGGGAATCGTGAACCTTGGAAAGATGGTAAAACGAACCCGGCTGCTTCGGGAAGGGCAGTACATCTTTGCGGCCGTTGTGTTCGATGTTGATGTAGCCTTCTTCAATATCGATATTCGGCGTTCCGTACTCGCCCATGGTACCCAACTTGACGAGGTGGCAATCGGGTTGAAGCTCTTTCAGCGCGAACAAAAGATTCAGGGTGCCGACCACATTGTTTACTTGAGTGAAAACCGCGTGCTTGCGATCGATCATCGAGTAGGGAGCGGCCCGTTGTTCAGCGAAGTGGATGACGGCGTCAGGAGCCGCAGATTTCACGTATCCGGCCAGGAAATCGTAGTCAGTACAATCGCCCACGTGGAGGTCGATCGTGTGGCCAGTGAGTTGATGCCAGATTTTCAGCCGATCTGAAAGGGCGCGGATGGGAGTAAGGGTTTGAACGCCCAACTCATGATCCCACTGCCGGCGGGCGAAATTATCGACGATTGAGACAGAATGCCCACGCGATGATAAATAAAGAGCGGTCGCCCAACCGCAATAGCCGTCTCCACCAAGTACACCGATTTTCATATATTTGAGCGAGTTCTCCCGTAACGGATTTTTGCTGCTGCTTTAGTATGGACGCCAAAAACATCGCGAAATGTTACTTGGCATACCGCATTTACCTATGGCCCCACTTCAGGAGTGACCGACTTTTCCGGAGTTGTACCGACGAACACTACCCCCGCGAAGATCATGAGGGTTCCCAGCCATTGGTGGGACCCGACATCCTCATTGAGGAAAACTTTGCCTAAGAGCGCGGAAATAATATAGCCGGTAGCTGTTAAAGGCAAAACAAAACTGAGGTCGGCCACGCTTAACAAAGCCATACGCGTGAGCAGCGCCAGAACCAGCATAGCAATCCCCAGAGCCACGAAGGGGTTCAGGAGCGCCTGCAAATAAGGCAACGGCTCCAACGCCAGCAGCTTTGGTATATGGTGCATTCCCCAGGCGAGCGACAGGTTGCCGAACGGACGAAGCAAGAGGGTCAATAGCAAAAGTCGATAAGTACGCGCGGTGTGCGCGTTTCCAAACAGCACGCCTTGATTCTAAGCCAAGGCGTCGGGAGAAGGTTGCTACTATCGTGTTGGTCCATGAGGATTTTCGTCATTTCGGCATGCAGTGTCCTATTTTTGATTACGCTTTTGAGCGGAAAATCCACTGCGTTTCACGCATCGGATGCTTTTGATTTCGCCATTTTAGGCGACCACACAGGAGAAGCCGTCGAAGGCGTTTATGAAGAGGCCTGGCGGGAGACGGGTTTAGATCATCCGGCTTTTGCGGTGACCGTGGGCGATACAATTCAGGGCGGCAATGATAGGACGTTAGACACCGAATGGGAGGAAGCGGAAGCGATTCTGGCACCTTATCGCCGGTTCCCGATTTTGCTGACACCGGGCAATCATGACGTCTGGTCGGCCGCTTCTGCCCGGGCCTATGTGAGGTATAGCAAACGGCCGCTGCATTATGGATTTGACTATAAGCAAGTGCATATCACGGTGCTTGACAACAGCAAGACCGATGAACTATCGACTGAAGAGCTGGCTTTTCTGAAACAGGATTTGGCGGCCCACGAAAAGCAGCCGGTGAAGTTCATTTTTTCGCACCGTCCCTCTTGGATCTTGCAAGCGGTGTTGGGGAACCCGGCATTTCCGCTGCACCAACTGGCCACGCATTACGGTGTGAAGTATGTGATCGCGGGACACATTCACCAGATGCTGCACTTTGACGTGGACGACGTGATGTATCTTTCCATGGCCAGTTCGGGCGGGCATTTACGCGAAGATAAATCGTATGAGCATGGGTGGTTCTTCCAACACACATTGGTCCACATCAAGGGCGACAAAGTTAGTTTTGAGATTAAAGAGCTGCAAAAACCGTTTGGGCAAGGCCGCGTTTCCGGGCCGGCGGATTGGGGAGCGGCCGGTTTAATCAGGCGCTAGCCAAAGTATACTCAGAGCTAGGCAAAAAGGATAGCGGATGCATTGCGCTGGATTCAATTCCGATACCTATGATCGGTATGTTCTTGGACTGCTGGAAGAGCCAGACCGATCGCAATTGGAGACGCAAATTCAGGAGCAGTGTCCAGCGTGCTTGACGGGCGTTCAGCGGAGCATGAACCTGTGGATGGTTTTCGCGGAGACGCTAGAGAACGCGGAGCCATCGGAAGACTTTCGCGGACGAATTGTCAGGATCGCGGAACTGAGCCGAAAAGTTTTGACGTTTCCCAAGAACTCGGCAGTACGCGAGCGTTCGTCTGTGCCGATTTCGACGTTGGTGGTGATCTGCGCGGTGACGTGCGTGTTGCTAGCTGCCACCTGGTACGCGGCACGCGCCTGGACGCGGATTGACCGGCCCACTTCGACAACCGATATCGAAAGCCTGGCGCAGGAGTTGGCGGCCGCGCAGCTCAAGCTGGACCAAGAAACCGACAAGCGGGCGAAGGCAGAGCAGGAGATTGGGCGATCTGGCTTAGACGCGATGAAGAAGCTGAAAGATGTAGAGGACGCATCATTGAAGGCTCAGGCAGCCGTTGATCAGTACAAGCGGCAGGCGGAGAGCACGACATCGCTCATGAAGATGTTGGCGAGGCCGGGCGCGCGACTTATCCCTCTGAAGGCCACGGAAGCGGCCGGTAAGGGGAGCGGTTATGCTTTCTTGGCTAAGTCGGGACTGGTGTTCATCGGGTCGAATTTGCCGAAGCCAGCGCCGGGCCACACCTTTCAGTTCTGGATTACGCGGAGTGAAGCGCCAGAGGAAGTACCCGCGGGGTTCATACCCGCAGAGAGCAACGGGACTTGGATCTTGGACTACGAGGAGCCGACTATGCTGAGCGGCATTACGGGCCTTGTAGTGACGGATGAGCCGGTGCAGGGCGATTACCAAAAAGCTTCAGGGCCCAAGCTATTTGAAGCAAGTACGGCGCCGGCGGAAGGAAATTGATTTTATAGGGACGAAAACCGTGTGCTTGCGTGCGCGGTTCAGCGAAGAAAGTCTTCGAGTTGGATTTTGGCTTCGGTCCCGGCATCGCGATACTTGACGATGACGGGAGTGTAAAGCGAGATGCCCCACTCTTTGCCAGGACCCGATTTAACGGCGCGGGAACCGGCGACCACCACAGCTTCTTCAGGAATGATGAGCGGCTGATCAGCGGTGGCGCGATGAACGGTTTCCTTTACCAGATCATAGACAGGCGTTGAGCGGTTTAAAATTGTGCCGCTGCCCAAGACGGCGCGCTTCTTGATCACAGTCCCTTCGTAGACGCCGCAGTTGCCGCCAATGAGAACGTCGTCTTCGACGATGACCGGGATTGCTCCCACGGGCTCAAGAACGCCGCCGATTTGCGAGGCAGCGGAGATGTGGCAATTTTTGCCGATTTGGGCGCAGCTACCAATCAGCGCGTGGGAATCAACCATAGTTCCATCGTCAACATAAGCGCCGACATTGATGTACATGGGAGGCATGCAAGTGACACCGCGGCCGATGTAGCAACCGTCGCGAATGCTGGAGCCGCCGGGAACGATGCGGACGCCATCTTGCGCGGTGAAATGCTTAAGCGGATAGGTTGATTTGTCAAAGAACTGGCCGGACATTTCGACGATGCCGCCGATGCGGAAGCCGAGCAGGATGCCCTTCTTGACCCAGGTATTTACGCGCCAGCCGGTGGGCTGAGCGGCGTCAGGTTCGGCGGAACGGACTTCGCCACGATTGAGCAGGGCCAGGAACTCGGTGAATAGCTTTCTGTGTTCGTCGGTATACTGAGCGGGCTTTTGATCAAAAAGTCGCTTCGATGGCTTGGCGGAGGGAATCGCTCAAGCGCGGACTCCCGAGAGCAGACCGAGGGACTCGAGAACGGCCTCTACTTTTGTTGGCTGGCGAGAGCGGGCGCGACCATAGGGAGACGCCAGCACGGGTTCGCAGAAGCCCATGCGCGACATAGCGAACTTCACCGGGCCGGGGCTGGTTTCGATAAAATTGATTTCCATCAGAGCTTGGTATTTCTTTTGCAATTGACGAGCGCGGACGAAGTCACCTTTGCAGAGCGGCTTGGACGAGAGAGGTGAACTCGCCGGGATTTCGTTGGAGACAACGGAGATGACGCCATGGCCGCCGAGAGCGATGAGTGGTAGGGCGATGGCATCGTCACCGGAAAGGACCATGAACGATTCCGGCACACGCGCGATGATGCTGGCCATTTGGGTGATGCTGCCGGAGGCTTCTTTGACGCCAACGATGTTCTTGATTTCGGCGAGGCGAACGATGGTGGCTGGCTCGACATTGACGGAGGTGCGGCCCTGAACACTATAAACAATAATAGGCAGCGGCGTGGAGTTGGCCAGCGCTTTGTAGTGCTGATACAAGCCTTCCTGCGTGGGCTTGTTGTAATACGGCGTGACGGAAAGAATGCCGGAGACGCCGAGCTTGTGAAGGTCGGCGATCAGTCTTGATGACGTGCGTTGGTGTCATAGCCGCCCGCGCCGGCGACAACCGGGACGCGGCCGCGCGCTTGTTCGATGGTGATTTCAACGACGCGCAGATGTTCGGCATGGGAAAGCGTGGGGCTTTCGCCGGTGGTGCCGCAGGGGACAAGGAAATTGATGCCGGCGGCGATTTGCCGATCGACAATGCGCGCGCATGGCGGCTTCGTCGAGCGAGCCGTCTTGTTTAAAGGGCGTGATGAGCGCAGTGCCGCAGCCGGTAAACATATCTTTTTCGTTACTCCTTAACCAAACAATACTTCTTCGAAAGTGAAGACGCCTTTACGAGCGAAAATCCAACGCGCCGATTTCAGCGCGCCGCGGGCAAAGCCTTCGCGGCTGCGGGCGGTGTGGCGCAGCGTGATGGTATCGGCGGCGGAATCAAAGCCGATTTCGTGAGTGCCGGGATGTTTGCCGGCGCGGCTGGAACTGGTATCGATGTTGCGCTTGTAGCCAGCGTCTTTCATGGCCTGTACCAGATGGATGAGCGTGCCGGAGGGTGCGTCTTTCTTAGCGTCGTGATGAATCTCCCAGGCCCACGCGCCGTATTCGGCTTCGTCGCGCAAGAGTTGCGCAGCCATGGCAGTGAGTTTACGAAAGACGGCGACGCCGACGGAGAAGTTCGGGCTCCAGACCAAACCGGTGCCGGCTTGCTCGACCGCGGTTTTAACGGCTGGAAGATGTATCGAGCCAACCGGTGGTGCCGGTGACGGCCGGGGTGCTCGAGTTGAGCGAGGCGCTTGAGATTATCGGGCGCAGTATGAGGGGTGCTGAACTCAATGGCCACATCAACGCCTTTGAAGGCTTCGGGCGTCATGCCTGCGCCGTTGACGTTATTGAACTCATCGAGACGCAGGACAACTTCAAAGTTGTATTCAGGCGCAAGTTGTTCGATGAGCTGGCCCATCTTGCCGTAGCCGACGAGCGCGAGTTTTTGATTATCAGACATTAGGCAAAGACCGCCGGATCGAGAGTCGAGAAAAATTCTTTATGCAGAGCGGAGACGGCTGCGGTGAGATCGGAGTCGGCGATGACGAAGCCGAGGTTCAATAACGATGCGCCTTGGGAGATCATGCGGACGTTCTTGTCGGACAGCACCTGGAAGGCGCGGCCGGCGATACCGGGAGTGTGGCGAATGTTTTCGCCGACTAAACAGACGATGGCTTGCTTATCTTCCACTGTGACCTCTGCAAACTGACGGACCTCTTCGCGGATGGAATTGAGGTTCTCCGTATTATCTAACGTCAGCGAGACACGCTGACCTCGGAAGTGGAGAGCATATCGACGCTGGTTTCATAGCGATCGAAGACTTCGAAGATGCGGCGCAGGAAGCCATGAGCCATCAGCATGCGAGTGGAGCGGATATTAAGGATGGTGATATCGCGCTTGCAGGAGATGGATTTGACCGGGTTGGCGCAAGGCGCGGCATCGAGCAGTGATGCGCGTGCCATCGACTTCGGGGCGCTTGGAATTGAGGATGAGAACCGGGATGTTCTTTTCGACCGCCGGGAAGAACGGTGGCTGGGTGAAGAACCTTTGCGCCGAAGAATGCCATTTCAGCGGCTTCGGCGAAAGAGATACTTTTGACACGATGGCCGCCGGCGATGATGCGCGGATCGGCCGTGAGCATGCCATCAACGTCGGTCCAGATTTGAATCTCTTCGGCATTAACGCCCGCGCCGACGATGGCGGCAGAGTAGTCGGAACCGCCGCGGCCAAGGGTGGTGGTGACGCCGTTCTTGGTGGAAGCGATGAAATCCGCCCATGACGACGACAGAGTGTTCGGCGATGGGGCGCAACTCTTCTCGCCGAGATTGGTCGTAGGTTTCATCGAACAGCACGGTGGCTTGGGTGAAGCGATCGTCAGTGACAATGACGCGGCGGGAATCGACATGCTGGGTGGGCATGCCAGCGGCGCGAAACGCGAAGCTGACGACCAGACTGGAGAGACGTTCGCCGACGCTGGCAATGGCATCTTTAGAGCGGTCTGACAATTCGCCGACAACGGAAAGCCCTTTGACGAGTTCTTCGAGCCACTCAAAATGGGTGCGAATGAAGCGATCCAGATCGGCCGCAGCGGGCCCGGCGAGCGGCGAGGCCATGAGTGAGATGGCTGGCCGCGTAATTCATCGACAATGGTGAGCGCTTGATCGCGACGTCCGGCAGCGGCTTCCTGAGCGGCGGCGAGAAGCTTATTCGTGGTCTTGCCCATGGCGGAGACGACCACGATGGGACGACGGTCTTCGTGCTGCTTGACGATAGACGTAATGCGGGCGATGGCATCGCGGGATTCGACGGAGGTGCCGCCGAATTTCATGACAATCATGTCAGTCGAAAAGGCCTTCCGAAGCCATCAATTCGGCGTTGAGCACAGCGGCTCCGGCAGCGCCGCGAATGGTGTTGTGGCCGCAGGCAACGAGCTTGACATCGAGCACAGGGCATTCGCGAACGCGACCGACGGTGACGCCCATGCCGTTTTCGCGCATGGCATCGCGACGGGGTTGAGGACGGTCGGCTTGGGGCAAATAGGTGAGCGGCTTCGCTGGCGCGCTGGGCAGTTTGCGCTGTTGCGGGACGCCTTGAAAGTTTTCGATGGCGGCCTGGACATCGGCAATCGAGGGCTTATTCGCGAGTTGGATAGAGGTAGTGATGACGTGTCCATCGGTAACCGCGACACGATTGCAATGGGCGCTGACACGGGCCGGGAGGGGCGTGACAGAGCCATTGGCGAAGGTGCCGAGAATTTTCTGCGTTTCCTGCTCCATCTTTTCTTCTTCGGAGCCGATGAACGGTACAACGTTGGCCATGATGTCCATGGAAGCGACGCCGGGATAACCTGCGCCAGAGATGGCTTGCAGCGTAGCAACGATGACTTTTTCGATACCGAACTGAACGAGCGGCGCTAGAGCCATGGTGAGGACAACCGTAGAGCAATTTGGGTTAGTGACGATCATGCCTTTCCAGCCGCGACTCTGCTGCTGGCCGCGCACGAGCGCGAGATGACCGGGGTTAACCTCGGGAACGATGAGAGGCACGTCGAGTTCCATGCGATGGTTGCGCGAATTGGAAACGATGACATGACCGGCCTGCGCGAAGTCGCGTTCAATCTCAGTGGCGACGGAGGCGTCCATGGCCGAGAACATCAAGCGAGGAGCGCTGGCGGATGGCTTGGAATCGGAGACAACGATCTCCGCGGCAGAAGACGGAATGTCACCATCCAGACGCCAAGAGGTGGCGTCTTTGAGTTTCTTACCGGCGGAGCGGTCACTGGCCCCTAGCCAGGTGAGGTTGAACCAGGGATGACCTTGCAGGAAGCGGATGAAGTGCTGGCCCACCATACCGGTGCCGCCGAGAATGCCGACGTCGATTCTTTTCATTGTTGCGAGAGCCTTTCCACGAGTTGGGAGTAAATTTCTACGGCAGCGGTGAGCTGCGACTTAGCGATGCGCTCTTCCGATGTGTGAGCCACGTGGATGGTGCCGGGACCGAGCAGAAAAGGCTGGCCCCAAGCGGTGCCGAAGGCCGGAATATCTGTGGTGTAGGCCACGACCGTGGTGGCGAAACCGGGGAGAGAGCCGAGGTGAACGGCTGGGATAAAGAGAACTTCTTTGGCTTCTGCGTCGGGCGCGGCCGCGGCTTTGATTTGCTCGCGCAGTTCGGTGACATCGCCAATGACGCGAATGAAAATTTCAGCGACTGCTTCGTCGGGAATGACATTCGGCGCACGGCCACCACGGATTACGCCGATGTTTAGAGTACTGGGACCGAGAGTGGCATCTTGCGGCAGAGGCAGTTTACGAATGCGTTCGAGAGCATTGAGCAATTTCTCAATGGCGGATTCGCCGAGTTCGGGATAGGCGGAATGGGCCATGCGGCCGGAAGCAACAATTTCGAAACGGAGTGCGCCTTTGGAGCCGAGGGCCAGCTGGTTTTCGGTCGGTTCGCCGTTGATGAGATATTTGCTGCCGCGCGGCGTGCCTGCGGCATGAATGGCGCCGGCGCTATTGCGTTCTTCGCCGACGACGAAAAGAAGACCGAAGTTGCGCTTGTCTTGGGCTAGAAGGTTCTTGGCCGCGAAGAGCATGGACGCGATGATGCCCTTGGTATCGCACGCACCGCGACCCCAAATGTGCGTTTCGTCTTCACGCGAAGGAATGAATGGAGGGACGGTGTCGGTATGAGTAGAGAGCGTGACGGTGGGCTTACCGAAACTTGCGAAGACGTTATCGCGGCCGGGTTCGACGGTGATGCGCTCCACTTTACCGTCGAAACGCTGGCCGAGGTCGGACAAGTAGTCGAAGAGGAACTGACCCATGGCGCGCTCGTTGGGAGTTACCGACTCAATGTCGATCAGTGTCCGGGTGAGTTGGAATACGTCTTGGTCCATGCGTTTGCTCAAAGGGCCTCTGTTTCTGCGTCTGCTCAAGAAATTTGAGGGAACGGGAGAGGTAGGAGAGAAATACCGAAAATTTAGAATAGCAAACCACGCGAGGCGAAGAAATGGAGGAGCCGCCGCGAGAAAACGCGTTGCGGAAGCAGGCGAAGAGAAGGCGATTTTTGCCAAGCCGAAGCGAAGGAAAGGCGATGATAGCCAGAGCGCTTGCGAATTTAATTGACTGCCAGTAAGAACGCGTGCGTGGCATTGAAGTTAGTAGCGTTGTCACGCACGCGAAGGGACTGCTTTCTGTGCTTTAAGATGCCAGGACGCGTTTCCGTACGTATTAGGAAATTTGAGGTAAGTTGCTGAAACTAATAAAGAAAATTATTTTCAAACTTTTGAACTGGCGGATTAGCGACGTCACTGGAGCGAGGCCATGGATTCTTTCAGCTTGTTAGCGACTTGGGTTTGAGCGCGGAATGCCTCGGTGACAGCCTGAGCGTTGTGGGTTTGAAAGCCGTTGACCAAACTGAGCCAAGCTTGTTCGGTACCAGACATGTAATCGAGTACGAAAGTGCGCAAGCGAGTTTGCGGCGAGGGCAAGCGAGTAAAGGAAGCCAAGTGGAGGCGTTCGGCGTGCCAAGGGGCAATCATCTGCGTTTGGATCTGGCGAGCAATGTCGGCGTCTTTCAAAGAGCCGGTGCGGGCCTGATTGAGGATGGCGGACAAATTGGCATGAACGCGGGTATCGAGCGCGGTGATGTCGTTCATCTCTTTGACAAAGTCTGGCGGATGAGGCAGCAGCGTTACAAAAGCTAATAGCGCCGGGACTGTTGCGGCGGAGAGGAGAGCAGCGCGGATGAGACGGCGGCGCGGGAAGCCGGCAGTGATGGGATTGCTGATGGCGAGGCCGCAGAGTAAACCCGCGAGTAAGCCGCCAAGGTGGGCAGCGATATCGGTGCCGGCATGCATGAAGCCGAAGACTACGTTGTAGCCCAAGAAAATCAGGGCGCCGCGGAGGAGGTTTTGCAGAGCTGACTGCGGAACGGAGTCGTGGCGGAAGATGAGAAAACCGATGAGAGCGCCGTAGAGTCCGAAAATGGCGCCGGATGCTCCGACGCTGACTACGTAAGGGCTCCAGGCGCAACTGACGAGTGCTCCAGCGATACCGCAGATGAGATAGACCACGACGAATGCGATGTTACCCAAGAGACGTTCCATGAAAGGGCCGATTTGGGCGAGCGCGTACATATTGAAAGCAATATGAGCGAAGCCGGAATGGAGGAAGGTGCAAGTGACGAGACGCCACCATTCGCGCTGGGTGAGGGTGAGAGGACCGAAGTTAGCGCCCCAGTGCAGCAGGCCGGCCAGCGTAGGATGTTCGGGGTTGACGCCACTGAGAGACATGGCGGCAAAGACGATGACGTTGATTCCGAGAATGACCCAGCTTACGAAGATGTTGGGCGTATACCAATCGAGTAGCTGGATGAAATTCAGGCGAACTTCGGCGGGGACGTCGAGCTCGCTGGCGTAGGACTGGGCCGGTCTGGAGATTCAGAATTTTGGAAGAGAGAGTTTATGGCCATGATGGAATCCGCCGTTCTTTCGTGAAAAAGGTTGAGAGAGGATGGAGAACATATGCAATTTGCTTATGACAGCCAATTGGCCGCGATGGTGGCGAATGAGGCTAGATCGATTGATGGAGTGGTAAGTCTGCTGCAAGCGATGGACGCGGTGTTGGATGGGACGCGCGATGGTTTGAAGTGGTTTAACACGCTGTATTTGCAAGTGACGCAAGCGGTGAGAGACAGCGGGCCGACGGCGTTCATCGCGGATTTGGATTTTCGGTTTGCGAATTTGTATTTTGCGGCGCTGCGGGGTTGGTTGGCGGATGGCGATTTGCCGGAAAGCTGGGGGATTTTGTTGGCGCAACGGGCGAATGCGCGGTTGATGCGGATACAGTTTGCGCTCGCGGGGGTGAATGCCCATATCAATCGGGATTTGGCGGTGGCGGTTGTGAAGACTTGCGGAGCGGCTGGGATGGCGGTGCGGCATGAGACGCCGGAATACCAGCAGTACACGGCGCTGAACGCGATTTTAGATGGATTGATTGAGCGGGCGAAACGGGAGTTGCTGGTAAGCCTGCCGGGCGATGCGCTGCCGGGTTCGGACCAAGTGGAGCAAGTCGCGGCGGGGTGGAGTGTGGCGGCCGCACGGGAGTCGGCTTGGGTCCATGCCGAGATTTTAGAGGCGCTTGGAGGGGACAGTGTGCTGGGGGGCCGATTTGTAAGCGCGCTGGATGGCACGGCGACGCTGGCGGGGAAAGCGCTGTTGTTGCAAGTGTGAGTGAGCATGGGCTAAATCTTTTTGCGAAGGAGACGCGCTCCGGCTATGGCGATGAACATGCCGACAAGGCTGAAGGCGGCGTAGACTGTGGCTGGCGTATCGGACCGGCTTTGGAGTTCCGGGCTGATGAGAACGCGGACGAGTCTGAAGATGATGGCGCACTGGATGAGGATTCCGGCGGCGAGCAAAGCGGGTGCAATTTTTTTGGTGGGCATGGGAGTCCTATTTAAATAAGCGTAATCGACACATGAATCGGGACGTTTTGATGTGAAGTTTTAGCGGCCGAAGATGATTTTTTCGGAGTAGAACAGGCGTGTGGCGAGCCAAAGGAAGACGGAGGTGACAACGAGAACTCCCAAAGTGGCGGCGAGGAACATCCAAATGGGAGGAATGGTATCGGCGAGGACATCGTTGGCGAGAAGAGATTGACCGAAGAAGGGCACGAGTTTGAGTAGGGGTTTGTCACTCATGGGGTAGAACTGAGAGACGATGCTGGGGGCGACGATAGCGATGATGAGGAAGGCCATGTAGCTTTGCGCTTCTTTGAACGTTTTGGCAAAGCAGGAGAGATAGATTTGCAGAGCGGGGACGAGGAGGCACATCGGAGATATGGCGGCGAAGACGAGGAGCGATTCGGGCCAACCCATATGAAAGCGAACTCCCAAATCTTCAAGTGAGAGGCGCGAGAGGATGTTGACGGTGATGGCGATAGTGGCGGCCATGCCGAGGACAGCAGCGAGGACGGCGGCGAGCCATTTTCCTGTGACGAGTTGCCAGCGCGGGACGGGGTTGATGAGGAGCGACTCGAGAGAGAGGCGTTCGCGTTCGCCGGCCGTGGAATCTGTAGAGAACTGCATGCTGGCGGTGATGGCGGCCATGATGGCGAAGAGCGGGATGAAGTAGAGAAGCTTGGCGATGCGCTGCTGGGCGCTGGAAATTTCGACGTCTTCGATTTTGAGAGCGCTGGCAACGGAGGGGCTGACGCCGCGAGCGACGAGACGGAGGCTGGCCATTTCGCCATTGAAGCGGGCGAGGAGAAAGCGGAGACGCTTCACGCTGGCAGAAGCGGAGAGGCGACTGGAGTCTGAGACGACTTCAACGGGCGCAGGGCGAGCGGCCGTGAATTTTTCGGCGAAATCTTTCTTAATTACGAGTACGAACGGCTCGGTATCGTCGCGAACGGCCTTTTCGGGGTCGGCGGGACCGTCTTTGACCTGCACGCCAGGTTGTTGTTCGAGCCAGTGGACAAGCATGGGGCTGTTGGCTTTGCCGACAACGGGGACGGTGATTTCCTGGGCGGCGCGTTGGTCTTTCGCTTCCTGCGTGAGCATGAAGCCAATGAGTGCGGGGCCGAACAGCGAGCCGAAGACCATACCGTAAATGGCGCGCTTATCGCGGAAACCGTCGGTGAGTTCTTTGCGGGCGACGACGATGATCTGACCGAGGCTCATGCTGCTTCTCCTTGCAGGCCGACCAGAGTGACAAAGGCGTCTTCGAGATTGGTCTTGCCGGTGAATTGAAGGAGTTCGTCGGAGGTGCCTTCGGCGACGACCTTACCTTGCGCGATGACGATGATGCGGTCACAAAGAGCGGAGACTTCCTGCATGATGTGACTGGAGAAAAGAACGCAGCGATTTTCGGCTTTGAGACGGCGGATGACTTCGCGGACGGCGCGGGTGCTGGTGACGTCGAGACCGTTCGTGGGTTCGTCGAGGACTATGTTTTGGGGATTGTGGATCAGGGCGCGGGCGATGGCGACTTTAGTGCGCTCGCCATGGGAGAAACCTCCCACGCGGCGGTCGGCGACAGCATTTGAGGTCGAGTTGTTGGAGCCAAGTTTCCATGCGGGCTTCGAGTTCATTGGGAGGAATGGATTGGAGTTGGCCGAAGTAGCGGATGTGTTCGCGCGGGGTGAGTCGCGGGTAGAGGCCTGACTGATCTGGGAGGACGCCGAGGGCGGCTTGGGCAGCGAGTGGGTGAGTGAGGACGTTATGGGAGTCGATTTGAATTGTGCCGGCGTCTGGCTTGATGAGGCCGTAGATCATGCGGAGGGAGGTGGTTTTGCCGGCGCCGTTGGGGCCGAGGAGGCCGGTGACGGTGCCGTCAGCGGCGGTGAAGGAGACGTCTTCGACAGCGGTGACTGGGCCGAAGTGTTTGCGGAGGTTTTGGACGCGGATCATTTAGTGGGAGTGCCTCCTGCTCGAGGGTTGGGGCCGGAGGGGCCGAGGAAGAAAGGCGGGCGATCGACTTGGTTCACGCAGGAGCTGTCGAGGTTGGCGGTGGAACCGGCGTTGAGGAATTGGTCAATGAGTTTCATGACGCAGCCGTGGGACCAAGCGCCGTGACCGCTGCCGGGGACGACGACGTTCTTTGAGTTCTTCCATTGAGCGGCCACTTGCTGGCCCCAGATAGGAGGAGTAATGGGATCGAGTTGGCCGGAGAGGATGAGTGCTGGGAGGTTGGAGGGAGTGTTGTCGAAATAGGATGGTTCGACAGTGCCGCGGGGCCAGAAGGCGCAGGGTTTGAGGAAGGCGTTTGAAAAATCGGTGCCCATGAAGGTGCCGGCAGATTCATGTTCCAAGGCGCCTGGTTCGATGCGGGTGGCGTCTTCGCTGCAGATAACAGAGAGTTGCATGCCGCGGTCGAGTTCACTTTCGGCTTTGGGGTCGGGGTCGCCGCCAAGGGCGAGGAAGCCGGTGTAGTTGCCTTTGCTGGCTTGTTCGATGAGGAGTGGGAGGAGGGACGAGCCCACCGGGTCGTAAAGAGTGCGGAAGATGCTGAGAGACACGATGAGGTGTTTGGCGTCGATTTCTTTGAGTTCGCCGGTGCGGGGGTGAATGAAATGGATGTGCTCGGGATGCGCGCTGAGGCGGGCCATGAGTTCATTGAAGGTTTGGCGGATGTGAGGAAAGCGTTGGGCGCAGCCAGCGTCTTTTTCGCAGTCAGTGAATAGGAGATCGAGGGAGCGTTGAGCATCACGAGCCGTATAGAGTGGGAGGCGCATGTCGGGAGGAACGACGCTATCGAGGACGACGGCGCGGGTGTGATCAGTATGGCGCCGCGCGTAATCGATAGCGGCGCGGGTGCCATAGGAGACGCCGAGGAGATTGATTTTGGGGTAGCCGAGGAAAGCGCGGACGTCGTCAATGTCGTCCATAGCGATGGAGGTTGTGTAGAGTTTGACGTCGGCTTTGTTCGCGTAGGACTCGAGGCAGGCGTGATAGATACGGAGGGCTTCGGATTCTTGCTGGGCGTCGGAGAGTTCTTCGTCTTCGGATTTGGCGTCGCCTTTGCATTCGAGAGGATTTGATTTACCGGTGCCGCGCTGATCGATTAAGACGAGATCGCGGCTGGTTTGGAGCCGGTGGAATGGTTCTTCGAGAGGCCCCGCGAGAGATGCTGCGCCTTGGCCGGGGCCGCCGGCGAAGAAGAAGACCGGATCGGGCGCGGCGTTTTGTTTGAGAGCGGGGAGGACGACGATGTTGAGAGAGAGTTTGCGGCCGGTTTTGGTTTGGCGATTTTCCCAGACGTCGAATTTGCCGCAGTAGGCATCGGTAGGGCCTTCGGAGGATTTGCAGGCGTGTAGATGATCGAGAGCGGAGGCGTGATGGAGGTTTTGGCAAGACGTGCTCACGGCGAGCGTGACGACACACAACCGGAGTGGGAAAGCTGCGCCAAAGCGGGTAGCGGACATTGATTTCTGGTCAGTATATCAACGGGAACCGCGGCCTCAGTTCTAGTACTGATCGTTAATCGACGGGGGACTACTCTAGTGGGACAAATAGGCGAACAACGGATAACACTGTAGGGCTGAAGCGATATGACAAGAGTCCTGGTCAATTTAACTGATGGGATTTTAGAATATGAAAATTGGTCGAAAATTGTTGTTCGGTTTACCGGGACTGCTGCTTGTGGCTTCGGTTGGACGGTCAGCGACAATTACGTTCTCCGGTTCAGGTTCGAGTGGGACTATCAGTCCTCACTTGTCGTGGGTGCTTGAATCCAACGAAAGCGGCGCCGGCGGGAGTTGAATTTCAGAGTGGGGCACACCCGGTTTGGAGATGCTTCAGTCACTTGGCCTTCCGCAGACGGTATCTTAAGCTCTTTTACGATCACCTTTACGGGACTACCCGGGGGGGGTGAGCATTAATGAGGCAACCGATCCAACTCCAAGCGGTTACGATGACGCCACTCGTTTTCAACAGACCGGTACTCGGGTCGGTTGGGCGGAGACATTCACCGGGACGAACACTGTTACTTTTACGGCGCCAGCAGGGCAGAGCGTACCGGCCGGTGGATCCTTTTTTGTGAACATTGGCTTCGTGGGTGGAACGGTGACCACAGTCAATTTCACGGGTGCTTTTAATGGCACGGCTGCGCCAGAGCCAGCGACTTTGTCAATGGCTGGTTTAACGTTGATGGGTTTGGTTTTTGCGGGGAGCCGCAAATGGAGCCGATCAAGTAAGTAGTTAGGTGTAAGAAACGGGGCCGCCCGCTTTCCTTCTTTTAGAAGTGTGTGGATACGCGCGATACTCTTGAAGCAAGAGTGATTGAGTGTAAGGGCATTTCTAAGAATTATGGAGGGCTGGCGGCCCTTTTGCCTGCGACGTTCACCGTGACGGCGGGGGAGATCTGCGCGGTGCTTGGACCGAACGGAGCAGGGAAGAGCACGTTGGTGAAGATACTGACGGGGCTGTTGAAAGCGACGAGTGGGAGCGCAGAGGTGTGCGGTTTTTCCTCTATTGATCCAGCGCTAAAGACAGTGGTGGGTATTCTGCCTGAGAGCCTGGCTCTGTTTAATGAGCTGACGGTGGGCGAACATCTGGAACTGACTGGGGCGGTTTACAAGGTTGAAAAACACGAGACGGCGAGTCGGACGCAACAGTTGTTGCGGGTGCTGCGGCTGGAACATGGGCGGCAGACATTTGTTCGAGAGTGCTCTTACGGGATGAGAAAGAAGACGGCGCTAGCGATGGCGCTGCTCCCAAATCCGCGGGCGTTGTTTTTAGATGAGCCGTTTGAAGGGATTGACCCGGTGACTGCTGAGACGATCCGGCTGCTTCTGCGGGCGACAGCAGCGCGGGGCGTGACGATTTTGCTGACGTCGCACATTCTTTCGCTAGTGGATAAAATAGCGGATCACGTAGTGATGATCAACCACGGGAAGATTGTGCTGGACAAGAAGGTGTGCGAGTTACCGCATGGGATTGGAAGAGTTGTATTTCGACCTAGTGGAGCGGGCGACGGTGGAAGATTTGGGTGGCTGGGATCGCACGCGTAAGTAGTCTTCTTAAGGCGCTGGCGGTGGTGGAGTGGCGGGATGTGCGTTCACTCGGATCCATTGCGGGCCAGAACATTTTCGTTTTTATTGTTTTTGTGGCGCTGCAGCCGGAGAGCGCCATTTTCTTTTTGCTGTTGCTGGCGGTGGTGCTGATTTTTCCGCTTTCGACGGACCCGATGGAGAAGATTCCGGCGGAGCGGCGGGCGGCTTGGCCGTTAGCGGCATGGGAGTGGAGAGCGATTCGATTCGCTTCGGCGCTCTTGAATCCGGTGAGTTGGGTGGGCGTTGGGTTGCTGGTGAAGGTGGGATGGAGCGCCGGAGCGGTGGTTTTGGTGGCTGGCGTGGCGCTATCGGTTATTAAACATTTGGCGGGGTTAGAGGCGGTGCGCGGACTTTGGCATGCGCGCTATTTGTTGCCGACGCCGCCCGGGGTGATGGGCGCGGTGATGAAGCTGCAGTGGCGGTCGATGTGGCATACGTTAGATCCGTACTTTGCGTTGATGCTGCTGATTTGTACGACGCTGTATCGGGTGTTTGGCAAAGCGCTGGACCCGTCGGCACCGAGAATCATGGCTTTGGTGGTGGTGCTGGCGGTGAGTACGGAGGCGCAGGTTTTATTAGGGATTGACGGGCGGGGTGCGGAGAGATACCGGCAAATGCCGATAAGGGGCTGGCAGATTTTGCTGGCGAAGGATTTGGCGTTTCTCTTGTTAGTGGCGGTGTTAGCGGCGCCTCTGGATTTAGTGAGCGGGCTGTTTGGCGGGTTAGCTGCGTTGACGGTCGGGCATCATCATTCGGTGTTCAAACCGGTGGCCCAGGAGAGGTGGCGGTTTACGGCAGGGATGTTGTGGCCGCACGGAATTCTGCAGACGGCGGCGTTGTTTTCGGTGGGGATGGTGGTGCGCACGGAAGGGATAATGTTTGCAGCGGGCTGCGTAGCGGCATGGATGGGGTCGGTGATGTTTTATGGATGGAGGTGGGAGTGTGAAGGTTAGCCTTTTGGCGGTGAGCTTGTTGTGTCTTATTTCGTGCGGGAACCAGACGGGGACGACCCAGACGGGCACTACAACAACTACGACGACAGGGACGATGACAACGAGTACGGCGCCGGCCCAGGCGGCTGGTTATGATCTGGCGTTTTCTGAGGACTTTTCGAATTTCGATTTGTCCCCTGATGGGACGGGGAGTCACACCTGGTATCCGGGCATTTGGTGGGAAGCGAAACCGAGTCCGTTTAATGCGAGTGTATCTTCGTCGGTGCTGGATTTGGCGTGGGCGGCGGGACAGACGCCGGCCGATACGACGATCAGTTCGTGTGCACCGGCGGGAACCATTTGCCATTCCTATCGATACGGGTATTTTGAAGCGCGGATGAAATGGGACGTGACGACGGGCGCATGGCCGGCGTTCTGGATGATACCGACGCAAGCTTTTTCAGGAGCGAGCGAGACGGGGGAACTGGACATTTTTGAGGGGCAGGGCGACCCGACGAATGCGGATACGTACTTCGGAACGATTCACGACTGGCAAACGATTAGCGGCAAAGCGGTGGATGTGGCGAATAATGACGGCCACAATTCGTATACAACGGCCGGGATTGATTTTTCGACGTGGCACACCTATGGGGTGTTATGGGTGCCCGGTAAAGTGACTTGGTATCTAGATAACCAGCCGATTCTTACAGCGGCGACTTATGCGATTTTCGATAGCCAAAATTATTACCTGATGCTGGGTTCGCAGGAGGGTGCGAATTGGACGGCCGGAAATATGGTGGGCGTGACGGCGAGCAGCATTCACTTGTATGTGCAGTGGGTGCATGTTTGGCAAGCACCCACGCTGTGAGAGTTATTCATTAAGCGCTTTGGCGCATCACTTTGGGTTTTTCGAGAGTGTTGGCTTTGATGAATTTGCCGGCGGCGAGAGAGAAGAGGCCGAGGATTATGCCGAAAGCGAGCCCGAAGACGGGACCCATTGCAAGCATGACTAGCCGGGGGTGAGTGGGGAATGGAGAACTGGCGGCTATGTTTGCTTCCTGCGGATGCAGGGCGATGTAGCGGCCGAATAAAAGAATGTGAGTGGCGGTGATCCAAACGGAATTGAGCAAGCTGACGAACAGGCCGTGCATGAAGCGGGCGGTGGCGGTGTGCGTAGCGATCATGTAAGCGCAGAAGGCGAAAATGACGAGCCAGCAAATGGGTTCGATGTTGAAGGGGATGAAGTAAACGGTGGCGAAGGCCATGACAAGGCCGAAGACAGAGAGTTGGACGATGAGTTTCCAGTTCATGAGTTAGTGCCCTTTCGTAAGTTGGGTTGCTCTGACGAATTATATATGAAAATGGCGGTTGAGATGGATGCGGCCGATGAGTTGGCGAGGTTTCGGAGTTATTTTCATATTCCGGCCGGCTTGATTTATTTGGATGGGAATTCGTTGGGGGTGATGCCGCGGAGTGCACCCAAGCGGTTAGTGGAAGTGGCGACTGAAGAGTGGGCGAATGGGTTGATTCGGAGTTGGGATGAGGCGAAGTGGATTGAGTTGCCGTTGACGGTGGGGAATCGGATTGCGCCGTTGATTGGAGCAGGTGCGGGTGATGTGGCGGTGGGCGATAGTACGTCGGTGAATCTGTTTAAGTGTTTGGCGGCGGCGTTGCGGATGAGGCCTGAACGCAGAGTGGTTCTTTTGGAAAGGGATAACTTTCCGACGGACAACTATATGGCAGAAGGGCTGGCGGCGCTGGCGGGAGATGTGGAGATTCGATTTTTCGATACGGCTGGTAAGATCGATTCCGATGTGGCGGTGGTGCTGTTGAGCCATGTGCATTATCGGACGGCGCGGATGCAGGATATGGCCACAGTGACGCGGGCGGTGCATGAGGCGGGAGCGCTGGTGGTTTGGGATTTGTCGCATTCGACCGGGGCGGTGAAGGTGGAACTCGAGAAGGCCGATGCTGATTTTGCGGTGGGATGCACTTACAAATATTTGAATGGCGGGCCGGGTGCGCCGGCGTTTGTGTGGGTTGCGCCGCGATTGGTGAATGATGCGCAGCAGCCGTTGTCGGGCTGGATGGGGCATGCCGATCCGTTTGCTTTTGCGACTGGGTATGCGGCGGCGGCGGGAATTAAACGGTTTGTTTGCGGGACGCCGCAGGTGTTGAGCCTTACGGCGCTGGATGAATGTTTGAAGCTTTGGGAGGACGTAGATTTAGAGCAGTTGTTTGAGAAGTCGCGGAAGATGACGGAGTTTTTTATTGAGCTGGTGGAGCGGGAGTGCGCGGGGTACGGGTTGGTTTTGCAATCGCCACGGGCGGTGAGTGAGCGCGGGAGTCACGTATCGTTTGGGCTGGAGAATGGCTATGCGGTGATGCGGGCCTTGCGGGATTGCGGAGTGATTGGCGATTTTCGCGCGCCCGATACGATGAGGTTTGGGGTGACGCCGTTGTACTTGGGTTACTCGGATTTGGAGAAAGCCGTGGTAGCGCTCAAGACAGTGCTCGATAAGCGGCTATGGGACGCGGAGAAATATAAAGTCAGGGGAACAGTGACCTAACTATTCTTGGGCAGACATCTGGTGATCGGAATCGCGCCAGGCGCTGATTTTGAGGCGACGGCAGACCCAACAGAGGTTTTCGTCATCGGTGCTGGTAACGGGTCCGGTCAACGGCGTGCAGGAAGCACCACAAACAGCACAGGGTTTGGGGGGAGCGACAGGTCTATCGGCGTCAATCGACTTCTTCGCCATCTCCAAAATTTGGGGGGCAATAATCGGTTCGCTGATCTGCTTCTTCTTCATCTAGCTTTCACTATAGCCCATTCTGGAGGGAAAACGCTCTCGAGGGTCAGTTTTCGTGCTGTGGTTTGGCATCGGCGGTATCTTCAGCGGTGGCTTTACGGACGGTAATACTACCGTGCTTGGTGACGAGATTGACGTCTGGGCCACTACCAATAGCGCCTTCCAAGCGCGAGCCCCGGCCTTCGGTGTTCTCTTTGAGCGCATCACCCAGTTGGTTTTCAATTTCGCCGTTGTCGGTATTGGCGGCGAGCGCGAACTGGGCGGCGGCCGGGACGGCGAACTCAATATTGCCGGAACGGTCGTGCACGGCGATGCGGCCGATGGCCGAGCGTTCGGGACGCAGTTCGATATCGCCGCGGTCAACACTGAGATCGAGGGCATCGGAGAAACCCGCGAGAGTGACGTCCGTCGCCTTGGTGGTTAGCTTGATGGGCCCGACTAAATCTTTGGCATCGAGACTGCCCCGTTCGAGGCGGAGGTAGCCGTTAATTTGGCGGGCGTCCAATTGGGTGCGCATGCTTTCGAGGCGGACGGGCTTGGCGAGGCCGCGCAAAGTGATGGTGCCGGTGTAATCGCCGCCTAAGGCGACGGCGCCGGCGATGTTTTCCAATTCGACGTCCGCGCCACGGCCATGTAGATCGATCGTACCTTTGATGTTATTGCAGTGAATGGACTGGGTGCTGTGGGCCTCGAGGCGAACATTGCCACCGATATCGGAGAGACGGACGTCGTCTAGAGTACCGCCAGTGAGTTCGATGTCGCCGTTGAGTTCGGAGACATCGACACTGCCACGCGAATCGCTGGCTTGGATGCTGGCGCCTTTCGGAACGGTGACGTCCAGGTTTGTGCTGACGGAGGTACGAGTGTCGCCGTGATCTTGATGGCAACGGATGGTGACGGTGTCACCTTCTGCGATAACTTCGACGGGAGTTTGGGAGTTGGCCTTGTCGGCATCCTGAGGGTTAAAGGAACCGATGGTTTTTTGACCGTTCACGGTGACGGTTGTAGAATCACTGCCAGTGATTTTTGCATCGCCCCTGAAGTCTTCGAAGATGACGCGAGGTGTGGTAGTGGTTGGGCGGGAGACGGCTTCGACCGGATACTGATGTTCTTCGCCAAAGGCGTCGATGCCGCTTTCAAAGCCGATGCGCTGCAGAAAGTTGCTGGGGTTCTGCCATTGGTAGAACGCGGAGCCGATGAGAGCCAAGAAGACAACGGTGACCCAGCCGCCACCGGAGACGCCATTGCGCGGGGATGGGGCCTGCGCCGCGGAAGCGGATGCATACTTCGATGAGTGAGACAAAGCCCCAGAGGATTAGGAGATAGGGCCAGTCTCTCGCGATGAGATCGGTGACACGGAAGTTAGGAGATATGGTTCGTATGAGAAATACGAAACCCACCAGGATGAGGACGAGCGGGCCAGAGAGCGAGCCGCGAGCTCTCATTGAGGGCGACCTCCCATGGGAGGAGGCGGTGGTGGCGGCGCGGCGGCGGGCGTGACATACATACGCTCAAACAGTTTCATCACGCCGACGACGATGAGAATGAGCGGCCAGGAGCGATTAATTTCGATGACGCCCTTTTGATGCAGGGCGAAGAGCACACCTACGGTGATGAGCAAGACGGGGCCGCGGATGGCTTGGGCGAAGAGCGCCGCTCTATTGTTCACGGCCGGACTCCAGAGGGGTTGAATCGAGCGAATTGTGGCTGTGGCGGAGGCCAGTTACGCGGTTGTAGAGCATGATGAAGCCGACGGCGATGAGGATGACGGGCCAAAAGCGAGCCAGTTCGCGGAAGGCGAGGAGGTTCAACGTGTCGAGCAGAAAGAGAACGCCGAGAACGATGAGCACCATGGGGCCGATGGGCGCGCGGGTGCGGTAGATGCTGGGTGAAACGATGCTGGAGAATTCATCGACGGGCAGGCCGGCTTGGCGTTTCTTGGCAGTGTGAAATGCCTCGAAGACCATGTATCCCCAAAACGACGTGAGCATCATGGAGAGGAAAATGTCGGCCGCATCGCCATGGGCGGCGTCGAGCAGGCTGATCAGAAGGCCGATGATGCCAGCGTGGACCAAGCCTTTGGCATATTGACCGTTGTAGATAGCGCCGACGCCGGGGATGAAGCCCAAGAAAAACGCGAGCCCGGGGGAGCAGTGGACTGGGTTCACTGGTGTTTGATAGGGATTTGACGCTTTGGGGCCCGAGGACGGGGGCGGCGGCGGTGGCGGAGCGCTAAAGGCCGGCGCGGCGGGCGCATGGTCTTGGCAGAAGATGGTTCCGTTCGAAGGGCGCTGGCAATCGGCGCATAGGGCGCGACCACAATCACGGCAAAACGCGGTGGCCGTGGCATCGGAGTGTAGGTAGCAGTTCATGGTTTATCCTCATGTGCCGGTGGGGGCTGAGTAGAATTGGCGGCGGGCTTTTTAGAGGCAGCGGCTTTATCGTTTTCGTCCTGCTGGCGCTGCAAATCACGCAAGCGGGATTCGACTTCGTAGACGACGCGCAAATTTTCGTAATACTTCAGCATGCGGTCTTTCATGCGAACGGTTTTCATTTCCATGCCGCCCCAAACGCGGACGGGGTTGAGATCTGCAGACTGAACGCGTTCGACACGGTTACCGGTGCAGCGCGAGAGCATGGTGAACGACAGCAGCATCATGGCCGCGCCCATGACGAATTTGGGTTGAAGAACGGGCTGCAGCCACTTCTGGCTGAAGCGGCCCCAGAGCGATTGGGTTTCAAAAGGGCGGAGGACACGACCGACGGGCGCATGAAAGGCGAGGCGCGTGATTAATTCAGGCGGAGGCTCAACGGCCTGCATGGTTTCGAGCAGAGAGACGCCATGAGTGACTTCGGCTAGAAATGCCCCGCATGGCGCACACTCAGCCGCATGCAACTCGACGGCTGCGCGCTCGGAGTTGCTGAGCGTGCCGTCTAAGTAGTCGGCGAGGATGCTTTCAAATTCGGGGCAATTCATAACTAGCTGCTTATACGGTTACTTTATTCCTTCGTAAAACTTTTCCTAATTCGGCGCGGCCACGGTTGAGGCGCGATTTTACGGTTCCTTCGGGTACATCTAAAACTTTGGCAATTTCGCGATACTCCATCTCTTGCAGATCACGGAGGATGACGGCTTCGCGGAGTTCGGGCGAGAGCTTTTGCAAGGCGGCTTGTAGCAGTTCGCCGGCTTCACGGCCAGCGAGCAAACCATCGGTACGTGAGGATTGGGCGGTGCGTTCTTCCAAGGTAGCGATTTTATCTTCGAGCGCATCTGTGACGCGGTCATGTTTACTACGACGATAATGATCGACCAAAAGGTTGCGGGTGAGGCGGGTAAGCCAAACAACGAAGGAGCCTTCGCCGGCGCGAAAACTGCCGAGCGATTTGAAGACGCGCATGAAGACGTCTTGGGTGAGATCTTGGGCTTCGTTATCGCGACCGGTGAAACGGTAGCAGATGCCATAGACGCGTTTGGTGTGCGTCTTGACAAGTTCGTCCCAAGCGCTTTGCTCACCGCTGAGGCAGCGCTCGATCAAACTGATTTCAACGTCCAACGGCCGTCTTGCCCCCACCCCGGCTTGCGTCGTGTTTGCCCAGCTCCAAGGGGAGAGAGCCTTCACACCAGCCAGAATCTTCGAGTCTACCGAAACAGGAAACGTCGCTGCGGTTGCCATATACAAAACGTCACTTGGTTAAACGCAAAACGGGGGTGGGAAGTTCAAAGGGATTTGAAAGTGGGCGGGGCGGGTAACTGATTGAAAAGAATGAGGGGTAAGGGGAATTGGCGGAAGGTGGTATTGCTGGCAGCTAAGTGGTTTAGATTCAATCGGGAGGGTGGTTTGCGGAGTCTCATACAATGAGCAGACACACATGGAAACGGTGAGAAGCAGGGGCGGCGCGGCGGTTGGGGTATTGGCGCTGGCGGTGGTGTTTGGGGTGGTGGCTGCGCCATATGTGGAGCGGTTCGGCTTGGGCTGGCGGGCGGTGGCGGGGATTTACGGGTGCTTTTTAGTGTCACTGATTTTGGCTTTAGCGCCGGGATGGGTCGGGTTGCGGGGGTGGTTGGCGGGGCGAGTGGCGGGCGAGAGGGCATGGGCATTGCCGTTGATTTGGTGCGTGCCTTACCTTTTATATGCGGCGGGGACGGGCGATTTCGGTTGGGTGGCGTTGGGGCGATTGTTCGCTGCGGGGGCGACGGTGATTTTGATTTACCGATTAGCCCCGGTGCGGGAGTTGGCGCGTTTTGGGTGGCAGGATTTGGCGGTGGCAGGGTGGTTGATTACGGTTTTGATGGGGCATCAACTGGCCAGGATTTGGAATGTGCCGGCGAATTTGGATTTTATGGGGCGGCTGTTTTTGATAGCGGTGGCGGGGTGGAGTTGGGTGTTTGTGCGGACGGTGCCGAAGTTGGGGTTTGAACTGCGAGTTTCGTGGGAGATTTTGTGGGCGGCTGGGTTGAACTTTTTGTGGTTTGCGGTGATTGCGATTCCGGCCGGGTTGGCGTTGGGGTTTATTGAATGGCATCCGCTGCATAAAGGAGTGGCGGATTTTGCGGTGGCGTTTCTGGAGATCTTCCTTTTTATAGCGTTGTTGGAGGAGCTGTTTTTCAGGGGATTTTTGCAGACGTTGCTGGCGGAAAATTTGCGGTCGGCATGGGCGGGGCAGATTTTGGTTTCGTGCTTGTTTGGGTTGTTTCATATTTTGCATGCGCCGTTTCCGAATTGGCGATATGTGCTGCTCGCGAGTGTGGCGGGGTGGTTTTACGGGTCGGCGTTTATGAAGAGCGGGACGCTGATGAGTTCGGCGCTGGCGCACGCGATGGTGGATACGATGTGGCGGACGTTTTTTTCGAAGAGCTAAATTATGACGCGAATGTTTTGGGTTGGGTTAGTGGTGGCGGCGCAGAGTTTGTGGGCGCAGACGATTCCGACGTTTAGCGGGACGTCTACGACGAACGGGCAGACGTACGTGTACACGATGGTGGGGAACAAGCCGGACGCGGGCGGGACGGTGACGATTCCGACGGTGGTGGTGCCGGTGTCGGTGAAGATGGCGAGTTCGGGAAGAGTGATAGAGGCGGAGAAGGCGGCGCGGGAGTTGGTGAAATCGCCAGTCTTCCAGCCGCACGTGTTTGGGAAGGAAACGATGCAGTATGGCGATGCGTTGCTGCATGCGGAGTTTGCGAATGCGGCGAGTGACTGGCACACGGTGCTGGCGCAGCCAGTGGTGACGGCGGCGATTCAGGTGGACGTGCCGATTGCGGATGGATATTGGCTGCATTCGCGAAGGACGCACAAGTCGCTGGCGGTGGTGGATCTGGATTATTTGCAGAAGCAAGTTTTTGCGGCGTTGCCGAGTGGGGCGGCGGGTGCGGACAAGCTGGTGATTTTGGTAACGCGCGATGTAGCGTTTTATTCGTTGAGTGATGCGACGGTGTGTTGTTCGACGGGGACGCATGGGGTGAATGGAGCGCAAGCGTTTGTGGTGGGGTCGTATTTTTCGGCAGGGGCGATGGCGCGGTATACGGATGTGCAAGGCGTGACGCAGCAGATGGGGGAGTGGCTGACGGACCCGCTGAGGACGAACAAGTTTCCGCGGTGGTTGAAGCCGCCGGTGAATTTGTCTTGCGGCGGGAGTGGGGGAAGCAGTGCGTATTTGCTGCAGCAGCCGACGGATTTTCTGGCGGCGGGGGCGAATGCGGCGAAGGTGGGGCGGTATCACTTAGAGAACATGGCACTGCTGTTCTTGGTTTTCGCAGGAGACGGGCGCTACGTATAGTTTTCCGGACACGCAGGCGTTGAGCGCTCCTGCGATGGCGTGTGGCGGGGCGCGTCCGCAGCCAACGGGTGCGCCCTTAGCGGGCGCGAAGGGGACGCCGAAGCACAAGTTGATTGGGTATTGGGAGGGTTACTCGAATGTGCGAGCTCCGACGCCGTTGAGGGACGTTTCGCCGGAGTGGGACGTTGTGATTGCGACGTTTGCTACGCCGATGAAAGGTTCGACCGCGCTGTTGCATTTTGCGCCGCCAGCAGTTTTGGGAGACGAGAAGTTTAAAGCCGATGTGGCGTACTTGCAGGGCTTGGGGAAGAAGGTGTTGATCTCATTGGGGGGCGGCGGGCAGGTGGTGACGATCAATACGCCGCAGGATTTGCATGACTTTGTTACGTCGGTAACGGAGATTGTGGAGAAGTATGGGTTCGACGGGGTGGACCTTGATATTGAGACGCCGTCTTTGTTGATTGATGCGGGCGATACGGATTTCCGGAAGCCGACCACGGCGTCGATTGTGAATTTGATTACGGCCATGCGGCAGATGCGCGAGCATTTTGGAGCGAAGTTCATGATTGGCGAAGTGCCGGAGGCGGCGCAGGCGCAATCGGGGATGCAGGTTTACTGGCGGGCAGTTTGGGAGTTTTTTGGCGGTGATTTACGGGACGCGGGATATTTTGTCGTTTGTGGACGCGCAGGATTACAACACGCCGCCGCTGGAGGGGTTGGACGGGAATTACTATTTCCCGGGGAATGCGGATTATCATGTGGCGCTGTCGGAGATGTTGGTGCATGGGTTTCCGGTGGCGGGAGATAGAAAGATGATGTTTCCGGCGCTGCCGGGGGAGAAGGTGGCGGTGGGACTGCCGGCGACGCCGAGTTCGGCGCGGAATTATACCGAGATTCCGGCGATTGAGGATGCGCTGCGGTATTTGATTGAGGGGAAGAGGTATGCGGGGGCGGGGTATAAATTGCGGCGGCGCGGAGGTTACAACGCGTTTTTAGGGGCGATGTTTTGGGCGATTAATGAGGATAGGCGGAATGATTTTAAGATGTCGAATGCGATTGGGGAGTTTTTGCATGGGGTGAAGTGAGCCTATTCACTTAGAAACCACTACGGATTCGATGGGGCGTTTGGCGGCGGAGAGCGTAACGCCGAGTTCTTTTTCGAGAATCGGATTGACGGTGGCGAGATCTTTGGAATCGAGCTTGAAGGACGTGGTGATTTGGCCGGAGAGTCCGGTTTCATCGACGACGGGAATGCCGAGAACGTCTTCGAGGGCCTCGGCTATTTGGCTTGTGGTGGCACCGTAGCATTTCAGGTTGTGTTGGGGATCTAAGAAGGCACCGATGCTCCGCCCATGATCGCTGAGGTGGGATTTTGTTGCCGGAGTGGCCGTGAGGACGAGGGCGTCGGTCGTCTTGGTTTGGCGCTCAATGTGAAGGCCTGTGCCGGAAGCGATGGCCAGTTCTATAGCTTTTCCAAGAACTCTTTCGTCGGAGTTGGGCGCTTCGACATGAAGGTTGTAATTGTCATTCGGCAGATCACCGGTTAAGCGAGTGATGCCCGCGCCATTTTCCAATAGAGTCGAAATGGGGGCATTGGTGATGTCGAGTGTGCCTTTCCCCTTGATGATGTGGGTCATGGTCTTCTCGCCGTCCTTCGCTGGTTCAGCTTTGGTTAAGGTGATTTGGAAGAGCGGCTTCAAGGTAGATTCGCCGTGCGGCGCGGCTTGTTCGGCGAAGGCCTTGGCTTGAGCGGCCTCGAGCGCGGCTTGCACGGCTGGATCGACGGCGCCGCCTAACTTAACTGGTTTGCCATCGGCTAGGGCGAGGAGTTGCTCGCTCTTGAGTTGCTGCGGCGGGATGTTGTTGCTGACGACGATGCCATTGGTGTCAATGACGATGGTGGCCGGGCGCGCGTTGGCACCGTAGCGTTTGAAGAGTTCGCCGGAGGTATCGAGGCCGATCCAGCCGGAGATGGGTCTTTTGGCCAGGAAGGGTTGAACGACGGTGGGGGCTTCATCATCGACGGAAATGAATTGGACTTTAGCGGGATCGACAGCGGCGACCAGGGAGTTGACGACCGGAATTTCGGCGATGCAAGGGGCGCACCAAGTGGCCCAAAATTCCAGAACCACTACTTTTCCTTTGAGCGAGGGCCAATCGACTTTTGTGCCGGCGGGGGCTTGCAGAAGATTAGAGAAGGTGAGCGCTGGAGCGGCTGCGCCGGGCTTGGGAAGGTCGGGATTATCAACGGTAGACTGCAGCGACGCGACGCCGCAGAAAGGAAGTGTTGCCAGGAGAAGTGCTGCCGAAGCGATGTTCTTCAAGTGGTTATCCTCGTTTTTATTGTTTTGGTTTTAGTGCGGTAAAGACCTCGTGTACAAACTGGTCGGGCTTGATGCGGCCGTTGCCCCAGCGGTCATCGAATTCCAAGGTGGGGTGGGCGGAGATGATTTCGGGTTCGGTTTTGCCTTCGTCGATCAGGTGCTGAACGCGGGTGCGGACGGCGGTGATCATGTCGCAGTAGGCTTTGACGTCGGCGCCTTTGAGAACTTGGCCGTGGGCGGGGACGATGTGGACTTTATCGTTGGTCCAGCCGCTCAGAATTTTGACGACGCCGTCGAGCTTGCCGTTTTGTTGAGGATCGATTTCGGGATAGCTGTCGCCGGGGAAGACGTCGCCGAAATAGAGGACGTTGCCGGCGTGAAAATGAACGATGGAATCGGCGTCGCTATAGGCGGGGGCTTGATGAATGACGTGAACGGCGTCGCCGTTGATATCGAATGTTAGGACTTCGGAGAAGGCGATGCGCGGGCGATCGACGCCCAGATCCTGCAAATGTTGGGGCAACGCGCGGGTTGCGCCCATGCCGTGTCCGCCGAGACGGCCGAGGGCGTTTTCGTGCATGGCGACGAATGCGCCGCGTTTGACCCAGCCGGCGTCGCCTTGGGTGTGAGCCAGATCTTGCGGACCGATGACAACGTAGCGAAAAGCGCCCTGGGTGCGTTTAGAAATAATGTCGCTGATTTGTTGAGTGCTATCGGCTGAAGGAGTGCCGACGAGAAAAGCGCCGTCGGGACCGATGGAGGCGACGACGTTGCCGTTGCTGGTTGCGAAGACTAGAACGTTTGGGGTGATTTCGGTGACACCGACGGAGGTTTGGGCGCGGAGGGAGAGGGCGAAGAGCAGGGAAGCACTTACTAAGAAAAGTTTCATTGGGTAAAGACGCTTTCAAAGACGCGGCGCATGCGGGTTTGGAGGTTGAGAAGATCGGTATCGAGACTGGTGGCGGCGATGCGCTTTCCTGTCCAGCGTTGCATCAGTTCAGCAATCATCTCACGTTGCTCCGGGGCGGCGGGAATGCGTTCTTCCGTGCGGCCGGTGACGACGCGCAAGGCGTGATCCAGGGCGCGGAAGTACGTGGTGGCTTCCAAGAGGAACTGCGCCTCTGGGCAATCCAGGTGACCCATGTTTTCCACTACGTCAATTCGCTCGGGCGTGTTCAAGCTTTTATAGAACATGCCGGCGCCTTTGAGGCGGAGGTACATGAGGATGAAATCGGCGTCGTAATAACCACCTTCGGCGGCTTTGAGAGGGGTGACGGTGCCTTGCTCGCGCTGGAGACGGAGACGCATTTGGCGAAGATCCTGGCGGGAACGGCCGCTTTGGCCCCAGCGACGCCAGTCTACTTTCTGCAGTTCGTTGAGGAAGGACGTGGCGCGGTCTGTATCGCCTGCGACACCGCGGGCTTTCATATAGGCGATGCCTTCCCAGGCTTCGGCTTTCGTGGCGAAATATTCGCGATAGGTGGATTCGGTTTGCACGAGCGTGCCTTCGCGGCCGTTGGGGCGGAGCCGCGTATCGAGCGAAAGAATGGTGCCATCGCCGGTATAGCTGGTGAGGATTTCAATTAAGTGCTCGGCGACACGTGTCCAGAAGCGCTGGCGATGCGCTTCATTGTCGGGAATGATGAAGAGCAGATCGGCATCGGAGGCGAGATCGAATTCGCGCATGCCGAGACGGCCGAGCGCGACGACCATCATTTCGTTTTGAGGATCGTAAAAGGGGCGGTCGAGCGTGGAGCGGGCGCGGGCGTGGGCCAAAGCGCGTTCGAGCGCGATGCGGTAGGCGCGGGCGATGACGAATTCGGCGAGGGCGGAGGTGTTGTCGAGAGTAGAGAAGACGGGCTCGCGCAGACAGATGCTGGCGGCGAGAATGCGGAACATTTCACGGCGGTAGAAGCGGCGCAGGCCGCCGATATCGTTCAAGGTTCCGGCGAGACCTTCAAAGGCCCAGCGGCGAGTGGGATGATCGACAGCGCGGCGGATTTCTTCGAGGAGTTCCGGGTAGCGCAAGAGTTGCTCACCAAGATACGGGCTGAGTTCGAAGAGTTCGAGCATCCAATCGGCCAGCGCGGGATGAGAGTTGAGCAGCGGTAGCTGCTGTTGATCACGCAGCAGAGTGGACAGAAACGCATTGAGCGCACGTTCGGAGCGATAGAGGCCGCGCTGGCGCAAGCGTTCGGCGAAAAGGGGAGCGGGTTTGGCAAGGGCGTCGAGAACTTCGCCGGAGACATCGACATCGCCGCGCGCATCGGGAGTGGTGGGCTCGTGATGACCGGACGGATGATTGGAACTGATGGCGGAATAATGCAGGGGCCGTTGTGCGTGCACAATGCGCTCATAGATGACTTGCACGTTTTCCAGGCGCTGATTGAGCTGCTTGAGTAATTCGGTGGTGAGCCCAGTGGCGAGTTGAGGCGCGTCTTGGCCGGTGTTCATGCGGCGAGCTAAGCGCTCCAGATCGGCGGAGTTGACAGGGAGCGTGTGGGTTTGGCGGTCGTCTTCCAACTGGAGTAAGTGCTCGAGGCGGCGCAGGTATTCGTAAGCGTCAACCAAGCGGGAATACTCGGTGCTGGAAAGAAGATCACGGTCGTGCAGACGGGCGAGAGCGAGGAGGGTGCCACCATGGCGGACGCGGGCTTCGCGAGCGCCGTGCAAGCGCTGGAGGCACTGGACTAAGAATTCGATATCGCGAATGCCGCCGCGGGCGAGTTTGACGTCGATGACTTCTTTGTTGAGGCGTTTCTTCGAGAGCTTTTCGGTGATGCGCTCGCGGGTGACGGACATGGTCTCGATGGTGGAGAAATCGAGAGTGGTGGAGTAAATAGATGGCTCTACAAAATCGAGGAGCGCCTGGCCGAGGGTTTCATCGCCGGCGGTGACGCGCGCCTTGATCATCATTTGCAATTCCCAATCGCGGGCGCGCTTGGAATAGTATTCTTTGGCAGCGGGGAGAGAGAGACATACTTCGCCAAGAGTGCCTTCGGGACGCAAACGGAGATCGACGCGGTAACAAACGCCGGCGGCCGTATACGTGGAGAGCATGTTGGTGAGATGGTTTGCGACCTTTTTGAAAAATTCTTTGTTGGTGATGACTTGCGGGCCGGCAGTGTCGCCGTTGTCGCTATACAAGAACATCAGGTCTATATCTGAGCTGTAATTCAGTTCACGGCCGCCGAGTTTGCCTAAGGCGAGAACTGCGAACGCAGCCGGAGCGCCAGTTTCGGCAATGGGTTTGCCGTGGCGGGTTTCTATATCTTTGGTAACGGTGGCGAGAGCGCAGGCGAGGATGGCGTCGGCGAGGGATGAGATTTCGTCGGTGACGGCGGCCAGCGAGGCGATGCCCATGCGGTCGCGTAGGACGATGCGCAGTAACTCGTGCCGGCGGAACATGGCTAAGTCGAGAGCGGCGGGTTTGAGGATGGCGCGCTTTTGGAGAAAGCCGGCTAAGCGATCTTTGTAGTCTTCGGCGGTGAGTTGCTGATGGAAGTCTGTGATGTGGGCGAGCCATTCAGGCTGGCGGAGAATTTCTTCCGAGAGAAAAGCGCTGCAGCCGAAGATGACGGGGAGCCAGCGCGCGCGTTCGGGGTCGGCGGCCAGTAACTCAAAGGAAGAGCGGTGGCGGAGAGCGAACTCGTCTATGTAACGCGAGACGCGGAGGGGATCAGGCGACCCTTCAATCCAGGCATGAATAGGGCGAGGCACAGGGGGGACGAGGGCTGAGTCAATGGCGGGGGGCATATTTCCACTTCTTACAGGGAAGTGCGGACGAGGTTAGGAAATTCGCTCCACGGCCTCAATTATAGCGTCTGGGGTTAGTGTGCCGCCGGTAAGGACGGCCGCATAGAAGCCACTTTCGCCGGGATTTTGGAGTAATCTCTTTTGAATGCCGCGGCCATAGGGGTTGAGGGTCTTGCAAGGTTCGCGCGGGGTGGTGAGTTCGAGTAAGACGTTGGCGCAGCGGAAACGCTGGCCGGGTTGCCAGGTGCGGTGATTGAGACCACGAGTGGTGAGATTTTCGCCGAGCGCGCCATAGAAGAGGGGCCAGCCTTCCTGACAAAGGGTGTCAACGACTTCGGAAGCCAACAGGAGCAAGGCTTTTTGCGGGCCGCCATGCAGACGGTAACGATGGCCGTCTGAGAGGATGCCGAGCGGACCGATTTCGGCTTGGGCGACGGGCGTTTTGGGCACGCCGCCTTTCGGCGAGATGTTGATTTGCACAATGCGTGCTGGTTCATTTACTGGCAATGGTGACGGCTCTTTTTTCGCGGCAAGATTGGTAGACCGAGAGGACGAATTCAAGAGCGCGGTACCCATCATCGCCGCTGGACAGGGGATCGCGCTTGGTGCGAATGGCTTCGGCAAAATCTGTGAACTGGCGTTCGAAGGTGGTCACGGAGATGGCCATGGGATCTGAAGAACCGGAGGCGGCGGATTGAGCGATGGGCGCGGGGTCGGCGAGATTGGCTTGTTCGTCGTCGAGAACGTCCCAGGCGGTGAGTTTGTCGCCGGTGATGAGCGCGCTGCCTTTGGTGCCGTGAATTTCGATGCGTTCAGGATAGCCGGGCCAGAAGGCGGTGGCGGCCTGAAGGACGCCTTGTGCGCCGGAGGCATAACGGAACTGAGCGCTGACGACATCTTCCGATTCGATTTTATGGCGGGCGCCGAGTTGCCACATGCCGCTGACTTCGGTGACGGGGCCCATGAGGTGCAGTAAGACGTCTACCTGATGAATAGCTTGATTGATCGAGTGCGCCGCCGCCTTCGGTTTGCCAACTGCCTTTGATGGGGCGCGAATAGTATTCATCGCTGCGGTACCACTTGATGTATGCGTCGGCTTGGAGGAGTTTGCCGAGGCGGCCGGCGGCGAGCGCGCGCTTGAGGAAGAGCGTGGAATCGTCGAAACGGTGCTGGCTCATGACGCCTAACGTAATTTGGGCGTCGCGGGCGAGGGTGAGCATCTGCTTGGCTTCGGCCAGGTTGGTGGCCATGGGCTTTTGCAGCATGATAGGGCGCTGGATGTAGGCGCAGATTTTGACGGGTTCGAGGTGCGAATCGGGAAAGCTGCAGACATCGACATAATCGAGGCCGGGATAACGGCAAAGCTCGCCCACGGAGCCGGTGAGATGAGCGTTCCACTTCTGTGCGAATTCACGGCCGCGCGATTCAGTTTTGTTGTAGCAGGCGACAAGTTCGAATCCTATGTTTTTGTAGGCGCGGGCGTGCATGTTGGCGATGGCGCCGGTGCCAATGAGTCCGACTTTCATGAATTAGAGTCCTGTCTCCGTGCCGCAGATGAAGACTTCCAAACCGGCTTCGCGGAAGAAGGCGGCCTTGGCGGCGAGAGCTTTGCGGGCAGCGGCGGCATCGGGCGCGTAGGCCACTTGAATGTGATTCGCTTTGTGGCGGGCCATCATTTGATCGCGCGAAATACCGTGCAAGACGGCGTGCATGATGGGCCACTGCGGAGTGGTGATGTTCCAGCGGCGTTCGGTTTCGGCTTGCGGGAGGGCGATGGCTTGGGCGATGCCGAGATCGGCTTTGAGCTTGCCGTCTTCAATGAAGACGCGGCTCCAAACCACGTCGCCGGGTTTGGCAACGCCCTTGAGCGAACCGCCGCCTAAGCGGAAATACATGGCCGGCTGCCTTTCGCTGACGCAGCCGGCATAGCCGCCCACATTGTGCGCGGCCGGGACTGCGCCGGAAATTTCAAAGACCCAGACGAACTGGCCCTGATAGTCTTCGCCATAACGGAGATCGTGCAGGGTGTTTTCGGGCGCGAAGCCAAGGGCTTTCCAGACGCGATAGGTGACGAGGCCATCGAGGCCGGCGCATTCATCCACCTCGTTGAAATGCGGGAGGGGTTGGTTGTCGAACAGGGTGCGGGCGCCGTCGGCGGATTTTACGGGAGGGCGATCCGTATTGTTCAGCAGGCCTTCGACTAGATCGGACGCGGGCGCGAGATCTTTCAAACCTTGTTGATATTGAATGCCGATGGTGTGGCATCCGAAATCGTCGGCAATGCGCAAGGCGGCGATATACATGCGGCATTGGTCGAGAATCTGGGCGTCGGTGAGATCGGTCTCCGGGTTCGGACCGGTTTTGAATTGCAGGCCTTTGGCGTCGAGCCACCGGCGGATGGCTTGGGCTTCGGCGTCGGGCACTTCGCGCATGGCGGCGTAGAGCGCGGATTGGCTGAGGCGCTCTTTATAAACGCCGGTGGGATTGAGAAGATGATCGGGCACGATGGCGTTGAACATGCCCATGCAGCCTTCATCAAAAACGCCCATGATGGCTTTTTCGCGCTTGAGTTGTTTGGCCAAGGTGACGCCCAGTTGTTGGGCATCCGCGGGCAGCTTGGTGGACGTGAGCGGCTTTACGTGGCTGGTGTCATGGGTCACGCCTTGACCGTTGAGCCAGGATTTGAGCTTGCTGAGAAACGCATCGTCGCTGAAATCGTTGGACCACAAGGTGGAATAGGCGACGCCCGCTTTGGTGAGTGAGCCATTGAGATTGAGCATGCCCACCAAGCCCGGCCATTGACCGCTCCAATTGGCAACGGTGAGGATGGGGCCTTTGTGGGTGATCAAACCGTGAAGGATGTGATGGCTGTATTGCCAGACCGCTTCCACCACGATGAGCGGCGCGTCTTCCGGGATTTTTTCAAAAACGGCCATCCCATATTTTTGAGAATCGATGAAGCCGTGCTGTTTTTGCGGATCGAACGAATGGCCGCGTTTGACATCGAAACCGAAACTGTTAATGGCCTTAGTGACAGCGGCTTCAACGGAAGCTTGCGCCGGCCAACACACCCGGTTGGCAGAAAGGCGAAGATCGCCACTTGCGATCAGAACCACGCTCTTAGGCATGGTTTCTATTTTTGCAAACCGGGTGGTTAATAGACCCAGCCGAGAGTGACTTGCAAGGAACGGGGCGTTACGAAGTGGGTACCGCTGAAGGTGGATAAGAAGTTGTAGAGCGCGTCCTGGTTGGTGAGGTTCAGCGCGCTGAGCTTCAAGTCGGTTTTGAACTTTTCCTTATGGAACAGATTGTCGGTGCCGACTTCCGCGTCAAACAGATTGCGCGAGGCGATGCGGGGCGGGTTGTGGTCGGCGTTGAAGGTTCCCGCGGCCGGAATATCGATCCTGGTAGCGCCGTAGGTTGAGTTGCAAGAGGTGATCGGGCTGTTCAGCGTGGCATACGTGCTTCCGCAATAAAAGCCGATGGCGGCTTGCTGATCGCCCGTCAAAGCTAGAGCGTCGGCCAAATCGGTTACGGAGCCGGCCACTTCACCAGAATCGAAGCGCCAGGTAAATACGGCGGACCAACCATCTTTACCGTGTTGATAGCGGAGGAAGGTGTTCATCTGGATGTTTTGATCGTGGTCAATGCGGAAGACGCCGGTATCGAGCGGCGAATTGAAGATCAAGCCGCCCGATTCCGGACCGAAGAAGCGCGAGCGAGTGTGGCCGAGGGTGGAATAAGCCTGGAAGCCGTGGAAGCTGGAGGTGGAGACGCGGAGCGAAACGCCATCGATTTTAGATTGACGCCACTCAATGGGGAAGGCGATGGAGGTGTTGAAGAGCGTGTCGAAATCGAAAGCGTCTTTGGTGAATTTCCAGAAGTAATTGGCTTCCACTTGCGCATATTTCTTGATGGCTTGTTCGAAACCGCCACTTAGCTGATTACGGTGGCCGGGGCGAAGGGGGCTGCTGCCATATGCGCCGAATACATTGGTGGCTAAACCACCGGCGCCGGTGTCGCTGGAGAGCACAAGATTTTCGTTATAGGGCGTTTCCATGGCGCGCGTGTAAGAACCGCGGATGACGGTGCCGGTCATTTTGACCAAGTACGAAATGCCAAACCTGGGCTCGAGCAATTTGTCGTGGCTGATGCCGTCGTAATTATCGAAACGCAAGCCAGCGCTGATGGTCAGGTTCTTGATGGTGATTTGGTCTTGCGCGTAAACTGCTTGCTGATTGATGTTGGCGTTGCCGTTGAAGTTGAAAAGGCTCCCTCCGCGGGTGAGATCGAACGGGAGCAAACCGGGTGAGAAGTTGCTGTTCGGAACATAACCGGCCGAGGCACAAGCGTTTTGGGAAATGAGGCTGGGGGTAATGACCGCTGCACCGTCGACCGTTAGGCAGACCGGATTAAATGTAGGATCGGTTACGCCGAGCGAGAAGTTCTCGGCCAAGCGAGTTTGTTGAATGTCTGAACCGATTTTGATGTTGTTCACGCCGCTGGCATATGAAAAATCGGCACGGGTTCCCCAGTTGGTGAGATGGCGGTTTTGGGAGAGGGTGGCGGGGCTATCGGCGAAAGCGTTGTCGCTCGGATAGTAATCGATACGGTCTTGACGAATAAAGGGAGTGATGGTGACGAGGGTTTTCGGGTTAAATGTGTGCTGATATCCAAGAGTGAGGCTGAACGTTTTCGCTTGCTGCCGCTGGTCTTGATCAGGCTGCACGTAAGTGTTTGGAATTTGAAACCAGTTGCGTGCGCCGAAAATATCCAAGTGCAGGGAATCGCGGCCGGTGGGCTGGTAATCGACGCGATCAAAAATCGATTCGTTGTTGCCGTGATCATGCATGGGATCAAACTCGGGGCTATCGAGGAAACGGCCCGTGTTGCTGGTGTCCAACAGGAAAAAGTTCCCCCACTTTGAACTGCCGTTGGTGAGCGTGAAATCTTCGCCAACGCTGCCGAAGGATCCATAGTGCGTATCGAGCGAAATAAGCGGCGCTTGGCCGAGCCCCGAGCGGGTAACGGCGTTCACAACCAAACTTGTCTTGCCGCCGAATTCGGCGTCGGGCGCGGTGCTCACGAGTTCTAAAGATTGGAATGCGTTAGAAGGAAGCTGGGTGGAAAACGTCTTGCTTTGCTGGTCGCCAATTTCATAGCCATCCACCACGTAGCTGGTTTCGCCATGATCGCCTTGGGGATGGAACATGCCGTTCGAATCGGCGACGACGCCAGGGGACGTGGTGGTGATGAGATCGCTGAGTCCCTGCGAGGAAGACGCCATGGGCAATTCAGCAATCAGGTTCTGGCCGACGTCTACGTGGGAGGTGGCTACATTCTCAATGGTGTCGGGTGCGGCTTCGACGGTTACGGTTTGCGTGGTGCCGGCAAGAGCGAGAGTGACATTCTGCTCAATGGGGACTTGTGTGCGGACGTTGACGGTCTGGCTGAATTTCTGAAAGCCAGGGTCTTCGATTTGAAGGGTGTAGGTGTTCGGAGGAATATTGTTGAAGCGAAAGCCACCGTCCGAGCCGGTCTTTACCGTTTGCTCATAACTCGTTAAACCATTGGTGAGCGACACCGTGACGCCAGCCACCGGAGCGTTTGAAGGATCGGTAACAACACCCTTCAGAGTGCCGCCTTGGCCTGTGGCCTGCGTTGTCGCAGTGGCGGTATCAAGGGCGTTGGTTAGCGAACTTGCCCCGAAAAGACTGGGCGCGCCCCACGCCAGAAAAAGGGCGGTCGAAGAAAAAAGTAGGTTACGAAGCAAAACGAAAAACTCCTTAGAGACCAATCAGAAACGACGTGCGTGCGCGTAAAACAGATACGTGCATCGCGCCTTAAAGCTAGAGGTAGAGGAGTTTTACGGGAGGAGCTCGCGGGATTCGAACGGCGCGTTCGGCCTCGTTCACCGCGGCAGGGCCAGCATAACGATCAAAGATGCAGGAGACGGCTGCCAGCGGTTGACCTGTGGCGTTGGCGGGCACATGCCATTCGGCACGAGTGGTCGCGTGGCAGAACAAGCACGATGCATCTTGACCGGTCTCATGCCTGTGAATGGGAGCGCAAACGAAGGCCAACAAAAGCAAGCTCAAACAGACCAGCGCGCAAAAACGCATGGCGCGATGATGGATGAGCCGCTCAAAGAACATTAACTAAATTATACTGCCCACAGCACCTGTAACACCTGCCTATCTCACGAACTTTTTACACTAGGCAACCAAAAAAATTGCTCGTTCGTCACAAATAAGCGAGCTTTGCGAAAAAGCGCAATTGAAAACTAGTAGATTAGAAGTAAGTTCCGTTATGGAAGAATCGGTTTCGGACAACACACCCTCGGCCGTCGTTGGGGTCGCGCCCAGCCCGGCTGCGCCGCGGCCCGCACTCATTTCCGTGATCGCCTGGTTTCGAGACCTGATGCTATCGGTGCTGATTGCGGTGCTGGTGATTCTTTTTCTCTACCGTCCGGTGAAAGTGGAAGGCACGAGCATGATGCCCACGTTGTTGGATCAGGAGCGGCTATTCATCAATCAATTCAGCTACAAATTTGGATTGGGGGATATCAAGCGCGGCGACACAGTGGTGTTTTGGTACCCAGACGATCAGACGGCAACGGTTTCGTATATTAAGCGCGTGATTGGTTTGCCGGGCGACACGGTGGAAGTAAAAGACGGCTATGTACTGGTGAACGGGAAGCAACTTGAAGAGAATTACGTGCCGCTCGAATATCGCGACGACAGACCTTATCCGCGCACCGTGGTGCCCCCTAATAATTACTTCGTGCTAGGGGATCATCGCATCTCGTCTAACGATAGCCGAGCGTGGGGGTTTGTGCCGCGCGACGATATTTATGGCAAGGCGGTGTTTGTGTTTTGGCCGCTAGAGCACTTGGGGTCGGTTCGCTAATCACCCTTGCGCTCGTGATTCGTACGCCGGCCTCGCCGCTCCATACTGGTAGTTGCGTAAGGCCGTAAATTTCATGACTATCAAGCTAGGCTGTTTCGATGCGGATGTTTCTGAGCAAACTTGTCAGACATACATTCAGCAAATAGGACAGATTACGCGGGTTCCTCTGACACAAGTCACCCCGGGTCTGGATAAATTGACCTTACAGAAATATGCGGCGGTTGCGCCTGCGATGTGTGTGGCCGAAGTGCAGCGAGGGCTGCAAGCGATTGGCTTCTTCCCCAATGGCAAGATTGATGGTATTTACGGCTATCGAACGCAATCGGCGATCCGGTTGTTTCAGGAGTACGTCCGAAGTGTGGAGAAAATCGCGGACGTGCTTCCCGATGGCCAATTCGGAGCAGATACGCAAGGCCATCTGCAACGGTGGCTGGACGGCAAGCTCAAGTCTCAATGGACCCAAGCGATGGAGAGTTTTCAGGCCGGCACTTTGGGACACACTGAATATGCGGACTGGTTGGCGTTGCTCGAAAAAGTAAAGCAACAATACCTGGCGAACCCTAATAAGATGCTGCAAAAAGTGAACGCTTATTCTGGGGTTGCCAGTACGCGCAAGGTTGCTGAGTGGGATCTTAAGGCCCAGGGTAACGTGCATCTAATTGGGGTTCGCAGCGTTGACTTCAAGGGCAAGTTTGAAGATATCTTTATCCTGCTGATGAACGGACTGGTGTTTAAATTTCAGGGATCGACTGATCCGGGCGCGGCGGCGGACGCGGCGGGTTATCCGTTTCTGGTGCAGGGCCAACACGATTATCATTTTGGCTGGCATAAAGAGACTTACCTGGCTCTCAGACCGCTCAGCCAAGTACTGGTGATCCGTTCAAAAACGGATCAACTGACGGACGCCGATCTGAATAACCCGTTGGAAGCGAATCCATCCATCAACGTTCACTGGGGCGGGCCGGGGATGGCGAAAGATGTGCACAATTGGTCGGAAGGGTGCCAAGTGATCAACGGTACGGTGTATTTCAACCCTGCCAACGATCTGGTGAACTGCGCAAAGTTTGCGGCCTTAACGTCTCTACAGCCACTTAGCGATCCGACGAAGACGCGCGGAGCTTACAACGTGCTGTTGGACCTGGTGACTACTTTCGGCATGGGGCAAGGGGCGGCTTTAAGCTACATGCTGCTGGTGGAATCTGATCTGGATTTGAACCCCGCGCTGAAGCAGAGTCTGGCGGACGCGCGAAATAAGGTTTTAGCGCTGCTTTAAAGGGCTATTGCCGCCGCGTGGCGGTGCGTCCCTGTGCGCCACCTGCATTCGATATTCTGTATTCGATATTCTTGACGGGTACTTGTCATGCGAAAAATCCAAATCTACTGCATCCCTCTTTTGCTCGCTATGTCTGCTTCCAATAGTCCCTCCTCTTCCGCCGCTGGTTCGGCCACCGGTTATCTTTTAACTGCCAATAAAGGCGACGAAAGTCTCGGCATCATTGATCCCGCTGAAGGCAAGCAAATTGCCGAAGTGGCCGAAGGAGGCACGACGGGGCACGAAGTCATCGCGTCGCCCGACGGGCGTCTTGCGTATGTACCCATTTATGGCAACAGCGGTGTGGGCAAGCCTGGCACCGATGGGCGAAACATGGTGGTGATTGATATTGCCTCGCGAAAGATTGTGGGTAACCTCGATTTCGGCCACGGCGTTCGCCCGCACTGCCCTATCTTCAATCCGAAAACGGGCATGCTCTATGTGACAACCGAGCTGGACAAAACCATCAGCGTGATCGATCCCAAAACCCTGAAGGTGGTGGATACCGTACCAACGGGACAGGATGAATCGCACATGTTCACAATGTCGAAAGACGGGCATTGGGGTTACACGGCGAACGTAGGCCCCGGAACGGTTTCCGTGCTGGATCTGCGCGAAAAAAAGGTGGTCAAAATCATTCCGATTTCGAAGAACACGCAGCGGATCGCGCTTTCGCCCGATGACAAGTGGGTATTTACCGCCGATCAGACGAAGCCGCAACTGGCGGTGATCGATGCGCATAAGCACACCATCAAGACTTGGATCGAATTGCCGGGTTTAGGCTATGGCACAGCGCCTACCAGCGATGGCCGCTATTTGGTGGTGGCCGTACCAACGGTGAATAAGGTTTCGATTGTCGATTTGAAGACGTTGAAAGTCATTCGCAATATCGACGTTCCCAAAGCTCCGCAGGAAGCGCTGGTGCGGCCCGACGACAAGGTTGCCTACGTTTCCTGCAATGCCAGCCACAAAGTCGCGGCCATCAATTTGGATGACTTCAGCGTGACTCTGATCGATGCTGGCAAAGATACGGATGGCTTGGCTTGGGCCGCAGCGGCTCACTAACTCGGTCTGTATAAAAAGCTAAAAATAGGTTTCAGGGGCGTTGACGCGAGTTAACGCCTCTTGTATTTTTACGATAAATGAGAGATTGCTTAGTACTAGGCGCACTTTCTTTTTCGGGCTGTTCGCGAATCACTTATCATCAAAGAGGCTATGAGCGTACTTGTTCAACCAATACCCGAGGTGAATCCACTGCAGGATTCTCTTCGCTTCGCGAGGCGGGTGCCACCCTGCGCTATCGTGATTTTCGGAGCAAGCGGCGACCTCTCCAAGCGCAAGCTTCTACCTTCTCTGTACCGCCTTTTCTACGAGCGGCGCATTTCGCAAAATTTCGCGGTGATCGGCAGTTCGCGTACGCCCATGTCGGACGACCAGTTTCGCGAAAAAATGCGCGAATCTGTTTCCAAGTTTCTGGAAGATGCGCCATTTGACGAAGATATTTGGAAGTCTTTCGCCCAATGCCTTTTTTATGTTGCTGGCGATTTGAACGAAGAGGGCTCTTACGACAAACTGAAGACGAAGCTGGACGAAGTTGAGAAATCGCATCAAACCGGCGGTAACGTTCTGTTCTACCTATCAACCCAGCCCAGTTACTATGCGGAAGCCATCAGTAAGTTGGGCGCGCATCAACTGCACAAGGGGAATGGCTGGCGGCGCGTCATTATTGAAAAGCCGTTTGGCCACGATCTGTCCAGCGCGCGCAAACTGAACGAAGAAATTCACAAGGTCTTGGACGAATCGGACGTTTACCGGATTGATCATTATCTGGGCAAAGAGACTGTTCAAAATATTTTGGCTTTTCGTTTCGGCAACGGCATTTTCGAGCCGTTGTGGAATCGCCGCTATGTGGATAACGTGCAGATTACGGCGGCGGAATCGATTGGCGTTGAAGGCCGCGGCGGGTATTACCAGGAAGCGGGCGCGCTGCGCGACATGATTCAGAACCATTTGAGCCAGGTGATGGCGACGATTGCGATGGAGCCGCCGACGGTGTTTGATGCGGCGAATGTTCGCGACGAGCGAGCCAAGCTGTTGCGTGCCGTACGCGTGGTGAAGCCGGACGATGTTTCGAAATATGCGGTGGCGGGGCAGTACGGACCAGCGAAAGTGGGTGGACAGAGATCTGCCGGGATTCCGGCAGGAACCAAGCGTCGATCCGAAGGCGCAGACCGATACCTACGCGGCCGTGACGTTCTTCATTGATAACTGGCGGTGGGCCGATGTGCCGTTTTACATCCGCACCGGCAAGCGTATGCCGAAGCGTGTGACGGACATTGCCATTCAATTTCATGCGCCGCCGCTGGGCTTGTTCTCGCAGGAGACCAAAGGCGGATTGCGCGAAGCTCGGCCGAATTTGTTGGTGCTGCGTATTCAACCGGAAGAAGGAATTTCGCTGCGCTTCCTTTCAAAGAGCCCAGGCAGCGGCATGCGCGTGCGGCCCGTATCGATGGATTTCAATTACGGCTCTAGCTTCGGCGAACGCACGCCCACCGCTTACGAGACGTTGCTGGTGGATGCGATGGCCGGCGATGCCACGCTTTACACACGGCAAGACATGGTGGATGCGAGCTGGCAAATTGTGCAGCCGATTTTGGATGTCTGGGGTAATACGAAATTCGATTTCCCGAATTACGCCGCCGGCACCTGGGGACCAAAGGCATCGGACGAAATGCTGGCGCGCCAAGGCCACGTTTGGAGGGTGCCATGAGCAGCACAATCATTTTCCCCGCGCAGCCTGAACAGATATTGAAGGGCTTGGGCAAATTGTGGACTTCTCTGGGCGAAGAGGAGAAGCATCAAGGGCGGCCTACTGTTTTGCGGGCTTGTGCCATGACGCTGATTGTGGCAACGGACGAACCGGACGCCGGTTTCGCGGCATCGCAAACGATTTCCGAGCTCATGCACGAACATCCGGCACGCGGCATTGTGCTGGCCGTATCGCCCGACGCCGAAAACGATTTACAGGCGCGAGTTCTGGCGCAATGCTGGAAGCCGTTTGGTAAAGCGCAACAGATTTGCTGCGAACAAATAGAGATAACGGCCAAGCCGGGTAACTGGCAGAACGCCGCGCCCACCTTGGCTGGCCTAACCGCCGCCGATTTGCCGGTGATTTTCTGGTGCCGCCATCAAGGCGCCATTCAGAAGGGAGCGTGCGCTTCAGACCAAGCTGGCCTGGAGGCGATCTCCAAACTGGCTACCAAAGTAATCATCGATACCGCTGGTATGGACTCACCAGATGCCATTGCGTTGCTCACTAAGTGGCAGAGCGGCGGCAAGCTGGTTGCCGATTTAGAGTGGACTCGCCTCACGCCCTGGCGCGAGCCGCTGGCGCACCTGTTTGACGACTCCACGCGCGAAAACAAGTTTTCCAGCTTTGATTTGGTGGAGATAGAACACACCGAGGAGCATCCGCCTATGCAGGCCTTCTATCTGGCTGGTTGGCTCTCCGCGCCATGCAAAGCGCGAGGTCACGTTCCGGCGCGCTGACGGGCTTCGGCGATGGCATCCAGCGCGTTAGCTTCCGGTCTGATACCGAATCCATCGAGTTCGAAAGAACCAGCGCGGAATGCGTCACGCTTTGGAGCAGTTCGGGCCGCGAACGCAAATATAGCTTCGGACAGCCGAATATTACCGCGCTGATGACGGAAGAACTGTCTGTGGCCGGCTTTGACCCCGCTTTCGCTATGGCATTGGAACGAGCGCGCGAACTTCAGGCATGAGACGATAATCTCCGTGGCGCACGAACCCCAACTCCGCATCGCGAACACCGCCGAACAATCGGCGCAAGACTGCTGCCGGTATATTTTAGAAACGTTGAGCCGCTCGCCAAGGCCGACTCTGGCCATCTCCGGCGGCAGCACGCCCAAACTGCTTTTCGCTGAGATGGCGAAGGCTTCTTTCGATTGGTCGAAGCTTCACATCTTTTGGGTGGACGAGCGTTGTGTGCCGCCTACCGATTCGCAGAGCAACTTTAAGCTGGCGAATGAGACGCTCTTGCAGCCAGCGCATATTCCGCTAGCTAATATTCACCGGGTTTACGGTGAATTGCCGCCAGAAGAGGGCGCGGCCCGCTATAACGCCGAGATCAAAGCCTTTTTCGCGCTGAGCTGACGGCCAACTTCCGGTGTTCGACGTTCTGCATCGCGGCATGGGACCGGATGCGCACACCGCCAGCTTATTTCCCGGTGAGCCGCTGATTGCCAACCGGAGCGGAATCGCGGCGCATGTCTGGGTTGAAAAGATGAAGATGGACCGGGTCAGCCTGCTGCCCGGCGTGTTGCTCGCGGCGAAGGCAACGGTTTTGCAGGTATCCGGCCAGGAAAAAGCGGAAGCGCTGCGGCAGGTGCTGAAAGAACCCGAAGACTACTTCAGATATCCTTGTCAAATAGCCAGTAGAGATGAGAAGGCCGTTTGGTTTCTCGATCAAGCTGCTGCCGCTATGCTCCCGTGAGATTCTGGCTTTTTCTAACCGCATTCATCGCTTGCAGCCTCACGACCTGTCTCAGGCCGAAAATGAGCGACGCACCGACGCTGTTTCCCACGAATTTAGTGGTCGATCCGCAGGTGTATGGAGCCCATAACCGCCTTGATTTTCGCGGGCGATGTGATGTTTTCGCGGGCGGTCAGGCGGGAAATTCTGGGAAGACATGACTCGTCGATGCCCTTCCGCAAGATTGCTCCCTTGCTGAACGCGGCGGATATTATCTTTGTCAATCTGGAGTCGCCCTTTTCCGACGAAGGGCCCTACCACGACGGCGGACTCATCTTCCATGCTGCTCCGGAGATGATCGAAGGTCTGCAACTGGCCGGCGTCAATGTAGCTTCGACGGCGAATAACCACGCACGCGATTGCGGACCGCACGGCGTTGAATTTACCCTCAAGTGGCTGCGCGCGCACGGCATCCGTCCGGTGGGCAGCGCGGAAACCGAAAAGGCGGTGCATGAAGGCGTGGTCTTTGCGCGCAATGGCGTGCGCTTTGGATTTCTTGGGTTATACGTTTGATCAGAAGAACGGCAATTGGAAAGACATCGATCCGCGAATTGCGCTGGCCGATCCGGCGGTAGTGGTGCGTGATGTGGCGGAATTGAAGAAGCGCTGCGACGTGGTGATCGTGTCCATGCATAACGGCATTGAATACCAGCCAAAACCGTCGGAAGCGCAAATCACATTCGCACATGCGGCCATTGACGCCGGCGCGAAGTTAGTGATCGGTCACCATCCGCATGTGGTGCAACCGAGCGAGAAGTTACCACAACGGAATGATCTACTATTCGCTGGGCAACTTCGTGTTCGACCAATACCAACGCGAAGCCACGCAACATGGGGAAGTAGTGGAGAGTTTCTTTTCTGGGCCAGGAGATCGTCCACACGCGCGCGATGAACGTGAAGATTACGCCCTCCGGCCCAGAATTGGAATAACCGCTTAGCCGACGGGTCCTTGTTCCACGTGGCCGCCGAATTTAAAGCGCATGGCGGAGAGGACTTTTTCCGTAAAGGTGTGTTCACGGCGCGAGCGGAAACGCGTGAAGAGCGCCGAGGCCAGCACTTCCACGGGAACGGCTTCTTCGATGGCCGCGTTGATGGTCCAGCGGCCTTCGCCGGAATCTTCCACCGAGCCTGTGAAATTCGACAGATCAGGATTTTCCACCAGAGCCATGGCCGTGAGATCGAGTAGCCACGATCCAACCACGCTGCCGCGCCGCCAGAGTTCGACGATGTCGGAAACATTGAGATCAAAGCGTTCGTTCTCAGGCAAGTTCGTGGAGTTCTTGTGGACTAAAACGTCCAAACCTTCGCCATAGGCCTGCATGAGGCCGTACTCAATGCCGTTGTGGATCATCTTGACGAAGTGGCCGGCGCCGGGCGGACCCACGCGCAGGTAGCCCTGTTCGCAGGTGCCGGGAATCTTGTCACGGCCGGGCGTGCGATCAATGGTGCCGATGCCGGGGGCTAGCGTTTTGAAGATCGGTTCCCAGCGGTCAAACGTCTCGGGCTCACCGCCCACCATTAGACAATAGCCACGCTCCGCGCCCCAGACGCCGCCGCTGGTGCCGGAATCCATGTAGTGGATGCCTCTGGGCTTGAGTTCGGCGGCGCGGCGAATATCGTCTTTGTAAAAGCTGTTGCCGCCGTCAATGATCGTGTCACCAGGAGCCATAACCGCAGCCAGAGCCTGCACCGTACTCTCCGTTGCTTTTCCGGCGGGCACCATGATCCACACCGCACAGGGTTTGGCGAGTTTCTTCACCAAGTCTTCAAGAGAGGTCGCTCCGGTGGCACCATCGGCGACGGCTTTTTGCACATTTTCGGGATGTAGATCAAAAGCGGTGCACGTGTGACCGCCCTTTTGCAGGCGGCGCACCATGTTCGCGCCCATACGTCCTAAGCCAACCAAACCAATTTGCATTCTTTTTCCTTATTGAGTTCTAAACTACTAGCATCCTCACCTGATAGGTTAGCTTCTTTAGATCTCATTGCCATGAAACTTTCGACCCGTATCTTCTCTTGCGCGATTTTGCTGGCCCCGTCGCTCTGCGTTCTCACCGGCTGCAATCGCACGCATCAAACCACAATTGGCGTCGTTCCCAAAGCCAGCGCCGACATTTTCTGGCAGAGCGTGCATGCCGGCGCGGTGAAAGGCGGCTGGGACAGCCACGTCGATATTGTTTGGGAGGGTCCGCCGAATGAAACGGATATAGCCACGGAGGTGCAAATCGTGGAGACGATGATCAACCGGCGGGTGGATGCCATTTGTTTGGCGCCTTCGGACAAAACCGCGTTTAAAGTTGTGGTCAACCGCGCCGCGGCGGCCGGCATCCCCGTCGATTATTTTGATTCCGGCATTGAGAGCGACGCTTACCGGACGTTTGTTGCTACCGACAATTATCTGGGTGGACAGATGGGCGCAGAGCGCTTGGGCGAGCGGATGAAGGGGAAAGGCAAAATCGTAATGGTGAAGACCGTTCCCGGCGGCGCGTCCACCACGGCGCGTGAAGACGGCTTCCGCGATGGCTTGAAAGCCAAGTATCCTGGAATCGAAATTCTGGACGAGCGCTATGGCATGGCCTCCGTCGCAAACTCTTTAAGCGTCACGGAGAACATGCTCACAGCTCATCCCGACATTGCAGGGAATATTCTGTTCTAACGAATCAGGTTCGCTCGGCGCGTCGCAAGCTCTGCGCGCCCGGAACAAGAAACTAACACTGGTTGGATTCGATTCCAGCCCGTCTTTGATTGAAGCGCTGCAAGCCGGTTGGATTGACACGCTCGTGATACAAGACCCATTCACGATGGGTGAAACAGCCGTGGTGAGCGCGGCCAAAGCGATCCGGGGAGAGCAGACGCCGAAAAAGGTGGCCCTGCCTCCCCGTCTTGTCGATTTGAAGAATCTGCACGATCCCGCCATCGACGCCCAGTTGCATCCGGATTTAAGAAAATATTTGGATGCACAGGGTTATTAATGCCGGTAGTATGCCGCGATCGAATCACCGTTTTGTGGCGTTCTGGCTGTTGTGAACGTGATGGAAGAACCGCTCAAGGTATATTCCACCCCGGGCGCTAATAGCAACCCGTTCCGGTACAAGCGAAGACTGCTGGCCGGGTTCGGCGCCGATGCCAGCGTAAAGTTCAGATTGGTGCCATTGACGGTTCCGCCCGGCGTTTCGGAATCGGTGAAGTTTGTAGTTGACCCCGTTCCCGCCATGCGGTAAAAAGCCATCAATAAGTCGCCGCTTTGCGGCAGACTACCGCTCGTGAAAGTAATGGCCGAGCCAGATAGGGTGTAATCAATCCCTTGCGCCATAGCAAGTCCGTTGCGATAAAGCGAAAGGCTACTGGAGGGCGCTGGCGTGTTGGCCAGAGAAAATGTCAGGTTCGTCCCGTTAGCTGTTCCCGCGGGCGTTTCCGCATCGACAAACACGGCGGTAGAACCGGCTGCGCTCAGCGTATTCACGGTGGCGTTCAATCCGTTCACCAGATTCGTTAGATTCGTGACGTTGCTGGTCAAGCCGCCCACCGAACTACTAACAGATGTGAGCGAGTTGGTGTTGCCTGCCACCGTGGTGGTTAAGCTGCCCAGGTTTGTTGTTAAGTTTGTGAGCGCGGTACTTTGCCCAGCTACGGTCGTGTTCAAGGCGCCGACCGAATTTGTCAGTCCTGCAAGATTCGTCCCTTGTGTGTTCAGCGAAGACGTCAGAGTACCAACGGTTGTATTTAGACTTGAAACGGATGCCGCCTGATTGCTCACGGTTGTGTTTAAGCCCGCCACTGTATTCGCCAAGTTAGTAACAGACGTCCCTTGATTCGTCACTGTTGTACTCAAGCCCGATACCGTTGTACCTAGCGAAGTAGCGTTGCTCTGCAGGGTGGCCAGCGTATTGTTGATCGTGCTAAGGCTGCTGGCCAGATTTGTAACTGAGCTAATCGCAATCGGCAGCGTCGCGTATTGATTGGAACCCGAAGATCCACCGCCACTGCTGGAAGTGCCGCCGGTGGAACCTTCGGTGCTCGTTTGTCGCACCGCTGCAAGTGATAGCGCCGTTGTACTGGGCGGGACTTGCCACGTTTCCGTCCAAGAGGTTGTCCCATTGCTGCTGGTATAGACAGCCTGATAATAGGTGCCTGGAGAAGCCGTGGTTGTGGGAACCAAGAGAACCGAAAGCGCGCCGTTATAAACCCGAGCCGAAGTGCTGAGCCGAGAAACTGTTCCGCTACCGCTGCCTGAGTAGCCGTTCCAAGTAATCACCACCGTTCCATTGAACGATGTTCCGTCGGGGTTGGTAATCGTGTCTAAAATCTGAGTCAGATTCGTTTGCGCAAAAGCGCCGCTGGCGACAAGCGTCGCCGCGATCAAAATCGTTATAAGCAGTTGGCGGAATTTAACCATGTTGCCTCGCGTGGAGAATGCCGTAATATCTACGGGCGATTTCACTTCAGCACGCAATCGACGCCGTCCAAAAACGGCCAAGCGTTTTTTTGGGGCCCCATTTTCCGTGTAAACTGCTGATTTTAAGAAAGATATTGAAATTTAAAAAAAAGACGCAAGTGTTGTGACTGAAAATTAGACGCAGCGATATTTGCCCGGAACCTCCGCTGCACGCCGCCAATTCCGGTCTTCTCATGGCATGATGGTGTTCTCGTTGCCTTGTCCATCATGCATCGCAGACATTTCATACAGTCGCTCAGCGCTGGGCTTGTGGCGGCGGTTCACGGGCAGGTCGAGAATCCCTCGTCGGCCGCCGATTTCAGTCTGCGTATCCAGCCGGTGACGGTGGAACTCTCTGCCAAGCACCACATCAAGACCACCGGGTACAACGGCACCTCGCCCGGCCCTGTTTTGCGCGTCCCCGAAGGCAGAACCATTTCCATTGACGTCTTCAACGACACGGCGAGCGATGAAATTGTTCACTGGCACGGTTTGCATATTCCCTCAAACGTAGATGGCGCCATGGAAGAAGGTTCGCCGATGATTGCTGCGCACACTTCTTTACGCTACACATTCACCGCTACACCGAGCGGCACTCGTTGGTATCACACGCATGTGGCGGCGGGACGCAAACTTGATCGTGGTTTGTACACCGGCCAGTTCGGCTTTTTCTATATTGAACCGCGACACGAGCCGGGCGACTATGACGCCGAATTCTTTCTCGCTCTGAAAGATTGGGACCCTTATTGGACGGCGCAGATGAGTGACTCCCTCGACGTGGCGTATCAGCGCTTTTCGATCAATGACCGCTCACTGGGTTTTGCCGAACCGTTGCGCGTGAAGCAAGGGCAACGGATTATGCTGCGTTTTTTAAACGCCAGCGCATCAAAGCTGCACCGCATTGCATTACCCGGCCATCGCTTTCGTGTGGTGGCGCTGGATGGGAATCCGGTAGCCGCGCCCCGCGAAGTGGAGGTGTTGGAACTTGGCCCGGCGGAACGTGTGGACGCTGAAGTGACGATGAACGCTCCCGGCGTTTGGGTTTTAGGCGCTACCGACGCTCAAATTCGGGCAGCGGGTATGGGCGTGGTGGTTGAGTATGCCGGCAAGAGCGGACCACCTGTCTGGCAATCGAGCGAGTCTCAACCTTGGGATTATTCTGCGTTCGGAACGGTCGGCGACCAGGCGGTAACCGGTATCGCCATCCCTTTGGTGTTTCGCCAAAAATTTGTTAGTTCGCACTGGCAGGACAAGTGGACAATCAATGGCAAGCAGTTCCCGCATACCGATCCCATTCAGGTGAAAGAAGGCCAAACCTACCGGCTTATCTTCGACAACCAGAGCGACGAAGCGCACCCCATTCATTTGCACCGCCACACCTTTGAATTGGTGAGTGTAAAGGGGCAGAAGACCCGCGGAGTGAAGAAAGACGTTGTCATGGTGGGTGCCAGGGCACAAGTGCAGGTTGAGTTAGTGGCCAATCATCCCGGGCCGACTCTCTTCCATTGCCATAATCAGATGCACATGGATTTCGGATTTATGACAATGCTGCAGTACGTCTAAGACCGAGAGGAACGATTCAGATTCGCTACTTGCTTGTTTGTGGCGCATGTCTCAGCAATTCATGTGCTCGGCAAATATAATTGCTAGTCTACGAGTAAGGGCGAACGTTTAAAGAAAATGGCAATCAATGGCTGGCTACATTCGGCGCGTGGGGCATTTGTGAATGCCTTCGTGCGCTATGGCTCAGGCGCCGAACGTTTGCGGCCCATTACTCAGACAAAATGGTGGAATACCGCATCCTGGGTGCTCATTGTCGTGGGCATTGTGGGTTGGGCCATCTTCATATTCTGGCCGTACTAATGCTGTGTTACGCCGTTTCAAAATACACACATTTGTAATTTAACTGTAATGAACCCCGTATATCTTGGGATGTCTGGGGGAACTTCTTTTGCATATTTTTGGTCAAACAGTGCCATTCGCGACAGCCATTGCGCTGTTGGCGGCCTTAGGTTTGGCGTTAGGGTTTGAATTTGTAAACGGCTTTCATGATACGGCGAACGCCGTGGCGACTGTGATATATACACATTCGCTGAAACCGGTTTACGCCGTAGTGTGGTCGGGAATGTGGAATCTGATTGGCGTCCTGCTATCCACTGGACTGGTCGCATATTCCATCGTTTCTTTGTTGCCTGTTGAATTGGTGTTGAACGTTGGGTCGAGCGCCGGGTTCGCTATGGTTTTCTCGCTCTTGATTTCGGCGATCATATGGAACGTTGGGACTTGGTATCTGGGTTTGCCGGCGTCGAGTTCGCACACCCTGGTGGGCTCGATCATGGGCGTCGGACTGGCGAATTCCTATATCAATGGTAGTCATGTCTTTGGCGAAGGCGTCAATTGGGCTAAGGCGCGTGAAGTGTTCACGGCGTTGTTGGTTTCGCCGTTGGTGGGTTTCTTTGCGGCTGCCGCATTGCTTCTTTTACTGAAGGTTTTGGTTAAGGCACCCTCGCTCTATAAATCGCCCGAAGGCCAACCGCCACCATGGTGGATTCGCATGACTCTTATCGGCACATGTACCGGCGTGAGTTTCTTCCACGGTTCGAACGACGGTCAAAAGGGAATGGGACTGATCGTCCTCATTCTGGTGGGTATTTTGCCTGGCGCTTTCGCGCTCAATCCGGCGGTGCAACCTGCCGACATTTCCCACATTGTGATGCAGGCAAACCAGCTTGACTCGGTGTTCAAGAAGCATACTGCCGATGTGATTACCACGCAAGATGCGACGGACGAGCTATCGTCCTTCCTGAAGACCTCTGGCAAAGCGAGTGATAAGACTTGGGCCGCCCTGGCGGGTAAGAGTCGCGAAGTGGCCATCGAACTCGACGGCAAGAGCGATTTCAAGGAACTCACGATTGAGCAGCGCAAAGGGTTCCGCAGCGACATTTATCTCCTTGGTGAAACAATTGCCAAATTGAACAAGCAGCACAAAATTGGCGATCCAACCGAAGCAAAACAACTGGTGGCGTATCAAAGCTCGTTGCAAGCTCAGACCAAGTACATACCCATCTGGGTGAAGTTCGCCGTTGCTCTCGCGCTTGGCTTGGGTACGATGATCGGCTGGAAGCGGATCGTTGTAACGGTGGGCGAAAAGATCGGTAAGGAGCACTTGACCTACGCTCAAGGAGCCTCCGCTGAATTGGTGGCAATGCTCACGATCTGGGCCGGCGACAATTTTGGCCTGCCAGTGAGTACGACGCACGTACTTTCGTCTGGTATCGCTGGAACGATGTTCGCAAATCGTTCGGGCTTGCAAGGCGATACGTTACGGAATATCTTGCTCGCCTGGGTGTTGACGCTTCCGATTTGCGTTCTCTTGGGTGCGGGTATTTTCGCGGCTTGCCTGAACGTGCTGCTCCACGTATTTGGCATGCGCTGATAGGTAGAATTGGCAGATGGTTGGCACTGTGCTGAATCTCATCGAACATGCGCGGGGCACCCTTCGAGGGGGCGGCCCGACCTTAATTGAAAGAGAGCGAACAGTATGGGTTTTCTGACCGTTTCCGACTTTCATTCCTTCGACGATCTGCTGGTGGCCCAATTAAAGGATTTATACGACGCGGAACACCGTCTGGTTGATGCGTTGCCGAAGATGGCGAGTGCCGCATCGTCTCCGCATCTGAAGGAGGCGTTTCTGGATCATTTGGATCAGACCCGCGAGCATGTCCACCGCCTGGAGAAAGTATTTGGAATTTTGGGTTTGCAGCCTGAACGGGAGACCTGCCAGGCGATGAAGGGCTTGATTGCCGAGGGTGGGGAAGTGATGGAGGCGAAAGGCGACGCCGCTGTGAGAGATGCCGCCTTGATCGCCGCTTCTCAACGCGTGGAGCATTACGAAATGGCAGCCTACGGCTCCGCCCGAACCTTTGCCCAGCGATTGGGTTTCGCTCCTGCCGCCTCTTTACTTCAAGCGACGCTTGACGAAGAGGGCGCAGCCGATAAAAAATTGACTGAATTGGCAGTGAGCGAGATAAACGAGCAGGCTGTCAGAAGCTGGGCCGCCGCTAAAGCTGCTGCTCGTTCATAAAGGCAGAGTCAGGGTTTTACCTTGCGGATCACGCTGCCTACATGATCTTCGGGAGTTGCGCGTGTGTAATCGTTCGAGGATTTGGCAGGCGGTACCGCCGCCACCGTTGACGTTTTTGTCTTTTCAGCTATTGCACGATTTTGCGCGATCCGCAAAACAGTCTTTTCTTGCGGGGTTAACAGGTGGAAAGGTTTGTCCATGATCTAGTCCTATGATCTCATTATGTGTGATCTCGCCCCGCGAGCCCCGGAACATAACTCCAATGAATGGTTTGAACTAGAGGTTGAGGCAGGAGGTTTCTGGATAATGTTTCAGCGATCTTCACCTGCTTTTTATGGCCGAGCCACGTTGCAGGATACGATCCGTGCGTAAAACCTTCGTCTGTTAAATTACGATATAATTCCCCAGTGCTTGTGTCCAGCAGGACACTTCAGCACATGGGGGGTGCAATTGAAAACTAATCTACGCACTGGCAAGCTAGCTGTACGCATCTTGTCACTGTCCATAATCACCACAGGCATCATGTTGGCAAGTACAATTTCTGGTCCGTCCAGCTTGCCGTACAACGATGCGGACTTCGACATTTCAGGTATTGGCTTCACTGCCAATGTCAATTCGACCTTGACCTCTTTTACATTCAACAACCAAGGTGAAGCAGATACCATCGATCTCATTAATTCTTCCGGCACTGTTCTCGATTCAGTAACCACTGCAGCCGGTACCCCCACAGACGTCATTTCGGTAAATTGGAGTTTGACCGCAGGGACTCAATACTATTTACTTCAAACTACCAGCAATAATTCGAAGTACGCCACATGGGGCGTTGCCGCTCCGTCAGATTCGCAAATCACCGTAACAGACACGGGCGATTTTTCCTCTACTTCCATAAATCCGGCCAACTTTTACTCTGATGGAACGCAATTCTGGGCGGCGTTCACAAACATATCCACAACCACAACCACAACCTCCGCGGCTCCCGAGCCCAGTTCATTTCTTCTGATGTTACCGTTCGCGGCCGTTGGTTTGTGGCGGATAAAGGGTAAGGCGAGTCTTTAAAGATTCAATCCCGAAGCCTTGTCGATCCGTTCTGCTCCCACATAAGGTTGCAATGCCTTGGGAACCAGGACAGATCCATCCGCTTGCTGGTAGTTTTCGATAATCGCCAGCCACGTTCGGCCCACAGCAAGGCCGCTGCCGTTCAGAGTGTGAATGAAATCGGCCTTGCCTTTGCCGCTCTTGGCGCGGATCTGCGCACGACGGGCCTGGAACGCTTCAAAGTTCGAACAGGACGAAATCTCCTTATAAGAGTTCAGGCCAGGTAGCCACACTTCAATGTCATACGTTTTGGCAGAACTGAAGCCTGTATCGCCGGTGCAGAGAACCACCGTTCGATACGGCAATTCCAAACGCCGCAATATGTCTTCGGCGTCATGTGTGAGTTTTTCGTGCTCTTCGTTGCTTTGTTCGGGACGGGTGAACTTGACTAGCTCCACTTTCTGGAACTGATGCTGGCGGATGATGCCGCGCACGTCGCGACCGTAGGAGCCGGCTTCGCTCCGGAAACACGGCGTATAGGCGCACAGGGAAATTGGCAGTGCTTCTGCGTTCAGCGTTTCATCGCGGAAGAGGTTGGTGACCGGAACTTCAGCGGTAGGGGCGAGCCAGAAATCGGTGTTCTCTAACTTGAACAGGTCTTCGGAGAATTTCGGCAGTTGACCGGTGCCGAAGAGACTCGCTGAATTGATCACGAACGGCGGAAGAACTTCTTTGTAGCCGTGTTCTTTGGTGTGCAGGTCAAGCATGAAGTTGACCAGGGCGCGTTCGAGACGCGCACCCAAGCCCCAATACACCGCGAAACGGGCGCCCGTGACTTTGGCGGCGCGCTCCATATCGAGAATGCCAAGTTCCGGACCAAGATCCCAATGAGGTTTCGGGGTGAAGGCGAATTCGGTGGGTTTGCCCCATTTGCGAATCTCGACGTTATCGTGCTCGCTTTTGCCGACGGGTACGGATTGCTGCGGCAGATTGGGGACACCGGCCAGGACGCCGCGAAATTCTTCGTCGAGCTTGGCCACTTGCGCGTCCAGTTCAGCCATACGGTCGGCCATGGCGCGAACGGCTTGCTGCTTTTCGGCCGTGTCGACGCCTTCTTTACGGAGCTTGCCAATTTCGGCCGTTGCTTGATTGCGCTTTTCTTTGAGTTGCTCGCTTTCGGTGATGCATTGACGGCGGCGATTATCGAGATCTTGAAAGGCGGCAACGTCTAGCGTGAAATTGCGCGTGGCCAAGCGCTGGCGCATCTCGTCCAGGTGACTGCGGAAGAAACCGAGATCGTGCATATTAAGCGGTGCGCTTTTCGATCGGTACCCAGGGCTGGCCGTCGGGCAGGCCCGTGTAATCGGCGCGCGGCCGGATGAGCCGGTTATTGCGGTACTGCTCCAGAATGTGGGCTGTCCAGCCAGACATGCGGCTTACCGCAAAAATGGGAGTGAAGAGGTCAATGGGAATGCCCAGCGAGTAATAGCAGGAAGCCGAGTAGAAATCTACGTTGGCGTTCAAACCCTTTGCTTCGCTCACCGCTTTTTCCACGCGGCTCGATTTTTCATAAAGATCGGTATGGCCTGTGGATTTGCCGAGTTGCTCGCTGAGAGTTTTGAGGTGGATGGCGCGCGGATCGAGCGTCTGATAGACGCGATGGCCGAAGCCGGGAATCTTTACTTTATTGGCCAGATCGGCCTTAACCTTGGCAACCGCTTCGTCCGCGGTTTTGGTCTTCAACAGCATATGGATGACTGCTTCGTTCGCGCCGCCGTGCAGCGGACCTTTCAAAGCGCCGATCGCCGAAGTGACCGCTGAGTAAATATCAGAGAGTGTCGCCGCCGTGACGCGCGCCGCAAAGGTGGAAGCATTCAATTCATGATCGGCATGCAGAATCAAAGCCACATCGAAAACGCGCTCCATCACCGCGTCCGGCTTTTTGCCTGTCAGCGTGTAGATGAAGTTAGCCGCGTAGCCAAGCGACGGATCGCCCGGTACCACCGCGCGCCCATTGCGCAATTGATCAAAAGAAGTGACCAGAGTAGAAATGCGCGCCAATAACTTTACGGCTTTGGCCACATTGGCGTCGTTCGACATATCTGCCGCCGCTGGGTCGTAAAGGCTCAAGAGCGAGACGGCCGTGCGCAACACATCCATCGGGATAGCATTTTTAGGCACGTTTTTCAGGAACGCGGTCACCTCAGCGGGCAGATCGCGTTCGGCCACCAGCTTATTTTTCAGCGCGCTGAGTTCAGCCTGGGTAGGCAAGCGGCCATTCCACAACAAGAACACCACTTCTTCGAAAGAAGCGTGGCCCGCCAGCTCATTGATGTTGTAACCGCAATAACTTAGGACGCCTTGCTCACCATCGATGTAGCAGATAGCAGAGGACGTGGCAACCACGCCTTCGAGGCCCGCTCCAGAACTAGCCATGAATGTTTGTAGGTTCTCCCGTTACTGATTCTATATAACCACAATCCGGCAATTTGCTGAGAATTGCCCGCGCAGTTGACCCGCAGCCAAGACACCCGCGCGCCCTCGTCAGAACTACTAGTATAAAAATCCAGTTTGCTAAGAGCGATAATGCAAAATGGTGCCTACGCCGCTTTCATCAACCATGCCAACCCTTCACGGCGCACTCGACTGGGACACGCTCATTCGAGCGTTCCGCCTGATGTATCTTTCGCGCTGTCTTGACGACCGCGAAGTCATGCTCAAAGGGCAGAATAAGATCTTTTTCCAGGTCAGCTGCGCCGGCCATGAAGCGATCCAGGTCGCAGCTGGGATGGCCTTGAAGCCGGGCAGCGATTGGGCCGTGCCTTACTATCGCGACCGTGCGCTGGCTCTTACGTTGGGTATGACGGCGGAAGACATGCTGTTGCAGGCTGTCGGCGCGGCACGCGATCCCAGTTCCGGCGGACGGCAAATGCCGTCTCACTGGTCGTCTCCGCGGTTGCGCATTCTGACCGGTTCATCGCCCACCGGCAGCCAGTATCTGCACGCACTCGGTTGCGCTACCGCTAAAAGCTATGTGGCGCCGGATTCACATGAGATCACGCTGGTAACCTCCGGCGAGGGCGCCACCAGTGAAGGCGAGTTCTGGGAATGCATGAACACCGCCTGTATTGACCGGGTGCCGTTGGTGGTTTTGATTGAGGACAATGGTTATGCCATTTCGGTTCCGGTTGAGAAGCAAACGGCCGGCGGCAACATTGCCAATTTGCTGGCGGGTTTTCCAGGCTTGCTTCGGCTGGAAGTGGATGGTACCGATTTTGTAGAGTCTTTCCGGGTGATGGCGACAGCGGTGGACCATAGCCGCAGCGGAAGAGGGCCAGTTCTGGTGCGCGCCTCGGTGATCCGGCCTTATTCGCACTCATTATCAGACACTGAGTCGGTCTACAAGCCGAAGGTGGAACGGGATATTGAAGCTGCCCGCGATCCGCTGAAAACCTTCCCGGAATATCTGATGCGGGAAGGCATTATGACGCAGCGGCAGATTGAGGACATCATTCGCGATACCGATGAGGAAGTGCAGGAACTGGCGCAGAAGGTTTTGCGCGATGCTCCGCCCGAGCCGGGTTCTGCCTTCCGTTTCCTCTATTCGGACAAGGTTGACCCCTGCTCTGCTGCCTTTGAAACTGAGCCGCAGCTTACAGGCGAACCGCGCACCATGGTGGATTCGATCAATCGCACCTTGGCCGAAGAAATGCGCCGTGATAACGCGTCATTGTGTTCGGCGAGGATGTGGCCGACGTCAGCCGCGAAGAGTATTTGAATGAAGTGAAGGGCAAAGGCGGCGTCTTCAAAACCACGCACGGCTTGCAACGCGAGTTTGGTTCCAAGCGCTGCTTCAACACGCCCATTGCGGAGGCAGCCATTGTGGGCAAAAGCCATCGGCATGTCGGTTTGCGGACTGAAGCCCGTCGCCGAGATTCAGTTCTTCGATTACATCTGGCCCGCGATGATGCAGATTCGCAGCGAACTGGCCAATATGCGCTGGCGGTCGAATAATGGCTTCTCATGCCCGATGGTGATTCGCGTGCCCATCGGCGGCTATCTGACAGGTGGCGCGGTCTATCACAGCCAGTGCGGTGAAGTGGCGTTTACCCATATTCCGGGACTGCGGGTCGTGTTCCCTTCGAATGCGCTCGATGCGTGCGGCCTGCTGCGCACCGCCATTCGCTGCGATGATCCGGTTCTGTTCCTTGAGCACAAGAAGCTGTATAGGGAAACGTACAACCGTTCGCCGCATCCCGGGGCCGGATTACCTGATTCCGTTCGGCAAAGCGAAGATCGTGAAGCTCGGCCAAAATTTGACCATCGTCACGTACGGCGCGTTGGTGCAGCGTGCGTTGATGGCGACTGTGCAGTTAGAGAAGCAGCATGGCATTTCGGTGGAAGTGATCGATCTGCGAACGCTTGCGCCTTACGATTGGGAGACGATCGCTGCTTCTGTTAAGAAAACGAGCCGCGTGCTCATTGCCCACGAAGATACTCTCTCGTGGGGCTACGGGGCAGAGATCGCCGCGCGCATCGCCAGCGAGTTGTTTAGCGATTTAGACGCACCGGTGGGCCGCGTCGGCGCGCTGGATACCTGGGTTGCGTATAACCCGAATCTCGAAGACGAAATACTGCCGCAGGTCAGTACTCTGATCAAAGAGAGCGAACGCTTACTCGGCTACTGACGGCTGGGGTCGGAGCTTCTGCAATACCAGCGCGCTGAGAATCAAGGGCAGCGTCACCATCCAGACCACTTCCGTATAGAGCTTGTGGTCTGCCAGGAAGCCAATGATGGGCGAGATGACCATCTGCAGAAAGCCGTACGAACAAGTCAGCGCCGCGAGCGCCATGCCCGCACGCTTGGCTCCAAAAATATCAATGGGCAGCGCATAGATGTTTACGCTCCCTGCCAGGGCGAAGAAGAAACTGGCGGAGATTAGTGCTGTAGCCCAGCGCGCATCCACGGCGAAGGGCAACGCCAGCGTGATTAGCGAACAAATCGCTCCCACCCAAACAGCGCGCCGGCGCGCTCCCACAGCGTCGCCCGTCTGCTTTGCCCAACGGTAGGAAAGCCAACCGCCGAAGAACCCGCCCACGTTTGAAACCAGCGGCGGAATCCAGGCGTAATGGCGCGCTTGGTCCAGTGTTAGATGATCCACATGCACCAAGTAGAGGGTGATCCAACTGGACCAGAGCGAGTAGCCGCCCATCCATAACAGATTGGCGACTACCAAAATGATCAGGTTCGGTTCGTTCAAGATCTCAAATAGCGGTTGGCGGCGGCGCTCCTGCTCGGTGGGCAGTTCCAATGTTTGAAACTGCGCCGGCACCGTGCGGCTTACCAGCCACCACAGTGGTAACCAGGCGAAGCCGCAAAACCCAGCAATCATGAAAGGCCAACGCCAGCCGTGAATGCCGGCTGCGCCAATGCCCCAATACACTGCCAGCGATGCGCCCAGGCTGATACCAATCTGATTCAGCGCCGCCCCCAGCGCCCGTTCTTCCGGCTTAAGATAAATCGCATTCAATTTGCCCACCGCCGAAACACCTGCCGATTCACCAATGCCCAAAGCCGCCCGGCAAGCCCCCAGCGCCGGGAAAGATCCCACCAAACCGGTTCCCACCGCCGCGGTTGACCACCAGGCCGCTGCCGCATATGTGGTGCGGTTCACGCCAAACCGGTCTAGAGCCCAGCCCGCCCCAAGCGCACTGAGCGCATACGTTGCCGAGAACGCCGAAATCAACCAGCCAAAGGCCACCTGATCGAAATGAAACTCACCCATGATGAGCGGTGCGAGCGAGCCCAGCAGGCTCCGATCCAGATAGTTCAAAACCGAGGAGACGATGAACACACTCACCGCCAGCCAGCGCAGAGAGACACTAGTGAGCATAGGTTGCCAAAGACCTATGATGGAGCACGGGCCATGACGAACATGCAAATAGACAGACGCAACCTCTTGCGCGCAGCGGCGGGCGCGGCATTTCTACCTGCCTTCGCCGAGGAAAAAGAGACGCCCGGCAGCATTGTCGATGTGGGTGGTATCCGCGTCGGGCACTACACAGACACCGCCGTCCCACTGGTTGCACCGTCGTCATCTTCGAGAATGGCGCGGTGGCAGGCGTGGACGTACGTGGCGCGGCACCGGGTACACGCGAGACCGATCTGCTCAATCCGCTGAACACCGTTCAAAAGGTCAATGCCATCATGCTGGCGGGCGGTAGCGCGTTCGGCCTGGATGCCGCGAGCGGCGTGATGCGCTATCTGGAAGAACACAACATGGGCTATCACGTGGGTCCAGCGGTGGTGCCCATTGTGCCCGCCGCCATTCTCTTCGATTTAGGTGTGGGCGACCCTAAAATTCGCCCCGATGCCGAAGCGGGCTTCGCGGCCTGTACTGCTGCCTCGAACACTGCGCCAAGGGAAGGCAATGTGGGTGCGGGTGCCGGGGCGACCGTGGGCAAAATGTTCGGCATGGGCTCCGCCATGAAGTCGGGCCTTGGCACGGCGAGCATCGTCGTAGCCGATAGCGGCTCTGGTCGTGGCGGCCATGGTTGCCGTGAACGCTATCGGCGATGTGCGCGATCACGAAACGGGCCAGATCCTGGCGGGCGCGCGCGCCCAGGGCGAAGGCTTTCTCGATTCCATGGCCCAGATCCTGCAAGGCGCCACTCTACCGGGTCATCATTCGATTCAACCCGGTGCGCACACAACCATCGGCATCGTCGTCACTAACGCTGCACTCACAAAGACCGAAGCGACTAAGATCGCGCAAATGGCGCATGACGGACTTGGCTCGAACCATCAACCCCGTTCACACCGCCGCCGACGGCGACACCATTTTCGCGGCCGGCACGGGTACTTCCACGGTGCATGCGGATGTCACTACTCTGGGGGCGCTCGGCTCGGAAGCCATGGCCCGCGCCGTCAACCGAGCCGTGCGTAGCGCTACCGGCATTCCTGGCCTGCCCGCCCACCGCGACTTAACTTGGCTAGAACGTTAGATCGCGCGGCTACCAGCGGAAGCTGCGCGCGTACATCCCATCGGTGTCAATCTGGATGGTCTCGTCATGATGGCGCACGCCGTCTGAAACACTCAGATGATGGCGGCCGGCACTCAGCCGCACCCGCACTGGTGTGGGTCCGTAGTCTTTGCCGTCAATCACTACATTCGCGCCAGTCGGATCGCTGGTTAACAGCATCGTCCCCGTGCTCTTGCCCAAAGAGACGAACACGCTGCCCGATACAGGAACAGTAAAGATCTTGCGGGCGGTTCCGTAGCCGCTTGCCTGCGCAAACAGGGTGTGCCTGCCGGGCCCGAGCGAAACACTGCACGGCGCCAGACATAGCAAGTCGGAACGGCCATCTACTTCAATTTGCGCGCCCGCCGGATCACTCACTAGCTCAACGCTCTCCGCTTGTGACTTGCGGCGCCGGGGATCGGCACGCGAGTGACATTGGCTGCTATTTGGCGGGACGGCAGTGCCGCTGGCTTCTCCGCCGCTGACTGTTGCTGTTGCAAAGGTAGCGGTAGGTGCCGGAGCAGGCTCCTGTGCTGTCTCGGCGCTGGCGCACGCACGGCCACGGTGGTCCGCGAGCTGTCTGAATCGGTGCTAATCGGGGTTGCTGCCGGATTGCCGGCCTTCCCGCCGCTCGCACTTGGTTTACCGATACTCTCGTTCGTGCTCAAATCTTCCGGCTGCCGGCTATTCACAATGCGATTCGCTTCCGAATCCGGCGCACTCGCCTTCGACGTATAAAGGCTGCGCAATAGAAAAATTCCTGCCAGCGCGATGGCCATGCATGCCGCGATAATCCAGCCCCAGGTATGGCCCGATGGCCGTTCTACGCCAACCCGAATCCGAGTGCCCGCGTTGCCGCGCGATTGAAAGTTTCGCTCCGGCTCACCGATCAACTCGGCGCGTTCCTCATCGCTGATCACTCGCGTGCTCAACGCGGTCTCAACATGATTCGGCTCTGGCGGCATCACGTCTGGATCGATAACCTCCACCGCGTCATCCACGATCGAGTAGTCCGCCGGCTGCGCCTCAATCAGGCGCGACGAAACCACGGTTTCCGGCGCATACCAACCATTCCCCGCCGCTTTCGCGGGCTCTTCCACTTTCGCGGGGGCCACCGGACGCCACTCAGGGCATTCGCCCAGCGCCACCGTCAAAGCCCCCATAAACTCACTGCAGGACGAATAGCGGTCTTCCGGCAACTTGGCCAGCGCGCGATCCACTACCCGGTTTACGGTTTCGCTCAACGCCGGATTCAGCTCGTTCACCGGCTTCGCCGGGCGTTTACAAATCAGATAATGCAGCGCCGCCAGATTCTCGGCGGCAAACGGCTTTTCGCCCGTGAGCAATTCGTAAACCACCACGCCTAGCGCAAACTGGTCGCTCGCGCCACCCACCGGCACGCCTTCCAACTGCTCCGGCGACATGTAACTCGGTGTCCCCATGAACGCGCGCTGGTGCGTCGCTTCATGCGAAATCAGCTTGGCCACGCCGAAATCGGCAATCTTCGCCACACCATCTTTATCAACGCCGCGGTCGGAGATCATGATGTTCGCCGGCTTGATATCACGGTGGATGATCCCTTTGCGGTGCGCATAATCGAGCGCCTCCGCCAGTTGCCGCAGAATGCTGATCATGCTTTCGCGGTCGGGCAGGGCATCGCGCCGCATAGCATCTTTCAGCGACGGCCCGTCCACAAACTCCATGAAAATGTAAGCGAGTTCGTTGCTCTCTAATACGTCATAAATCGTGACAATGTTAGGGTGCGATAACTTCCCGGCCGACTGCGCTTCGCGAAGCACACGTTCGCTCAAGTCCCGGCGTTCGTCGGGGTCGGAGAACTCACTAAAGCGAATCGACTTGATTGCTACAGTTCTACCGATGGCAGGATCGAGCGCCCGATAGACGACGCCACAGGCGCCGCGACCCAGCTCTTCCAAGATCTGATACCGGCCGACCTGGTTCACGTCTTCTCAGTATAGCGGTGATTCGCCCAACGCCTCCGTCGAGCCTTGTTACGATGAGAGGTACTTCATGATCCCAGAGGTTATTGCTGAAGGTCTAACCTTCGATGACGTACTCTTGCAGCCGGCGCACAGCACCGTGACGCCCGCTGAAGCCGACACCACCACCCGCCTCACGCCGAAAATTGAACTGAAAATTCCCCTGCTGAGTTCGGCTATGGATACCGTGACTGAATCGCACATGGCCATTGCCCTTGCCCAGCAAGGCGGCATCGGCGTGATTCACCGTAATATGTCCATCGAACGGCAAGCCGAAGAAGTCGACCGCGTCAAACGCAGTGAGAGCGGCATGATTGTGGATCCGGTCACCATTGAGCCCGAGCGCAAGATCTCCGAGGCACTGGAACTGATGAGCCATTACCGCATCTCTGGCGTTCCTGTTACCAAGAACGGCAAGCTCGTCGGCATCCTCACGAATCGCGATCTGCGCTTTGAGAACCGTTACGACCTGCCCATCTCCGACGTGATGACCAAAGAGAATCTGGTTACCGTGCCCGTCGGCACCACTCTCGAAGATGCGCGGCGCATCCTGCACACGCACCGTGTCGAAAAGCTGCTCGTCGTGGATGACCAGTTCGTGCTAAAGGGCTTGATCACGGTCAAAGACATTCAGAAGAAATTGAAGTATCCGAACGCCGCCAAAGATTCGCAAGGCCGATTGCGCGTAGCCGCTGCCATTGGCGCCACCGGCGACTTCCTCGAACGCGCTCAGGAACTCGTGCGCAAAAAAGTGGACGTCATTGCGGTGGACGCCGCGCATGGCCACAGCCAGCGCGTCATGGACGCCGTTAAAGCCTTGAAGCACGCCATGCCCGACGTGGAAATTCTGGCCGGCAACGTGGCTTCCTTTGAAGGCGCTCGCGATCTCGTCAAACTCGGCGCCGACGGCATCAAAGTCGGCATCGGCCCGGGTTCCATCTGTACCACTCGCGTCGTTAGCGGCGCCGGCGTGCCGCAAATCACCGCCATCGCCGAATGCGCTAAGGCCACCCGCCCTGCCAAGATTCCGCTTATCTCTGACGGCGGCGTGAAATTCTCGGGTGACATTACCAAAGCCATTGCCTCTGGCGCGGATTCCGTCATGATTGGCAGCTTGCTCGCGGGCACCGATGAGAGCCCCGGCGAAACCATTCTTTACCAGGGCCGCACCTTTAAGAGCTATCGCGGCATGGGTTCCATGGGCGCCAATCCCGCAGGCACTTCTGAGCGTTACGCGCAAACCAGCTGGTGGCAAACTCGTCCCTGAAGGCATCGAAGGCCGCGTTCCTTATAAAGGGCCGCTTGCCGATCTTAGCTATCAATTGGTAGGCGGCCTGCGCGCCGGTATGGGCTACTGCGGTTGCCATACCATCGCCGAACTGCAAGAGCATGCCCGTTTCCTGCGCGTCACCTCTGCCGGCCTACGCGAGAGCCACGTTCACGACGTGATCATCACCAAAGAAGCGCCGAACTACCGCCTCGAATAGGCGTTCTCATTCCCACGCGTGGGATTCCGTATCCCAATTTCGTACGACGCCCGCTCCGATTTTCGCTGGAAAACCAGCGGTTTTCTCCGCGCCGATGCTTGGCCCCTCAAGTGCATCACTGTGCCCCAAGGCACCATGAATAACCTTCTGCAAGACCTTCGCTACTGCGGGCGCCAGCTTCTCAAAACCCCCGGCTTTACCCTCACGGCCATCATCTCCCTCACGCTGGGGATCGGTGCCACCACCTCGGTCTTTAGCGTCATCTACGCCATTCTCATGAACCCGTATCCCTATGCGGCGTCCGATCGCATGGCGCACCTGCGACTTCTCGACGCAGCCGGCCACGAAACCGGTTTCGGCCTTACCGCCGATCAGTGGCGAACCATCCGTAAATCACCGGTTGTTGAAGATGCCTTTGCCTCTGACGGTTGGAACCTCACCGTCACCGGACGCGACCTGCCCGAAGACGTCAATGCCGACTACTTCACCGCAAACGCCTTTCACTTCTTAGGCGTGCCGACTGCTTTGGGCCGCGGCTTACTGCCTTCTGATGCTATCGACGGCCGCGATCCCGAACCTGTTGCCGTGCTCGGCTATAAGTTCTGGCAGCGGCACTTCGGCTCCGATCCCAGCGTTGTCGGCAAATCCATTCAGCTCGTTCGCAAGACTTACTCTATCGTCGGCGTGGCCGCTCCGCGCTTTGTCTGGGATGACGCCGATGTATACCTTCCCTTGAAAACCACGCAAGATCAAACCCGCACTTACTATGTCGGCATTCGGCTCAAGCCCGGCGTGAGCCATATGACCGCCGATGCAGCCCTTCAGCCTCTGCTGGAACGATTCGCCAAAGACACACCCACCCATTTCCCGAAAGGTCGCTTCAAGCTGCACATGGTTGGCCTCAACGAAGATTTTGAAAAGCAACTCGGCGGCACTCTGTATCTATTGTTCTCAGCTGTCGCCTTTCTCCTTCTGATTGGCTGCGCCAACGTGACGATTCTGCAACTCGCGCGCGGCACCGCGCGCCAACACGAATTTGCCATTCGCTCCGCGATCGGCGCGCATCGGCGCCGTCTGATTCGTCAGATGCTGGCCGAATCTCTGCTGCTATCGCTTGTGGGTGCGGGCCTTGGTGTGATGCTCGCCTATTACGTCATAGACGTCATCGTAGGTCTGCTTCCGAAGGACCAATTCCCGCATGAAGCGGCCATCCAGCTCAATATTCCGGTTCTGCTCTTCAGCGTGGCGCTGGCTATTCTGAGCGGCGTTGTGTCAGGCCTCTGGCCCTCGTTGCAACTCTCCCGCCCCGACGTGCTGCAAGTCATGCAATCCAGTAACCGCCGCGTTACCGGCGGCAGCCGGGGACGCGTGATGAACAACGTTCTAATCGCCACGCAAATCGCGTTGACCGTCGTCATGCTCGCCGGCGCAGGGGCCGCCATGCGTGGTTTTCTACGAATGCTGCACACGCCCTTGGGTTACGACCCGCACAACATTATGTCCGTTGGCATTCCTGTTCATGACGGTGCGTACACCACCTGGGAATCCCGCGCCGCTTATTTCGAACTGCTGCGCAATAAAGTTGCGCGCGTTCCGGGCGTCACCATGGCTGCGATTTCCACCAATGCTACGCCGCCTTCCAACGGCTGGAACACTGCCGTTGAGATCTTAGGCAAAGCGCCTAAAGATGACCAAAAAGTGCGGGTCAATTTTGTCAGCCCCGGCTACTTTCCCATTCTTCATATTCCTTTATCGCAGGGACGCATCTGGGACGAAATCGAAAATCATCAGGCGGCTCACTTGGCCGTGATCAACCAGACCATGGCTCGCCGCTACTTCCCCGACGGCGCACTCGGCCATTCGCTGAAAATTCCCGATATGAAGAGTGAACCGCCCTTTGTGCTCACGCCCAACGCCGAAAATCCCTGGCTCATCATCGTGGGTGTGATTGCCGACAAGCGCAACGACGGCCTTCGCAAACCAGTTCTTCCCGAAGCGTTCATTCCCTACACGCTCAGCATGCGCGTCTGGACCCAAATTCTTGTGCGCTCTCAGTCTTCGCCGCTTGCCCTTCTGCACGCCATTGGCAAAGAAGTCAATTCCGTCAATCCGGACCAACAAATCAGCGGCGGTATTGAAGATTTGGAACACTGGATTCAAGATCAGCAAGAGTGGCAGCAGGAACACCTGGTGGCGTGGCTGTTTGGTTCGTTTGCTGTGCTCGCCCTCGCCCTTGCGGCAGCCGGTTTGTATAGTGTCGTCTCCTTTTCTGTTCAGCAACGTACTAATGAGTTCGGCATCCGCATGGTGCTGGGCGCTCGTCCTGCGGACGTCTTGGGAGCGGTTTTCCGTTCTACTGTGGCCAGCGTGGGCGGCGGTTTAGCCGCGGGTATCGGGTTGACGCTGGCTTTGAATCAGTTGCTGGCAACTTGGGCGGAGGGCAGCTCTCGCGATTTACTCGTTCTTCTTGGCGCTGTCGCACTGTTGGCCGTTGTCGCGGGGCTCGCTTGTGCTGGACCGGCGCGGCGCGCTTCGACTGTTGATCCGATGACGGCGTTACGGTACGAGTGAAGAGTCGGGTTGCCAACCCTCCGCAGATTTGGCGATATGGCCTACATAGCTCTTTGCCCGCACTTCGGACTCGGGTGGCGGCTTTCGGCCTTGAAATGGCTTAGGTGATGCGGCCACGCCTTTGGGGAGACGCGCCGTGAGTGGCTGGGCTAGTGTGCGGTGCATCTGATTCCCGGCTGCCGTCGGTAACGGCGCAAGCGGGAATCGAAGACGGCCCTCGTCGAATCAACTATGAAACCGCCGTGTTGTTAGACACCAGAGCCACCAGCGAGCGAATCTCAAAACACTAGCTTCAAAGGGCAGCGAAGTTATTGCTGCGCCGGCTGGCCGCCATCGTCACGTTCATAGAGGTTTTTCAGTTCATTGGCGGTGGGTGTGTTTCGAACCATTTCGGCGGCCTCGTGCGCAAACTTACGCATGACTTCCAGGAGTTCCCACTCCCGGCCAACCGCAGCGTAAACGTCAACCCCGGCCAGCAGCATAGCAAGGCAGTCATCACCGCGCTGCTTTACTTCTTGCTGAAGTCGCCGCAGACCCTCTATCGATTCCGGATGTGGAGGCTGGCAAGCCATCGGGTGGATTCCTTCGTTGCCAGAATAGCTGAAATGATTGGCCTATTTCAATCACAATCCGCGACGAGAGGATTAGAGCTTCGGCGGTGGAAGAAGATCGACGCGCTCGGCCAGGGCGGTTCCGCGTTTCAGGTAAATGAGGTGCGTGAAGTTCGCCGTCGGCGTGGTTGCTACGCTGACGAGTTCCCAGCCATGTTTTCCGACCTCGTTCAAAAAATCTTCGACTAGCAAGATTTTGTCCGAGTCCTCAACGTTAAACTCTCTAATCATGTACTCCCAGTTCATAGGTTGTCCGACAGTTCAAAACGCCCTTGAGTAGCATTCTGGACTGACCGCGCAGCCTAAGTCAATGGAAAAAAAGCCGCTAGCCCATGGCAGCCGGGGCTGGCTTTTGGCGCAGCGCGCAGCGAGCTAAACGTAGACTTTCTGAGCCTCGCTGTCTTAGGTTTTATCAGCGTGACCCTCTTGACAAGGAATAGACTTTTTGGCAATATCATGAGTGGAAATTCTCTGAGAGAGTTGGGAGTCCGGCTCCCCGCAACGATTGCGAACAGTCGATCGCGGAAGCTCTTAGAAAGCCTCCAAAATCGGCTGTTGCGAGAGCCGTCCCACCCACCTTCTCTCCCCCAAATTGATGACTTGAGTCTAGAGGAGATAACTTATGTTGAGCACACTGTTTACCAATGATGTTCGGCAGACGTTGGACCAATTCCGCCGCTCTGTCGATCAAATGTTTGACAACTTCTATGGCCAGGCATTGCCGCCAAGTTCCAACGCAACCGGAGAAAGAACTTGGACGTTCAGTCCGGTGCTAGAGTCCGGCTGGAACGATCATGATCTGACTCTGCGTGCGATTCTTCCCGGTGTCGCCGAAGAGGATGTTCGCGTAAGCGTGCAGAATAACCAACTCGTGATTGAAGGGGAGCGTAAGGTTCCTGACGGTTTCGATAAGAATGCGTTCACGCAATTGGCCTATGGCAAATTCTACTCTGCTCTCACACTGCCCACGGGCCTGGACTTAGATCACGTAAGCTGCAAGCTCCATAAAGGCATTCTGGAAATCCATGTGCCCATCACTGAGGCCAGCAAGCCTAAGCAGATTCAGATTCAGACGGGCGACGAGCGGAAAGCCCTCCGCGCTTAACGCCAACTTGTTTCGGCGGTGTTTCTGGACGGTGTTAACAATTCCACATGGGATCATTTTTTGACTCGGAAAAGAATTGTTCATTGTGTCTCTTGAGCACTGCCACGGAATGAACAAAGGATGGCAATATGCGAGTGACTCTTTCTTTATCGCAACTGCCATCCTTTCCGAGAGAACGCCGACTGAAGGGGGGTTGGAATGAACTTCTATGCTGTTCTCGGAATTCCCCGAGATGCGGACGACGGCGCAATCCGCAACGCGTACCGGATACTAGCGCGCCAATACCACCCGGACCGGGGTGCCGGTTCGTGTGCCGAAAAGTTCCGCCAAGTGAATGAGGCGTACGAAACTCTCATTGACCATGGAAGCCGGGAATCTTATGATTGTTCTCTCCGCTGGGTTGAGCCCCAAGTACCCGTTGTAGTTGAGCCGATGGCATCGCCGTCGGGGATATTTGTTGCACCCAGACCAATTCCAGTCTTCCCGACCGCAGCTAGTTTTGACGAGTTGTTTTATCGATTAATGCGGCGGCATTGCGTTGGGTTTCGTGTTCGCTGGTAGAGTGCGAGCGAAAACCGTCAGCGAGCGGTGGGTTTATTGCAGGTGTAATCAGGATGTTTGGGAGTTTGACTTGTTATCCACGACCTCTTGTTCTGTGGCATTTTATGCGCTGGCAGTAACGCTCATCTAGCCTTACTTACAAACAAAGCGCACCACCTTCACCAAGCCCGTTTGCTTCACTAAGCTATCCTGCACGTCCCCCAACATAAAATCCCCGGCCGGACTCACCGCCACCGTGCCCGCCACCATCAAGCGTCGCGTGTTCTCCGGATTCCCCGCATCGACATTCATCGACGTCAGCCTCTTCGCGCCTGTACCGTCGAGCCGCATCGCAAACCAATCGGTGCCGAGCGCCACGCGCAGTGGCTGGCGTTTGGCCCCGCGGGTTGTCATGTACACAATCCAGTCCCCGGTCGCCGTCCTCACCACAGTGGGATGCTCGTTGTAATCGTCACCCGTCGTCAAGCGCGTGCTTTTTCCACTCAAGAAGTCAAGCCGGTAAATCTGACTCCGCCAAAAGCTATGCGTATCTTGATCACTGGTATAAATCAGGTCGTACCATCTGAAGAAAACGCGCCCGTCTCGTAATACGCCGCGCCGCCTGGTTGGAAGGAACGAACATTGCTCAGATGCGGCTCGGGTGATTCGCTGAACTCCGCCACTTTCAGCACGTAAGTCCCACCCCGCTGCCGCGCCGACCAAGCCACCCTTTTCCCATTCGGCGAAAACACGGGAATCAGTTCACCCTCGTCTTTTGTGTTCGCTTCGTTCGTGAGTTGCCAACTGCGGCTCCCATCGGCGGTAGTAAGCCACAAATCGTCATGTCTCCCAAAACCCGGCAGCGCTTCATAATCCGGCGAGCCGAACAACTTCGGGCCGTGCCAATCCTGTTTCTGCGCCACGAAAAGAATATAGCGTCCCGAAGGATGCCAGTACGGCGTGCCTTGATGTTTGCTGGGCAACTTGGGTCGGCCTTCGGTGATCTCGCGAACATCGCTTCCGTCTGGCCGCATGGTGATTAGCCGGTAATAACCATTGGCGCCCGGCCGCATGGCCGCCAGCAGATTGCCGGCGTAATTCCAGCGCGCGGCATAAGTATTCGTGACGAACGGTTTGCTGTCGATGGTCGAGCCGGTCGCGCGATCAATCTTGCAGGTCTGGGCGCCGATCGCCGATGATACCAGCAACCCTGCGATACCGCAAAATTTCGAATACGCCATAGCTAATGATAGGGAAGCCGTGAAGAGAGCAGCCAGACTGCCCTCTTAGCTAGGGCGTCGTAGGGTTGCATACGACTAATCCTGGCCCATTGTTTGACCGATATAGCCAAGAGGAGTCGCGACTGGTGAACGCGTCCTGTGCTTAAAGCGTGATCATCAATTTCCTTTTATTCACTACTACGCTGTTCGTATTCTGCGGACTCGCGCTCGATGTGGGAATGATGCAGCTCAGGAAGCTGCAACTCCAACACGCCGCCGATGCCGCAGCTATGGGTGCGTCAATTGAGCTGGCGCGCGGCAAAGCAGATTGGGTCAGCGCGGGCAAGGCCGATGCTACGCTCAATGGCTTTACGGACGGCGTCAACGGAGTAACGATCACGATTCAGAACCCGCCGACTAACGGAACTTACGCTGGTAATGCGGCAGCCATGCAAGCTACCGTCACTCAGCACGTTCACACGGCGTTTCTCGTTTTCCTCGGAATCAATACGGCTTCTCCGGGAGCTATGGCGGTAGCGGTAAGTTCATCCTCTCCCGGCTGCATTTATGTAATGAACTCAAGCACCACTTCTTACCCGCTGAGCATACAGAGCACCAGCGGCATTTCCTCCGCCTGTGACGTTTATCTCGATTCCTCCAGCAAATCCATTCAGGTTGCCTCCGGCAACAGTTTGACTGTCACGAACAGCAAGGCCATTCGAGTGCAAGGGCCTGCGAGTGGCGCCTCCATTTCGGGCACGGTCAGTCCCACGCCCACCTACAACTCCGCGAACGAAAATGACCCGCTATCCTCGGTTAGCTCCCCGTCCTATTCTTCGTGCACCTACTACAACACCGTTGTCGGCAACTGGCTCCTGGGCTGGTTACTCCCGACCTACGCCACACTGAACCCTGGAACGTATTGCGGAGGGTTGACAACCTACTACGCTCACATCACGCTCAATCCCGGCCTCTATATTTTTACGGGAGGCGCGGATTTGACAAACTCCACATTTAGCGGTTCAAACGTGACCTTTTACAACACGCAAGGCGGTGGCTGGGGTTATACCAACTTCATCATGCAGAACGTGACTTTCAGCGTCTCGGCACCCACCGACACATCCAGCGGCGGAGTCACAGGCATAGTCTTTTTCGGCGACCGTAACTGGATTGGCCATGGCTCGCAAGGTGTCCAAATTACCAACTCCACCTTTACCGGAGACGGCATTTGGTACGTACTGAACACGGGCATCTCGTTAAACGCATCTAGCATGAGCGCCTCGGATTATCTAGGCTTGGTCACAGATAGCATTGCGCTTTCCCAATCGACCATCACCGTTCCTAATCCTGACTACTCTTCGTTATCGGGGGGCTCGCCCTATGCGGGCGGAAATGGAGGCTGCGGCTTGGCTCAATAGGGAGCTGCTCGCGTCAGCGCGGCCTTATTGCGCTTCTTTCCCGCAATCGGCGGCAATCCAGCGTCCGCCAATTTCCACGCTCATCGTATAGGCGTTGCTTCCTTCCGATTTTACTTTCAGCGAACCCTTCATGGTGTCGGGGTCTAGCGCTTCCACCGATCCATCCACGGTTCGCTTATTGCCATTCTCTGGGCACTCTTCGCGAAACTGCTGGAAAGCCGGGGTGGAACTGAGCAGCGTCCTGGGGCACGCTTGCCCGTCATCGCTCAGTTCGAAATCGGCTTTCTTTCGCCGCTCATCGGTCATGCAATACTGGCGCGTTTCCACTTGGGTCCCTTGTGTGGCGCGGGATTTCAAACGGGCCGCCGTTTTGGCTCGCTGCTCCGGGCTCATCCGTGCGAGCAATCCGGGCGGTATGGGGCGCACCACTGCCACTCCGTTGCGCTCCGTGCTGTAAGTCATCTGCCAGAGGCCCACCTTTAAGTTCAATGGCACGCTGAGGACTTGGCTCTTATCGCCCGCAGCGATACTAAGTCCCAACAATGAAGCAAGACCGGCGCCAAGGGCAATCCGACGTCTCATTCTATTTCCTTCGAGGTGATATGGAACGCTTTCCTGCAATGATACTAGATGCATGGCGAAACGACTGGCGTCCAAAACTGCGATCATCACTGGCGCGGCGGGCGGCATTGGCTCGCATATGGCCTCTCTCTTTGCGCAGGAGGATGCGAGCGTCATATTGGCTGATATCGCCGATGAAGCTGGCGCGCGCGTCGCCCAACAGATCGAAAATGCAGGTGGAAAAGCCATTTATCTTCATGCCGACGTATCAAAAGCCTCCGATGTAGACGCGTTGCTGCGGGAGACCGAGAGACGATTCGGCGGTCTGGATATCTTAGTCAACAACGCGATCCAAATCGGCGGTGATACGACCATCACAGACGTGACTGAAGAGGTTTTTGACCAAACCATCGCAGTATGCCTCAAAGGCCCGTTTCTGTGTACGCGCGCCGCGATTCCGCTGCTGAAGCAACAGCCCAGTTCCAGTATTGTCACCATTTCCAGCGTGAACGCGCTGTTCGGCTTTGGCGAAACTGCCTATACGGCGGCGAAAGGCGGCCTCATCTCGATGATGCGGCTGGTTGCTGCGGAGTATGGCGAGTGGAACATCCGCTCAAACGTGATTTGCCCTGGCACCATTGAAACGCCAACATCGATGAACCACTGGAAGCAGTTTCCAGCCGGTTATCGCCGCCTGCTGGATATGTATCCGCTGGGCCGCATTGGCCAGCCGTTGGAGGTTGCTCAATACGCTTTGTTCCTTGCCTCCGATGAGGCGCGCTTTGTGACCGGATCGGTTTGCGTGATTGACGGGGGACTGCTGGCCGGACGCAAGTTTGAAGTTTGATTTTCTAGGGTGACAAGCGCCCCATTGTCCACGAACCGTCTTTTCGAAGCCGGTAGACAATGCGGTCGTGCAGGCGATTCGTGCGGCCTTGCCAGAATTCCAATAGATTCGGTTTGACGTGATAGCCGCCCCACGTTTCGGGCATGGGCACGTCGTCCGTCTGGGCGTACCTGGTTTCTAACTCGGCCAGCCGCTCCTCAAGCGGCCTGCGAGATGGCAACTCCGCGCTCTGATTGGAGACTACGGCCCCGATGCGGCTCCCTTTGGGCCGGCCCTTAAAATAAGCCTCAGACGTCGCCTTGGAGACCTTTTCCACCAACCCTTCTATCCTCACTTGCCGCTCCAATTCCGCCCAAAGAAAGGTCAAAGCGCACCTGGGATTGTGGGCGAGTTCTCGCCCTTTGCGGCTTTCGTAATTGGTATAGAAGATAAACCCGTCTGTCTCAATACCTTTCAGCAGCACAATGCGGCCGGAAGGCTGGCCAGCGCTGTCTACCGTGGATAGAGTCATTGCGTTTGGCTCTTTCAGCCCCGCTTTCTTGGCTTCCTGGAACCATAACTCGAACTGCCGGATCGGATTCGAATCGCAATGGCTCTCATTCAGTTCGGCCATCCGGTAGTCTTCGCGGAGTTGGCTCAGTTGCAAGGGTTCAGACATATCTGCTTCTCATTCTGCTGGATGCGCCAGTTGGGTTGCTATACTTAATATGTAATGTCTTTGCTGATGATCGCCGTCACGGCGATACACGTAATAGTGTGTTTAATTTTGATTCTGGTTGTTCTGCTGCAAAGCGGAAAGGCTGCTGATTTGGCTGGCGCTTTTGGCGGCATGGGCTCGCAAACCGTTTTTGGTCCGCGCGGAACGGCGACTGTTTTGTCCAAAGCGACCACAGTGGCGGCGGCGCTTTTCATGGTTACCTCTTTGAGCTTGGGCATTTTAGCGAACAGTCAAACCCGAAGCTCCGGAAGCGTTCTCGAGAATAGAACTAAAAAAACTGCGCCGAAGACAACGACTAAGACTACGCCGATGACTTTGCCGGCACAGCCCACTTCTCCTGCCCCAACGGCGGTGCCTCCGGCTCCTTCGACCAAGAAGTAGGTTCACTTTGTTCAATTTGCGGAGATGGCGGAATTGGCAGACGCACTAGCTTGAGGTGCTAGCGGGTAACACCGTGGGGGTTCAAGTCCCCCTCTCCGCACCAAAGATTTGGCTTTCGTATCCAGCGGGATACGAAAGCCATTTTTCATTGGAGCGAACTAAATTTTCCCGAAAAAAGTTTTGACCCTAGTACCAAAAGGTGATATACGTAGATCCTTGAAACGTTTAAATGGATCTGGACTCGTTCTCGCCAGATCTTGGGGTCGTTTCATTTTAGGGGTCATTATGAAATCAACTGGAGTCCTTGTCTCTCTCCTGTTCCCGCTGTTGGCCTTGCTGCCAATGGCTAACGCTCAAACCGTCACCGGCTCTATCACCGGCACCGTCGTCGATCCTTCAGGTGCCGTGGTCGCTGGTGCAACCGTCGAACTAACCAACGAAATCAGTAAGCAGGTGCGTGAATTCCACACCGCTGCCAACGGAACCTTCGTCTTTCCCGATCTGTTTCCTGCCAACTACGATTTGAAAGTCACTCATCCGGGCTTCAAAACGTATATTCAAAATGCCATCATTCTCGGCACGTTAGAGAAGGTTGATCTCCACTTGGTCCGGCTTGAAGTCGGCGATGTTGCCACTTCGGTCGAGGTCAAAGCGGAGGCGGCCCGCGTCGTCACTGACAGCTCGGACCATGCCACTGACGTGAACTTAAAACAGCTTGAACAAACCCCCATTCGTGGCCGCAACTTTCAAGCCTTTATTCACGATCTTCCCGGCGTCATCGACGTAGGAACGTATGACCAACGCGGCTGGAACCAGAACTCCGCCGTTATCAACGGCGGACAACAGGGCCAGGTGCTCGTCACGCTGGATGGAATGGCGGCGCAAGATAGCGGCGCGCCGAGTCTCAGTACATATCAAGCGCCCAGTACCGATGCCATCGCCGAGGTGAAGCTGCTGACCGGCAACTACTCGGCTGAATATGGCGCGCGCAACGGCGGCCAATACAACATCACAATCAAGAACGGCACGTCGCAATTCCACGGCAGCGCTTATTACTACTACCGGCACGAAGAGTTCAACGCCAATGAATTCTTCAACAACGAACTTGGTATCGTCAAGCCGAAATATCGCTACGAAAACCCGGGCGGTACGTTTGGCGGACCGATTCTGATTCCTGGCGTCAAGTTCAACAAGATGCGCAACCGCTTGTTCTTCTTCTGGTCTTACGATCAACTCTGGAACACGCAAAGCACGGCCATCAACAAATACACGATGCCTACCGCTTTGGAGCGCGCCGGCAACTTCTCGCAGAGCGTGAATCCCAACGGTTCGCAAATCGCCATTCGTAATCCCACCACCAATCAGCAATATGCCGGCAACATCATTCCTATTTCCGCGCAGAACCCTATCGGCGCGGCGATGTTGAATCTCTTCCCGTTGCCGAATACGACTGACCCCACAGGCACACGCCAATATAACTTCACCGACCAACTCACCAACACCGATCCGCGCACCGACAAGATTCTGCGGGTTGACTATACGATTTCCACGAAAGATACAATGTTCGTGCGGCTGCTGCAGGATTATCAAGCGCAGTCTGGCTATGGCGCGATTTTGGGCGCGGCAGGCGACGGCTGGGGCCAATTCCCGCACAGCTATTTCATTCCTTCTGCCGGCTTCGCGACGACCTATATCCACACGTTCAAGCCCAATTTGTTGAATGAAGCGACTGTGGGACAGAACCGTGCCCACCAGCAAAACAAAGAGACCAACTCAACGCTTTATAACAACAGTCTGTTGCCGCTGACTTCGAACGGCACACAACTGAGTTTGCCTACCATCTTCCCTTCGTCGGCGAACTATCTGAACCTGCTGCCGAACGTGAACTTCGGCCTGCCCTCAGGCTTCACGGCTTCCTCGTCGCCCACGGGTATTCCGAACCTGCCATCGTTTGGATTCGATAGCCGCTGGCCCTTCGATGGAACCGACAACCTGGCCACGTTTACCGATAACATTACCTGGATTCGCGGTAGCCATACGGTCAAATTCGGTTACTATTTCGAGCATGATGCCCGAAACGTGAGCGTCTATTCGGTCTACAACACGGCAGGCACTTACTATTTCGGTTCGGATCTTGGCAATCCGGTTGATACGGGCGATCCTTTCTCGAACGCTTACACCGGCAACCTGTACGGTTACGGCCAGGACAACTTGAAGCAAACCAACCGCTCGCGCTATAAACAGAACGAGTTCTTTATTCAAGACAATTGGAAAGCTACTCGCCGGTTGACGTTTGATCTGGGCGTTCGCTTCCAGAGGCTAGGTGCCCTCTACGAAGCTCCTGGCGAAATACAGGGTCTTTTCGAAGCATCGGCCTATAGCGCAAGCGCCCAGGGACAATTGCTATTCCCGGTTTGCAACGCGCGTTCGGCGAGCGGGTCTTGCACAAGCAAAGGCAGCCGTCAACCCTGTTTCGGGCCAGTCATACAACTATTCACAACAAGGAACCTTCGCTCCTGGAAGTACGGGCGGTTTGAACGGCACTCCATTTTCGGGAATCGTGCAGCAGGCCACAGGGTCGGCTCCTTTCTTCCAGACTCCTGGCTTGGCGGTCTCGCCTCGCGTTGGTTTTGCCTACGACGTTTTCGGCAATGGTAAGACTGCCATTCGCGGTGGTTTCGGCATTTTCTACGGACGCGCCTTCGGCGTAGATACGAACGGTGCGACAGGTGCTGGTATTGGCCCTCTGGCTACGCCGCCTCACTTCCTGGCGCCCATCGTTCTGAATACGAACATTGCGAACCTGTCCAATTCGTCATTAGTCTTCACGCCGCAGACCACGATCGGCGGACCGCTGAACTACAAACCGCCAGCAACGTATGACTGGAGCTTTGGCATACAGCAAGATATGGGCAAAGGCTTCGTCTTGGACGTTGCCTATGTGGCCAACGTGGCGCATCATCAGTTCCTGCAGGGCAGCAACTCACGAGCGCAAGCGGCATCGATCTGAACGCCGTGGCTCCGTTGACTACTTGGACGCCTACGGCGAACAATGGTTCTCCTGGACCGGTGACGAAGTTCCTCGATCCGACCAGCGGTAACAACGGCACGAGCGGCTTCTATTCCAATAACTTGATTCGCGCTTTGGCCAGTCCTTTTCCGGGATGGGGCGGCATCTATATGTACAGCGCAGAGCGGCGAATCGAACTACAATTCGCTGCAGGTCCAATTCAACAAACGAGTTGGTGAACGCTTCCACTTCGGCAGCAACTATACGTGGTCTAAGACTCTTGCCTACTCGCGCGACCAATGGGTTCCCGACAAGTTGCTCTATAACGTTGCGGGCGTGAACAGCGCCACCGGTCAACGGCCACACGCGGTGAACGTGAACTTTGGATATGCGGTTCCGGGCGCCACCAAGTACTGGAATAACAAGTTCACCAACGTGTTAACCAATGGCTGGAACCTGGAAGCCGTCGGAACCTTCTACTCCGGAACGCCGCTCGACATCACTTGCAGCGCGAATGGCGCTCCTATCGGCTATTGGACGGGTACGCCCACTGGCGGCATTCCGTTCCGCTGTCAGCAGACGGGACCGCTGTTCGGTAACGTTACACCTACGGTGGCGTCGCCATTGTTCTACAACTTCAATCCGGCTTCGTTCTCGCTGCCGGCTGTGAATTCCCTTGGTATTGGGAACGAGCAGCCCACGGTGACCTACGGCCCGGGCGTAGAGGTTGTCGATCTGAACGTCTTCAAACAATTCCATGTCTTCGGAGAAGGGAAGATCCTTGAATTGCGGTTCCAGGCATTCAATGCGCTCAACCATTTCAACCCAGGCAATCCGAATACGTCTCTGTCGATCAACTGCTCCCCCGTGAACGGTGTCTGTTCGAACAGCGGAGTGAACACCAATTCGGCGTTCGGCACCATCACCACTCCTGCGGGCGGCTCCGGCGTTCTGGCGTCGCGCAAAGGAGTTGTCTCGTTGCGCTTTACGTTCTAAGCGTTCGCTATTCGCGTTGTTCTAAGAAAAGCCGTCCGCCTCGTGCGGACGGCTTTCTAGTGTAGAATCCGAAGATTGCCTTTGCAGCGAAGGCAAACTTCGAAGGAGGATTTTCATGCGATCATTGCTACGAGTCGCGCCGCCGGCTCTCTTTTTGTTTTTGGGTGCGCTAGGAACCGTTTGGGCGCAAGAACCCGACCAAATCACCACGCCGGCTCCTGCCGGATCAACCCCGCGTTTTCATGGTCATCAAGCTTGGGGCTCACACAAAGCGCATCAGCCGCCTAACATTTTCGGTCCAGGAGTGACCGGCATCGATTCACTCGTTAACTTTACCGGATCATTCACGGCGCCGGGGGTCGATCCCAACGGCAACCCGCAGAGTGTCTGGCCGTTTTCCATGGTGGGCAACGACCCAGCCAGGAGCCACACGACGGTAATCAATTCGTCGGTCATACCCGTCTCTGTCTTGCTGCTCGATGCTAATGGACTTCCGCGCTATGTAGGCGGACAGCTGCTTTATCAGGACGCTTCCCAATATGTCCAGCCCGTTTTGAACTCGCCGGTCTTCGGTTCTCACTGGTATAGCAGCAGCGAGATTCCCACCCAGTTCGCCGATGCCGTGGGCAAGGCTGAGTACGGTCATGAGGCCACAAGCGATTGGCATACGATTTTGGCGCCTGCTGTTAAGCAAGGCCGTTTAATGACTCTACCGAAGGGTTCGTATCGATTTGCTTTGAATGCGGATGGCAGTTGCTGCTCATACATTCTTGTCGATGAGAATGTCTTCGGCAATGCCCTGTTCCCGCCTACTTATCCGGTGGACGGAACCACGATTATAGGCGCGGCGGAACTGGCTGGTGACATGACAACCAAGGAGATTGGGACGCTTTTGTTTAATAACGTTTACCTCTATTCGACAAATCCGGATGGTTCGACAAGCTGTTGTGTGCTGGGGTATCACAGCTACGACTCCGAGCCAGGGTTGACGGCGACGGCGAACCCGCGCGCCTACGTCATGATTTATGCGAGCTGGATAACGCCCGGCTTGTTCACAGGGCTGGCTGACATTACTGGTTTGAGCCATGAAATGGTGGAGACCTATAACGATCCATTCTTAAACAACATCACACCGTGGTGGCTAGCGCCGAACGGCAACTGCCAGGACAACCTTGAGGGCGGTGATGTGATTGAAGGTCTAACGAATGACGTGTACCCAATCACTATGAACGGCTACACCTATCATCCGCAAAACGTGGCACTGCTTCCTTGGTTTGAGTTCTCGACTCCGACCAAGGGCCTGCCACGCGCGTATAGCTTCCCGGACATGACAGTCTTGACGTCGCCGGCGGCTCCGCAAGCGCTGAACTGTGGTCAGTAGTTTCGCTGCTTATATTTTTCCGCCCGCACGGTCAATAGCCGTCGCGGGCGGATTTTTTTGCTTACTGCACGAAAGCGCTGCGGGTGGGAACCGGCGGGTCGGTATGTTTGATCGCACGCCAGAGAACGTTATTTAAGTCATCATCATCTGCTTTATCGGCGTCGCTGAAATCCATACGGGCGGATGCGGCGGCGCCGGAACCATTGGCCGGGTTACGGTCGGTCAAAGAGATCTTGGGACTGATGACGGAATAGGGCCGCGCGTCGGGCGATTGAGAGAAGCTGCCGAACATGGGGCGGGCACCGGCATCGAAGTGAGTCATGGGACGCATGCCGAGCACCAACTCCATGGTGCGCAGCACGCTGGTTTGGTTATACATGCTGCTGTCAACCATGCCACGGCGAGTGAAGGGCGAGATGACCCAAACGGGCGCGCGATGGGAATCGACGTGGTCGGGGCCGTTTTGGGCGTCGTCTTCAATGATAAAGATAGCGGTGGAGGCCCAGGCTTTGCTGTGGGAGACGGCATCTACCAGCATGCCGACGGCGTAATCGTTATCGGCGTTATAGGAGAGCGGCGTCAACTTTCCGGCGGTGGTGCCTTGGGTATGGTCGTTGCCCATGCGGACGATTGACATGTTTGGCACTTTGCCATCGGCGTCAAACTGATTCCATTCGCGCACGAATTCCTTGGTGCGGTCGATGTCGGAGTATTCCAGATCGAAGCCGCGGTAGTTCATATCGACGTATGGAACGAGGGCGCGGTCTTTCACGGCACCGATTTGTTTAGGGCCGGTCACATCTTTGAGCGGGATGTTGGTGGTCCACTGGCCGTAATCGCGAATGGTAAGGCCCGCTTGCAGCGCGTTATCCCAGATATAGCCGGCGGGCGGCAGTGTTGGCCGGCTCGCCGCCTTCGAAGTCATAAAGCTTGCTGCGATGCCCGTATTCACTGGGCCAGATCTTGGTGACGTAATCAGGAGCGATAGCGGCAGAAGCCCAGTTGTGACCGTCGGCGCTGACGTCGGCATTCTCGTAGAAGTTGTCGTAGAGGATATAGTCGCGCGCGAGTTGGTGCAGATTGGGAGTGATCTGTTCGCCGAAGAGGTTGAGCGACTTATCACCATTGCCTTGACTCATGTCGCCTAGAACCTGGTCGTAAGTGCGGTTCTCTTTAATGATGTAGATCACGTGTTCGATGGGGGAAGCGTGACCTTCGCGTTTGGCGAAGAAGGCGGTCTGCTCATCGGTGATGGGCTGATCCAGCAATTCGTCTTTGTACGGCGAATTGTCGAGCACGGTTTGGGTGAAGGCGCGGAGCTTTTCATCGTCGGGCACTTCCATAAACTGAGCAGTGCCTTTTTGAATGTGGCCAACGTATTCCACTGGAGCTGCGCCCTGGGCATGCACTTGCGCGGGGCTCTTCATGGGATTTGGGCCGCCCGGATTCGGATGGCTACCCAGGCCTTTGCCATTGAGGACGACTAGATCGCCCGTTTTGAGCGTGGTGATGGCGGTTGGATACCAGCCAGTGGGAATGAATCCTTCGACGCGGCTGCGAGGGCCGGAAATATCGACTTGGGCTACGGCGTTGGCGTCGGAACAAACGACAAAGAGTTTTGTGCCTTGTGCGTTTGTGGCCAAGGCCGACGGCGTCATGCCGAGAGGATGCATGGGTGTGGTGGCGATATTGAGGGTTTCGAGGTCACTCAACTGGCCGTCTGAGGTAACGCCGTAAACGTAGGTTTTGTTGGTGTTGGAAGCCGTGACGAAGACGCGGCCGGTGTAGCTGCTGGATTCACCTTCTTCAGCGGCGGGCGGCTTGTTGATCCAGAGCATATCTGTGGGATGAGCGCCGAGTCGAATCTTACTGACTACTTTGCCGTCTTTGCTGTCATGAACGTAGATGGCCGCTTCGCCCCAAGCGGTGACGAGCAGTTGATGACCGTTGGGAGCGACCATGATGCGATAGGGGCGTGAGCCCGTTTTCCAGCTACCAAGATATTTGCCTTCGTGCAGGTCAAGTACGGCGATGTTATCGCCATACAGATTGCCGGCATAGAGATAATGGCCATCGCGCGAGAGTTCCACATCGCCGATAAGCGCGCTGCCCTTATTGGTGAGATCTTCAACGGCTGGTATTTCACGCTTAGGGGTGATAGCGCCGCTGTTCGGATCAAGGGCGAATTCGAAGACTTTACCGGTGGTGCCGCCGCCTACATAGAACGTGTCGGAACTAGGATCCATGCGCAGACCGAGCCAGGCATCGGCGACATGGGTCTTGCTCAATTCCTTTTTGGCAGCGACGTCGATGACGCTGATGGTGGGCGGATCGTAGCCGGCGTTGAGCGTTAACAGAAACTTGCCGTCGCGAGAAAGGACGGAACTCATGGGCAAGGTGCCGACTTCTACTTGTTGACCAGCAGGCCGAATGGTCCAGCCGCTATTCAATAAGAATCCGCCATCCGGCAATGGGCCGACCTTATCTGGGACGGCGTGCTGCGAGGTGCGCCAGGCGCATTACGAATACGCCGGCGGTGAGTACAAATAAGACTGCGAGGATTTTTTTCATTCAGTGAACCTATGGGCGATGGGGAAGCGGCGGCCTACGCCAAACGCTTTTCTGGTGATGCGCAAGCCGGGGCAGCCTGCTGGCGTTTGTATTCGTTGCGGTCAACTTTGCGCACGATGTCGCGCACTAAGTCTTCCGAGATATTGAGTTGAGCAGCGATTTCGGGGACAGCTCTGTAGTTTTCGATATAGGATTCAAGGATCGCGTCCAACACCGGGTATTCGGGCAAACTATCGGTATCTTTTTGATCGGGCCGCAATTCGGCAGAGGGCGGTTTGACGAAGGTATTTTCGGGAATGACGGAGGGGCGGCCTTGTTCGCACGGCGCGCTTATTGGCGATCCGCGAGAGTCGGTAGACCATGGTTTTGGGGACGTCGCTGATGACGGCGAGACCGCCGCACATGTCGCCATAAAGAGTGCAATAGCCAACGGCGATTTCGCTTTTGTTGCCGGTGGTGAGAACCAGAGAACCGAATTTGTTGGAGAGCGCCATGAGGGTTACGCCGCGCAGACGCGATTGTAAGTTCTCTTCAGTGACGTCGGGTTTGTACGTGGCGAAGAGGGGACTTAACGTTTCGATCATGGCCGAGTAACCTGCGTTGATAGAGACGACTTCAAAGCGGATGCCGAGGTTCTGGGCCAGGGCGCGTGCATCGGTCAGGCTGTGATCGGAGGAGTGAGGGCCGGGCATACCGACTCCGATTACGTTTTCTTTGCCGATGGCTTCGACGGCGATGGCAGCGACCAGAGCGGAATCAATACCGCCGCTTAGACCGATGAGCGCGCTGCGAAAGCCGCACTTACGAATGTAATCGCGAGTGCCCAGGACGAGAGCCTGGAACGCGGCATCGTCATCGACGACGTGGTTGCTGTGATCGTCGCCCTTGTTCGTGGCGGTGTCGAACAAGATCAGATCTTCTTCAAATGATTTGGCGCGGGCGACCACTTCGCCCTGGGCGGACATGGCGAAACTGGTGCCATCGAAAACAAGCTGGTCGTTGCCACCGACCATGTGGACATAAACGAGCGGAAGGCCGAAACGCTTGGCGGTGGCGCGGAAAATATCTTCGCGTTCGTGGCGCTTGCCGATGTTCCAGGGCGAGGCGTTGATAGAGATGATGATCTGTGCGCCTTTGTTGACGAGCTCTTCAACGGGGTCGCGCTGATAGCGGCGGTGCTGCCAGAATTGCTTGTCGTTCCAACCGTCTTCGCAGATGGCGAGGGCGATTTTAGTGCCGGCGAGTTCGACGATTTCTTGCGAAGTGCCGGGCTGAAAGTAGCGGGCTTCGTCGAAGACATCGTAGTTGGGCAGCAGCATTTTGATCTGCGTAAAGAGGATACGGCCGTTTTGAACGACAGCGGCGGCATTTTGGGCGCGGATGGCGGAGCTTTCGGGCGAGCGAGCGACGTAGCCGAGGATGAGGGCGGTTTTGAGATTCGCCGTTTGTTTGGCCAGCGCTTCGAGGGCGGCGGCGGTGCGGTCGAGAAAAGAGTGCTTCTCGACCAGGTCGCGCGGAGGGTAACCGGTGAGCGCGAGTTCGGGGAAAACGGTGATCTCGGCACCGAGCTGATCGGCTTTTTGAGCGAAGTCGAGAATTTTAGCGGCGTTCGCGTCCAGATCGCCCACCGTGTTGTTGATTTGAGCTAATGCGAGCCGCATGTGAAGTAACCATTGTACTGGCGGGGTGGAAGTGAACGGGACTTTGTGCGGCCGTGCAGCTGTTTTACGCTTCGAACCCAAGGGTGGGGCGGGATTTGAAAAAACAAACCCGATTCGGGGTTTCAAAAACGAACCCAATTGGACGGATGAGGGTGATTTTGCGCTTCGAAGCCATGGTGCTTTGGGGAAATTTGAAAAAACGAACCCGATTGGGAGGCTTGGAGGGGCAGGTTTCAAAAACGAACCCAATCGGGATGGCGATTTTACGCTTCGAACCCACGAGGGTGGCAGGGGTGGGTGGGATTTAGAAAAACGAACCCAATTGGGTGATGGAGAAGATAAGGAGAAGTTGGGAGGTGGTGTAATTTTACGCTTCGAAGCCAGTTGGGCGCTAGGGGTGGACATGGGTATTCTCCTTTCTTAAGAATTTTGTCGAGGTGAAATAAAAAGCGCCCTGGACCGCGACGGGTCAGGGCGCTTTTCGAAGCTTGTTTGGGATGGTGAACGCGGGACGTACACTATCGCCGAAGCTCCACTTTAGCACTTGGTAGGGAGGGAGCACAACCTGATAAAACGCCATTTTGGGGCTAGCGATGTGACCGTTTTCGCTCGGCGAGCATTACACTTCGTAGGATCTCGTTCACCCGACTGATGTGGCCGGAGCCTTTCGACTTCAGCCAGTCGAGAACGTCGGCGTCGAGCCGCACAGTCGTCTGTTTCTTGGGTGTCCGGTGCTTGTCCGCCAGCATCGCTTCAAACTCCGGGCGGGTCATGGCGTTCGCCCATTTTTCGAGCGGCAATGGCCTATCACCTATTGTAGCTACAGGCTGTAGCGACGGATCGTCCAGCATCTTAGGGATGTCGAACTAGCGGACAAACACAAGAGATCGAACAAGGTTCAAGCGGACGCGCGCTTCGACGAAACAGGATTCGAAGCCTAACAAAGAGTTCAAGCAACGGATTGAAGAGATCTAGGTTGTGGAGATGCGGCATCGGCCGCCTTTCTAAAGAATTGGACATCCGTCAGAATGCAGGCGACGAAGCCGGAGTCGTCATGGCTCAATAAAGTCTCGACGCGATTCGCGTTGCAGCTTAAGCTGGGGGTAGGATCAATGCCAACAACTTTCGAGCTTTGCTCGTTTCGACGTCTTTCTCGCTATCGGATCGGCGTGTTGCTGCTGGTTGTCGGAGTCTTTGTGATAAGTCAGGCATGTTCGAGCAAGCCCGACGGACTAGATGTGCGGCCTATCACTTCGCTGCGTTTAGCTACCAATGCGGACTTTCTAACACGAGTTCAGAAACAACTGGGTGGAGGGGCGGCGGATTATTCGAAGAACGGGGTTGGGTATCTCGTCTATAGGGTGCCGGACAATGGCCCAAATGCCGCGATTTTTCGAAATATCGACGTGTATCGCGAAGATAGCGTATTGAAGGCACAGGAGATCTACGCCCGGAACCGGCGTGACTTCACCACACCCGGCGCAGGTCAGAATTGGAAACTCTATAGGGAAGAAAGCACCGCGACGGGAAAGTGGTTCATTGGCTACCAAGGGGGGCACTTCGATACGAACCACGGGATGCCGGTGCGGTGGGATATGGATCCCGACGTTTACATTGGCGTTCTCAAACAAAACGTCTACGTGGAAGTCAGCTTTACGGCATACACCGGGAGCTCGGATTACATTCAGACCATGAACAAAGATATCTGTTTCGCCGCCGATCTTATATCAAAGGCGTCTTCAGCGAATTAGCAGCGCCGGCCAGGGAAGGGCTGGCAAGCGCTCGACTGGGAACTGCCGGGACTCAGTGCGCATGTTGGAGGCGTCAGGCTGACGAACATCAAACGTCGCAGCGGCCTCTGTCTGTTTCATGCGGAGCTTTTTCATGATGGTGTCGCTCTTAAATACCAGTTGCGCCTTCACTCGATGTTCATCTGCGTTTGGAAGGCCGATATCTTTGAACGCATTCGGAGTTCGTACTTCTGTGTAAGCGGGGAGGAACATATCTTCGCGATGTAGCGCGTGTGAGGGCACATCAGAAGCTGATACAGTGGCGAAGATGACTGATCTGCCGTCGCACTTAATCGAGGTTGAGGGTGCCCCGGCGTTTCACTTCAGGCAAATTCCGGCCGGGCGATTTGTGATGGGATCGGTGGATGGATTGCCGTTTTCTCCGGAAGGGCCCGAGCATTTAGTAGAGGTGCCGGGGTTCTACATGGGCGAGGCTCCCGTGACTGCCAGGCAATTTGAGATGGTGATGAAGCACAATCCTTCTCACTTCCGCGGCGATCCGGAGTTGCCGGTGGAAAGTGTAACTTGGCTGGAGGCGCAGGAGTTTTGTAAGAGCCTTAGTGCAAGTTGCGAGACTCCGGTCCGCCTGCCATCGGAGGCAGAGTGGGAATACGCTTGCCGCGCGGGCTCTTGTACGCAGTTCCACTTTGGTGATGCGGCGGCGGAACTTACGCAATACGCGTGGTTCGAGAACAATAGCGGAGAGCGGACTGCGCCTGTGAGGCTGAAGAAGCCAAATGCTTGGGGTCTTTTCGACATGATTGGCAATGTTTGGGAGTGGTGCGCTGATTTGTGGCACGAAGATTACACTGGGGCTCCTTGTGATGGTTCGGCTTGGATCACTTCGGTATGTTCGCGCCACCGTCGTTACTGTGTTCGCGGCGGGGCGTGGGACATGGATGCCTTTCGCTGTAGATCCTCATACCGAAGCTACGATTGGGAAGATGTGGGAACGAGCCGGACGGGCTTTCGTGTAGCGGCGAGCATAGAGGGGAGGCGACTTTCGCAGGCCGTACGGCCGGAAGTGGTCACCAGGAGTTTGAAATGAAAAATGTGATGTGATTATCACCTCTCACTACGAATCCGGAAGTATTTAGGAACGAGATACGTGAAAAGACTTACGCGGGCATTGCACGGCAGCTGACTTGGCTTACAGAATACCTGATGCGGGGTTGGTCTGCTGGGACCTAAATGTCGGCCAGATCACGCCGAAGATGCCAGCGGGCGCATCGCCGTTTGGAGCGTGGCCCACGGTTCCACCTTATGGGATGGAAGCTTAGTCGTCTTCTGTTTGCGCTGTAACACGGATTTATGAATGTAAGAGCCCTCAGGTATGGCCCGTCTGCGGCCCATCGGTAAGTTCCAGCCCTTTCCGTGCAGATGGGGATCGCGTTGGGGAAGGAACTCAAGGATCCACCAAGGCCCATGAAGTGATTTATGGATTTCGCCGTTTTCGTCAGCCTGGACGTAGTGAGGAAGTCCGTCAATCTGAGGAAATGCGTCCGCCAGACCCAACACGGTTTCCGCTTTCGGGAAGTCTATGGCTAACCCTGCCTTTGACGCTTCAACAAACATCCATTCAAGCGGGATTTTCGATAGACTGCTTTGGACTTCTGGATAACTGCCACCCACGTCGGAATGAACTCCCGAAAACCAAACCTGCCGAATGTCCTGCTTGCCGACCGGCTGACCCCAGAGATTGTCCTGGTAAAAGCAGCGCCGCTCGTCTATTGAAACAGCGTGACGGCAGATGTCAATAATCGGATTGGCACCCACGAAAGGCAACTCGATAGGGTCATAAATCCAGCCATAGGAACTGACGGTGTCCCAGAGACCGCAGAAGTGTACACGAACCTCTTGGGGGAGGGAAAACTGCCACTTGAAGGCTTGATCCGGCTCAAACGTTGTCTTGGTATGTTTCGCTTGACGGCTCCGTTTGGCGTACATATCGAGGATGAAGGGGATCGCTTCATGGTTTCCGGGGCAGAGGAGGCCATATACATGGATGACGCTGGCCAAGACACGCGCGGTGAATGCTCCACGGCTAAAGCCAAACAAGAAGATTTCGTCGCCGTCCACGTAGTTGTCCATGAGGTAGCGATAGGCATCTGCCACATTGGATTGCAATCCCGCCCCAAAAGCCAATCCTTTTATGCGAGACCAGGCTTTCTCAAAGCGACCTCGCGCAGATGGGTTTCCTAGCGTGCCCACACCTGGATGATAGTAGGCAATTTGCCCGGAATCGACCACTAAGCTGCTGTAAAGCTTGGCCACGTTCGAATCTTCGTTTATATTGTCGAAGCTATTCCCCGTCCCGTCACAGCAAATGATGATTTTCTTATTTTGAGGAGTTGTCCCAATCGCCATCGTCTTTCTTCCTCTCAATTTTCTAAGCGTCAAGTTCGAGGAAAAAGGGACAAGGAAAAAACGGAAGCAGTGTTTGCGGAGGAATTCAGGGGGTCTCCGTAAACATCCAGAACTCGGTTGCTGCACGGCGCCGATTTGATCAACAAGCGGCGAAAGCGATACCTGGGTAGCCGTGCGGCTCACCGGCACGACTGGTTGGTCCTCGTCCCGGCTGGGCATCAATACGGCCGCTACATATCAGACTTAGCTGGCTTCGATCCAGTTAGCCACGACGGCACGGAGCGCGGTCTCAACCTCGCCGTCATGGGCTGGTTGGCGACAAGAGTGGATGCAGTGGATACGCTGACGCCTCAACAAGTTTTTAAAGGGTTATCCGCGTACCGGCGAGCCATGAGATCGTTGCGAAAGACATGGGGCCAGTGGCCGCCGTGGGCGGACGTGGTTCTGGCCGCGCTCGACGTTGCTAAGGCGCTTTGATGGGTTGGTCTTCTTGAGGCTGGCCGGTGTGTGCGGCGGTTCCTTGTATAATTTTGCGCATGCAAAGAATACTCTGGAGCAGCATCGCGATCACTGCGCTGATGTTTATTACGGCCGGCTCTCCGCAAGCTGAAAAGCCGAAGGCGCCTGTGAAAATGGAGAAGCGGGGTCGCATTGTTGGCATTGGCGGTGTCTTCTTTAAATCGGCTCATCGCGACCAGATGAACGAATGGTATTCGCAGCATCTTGGACTGACCGACAAAGGCGGAGGCGCAATGCTGTCGTGGCGCGAACACGACGACCCGCAAAAGGAACACGTGACGGTTTGGACAATTTTCCCCGACTCCACCCACTACATTCCGGCGACGCAACCGCTGATGGTCAACTATATTGTGGACGATCTGGATGCTTTGCTCGAGCGCTTAAAACAAGAAGGCGTGACGATTGATGCCAAGCGGATGAATGAGTCTTATGGGCGCTTTGCTTGGATCTATGACGTGGATGGCAATAAGATTGAGCTTTGGCAGCCAGTGACCGCAAAGCCTTGAGGGTGTTCCATGGCGCGGGTCAGCTTGTATACTACGGTGCAGGAGGCTTTCTGTTACGCGAAGCCTCGGCGTGTGTTTCACCTGAGCGATTTCGAAGCCTTCCCACATCGAACTGATCGCCGGATGGAAAACAGCAAATCGCTTGGTTTGCAAGTTGGTCGGCGCAAGGTGGCTCTTTCGAGCGCCGGTGGCAAGAAGCGGAGAAAGCGGTTTGATCCCAGTAGGTGCAGGCGATTTAGCGCGGTATCTGACGGCCATTGTTGAAGCGTCCGAACAGGCGATCGTTGGTTACGATCTGGATGGCTTGATCACAGTATGGAACCATGCGGCGCAGGAACTGTTTGGTTATGCCGCCAGCGAAACCACAGGGCGGAGTATTGGAATACTTCAGCCGGTGGACGCGAGAGACTGTTCAGCGATTCTGGAGCGCATTCGGCATGGTGAAACTGTTAACTGCGCAGCCGCGATGCTGCGGCATAAAGACGGCCACGACATTGGCGTTTCACTGAACGTTGCGCCGATCAGAGACACTACCGGACGAGTTATTGGGGCTTATCAGACCGCGCGCTGCTTGGCAAAAGCAAGCCAAGCGGAGCAGAATCAACTGCTGGCGGCGATCGTGAATTCGTCCAACAACGCGATTACCGGTGTAGACCGACAACTGAATGTAACCAGTTGGAACCCCGCGGCGGAGCGAATCTTTGGATATGCGGCGAGTGACATACTGGGCCGTCCGATTTCCCTCCTTGCCATGCCTGGCGTCAGCAATGATATGCCGGCTACGATTGCGCGGATCTTTAAAGGCGAAACCGTCTCACATTTTGAAACGATTCGACGGCATAAAGACGGGAGGCCTATACCGGTTTCGTTGAGCGTTTCGCCGCTCCGCGATGCACAAGGCGAAATTGTCGGGTTGTCCGCAAGCCTTGCGGATATTTCGGAGCGGAAGAGCGCCGAACAACTGCTTCAGATAGCAAATGCCGAACTGTCGTCGCGCGCGGCGGCGCTTGAAGCGGAGATTGTCGAAAGAAAGCGAGCGGAGGAGCGCTTTCGTTTGCTTGTGGAATCTTCGCCGATCGCGCTAATCATGCTAGAAACCGGGGGCCGCATCGCGCTGATCAATTCACAGACGGAGAAGATGTTTGGCTATGAGCGTGGGGAATTGATCGGACAGACGATCGAAATGCTGCTACCTGCGCGGTTTCGGGATGAGCACGTTCGACATCGGGGCTCCTACGCACTCACACCAGAAAGGCGGGCCATGGGCGGCGGGGCGAGCGATCTGTTTGGCTTGCGAAAAGACGGCGTTGAATTGTCGCTCGAAATAGGCCTAAGCCCGATTGCGGGGCCGGACGGAGCGTTTGTGCTGGCGTCGGTGGTTGATGTATCGGCGCGGAAGGAAGCGGAAAACAAAATTAAACGCTCGCTGCAGGAGAAAGTGACATTGCTGCAGGAAGTTCACCATAGGGTGAAGAATAATTTGCAGTTGATTTGTTCGCTGCTCTCGTTGCAGGCCGGGTTGCTAGGGGAGCAGCGGACGGTTGCGCAGTTACGGGAAATCGAGCGGCGTGTGATGTCGATGGCACTGATTCACGAACAGCTTTATCACCACGATGACTTGAGCTCCATTGACTTGGCGGAATATGTGCGTAATCTGACGCCTTACTTGGTATCGGCTTGCCGCAAGGATGATTCGGTGACGCTGCGGTTGGAATCAACACCTACTATTCTCAACATTGAGCAATCGATCCCGTGTGGGTTGATTCTGAATGAATTGCTGACGAATGCTTTCAAGCACGCTTACCCAGAAGGCAAGGGTGAGATTTTGGTGCGGGTTTTGTCAGCAGGGGATCAGGTGACGATAAGCGTGGCCGATCATGGAGTCGGCATGGATCCCGCTTTCGATTGGCAGAGTTCGAGGTCGCTTGGCATGACACTTGTCCGAATCCTGACTGAGCAACTCGATGGGCGCTTAGAGATTGAGACGAAGGCGGGTTCGTCGTTTGCGGTTCACTTTACGAAGCTGCCGGTGAACGTCAGCGCCAAGGCTCGGTTGGCTCTGGTCTGAAGGCGCTCTGTTCGTCAGCCCACCCAAAACTAAAGCATTCCAGCTAAAGTGCGCGACGACTGCGCAAAATGAGGCACGTCCCCGTCATATTTCTTAGGAGAAGCTAGCGGTGGATGGGAAGGCTAGTACTTGTATCGCGTACCGGCAGGCCGAAAAGGCGCTAGGCTTAAAGCAGAGTGAGGATAAGCGAGATGCGCATGCTTGTGAAATGTTCCGTGATGATGTTGGGTGCGGCTAGTTTGGTGATGGCGCAGCACGGCGGTCATGGCGGCGGAGGTGGTGGGCACGCTAGCGGCGGCGGAGGGTTTCATGCTTCGGCACCGGCGGCGCGATCATCGTACTCGTCGGGTTTCAATAGTGGTTATCAAACGTCGATCACGCCGCAGAGTTATAGCGGTCACTTGACATTATCAACGCCGAGCCCATACGTGGGCAGCAGCGGCGTACAACAGAGGGGCTATTGCGGGAGCGCGGCCGGTTTGGTCGCGGCCGCCGATTCGCCGGCCGGGTCGCTATCCCTACTATGGCGGGGTTGGCTTGTATCCATATATTGGTTATGGCTATGGGCTTGGCTACTACGGCGACGACTATTTTGCTAACGATTATTACGCTAATAATTATGATCCAGGTGCTTATTATGCGCCCCAGGAGCAGCCTCAGTATCAACCATATTATGGCGGGGGACCGGATCCCAACGCCGGCTATCCTCCGGTTCCTTATGCGATGGATCCATATCAACAGCCGCCGGCGAACTACGCTGCTCCGAGCGATTCGGAACCGGCGCCCACTTCACCGATTACTTTGGTGACGAAGAATGGTGAGACGCGTGTGGTGCAGAACTACGCAATTATGAACGGGTTCTTCTGGGACTTCAGCAAAGCGAGCAGCAAACGGATTCCGTTAGGGGATGTGGATGTAGCTGCGTCAGTGAAGGCGACAGAAGCGGCGGGCGGAACTTTTCCCGAAGAGGCGTTTGGGGCGACTGCGAAGTAGTTAGTTCGGGAGAGGCATGCCGAGCAGAGTCTTGCGCAGTAGATCCAGAGTAAATTGCGTGGCCAAGGCGCGATTGCGATAGCGGTCGGCCCCATGGCGGATGCGGACGCAGCGGGGATTGGCGCGGTCGGGTCCAGCGATGGCGAGATACATGGTGCCGACGGGATCGGTTTCGGTGCCGCCGGAGGGGCCTGCGTAGCCAGTGGTGGCGAGGCCGAAGGTAGATCCACTCAACTTGCGCGCGGCTTCGGCCATGGCTAGGGCCACGGGCTCGCTCACGGCAGTGTGCTTGTCGAGTAATTCTTGTGGGATGCCGAGAATGGCATGCTTTTGCTGATCTGTGTAAGTGACATAGCCGCCGATGAAGTAATCGGAACTGCCGGGCGCGTCGGTGAGGCGGGAAGCGATGATGCCGCCGGTGCAACTTTCCGCCGTAGCCACAGTGGCCTTGCGTTCACGCAGTAAGCGGCCGACGGTTAGTTCCAAAGTATCTTCGCCATCGGTGCTATAAACGCGCTCGCCTAACACAGCGGCGATGGGATCGCCCACTTCTTTCAGTAACGCTTCGGCTTCGGCTTCGGTATTGCCTTGCGCGCGCAGATGAACCCAGAGGTCGCCAATGGCGGAGAGAACGGTGGTGACCGGGTTAGTGTACTTCGTGTAAATGGGCGCGATGAGCGTATCGAGATCGGATTCGCCAATGCCGGTGATGCGGAAGCTGCGAACCTTAATGACTTGGGGCGGGAGCAATGGTTTGAGGCGCGGCACTAATTCGCGCTCGACCATGGGTTTGAGTTCGCGCGGAGGGCCGGGCAGCAAGGCGATGGCGCCACGCGGTGTTTTTATGAACTGGCCGGGGGCGGTGCCGTTGGGGTTCGGTAAGACGTCGGCGCCTTCGATCAAATAAGTCTGCCGCAAATTGTTTTGCGCCATGGGGCGGTTGATCTGGCGGAAGCGCGCGGCGAGAATGGCTTCCTGTTCGGGCGAATGAAGGAGCTTGCGGCCGAGGGCGGTGGCGGTGGCGTCGCGGGTGAGATCGTCTTCGGTCGGGCCGAGACCACCGATGAGAACTACGATATCGGCACGGCTGAGCGCGCGTTGGATGGCGTCCGTGAGGCGCTCGCGGTCGTCACCGATGACTTGTTTGGTGAATACCTCAACGCCCAGCATATTGAGGTTCTGAGTGATGATGAGCGAATTGGTATCGACACGCTGAGGGGTGAGGAGTTCGCTACCAATGGCAATAATTTCAGCAAGCTTCGGCTTCACCGCCGAGGAAGGGATCGACATTTTGGGGTGACTTTATTAAATCATGCGAACGCTAGAGAATCGTCCAACCGGCGATGCCGACATCCACGCGAAACAAGGCGCTTTGCGTGGTGATCATCATGGAGCGGGCAGGCGTGAAGGCGAGGCCGACGATGCCGGGGCCGGAGAGAAACTGCTCGGGATGGCGGTCCTGATTGAAGCGAATGATGCCGCGGCGGCCTGCGAGCGAACCGGCGACGTAGAGGCGGCCCTGGGAATCGAAAGCCATGCCCTGTGGACGGCCGAGTCCGCGGTAATAGGTTTCCACTTCACCAGCTTTGGAGATGCGATGGACGGCATCGAAGCTGGAGGTGGTGGGGCCGGTGACATACAAATAGTCTTCGGGACCGAAGGCCAAGTGATAGGCGGAGATAGAGGGTTCCAGTGTGGCGAAGACGTAAATCTGGCGGGCGCGGCTGATTTTGAAGACTGTGCCGCTGCGATCGCCGACGTAGAGGTTTTCATCGCGGTCGAACGCCATGCCGGTGGCGACGCCCATGCCTTCGGCATAGATCGACATGTTGCCGCCAGGGGTGATCTGGTAGATGATGCCGTCGTGACGGCTGGAGGCATAGAGAATGCCTTCCTTGTCGAAGGCGAGGCCGGTGGCGTTCATCAGATCTGTAACGAACGGGCGGGTGTTGTAACTGGTATCGGTTTTATAAATGGAGACGGGTGATTTGTTGCCGCGCGAACCACTGAACGTAGTGTAGACGTTGCCTTCCGCATCGACGGCGGGGTTGGCGACGGGATGCAGGCCTTCGGCGACTTGGATGCCGACGTGGGTTTCGAAGGTAGCGCTGGTTGCGCCGCCGGCTGAGACCTGGAGTTCGCCGACGATGGCGGCTTCGGGCACGCGCGCGATGATGTACGAATCTCCGGCCACAATGAGATGCGCTTTTTGATTGCCTAAACGCACTGTGGGCAGACCGTCGCTGGCCAGATGTTCTCCGCGGATATGTAACTCGCCGCCCGTGATGGCGGCCAGGGGCTCTACCTTTGCAATGACCGGACGGGTGGAGGGCGGCTGCGCCCCCTGTTGTTTTGTCGCCATACTAGTAAATTCCCAAACTACCACTTACCGATAAGACAATTGCGCCGTAGATGCCAGCGCCCAGGTCATCGAGCACGATGCCGGTGCCTTCGGGAAGATTTTCTAAGAGCCGAATGGGCCATGGTTTCCAGATATCAAAGAGGCGGAAGAGGAGAAAAGCGGCTAAGAATGTTTTCCAATTTAAGGTGGAGGCGCCTAAAAGGGTGAGCCATAAGCCCAAGACTTCATCGATGACAACTTTGCCTGGATCTTCGGTGTTCCAGAGGCGCGCGGTGCGGGTAGAGGCCCAGATGCCGGGGAGCAGAAACACCAGCAGCAGCGCGGCGATCGTGAGGCGGCCCGCGCCGAACCAAGTGTGGAGGGCGGCGGCGATCAAGACGGCGGCCAAAGAACCGGCGGTGCCTGGGCCCCAGGGCCAATAACCGCAACCGAACCATGTGGACAGCGTGAGGGCGAGGCGGTTCAACGCTTGCCGCTGCCTTCGGCTAAGTCTTCGTCTTCGTCGTCGGGCACAATGGAGAATTCGGATTGATGGGTGGGCGTGGAAATGCGGTATTTCTCATCGGCCCAGTTGGCGAGATCGATTGTCCGGCAGCGTTTGCTGCAGAATGGCATTTCAGGGCCGTCGAACGGCACGTCTTTGTGGCAAATAGGGCAACGCACGTTTCTATTATCGAACGACGCGCAAGACGGGCATGGTATCAAGCGCGTCGCCCAGAGGATGGCAGTGCTGCTTGCTAGTGGCGACGCGCATCCATGCCCTTTGCGCTTGTTATCGAACGGGGATTCCATGAGCGCGAATAGGTTGGGCGCTCAGGATGGGAAACGGATTCGCTTGGCGGGCGGCGGCTTGCATAACGCTTTCGGGGGCGTTGGTGAGGTGGCCCACCAAATCGTAATCGTGCGCTTCGGTGATGCGGAGCATGCGCATTTCGCCGGGACGGGGCTCGCCGAGCTCGGCATCGTTGATATAGCAGACGCCATCGATTTCAGGCGCTTGCGTGGAGAGGCGTGCTTCCCATAGAAGGTCGGTTTCTTTTGAGAGGCCTTCGACTAGAACAGGAAGCTCGGTGCCGATGAGGCGCTTGTTGCGCTTCAGGGAAATGCGGCGCTGCAGAGCCATGATCTTGCGCTTGCGTTGATAAATGGTGCGCTTGTCCACCTTCGCATCGAGCGCAAAGCTCTTGCTGGTTTCTTCGTCGCTGTAAGAGAAGACACCGAGGCGGTCAAACTGAGCGGCTTCGACGAACTGGCAGAGCTCTTCGAAATCGGCGTCGGTTTCACCGGGGAAGCCGACGATCATGCTGGTGCGAATGGCGACGCCGGGGATGGTGGCGCGGATGCGTTCGAGGAGTTTTAAGAAGATGTCGGCGTGGGCGCCGCGCTTCATGCGCTTGAGCACGTTCGCGCTGGCATGCTGCAAGGGCATGTCAATGTATTTCACCAACGATTCGTGCGCAGCGATGGTATCGAGTAGCTTCTGCGTGACTTTGTTGGGATAAGCGTAGAGGAAACGGACCCACTTGGGCAGTTCGGTAGGGATCTCTGCGAGACGCGCGAGCAATTGCGCGAGACCATCTTTGAGGCCGAGGTCTTCACCGTAACAAGTCGTGTCTTGGCCGATGAGATTGATTTCGCGCACGCCCATGGCGAACATACGCGTAGCTTCGTTGATGACGCTTTCGAAACGGCGGCTGCGGAAGTTGCCGCGGAACTGCGGAATGATGCAGAAGGTGCAAGGGTGGTCGCAACCTTCGGCGATTTTGATATAGGCGGAATGGCGCGGGGTGGTGAAAACGCGTTCGGTGAGATCGTGATACAGATAGGGACCGGCGGGCAGCTTCTTGGGTTCGAGACCTTCACAGAGTGCGGTGATTTTTTCGAGTTCGTTGGTACCGAGGACGGCGTCCACATCAGGGATGTTCTTTTGAATATCGGCGCGGAAACGTTCGACGAGACAGCCGGCAACGACGAGGCGCTGGGCTTTGCCAGTCTTCTTGTATTCGGCCATTTCCAGGATGGTATCAACGGATTCCTGTTTGGCGGGGTCGATGAAGCTGCAGGTGTTGATGACGATGACGTCGGCGTCGGCGGGTTGGGCGGTGAGTTCGTGGCCGTCGGCGACGAGCTGGCCCATCATAACCTCCGTATCGACGAGATTCTTAGGACAGCCGAGACTTACAAATCCGATTTTCAAGGGGGGTACGAAGTTAAGGATAGCACTGGCGGGGGCGAATTTCGGTGAGATTTTGCGGAGCGGAGGCGAAGAAAAGGCGATTGCAAGGCTGCGTCTAAAAGGCTGCGTCGAAAAGGTCTTTCACAACGAGCGTGATGCCTGGCAAGACGGCGACTGGTAAGGACTCGCCGATTCGGTAAGTGTGGGCCGGAATGCCGGGAATCCAAACCTCAATTGTTTTCAGATCAGCGTCTACCAGCCAAAACTCGCGGGTGCCTGCGGAAAAAGGCAGCTATGCGCTGGCGATCAAGTTTCGCGGCCGTGTTCGATGGAGACAGAACTTTTGATAATTAAAGGTGGGGCGTAGATGGGATAGTCGCTTCCACGCAGGCTGTTCCATTCAGCGTAGGGAGCGTAGGCAACGTCGGCCTTCCAAAACTGGAGGTTGGCTGCGGGACGATACGGGAACTCTTGCGCTGCGCGACCACGACCGGCGGCGGCTGCGGTGAGCCAATGGGTCAGCCAAGTTTGGATGAAAAAGTGAATTGCTTTTGGCGGCGGCACAGTAATAACTTCTCCATCGTGCAACTCGTGATGGGCCGAGTCCGATGGGTCCGGAATTTGCAGGAATTCATCCCATGTCGTCAGGAGTGTGCCAGTTGAGCCCATTGGAGTTCCTTAATTGATTATGCAATTGTTTGAAGTCTGAGTGGATCGCTAGAATCAAGCAATGGATAACCGCCGGGAATTTGTGCGTACGGCCGTCTCTGCCTTTATCGCGGCTCAGACGGGTAGCGCGAGTGAAGGGACGGAAACGGATTTCACTCGCTGGTATGAGGTGGACCGGAGCATCACTAATCTTGAGAACGCATATTGGAATGTGATGGCGCGTCCGGTGATGGACGAATATGGCCGGCAAATCTCGTATGTGAACCGGCGAAATGTGCCATTTGTGCGGGGCGTCTTGCTGGATGAATCTTTGCCTGCGGAATTGAAGAAAGTTCGCGCCGGCGTGGCAAAGCTTGTGAACGCGGAGGTAGATGAGATTGCCTTGACGCGCTGCGGGACCGAGTCGCTGCAAGATTTGATTGCCGGCTACAACGAGTTGAAACCCGGCGAGCGAATTATCTTCAGCGACCTTGACTATGACGCGATGCAGAACACCATGCTGTTTTTGAAAGAGCGGCGCGGCGTGGAAGTGACGACGTTTGTTATTCCGGAGCCGGCTACGACGGCGAACATCATGGCTGCGTATGAAGAGGTGTTGCGAAAGACGCCGAATGCGCGGATGATGTTGGTGACGCATCTGTGTCATCGCACGGGCCTGGTGAATCCGGTTAAAGAGATCATCGCGCTGGCGCGGCGGCATGGCGTCGCCTGCGTTCTGGACACGGCGCAAGCGGTGGGACAGATGCCGGTGGATCTGAAAGAAATCGACGCGGATTTTGCGGGGTTCAGTTTGCATAAGTGGGTGGGCGCGCCGCTGGGAACGGGCGCTATCTACATTCGGAAATCAAAGCTAGGCGATATGGATCTTTGCCTGGGCAACCGCGAAGATCCGGCTGAGGACGTGAGTTCGCGAGTTTATTCCGGCACTTACAATTTCGCGGCAACGCTGACTATACCCGCCGCTCTGGCATTTCACCATCAGTTGACGGTGGAGCGGAAACAAGCGCGGCTCCAGTTCTTGCGGAATGAATGGGTGAAGGGCGTAAGCGATTTGGCCGGTATAGAGATACTGACGCCCGACGATCCGGCGCGCTATGGCGCCACGACCTCTTTTCGCCTTCGCGGCATGAAAACATTCGAGCAGGCGAAGCAAGTGCAGCAGTTGCTGTTATCGAAGTATAAGATTCTGACAGTGGCGCGTAAAGGGATAGCGAATGGCGCCGCAGTGCGGGTGACTCCGGCGCTTTATAATACGGCTGCCGACATGAATCTGCTTGTGGAAGCGCTGCGGCGGGAACACAAGATGTTCGCGGCTTAAGCGGTGAGGAGTTTGCGCAAAGCTTCGTTGATGGCTTCTTTCACGGCGGCGACGCTATCGCCCAAACTTACAGCGATTTCGGCAATGGGCATTCCGTCGAAACAGGCCATCTCCAACATGCGCAATTCTTTTTCGCTGAGCGCGGCGAAGACGGTTTGCAAGTGGTGCCAGTGTTCGTGGTTTCTCGGTCTTGGGAAATCCTGTAAGACGCTGGGCTGAATGAGAGCGGTGGGGCGTGGGAGTGCTTTGGGCAGAGGATCATTGCGTGAGCGCAAATATTCGACCGCGTGATTGCGTGCCAGGAGAAGCAGCCAGAGACGCAGGTCTTCGATGCGCGCGTCTTTCCAGCGAGCGATTTGATTCCAGACAGTGACGAACGTTTCGGCGAGTAAGTCTTCGGCCTTATCCTCGTCGGGAACAATGTGCAAGATGACGGCATACGCGGTCTTGCCGCATCGATCGTAAAGTTCGCCGAGCGCCTCGGGATCGCGGCGCTTGATGCGCGAGAGCAGATCGACATCGGTGCGCGGGGTTGCGTTGGGAAGCCAGACCGGGACTTGAGGTTTGGTGCGCATTCTTTCCATCATCCGCCGGCGGTGGTTTTGGCGAGGGAATCGGACGCGGCCTCAGATGATGATTGAGGAGCGGGATTCGTAAATTCCAATGCGCCGTCGTTTAAAGATTGCCAGCGGAGACTCCAGATATCGCGGAAATAGTTTTGGTAGACGCGCCACGGGGCTTTGGCGCCCTGTTTGGGCCAATATTGCGCAGAGCGTTCGATATAACCAGGGTTGAAGTTTTGAACGTAAGGCGCGAGTTCTGTTTCGCCGCGCGGTTGAGGTGTCACTTGCCGCATGCCTCTCTCGTCCATGGCGTTCAAGAGTCGGCACGCATACTTGCAAATTAAATCGGCCTTTAAGGTCCAAGAAGCGTTGATATAACCGAAGACTGCTACCAAATTGGGGACGCCGGAGTTCATCACTCCTCTATAGGAGAGAGTTTTGCTGAAGTCTATGCGGCGGCCATCGACTGACACAGCCACGCCTCCTAAATATTGCAGAACCAGACCAGTGGCAGTGACAATGACATCGGCTTCAAGAGTTTCTCCTGATTCGAGCTGAACACCTTCGTCAGTGAAGGTTTCAATATGGCCCGTAACTACAGTGGCGCGCCCACTACGGATGGCTTTGAACATATCGCCATCGGGAACAATGCAGAGGCGCTGTTGCCAAGGGTTGTAGCGCGGCGTGAAATGAGTGGCCACGTCGCAATCGGGTCCAACGGCTTTCTTCAGATTCCTGATGATGCCGGCCTTCACGAAATTTGGGAACAGTTGAGCGAATTGGTAAAAATAGAAGCCCATCACCACGTTTTTCCAGCGGCTGACTAGATAGGCGGCTGAGGCGGGAAGCTTGGCGCGCAGCCAGTTGGCGATGCGGTCTTGTTCAGGCAGCGAAACCACATAAGTAGGCGAACGCTGCAGCATGGTGACGTGTGCCGCGGTTTTCGCCAGCGACGGAAGCAGCGTGACGGCAGTGGCACCGCTACCGATGATCACCACGCGCTTGCCAGCGAAATCTAAATCTTCGGGCCAGGCTTGTGGATGAACCACGCGGCCTTGAAATTTCTCAATGCTAGGGAATTCGGGCAGGTAACCGGCGGAATAGCGATAGTATCCAGCGCAAGAAATAAGAAAGTTGCCAGTGAAAGTGACTGACTCTTCGCCGTTTGGGAGTTGGCGGAGCGCGGTGACCTCCCATTGCGCGTTTTGGGAGGACCAGGCAGCGCGCTCGATTTTGTGACCGAAGCGGATATGGCGATCGATGCCGGAATCTTGAGCCGTGGCCGTGATGTATTCGCGAATATCTTCGCCGGGCGAAATGGATTTGGGCTTTGTCCACGGGCGGAACGCATAGCCCATGGTGAGCATGTCCGAATCTGAGCGGATGCCTGGATAACGAAATAAATCCCACGTGCCGCCGATGCGGGTGCGCTGTTCCAGGATGACGTAGCTTTTATTGGGACAGAATTTTTGGAGGTGATAGGCCGCGTCAATGCCAGAGAGGCCCGCGCCCATGATGATTACGTCGAAATGTTCTTGCGCCACCGACCCCACCTCCGGATTTAGTTACACTGCGTCGTAGCCGGCGAATTGCTCTTGAATGACGTTGCCTTGATATTCCATGTCTTGATGAATGCCAATGCTGGTGGTGTAGTAGCCGAAAACAGTAGCGCTTTTGAGCTTCTGAAAAAACTTCTCGCCGTCCGTTTTAGAATCGTCGTCCGGCTCCGCCAGCTTCTTAAGAAGAGCAATTTGCTCGCTCTTGTTCATCTTTAAGAATATGCGTTTGTGGCTCTCCATGGAAAGGCGGTCAATTTCGGCCAAGCCTTTGTTCCATGACTGCTTGTCTTCCGGCAGAAAGGCTTCAGCCACGGTGCGGTCGATATAAGCAGCCACTTCGGCGTCATGCGCGCCCGGAGAGTGCTTGTCGCGCGGAATGATGTGCTCGGTCAACACGTCAAGCAGGGCAAATTCATCAGCGGTGAAGTAAAGCTTGTCGACACCGGCCGCCTTCAATTGCAAAGGCATGGCGAGGGCCGTGGCACTAAAAAGCTTGAGTAAGTCGCGACGGGTGCTCATTACACTTCTCCTTTCTGCAGTTGATCGGCCAAGTGATCACAGGACCTCCAACAGAGGGCCATGATGGTCCAGGTGGGGTTTTGGCAGGAGGCGTTGACATGAGTGCTTCCATCCACAACCAGGAGGTTCTTCACGTCGTGGCATTGTTGAAACTGATTAACGACGGAGGTCTTCGGATCGTTGCCCATGCGGGCGGTGCCGAGTTCGTGAATCGACCAGCCCTCCGGCAGCATTTCGTTGGAAGTGGACAAGACTTCAAACTTAGCGGCTTCGAACATTTCGCGGCCGGCAATGGCCATGTCCTTCGCCATTTTCTGTTCGTTTTCGCCGAACTTATAGCTGAAGCGCAATACAGGAACGCCCCAAGCATCTTTGACGTTGGGATCAATCTCGACGTAATTTTCATAGCGCGGCAGTACTTCGCCGAATGCGCCCATTTCGATGGTGGCGCCGGCGTATTCGCGTACGTGCTTTTTAAACTCTTCGCCAAAACCAGGCGTGGAATATGCAGTGCTGGGCAACATGGTGGTGCCGCTGCTGCCTTCATAACCGTAGCCGCGCAGGAAGTCGGATTTCTTGCCATCGAGATTACGAAAGCGGGGAACGTAGAAACCGCCCGGACGTCCGTCATCGTTGGTTTTTGGCTTGCCGACCAGTTCCTTCATGAAGCCGGAGACGGACGGACCCATCATGTGTTCACAGAAGTTATGGCCGACGTGCCCGCTAGAATTTCCGATGCCGTTGGGATATAGAGATGACTTAGAAAGCAGCATCAAACGCGCACTTTCGAGAGTGGACGCCGCCAGGATGACTGTTTTGGCTTTCACCTGATAGCTTTTCTTCGTTTCACTATCGAGGAACGAAACTCCCGTGGCTTTCCCGGAATTCTTATCCACTGTCACTTCATAAACAGTGGCGTTGGTGCGCATGGTGAGATTACCGGTATCCCAAGCGGGGCGGATGAGTCCAGTGGGAGAATCAAACGCGGCGTGGATGTCGCAGCCTCCCACGTGCCGATCGCAAGCACCACGGCCATAGCAGCGGCTGCGGTATTTGTTGTGTTTGAGGCCATCCGTAGTGACGCCCGCGCGGTAAGGCGTGAGCACGCGGCCCATGCCTTTCAACGTCTCGCGTAGGTGAACTTCGGAGTAGGTTAGCTTAACGGGGCGCTGGAATTTGCTGTCTGGGAGGTATGGGAGGTGTTCGGGATGGCCAGAGATTCCAAGATATAAGTCAACCTTGTCGTAGTAAGGCTCGATGTCGGAGTAGGAGATGGGCCAATTTTCTCCATAGCCGTCGCGATCTTTGGCCTTGAAATCGTAATCGGAAAGACGCAGCGCCAAGCGCCCCCAGATGTTGGTTTTCCCTCCCACCGCGCGTGCTCGCACCCAGGCGTAACGCGTGCCTGTGTACGGATTCTGTTTCTCATCGACAACTAGCGTTTTACTGTAATCGGTTCCGGACCAGCCTTGCACATACGATTGAACTTTGTTGTACGGCGAGTTGCGTGCGTATGGGAGGTCTCGCACGTTGTACTCATTCAGGGTGAGCGCGTGGTAATCGGAGGGCATGCGGCCGCGACGCGGATGATCGTACGGCCACTCCATGGAATGCAATATCTTGCTGGTGTCTTGATACTTGCCGGCTTCAAGAAGCAATACTTTGAAGCCGTGGGTGGTCAACACATACGCAGCCATGCCGCCGGCCGCGCCGGAGCCGACTACAACGGCGTCATAAGTAGGTGAAAGGTCAACCTCGTTAGGATTCGGTCCGGGAAACTGTAGCAGCATTGGTCTCTGTTTGAATTGTAGGACGAATGGCGCAGCGCCTAGACGGTGGCGAATCTGAACATGGTGATTTGGTGAAATCTTTCGCCGGGTTTCAGAACGGTTGTGGGAAAAGCGGGCTGATTTGGCGAATCGGGGAAATGTTGCGTCTCAAAGCAATAAGCGCCGCGCTTGTGATAGATAGCTCCCGCTTTGCCGGCAATGTCGCCGTTGATGTGATTGGCCGTGTAGAATTGCATGCCCGGTTGTGTCGTGAGAACGTCCATAGCGCGGCCAGACCCAGGATCTGTGATGCGCGCAGCGAGAGTGGGCTTATCGCCCGCGCGATTGAGAACGAAGTTGTGGTCGTAGCCCGCGCCGTATTGAATTTGCTGATCGGGCGAATCGATGCGCGCGCCGATGGCGGTGGGCTGGCGGAAATCAAACGGTGTGCCTTCCACGCTCTTCAGTTCGCCGGTAGGAATTAAATTGGCGTTCACCGGGGTGAATCGGTCAGCCGCGATGCTCAATTGATGATCCAGAATTTTGCCGTTGCCGTGGCCCGCCAGATTGAAATACGAATGGTTCGTGAGGTTCAATACGGTGTCGGCGTCGGTTGTGGCGGCGTAGTCGATTGTCAACGCGTTGTCGTCGTCGAGTGAGTAGGTGACAACGGAGGTCAAGTTGCCGGGATAGCCTTCTTCGCCATCTTTGCTGAAATAAGTGAGCTGCAGCGACTGGCCGTCTTTGCTCACCGCCGCCACCCACGCTTTTTTATCGAAGCCCAGCGTGCCTCCATGAAGCGAGTTGGGCCCGTTGTTTACGGCCAACTTGTACTTCTTGCCATTGAGCGTGAATTCGCCGTTGGCAATGCGGTTGGCGTAGCGGCCCACCAGCGTGCCGAAAAACGGATTGGGCTTAGTGTAGGGCTCGAGGCTGTCGTAGCCCAGCACAATATCGGCGGCGTTGCCGTTGCGGTCGGGCACTTTTAGCGTTACGATGCGCCCGCCGTAATTGCTGATGGTGGCTTCGATTCCTTTCCCGTTGCGCAACGTGTAGAGGCTAATTGTTTCGCCGGTGGGCAAAACGCCCCAGGCTTGTTCTGTGATTCCGTTCATGGGTTTGTTATTCTTATCGCTCGTGCAGGATAGGAGTGTCAGTGTGGGCGCTAATGCTAGCGCTTGGCGTCTGGTCAATTGCATATGCGCTCCGAAAGAAGACTCGAACAACATGATATGTTAAACGCCCGTCGAGTGTTGGCCGCTACCGCCATTTTTGCCAGCGCGTTCCTGCTGTTTATGGTGGAGCCGCTGTTCGCCAAACGCATTTTGCCGTGGTTTGGCGGGTCGGCGGCCGTGTGGTCTACGTGCCTGGTTTTCTATCAAACGGCGTTGTTATTTGGGTATTTGTATGCGCGCGTTTTGTCGCGTTACGCGAATGCGCTGACGCAGGCGGTGGTACACATTGCGCTGTTGCTTTTGGCTCTTTTGCTATTGCCCATCGGACCGTCGGATCGCTGGCAACCAGCGGTGGGCACACAGCCGACATGGGCGATTCTGGTGATGCTGACGGCGACATTAGGCCTGCCGTTTGTGGTTCTTTCGGCCACCAGTCCGCTGTTGCAATACTGGCTGGCGCGCACAGGCGAACCCGCGCCTTACCGCCTATTTGCCCTATCGAATTTCGCTTCGCTGGCCGCTTTGCTGGGCTATCCGATCGTGGTGGAGCCGACGTTCGATATTGCGGCGCAGCGGGTTTGGTGGTCGGCGGGGTTTGCGGTGTTTGTAGCGGTTTGCGGAGTGTTCGCCTGGCAGAGCCGGCGTGATGCCACGTCAGCGGCGATTGAAGCGCAGCCAGAACCATTGCCGATTTTCCGCCGGCTTTATTGGTTTTCCTTGTCGGCGGTTGGTTCCATGCTGTTGTTATCGGTAACGAATCACATTACGCAGAATGTGGCGGCGGTGCCGTTGCTTTGGGTGCTGCCGCTGGCGATTTATTTGTTGAGCTTTGTGTTTGGCTTCGGCGCGGGTGGGTTTTATCAGCGCGCGATTTGGCTGCGGCTGTTAGCTATCGCGCTTGGTTTGCTCGGCTATTCCGTTTACAACATTGAGAAGATGGACGCGCTAGAGAAGAGCCTGCCCATTTTTCTGGGAGGTCTCTTCGTTTGCTTGATGTTTTGCCAGGGCGAATTGTATGCCAGCCGGCCGGAGCCGTCGGGACTCACAGATTTTTATTTGATCATGGCGGCGGGCGGCGCGGCGGGTGCGATTTTTGTCGGCATTATGGCGCCGAACTTCTTTGAGGGTGTTTACGAATTGCCGTTTACGCTGTGCGCTACCGCACTGTTGGCGCTGGTTTCCACTTGGGGCTTTGGTTGGCCACTGCGCGTGCTTTGGGTGGGCGTCGCGGCTTGCATGGCGGCGGTGTTTGTTACAAACGTGAACTCCTATCATCATGACGCGCTATTGGTGACGCGGAATTTCTACGGTTCATTGCGGGTGGTGCAATCGCCACATGCCGGCCCGGAGCAGACGCGCACGCTGTATCACGGAACCATTGAACACGGCGCGCAATTTTTGTGGGCGGAGAAGCAACACCGGCCGCTCACCTATTATGGCCGCGATTCGGGCATTGGCATTTTGCTGCGTGAGTGTTTGCCCGATGCGCCGCGGCGTGTGGGCGTGATTGGATTGGGTACGGGTACGCTGGCTGCCTTCGGACAGCCGGGTGACACTTTCGTTTTTTATGAGCTGAATCCGCAGGTGATCACAATCGCGCATTCGCTGTTCTGGTTCATCAGGCAATCTCCGGCCCAAGTGCGGGTGGTGGAAGGAGACGCGCGCTTATCGCTCGAACGCGAGCATGAGCCTTTTGATGTGCTCGTGTTGGATGCGTTTTCAGGAGATGCGATTCCCGTACACCTCCTAACGCGTGAGTCAGTGGCTCTCTATTTGCGTTTGCTGAAACCGAACGGCGTGATTGCCTTTCATGTGTCCAATCATTATTTGGCGCTCGCGCCCGTGGTGCGTCAATTAGCGGACGAAGCGGGTTATCAGGCGGTGCAAGTGGAAAATCAGAAAGACGATGACAATACCGTCAATGCGGCAGATTGGGTATTGGTGACGAATAACCCTGCCGTTTTAGATAACGCCGCCATTCGTTTACACTCGTCTCCCATTGAAAAGCGCGCTGGCATGCGGCCTTGGACAGACAGTTTTAATAATTTGATTGAGATTGTGCGTTGGTCAAATGAAGCGGCGTCGCATAGCAACTGGTGAGGCTTAACTCTTGGGCAAGAGGTGCTTCTGTACTTTGCCCATGGCGTTGCGCGGCAGTTGGTCCACCTTGATAAACTGGCGCGGCACTTTGAACGAAGCAAGTTTGTCTTTGCAGCGCGCTTCCAGCGTTTCAAGCGCGATCTCTGCTTTCAAGACAACGTAGGCCACGGGTACTTCGCCGCGCACGGTGTCGGGACGACCTACGACAGCGGCTTCGAAGACCTCCGCCTGTTCCTGCAAGAACTCCTCCATTTCCCGTGGATAGATGTTGAAACCGCCCGAGATGATCAGATCGCCGCTGCGGCCGCAGAGCGTGTAGTAACCGTCTTTTGAGCGGGTCGCGAGATCTCCCGTTTTGAAGTAGCCATCCACAAAACTGGCGCGCGTGGCCTGCTCTTGCTGCCAGTAACCTGCGAAGATGTTAGGGCCGCGCAAGTAGACTTCGCCGGTCTCTCCTTCAGCCACGGGTTTTAGAGATCGGTCAAGTAGCCGAACTGAGATTCCGGGCAGAGGCAGGCCTACTGTGCCAGCGCGGCGTTCGCCTATGTAGGGATTACTGATGTTCATGAGAGTTTCACTCATGCCGTAGCGTTCCAGAATTGTGTGGCCGTAGAGGTTTTTGAATTGTTCCAGAATGTGCGCGGCCAGCGGCGCGGAGCCGGAGACAAAAAGCCGCATGAATTGGCCGATTTTGGCGGCGGATTGCGCGTTCAACTCCAGCAGCCGAACGTACATCGTCGGCACGCCGAAAAAGAGAGTGGGCCGGAAGTCGAGAAATATTTCTTCCGCCTTCTGATGCTCAAAGCGTTTGAGTAGACGCAAGCGGCAACCACTCATGAGCCAGCAATGGAGGCCGTTGCCTAGGCCGTGGACGTGAAAAAGCGGGAGGCCCAAAAGAAAACGATCTTCCGCCGTGATCTGCCAGCAGGTGAGTAGATTGAGCGCGTTCACTGCAAAGTTATTGTGAGTAAGTACGGCACCTTTGGAGGTGCCGGTGGTGCCCGAGGTGTAGATGATCCCCGCCGGAGCATCGCCATCGAGAGTCGCGTTCGGGCGGGTGCTCTGTTGCGAGGGCAGTTTAGCGCGAAGCATGGCAATGGTCCAAAGAGGAACGCCGCCGGTATCTAGCGCTTCTTCCGCAACCACTGCCTTTGGTTTGGCGTCTTGCAGGATGTGGCTCATCTCGCGATCGCGGTAGAGAATGTTGATTGGTACGAAGATGATTCCCATTTTGATGCAGGCAATGTAGAGATCAATCATCTCTACGCAATTGGCGAGATACACACAAAGGCGGTCACCCGCTTGAAAATTTGCGTTCAACAGAAAATGGGCGACTTGATTGCTGCGTTCCTCTAACTGAAGAAACGTGAAAGTTTGCCCCTCAAACTCGAGAGCGGCGGAGTGCGCGCGCGGTCCGCGCAGGGAGAGGTCAAAGAGATCGTTAAGGTTCATAGCTAATCAGGCAGCGCTTGGCCTTTTGTTTCCCGGCCGAGAGGTAGCAACAATAATCCGATGACAAATGCCATGGCGGTGAGCGCCACAGGCTTGCCGAGAGTACCGAAGTAAGAGACGCCGGCCCCTACTAAAAATGTAACGCCCGCAGCGATGAAACGGCCGAAGGCGGTGGCAAACGCGAAGGCGCTGGCGCGGCACTCCGTTGGATATTGCTCCGGCAGCCAGATCGTGTACACGCAGAAACTCGCTCCTCCCACACCTAGAAAAAAGAGGCATGTCAGGAACCATTGGAGAGAGTCGTTTGGGAGATAAAAAGAATAGCCGAAGCCCAGGGTAATAAAGACTGCCATGACAGTAAAAAAGAAGCCGAGTGCTCCGCGCCTCCCAAACGTGTTCATGAGCCAAGGGGTGAGAAAGCATCCTAAAATCGTGCCTACGCTCAATAAAACAGTGGCGTATGAGGCGAGATACGGAGCTTCTGCGGCCCGGCCCGCGCGGGTGGCAAGTTGTTTCACAGCCGTTGGCACGTAGACTGAGCCTGCCCAAAGGCCAATCATCGAAATGAGCACGAACAATCCATTGGAGATCGTACGGCGTCGAAATTGCTTAGAGAAGAGATGGAGGAAGGCTGACGAGGCGCTCAGCTTTTTTCCGGTCTGCCAGCGTTCCGGTTCACTCACTCCCCAGCGAATGAACGCTACGAGGAGGGCCGGCGTACCTCCCACTAGAAACATGGCTCGCCAACCCCAGTGCGCCCCCACCAAATAATTGAGCAGGCCCGCCAGCAGCGTTCCCACGTAATAACCGCTGTGCATGTAGGCCCCGCCTTGCATGCGTCTGCTTTCGGGCCATTGCTCCGCCAGGAGAGTGCCTCCCAACGTCCACTCGCCTCCTATACCTACGCCAGCCAAGAGACGAAACAGAGCTAGCTGCCAGATATTGGCCGCCACACCTCCCAAGAAGGTAAACAGCGAATAGCAAAGAATGGTGAGCATCAGCGTGCGAACACGGCCGAAGTGGTCGGCAATCGGTCCCCAAATAAAAGAAATGCCCCATCCCACTAGAAAGAGAGCGAACAAGAGACTGCCGTAATAGCCTGTATTCGCTGGGTTCACGGCGATGCCGGACTTCGGCAGAAGCTCGCTCATGGCCGGAGCCAAGACCAGCGCGTAGATAAAGGAATCCATGCCGTCCAGGGTCCAGCCACCCCACGCCGCCCAAAATCCGCGGATCTGCGCGGAGGTGAGTTGGGAGGTTTGCTGGGTGATCATCGCTCAGGGTAGCTTACCAACTCAATCCAGTTGGCTTAGAATAGTTGAAACAGATGTTAGGAATTCGGTTGAATCATGCCATTGCTGTATACGCACTCCGACGACGCTAATTCTGTTCAACAGGAACAAGTTTCTGTTCCTCCGCTTTTTGCCGGGCCTTTGCGCGACGAGTTAAGCGCGCGCATTGAAGCGGCCCTATCCGACGGCGATCACGAAAAAGCGGCCGTTTTGCTGCATGAAGCAGATAATACATTTCCCGCCGATCCTGTTTTTGCACCGCTTCGCTCGCGGTGTGTCAAGTTGGCGCGCCGCAAAGCCCAGTTCGAAGCAGCGCTGCAAGGGGCTTTAAATGAGTTGAGTGAAGATCGTTTCGCGGCGGCCTTCGGAAAATTTCGCGAGGCTCTTTCGCTCAGTCGGGGGTATGAAATGTTGGCGCGAAAATTCACTGCGGAGGCTGTGGCCGTGGCCGGCAAACAAGTGCCTCGGCACTGGCGCTTTGCCGAAGCCTTGCTTCACGAGGTGAGTGCTGCGGCGGGCAGCAAGGCTGGATCGAGTGCGCTTTGGGCGGCTTTGGAAGCGCAGAAACGCGAGGAGTGCGTGCGCGTGGCGCTCGACGAATCAGGGCGCGCGGAACACACTGCGTACTTGCCCCATTTACGAGATCGCCTGGCAGACCTAACGGAAAGATATCCGAATGCTGAACCGTTAGACGCTCGTTTGCGCGTATTGGACAAGCTTTTAGAACAGCGTGTGAGCGAGGAGAGAGACAAGAATCTACGGCGGATGGCGCTATTTCGCGATCGCCTGGATTTAACAGCTAAGCCCGAAACGCTACGAGGCTTCGCTGAATTGGTCGCGCCGTTTGCTGCTCCTTATTCGGACGATCCAGATTTTGCGGCCATCAAGTCTGAGGTCCGCGATTTGCGCTCGAAGTACGATAGTGCCGAGTCACTGCTAGCCGAGAACCGTTTGCAAGATTCCATGTTGATCTGCGATCAGGTGTTGCAGCACCGGCCGAAGAACGTTCTGTTTTGCGCGTTGGAGGAGAAAGCGAAATCGCGCGAATGGATTGTGCGGCGGATTTCCTCCACAACTCAGCGGGCACGAGCTTTTGAAGAGAAGGCGCAATATGCGGAGGCTTTGGAAGAGTGGGAGGCGCTGCGCGAAATTGATCCTCGTCAGCCGGGGCTCGCTTCTGAAATTCTTCACTGTGCGGCGCTGAAATATCAGTCTGAAAGTATCCGCACGTTTCAGCCGGCACCGATGGATGAGACCGCGCTGACTCCTGAAATTGTTGGGCTGATTCCCGAACCGGAAGTCATGATGGAACGTGAACCGGAGCCCGAACCCGCGCCCGCGCAGAGTCAGGCATTGGTGCCGGTGGAGCCTCCACCTTTTTATGAAGAGCCTGCGGAGACGGCAGCTCCAACGCCCGCGCGTGCGAGATTCAGAATTGTGATCACGGCCGGCGCGTGGAACAACCTCAAGACGGGTCTCGCCGCGGCTCTGGCCGTTTTGCTCGTCATTATTGTGTTCGCCTCCGGCGGCAGCCGCTAAATTTTAGAGCCACCATTGCTGCGTGTGTGGCGCCGGTTTCGCCAAGGCCTCGGGAGCATCAATATCGTTGGGACGGCAAACCCAGCAAGCCCAATCGCCCTTCTGGTGTGCCTCGCCACAAGCGAATGCGT
>CAWJBS010000086.1:0-104288 GCA_963840845.1 Bryobacterales bacterium
GTCTGAGTGCGCCAGGAGAAAAAGATCATATACGAAACATCACTGGAGAGCCAGCGGGTGAAATGTGCCGAGTATACAAACTCCGCAATCTAAGCACCCGGCCGTCACACGACTGGATTATCGATAAAGACGGGTGGATCACCAGCGTCTTCAGCGGGACGCTACCAGATCATCCAATGCCTGGACCGGACGGCTGGGGCGATCAGCGGATAGCTCCGCCATTTTCGGGGGAAGAATTGGTTTACGCTGGCGATGAGCGAGCGGTGGCTGGGCTGGTGAAAGATCGAAATTAGCGACAAGCGCGTTGAGCCCCGAGTGAGGATACGTTCCCAACTGTCGGCCGTCAATCCAAAAAACGTCCAGATTCAAGGCCGGCATCAACCCTCGCTCGCCACGCCCTGCAAAAATGGCGCATGCGCTTCACCACAATGGAACGAGGCGGCCGCCGAGGTAGGTGCGCGTACAGCATTTACCGGCGTGCGTTATACAAGTCGGCGGGAGGCGCGACGGCCGGCATCAGTACGACCGCTTGGTCTCGTGATCAATAACCTGCTCGACTGTTCGGGTACGGTCAGCGATGTAGTTGAGTAAAGCTGCATACCCGAACGATCCACTGGAGCCGACACCGATGTGACGGCTGGTGCGCTCTCGTTTAATGAGATGGACTGGGAGCCGCCGCCCGACCATCACTAGGGACGGATGTCCCCCCCCCGCTGCCGGTGTTTGCCCTTCCAGGTGTGTGCCGCTAACGAGTGCCATGGAGAAGTATCCCAACTCCGAATGCGATTTCACAACCGTTACACAATATCCGCTTAAAGGTGAGTAAAGCGTGTAATTCTGTGCAATTCTAAGCATGCGTAGTCTATATTAATCAAGCATTTACGCACCTAGCACAAGACTTCTAAGCTGAGGGTCACAGGTTCGATCCCTGTCGCGCCTACCAAATTTTCCTTCCTCTCTCCGTTTCAAGCCTAAATTACCGAGCGGAGGCGAATAAAAAGCGGTCGCCTCGTGCGGGGACCATACGAATTACGCTTCGAACCCAAAGCTATTTCGTCCGCGGCGGGGGAGATCGCTTTGCGCTTCGAACCCAGTCGGTTCTGCTGTGCCTGATGCCGGGCCACAACGGCGAGCCGGATAGAGCAAATCTGCAGCCGTGTATTACGCTTCGAACCCACCTAAACGTTCCGACACATAGCTACGGCACTCCTTATTCCTATGAGTGTCAACCCACGCCCTACCATCGAAATCGAAGTTTTGCCTGCAACCCATTGAGGTGACTGGAGAAATAAATCTGCTCCGGCCGTGACCCAAATTAGGCAGTGGCGACGCTCGTCTGTGAAGCGGCAGCAGCGGTCGTAGCGATGCCAAGATCTTCCTGGATGGTACTGACCGAAAGGCCCAACTGGTCGGCGATTTCGGCGACGCTCAGACCTTGCTGCCTCCAGAGTTTGGCTTTGGCCGTAGAGGAGAGAGTGGCTTGGTCGTCCTTGGTTCTGGCGGAATTGTCGTTAGCGACTCGGGACACCGGATGAAGAGTTAGCGAGAAAGTATAGTGTTCGCTCAAGGAGTCGCCCGTAGCGTCGATTGCGAATGAATCTGACATTTGGAATTACCTCCTATTTTTCTTATCGGGTATTCCACACAAATTTTCACCAAACTTAGATAGGGAGCATTACGGTAACTAGTGTGACACTCGGTGGTTTTTAAGGGGTCCGCCGAATGAGCACGCGAGTGAATTGCGCTCATTCGGCGGTTATTGCAAGCGAAGAAAAAACTGCAGCCTTTTGGACCGGACGAACTAAAGAAGCTATCGAACTCGCGAGACGTTATCACGAAGTAGCGCCTAACTCCATTCAGGCGCAAATGATGTTTCTGAAGGCGAAAGTCTGGGACGGCCACGCCAATCAGACTTCGCCGGCTTATGCCAGGCTACAGCAAAAATTTCCCGCTGTGGACGCGATGTTCGAGGCATGGTCGCGCGCGATCGTAAGACAGAAAGACGAATCGTTGAAACTGCTTCGCCAGCTCGAGGAAAGTTACCAAAACGCGGGTCTTCCGCTGGCAGGATTTTCCCGCGCCTACGCTTTCATGGGGGACGAACCGAACACTGTCAAGTGGCTCAACGCGCGGCCGACCACCATGAATGGCAAATCTTGGAGATCGGCGTTGCGCCTGGTTTCAAGAACATGGGGAGTAAGTATCGGCGCGTAAATGGATGCCGCTTGGGAGCTTACTGGTTGTCGTCCTCAGGACCGGTGCCCATGGCCGAAAACGCCTCTCTCGGTGGCTTCATTTCATACTCAGCGGGCGGCACGCCGCCGGCGAGATAGCGGACAAAATAATCCCAGCGGCGGCGCGTCATGTACCCCGTTGCAGAACCGTAACCGTGATGGGCATTGGGAATGATCAGCAGGTCGAAATCTTTGTTCGCCTTGATGAGTGCGTCAACGACAAGAAGGGTGTTGTTCGGCGGAACGTTATCGTCCATGGTTCCGTGAGCCAGAAGCAGGTGCCCCTTCAGATTTTTGGCGGTCGCCTGGTTGGCTTGCGAATCGTAGTTGCTGGTGCCATCGGCATTTTTCACCAACAGGCCTGCCCACTTTTCGGCCCAGTCATCTTCATAATCGCGATTGTCGTGATTGCCGCTTTCGCTGATGCCCACTTTGAAGAAATCGGGGAAGTGAAAGAGTGCCGCCGCGGTCGCATTGCCGCCGCCCGAGTGCCCATACATGCCGGCGCGATCAATATCAATCCAACTGTAACGAGAGGCGAGTTCTTTCATGCCGGCCACTTGGTCTGGGATGGTGTTGTCACCCAGGTCGGCGTAATAAGCTTCATGAAAACTTTTTGACCGCCAAGGCGTGCCCATGCCATCAATGCAGACGACGATGAAACCGAGTTCGGCCAGAGGCTGCAAATCACCGTGGGCAGGATTGAAGCTACGACCGCCGCAAGAGCCGGTTTGCGGGCCCGGATAAACGTAATTGACGATTGGATATTTTTGAGAGGCGTCGAAATTCGAAGGCTTGAACAGCAGGCCGTATAGGTCCGTTTTGCCGTCGCGGGCTTTCACCGTGATGGGCGTGGGCGGCGCCCAACCCGTGGCGGTGAGTTTCGAGATATCTTGCTTGGCGACCTCCATGGCTTGCGTTCCGCGGTTATCGCGCACAACCGTGATTTGGGGCTGCGTGGGCGTGGAATATGAATCCACGAAGAAGTGGCCGTCTTCGGAAAGCTTCACAGAATGGTCGGCATTCTCTGGAGTCAGTAGAAGCATCTGGCCACCATCGAAGCCAATTCGATAGAGGTGCTGGAAATAAGGATCGCGCGCCGGGATCTTTCCGACGGCGAGGAAGTAGATGACCCGTTCTTTTTGGTCGATGTTGAGAACTTGCGTGACATTTCCGTCACCGTGGGTGATTTGATTTTTCAGTTTGCCCGTGCTGAGGTCATACAGGTAGAGTTGGCCCCAGTTGTCGCGTTCGCTGAACCAGAGCACTTCGTTCGATTGCGGCAGGTATTTCCAGTTCACCTTGCCGTTGCCGCTTTCGAAGAACTTGGCCGCAGTCTCAGTCATGACCTCGCGCACCGCGCCGGTTTCTGGGTCTGCCACGCGCAGCCATTCCTGCCTGTGGTCGCGCGAGGTGGAAACGAAGGCCAGGGTCTTGCTATCTTCACTCCATTGCACGTCTTCCCAAGTGTTGCCTCGGCAGACCAGATCGTCACAAAGAGTGGAGCGGTGTTGGTCGGGCGGCATCTTGAGGCGAACCACCGCGCCCGATTTCGCATCGATGATGACGCGTTCGATCATGGTCACGTTCGCATCGCCGACGAGCGGATATTTCCAGGCTTTGAGGGTTGGGTGGCCGTTGGTCGTGGGCACCAGGTACATCTCGCCTACCTTGCGCTGGTCTTGTTGGAAGGTGGCAATCTTCTTGGAATCAGGAGACCAAACGAGAATCGGATTGTCGGACTGCTTCCAGCCAGCGTTGTCGGTGGCGTAACCGAAGTCTTTGATGCCGTCGGTGGTGAGCGGTTTTTCCGCACCGGAGGTGAGGTCGCGCACCCATAAATTCCAATCTTTGATGAAGGCGGCTTTGGTTTTGTCCGGGGAAATAGAGTAGCTCGCAGGCGCTAGCTTCACAGAGGTGCAAGCAACTGAGCCGCTGAGATCGCAGCGGAATTGGCGCGGGCCGAGGTTTAGCAGCACTTCGCTGTCATGCTGAGCAAGGACAAGATCAGTAATGGCAAGATGGTGCGGATCGTTCTTGACCTTGCCGTCAGAAGCGGCACTCAAGGCGGCGGCTACTTTCGTTTGATCAAACGCGGCCGTTGTCGATTTTGTCGCGGGGTCCACTAGAACGAAATCCCAACCAGCCGCGGTGGCGTTGCGATACCAGAAGCGGCCGTCATCCAGCCACTTCGCGCGGACAACGCCTGTTGACGATAAAGGTTGTACGTTGTAGGCCATGAAGCGCTCGGCGCGCGCGTAGTCTTCCTTGGTGTATTGGCGGGCCGGCTGTTGCGCGAGGGCGACGGTCGCGAAAGCGCAGACGATTAGAACAGTTCGGTTGGTAAACATTCTTGCCCCTTAGCTTTTGATGATAGACGGTTTAGCCCTGAGAAGCGCTAATATTTATAGTACGTTTCGTATTATTATGAAACGTATGGTACAGAAGTCTTCTTCAACGCTACTAGGCTATGCGCTGCTGGGAGTTCTTCATCAGAAGCCGGCATCGGGCTACGACGTTCGCAAGATTTTTGTGGAAACGGCTATGGGTCATTTCAGCGACAGCCCCGGATCGATCTACCCTGCCCTGCGGCGGCTGCAGGAACGAAAACTGGTAACGGCGCAGATTGAACAGGGAGCCGGGTTGCGGCGACGGCGGATTTTGCGCATCACGCCAGCCGGCTTGGCCGAACTAAAAGCTTGGTTGAAGACGCCGATGGAAGCCCGCACTGTTACCCGGAAGCTGGATGAATGGATGCTTCGCTTTTCGTTCTTCGATGGGGTACTGGGTGGATGGGAAACTCTAGGCTTTCTGGAATCGTTTGAAACTGCGCTGAAGGCTTACGTGCCTCCGCTCCAGGAATTCCTGCTGGCGAACGGATCGAAAATGTCGATCTCCGGCAGACTGGCGCTGGAGAACGGCCTGATGGGTTACGAAACCCAATTGAGGTGGGCTGCGCACGCTATCAGAACTTATAAACGAAAGGTGAAATCATCATGAACTTCGCAATTCTTCTCGGACTCGGGCTGCTGCAAATTCAGGCAGACCCAACGGCGATCTTGACGAGACATTATCACGACGGCGAACACATCACATACCAAATGCATGGCGTCAATCAAGGGCACCAGCGAACATTCAAATACGACGCGCGCGCCGATGGATTAGTAAAGCCGGGCGCGAACAACACTTATTTCGAAGAGTTTGCCTGGTCGGACTTCCGGGTCGGTGGCGCGCCTTTTGACCTATCGCCAGCAAGCGCAGCTTTCCGCGAAGATCTCTCTTTGGACGCCGACTATCAGCTTTCCATTCCTGATCTGAGCAAAGTGCAACCGATTCTAATAGGGCCCATCACGGACTTGCTGGCGTTCTATTCGGACGTGCAACTGGCGATGAAACAAAAGAACCTGCAGCATAGCGGAGACCATGCGTTCTTTAAGCACGGCGTACCGAATTCCTGGGCCGATGGAACTTATGTTCTGAACGGGCAAGATGCCGTTGATTTCGACATTACGCTGGACTCGATAGATCGGGTCAGCCAGACCGTGAAGGTTACCGTTCGTCATCTACCGCCTGCGCGGAGCCAAATCAAGCTGCCCGCCACATGGATGGAGAGTCCGGTGGGCAAGACACCGAACAACTGGATTGAAGTCGAAAAAGATAGCCAAGGGAAGTTTATGGCGCAGGTGGGCATGGAGACGTTTCAGGCGGAGTTGAGCCTTTCTTTGACCACCGGCGCCATCCTCAGCGCGACTATGGACAACCCTGTTGAAGTTTTGGAACGCGACTGTGACGATGCTGCCCTGACGACTTGCGGTGCACCACAGCGTTACTCAATCAGACGTCAGATTCAGTTGGAGGCCGTCCCGCCTGCCTCAAAATGAGCAGCATCGCTACACTGTGGTGGATGCTCGTTTGCCCAGTGCGTGATTGCCGGTTGCCGTTACTCCGTGAAGAGAGGCGGCTCGTTTGCCCGAGTGGACATTCGTTTGATGTGGCGCGCAGCGGTTACATTAATCTGTTGCAACCGCAGGAACGGCGGTCGAAGCAACCTGGCGACACGGCAGCGGCGGTTGCGGCACGAAGGCGATTGCATGACCGAGGAGTGACCGCGCCGCTACTACAAGGGATCTCGAAATTTCTGCAGGCAGCGTCGAGCGATGAGGTATTGGATGCCGGATGTGGGGAAGGGTTCTATTTAGGAAACCTGGCGAGACAAAGCGGATTTACCGGCCACGGAGTGGACATTTCCGCCATCGCAATTGATGCCGCGGCGACGCGTTATCGGGAGTGCGAGTGGATTGTGGGCAATGCAGACCGGTTCCTGCCTTACGCGGACCAATCGTTTTCGATTGTCATGTCAATCACGGGACGGATGAATGCCGCGGAGTTTCAGCGGGTGCTTCGGCCGAGTGGGAAATTGCTGGTGGCCCTTGCCTCACCCGAGGATTTAATAGAATTACGTGGCGTGGGGACCGACCGCACCGCGCGCACGGTAGAAACGTTCGGCAACGGCTTTAGACTTTTGAAAACCGAGCGAGTGACAACATCGGCCGACTTAGAGGCAAAGGCCGTGGACGACATTTTGCATTCCGTTTACCGGCCAATCGCAGCTAAGAAAAGCGAGGCGATGCGGCTCACCTTCAGCCTCGATCTGCTGTTATTCGAGCCTCACTAGGAAGACTTGTTCCCTTCCAGGAATTTCGACAAACTGCCCGCAATATGCACAAATTCGGCCGGCATCATGATCACCGTGGTGCTGTTATTCTCTGCGCCGACTTCTGACACCATTTGCATGCGGCGCAATTCCAAAGCAGCGGGATTGCCTACCATTAGTTGGGCCGCTTCCGCCAGCTTCTGAGATGCTTCCAACTCCGCTTCCGCTTTGATGATACGGGCGCGCTTTTCACGCATGGCTTCCGCTTCCATCGCCATAACGCGCTGCATATCCTGCGGAATCTCAACATCTTTCATTTCGAGCAATTCGACAGTCACACCCCACGGGGCAATATTCTCCATTACGTTGCGTTTGAGTATGGCGTTAATTTGATCACGCGCTTTTAACACCTCATCCAGATCGTGCTGGCCGATGACGTTACGCAGACTGGTGAGAGCGACTTGCTGAACAGCGGCGCGAAAATTCTCAACATTGAGAACAGCCTTCTGCGGGTCGGTGACGCGGTACCAGAGCACGGCATTCACCTTGACCGTGACGCTGTCGCGCGTGATGGTTTCCTGTTGCTCAATGGGCGCGGTGATCACGCGCAGGTCAATGCGCGTTTCGTTCTCCACGCCGAGCGGAATGAGCCAGAAGAGGCCGGGTCCGCGCAGGCCAGTATAGCGGCCCAGGCGAAAGACTACGGCGCGTTGATATTCCCTAGCGACGCGTAGGCCGGATATGAGAATAAAAATACCAACGAGAATGACGACACTGACAAAAGGCATAAGGCAAGCGTACTACTTATCGTCCTTGCGCAGTTCGTCCAGATCAAGCCCAAGGGCCGCGCACTTCTTATAAAGATGGCTGCGCTCCAGGCCCAAAGCTTTGGCAGCAGCGGTCATGTTGAACTGGTGGCGAATTAACTCTTCGCGAATGGTCATCCGTTCGAAGTCTTCCACGCGCGAGACCAATGACCCGGTTGCCGTAGTAGGTCTTGCGCTCTTGTACATGGAGGTTGGGCAGCGCCATTTGCACGGTGCGTTCGTCTACGGCTTCGTCAGCCAGAAGCAATAAACGTTCGACGGCGTTGCGCAGTTCACGCACGTTGCCGGGCCATTGATATTGCTCCAACGCGGCGAGGGCCTGCGGAGTAAAGACTCGCGTCTTCCAATTGTTTTCAGCATTGATGCGCTGCGCGAAGTAATTGACCAGCAGCGTCACATCACCCTTACGCTCACGCAGAGCCGGCAGCAGAATTGGAAAAACATAGATTCGGTGGAACAGATCTTCGCGGAAAGCGCCCTTGCTCACCAGTTCTTCGAGATGCCGGTGCGTGGCCACGATCACGCGAACATCTACCGGAATCGCGCCGCCTCCGCCCACGCGCTCCACTTCGCCCTCTTCTAAAACGCGCAGCAGTTTTGCCTGCATGGCGGCGGGCATATCGCCAATTTCGTCCAAAAAGAGTGTGCCTTTGGTGGCCTGTTCAAACTTACCCAAGTGACGGGCCGCGGCGCCCGTGAACGATCCTTTCTCATGCCCGAACAATTCACTTTCAATCAGCTCGGCCGGAACAGCAGCGCAGTTCAAAGTAACGAAGCGGCCATTCTTCCGCGTGCTCTTTTCGTGCAGGGCGCGCGCGATCACTTCCTTGCCCGTACCCGTTTCGCCCAGGATGCAAACCCGCGACATGCTGGGCGCAACGCGTTCCACCTGCGCCATAATACGGCGCATGCCTGCGCTTTCCCCGATGATTTCGTGCCTGCCGAAGCGCGCGCGGAGATCGCGGTTCTCACTTTCTAACTGCGATACGCGCAGAGCATTCTCCACGGTTAGGAGCATGCGTTCGGTGGAGATAGGCTTTTCCAGAAAATCCAGCGCGCCGAGTTTGGTGGCACGCACCGCCATTTCCAAAGTCCCCTGCCCCGACATCATCACGACGGGCGTATTTAGGCCCAACGAACGGATCTCCGCCAGCAACGCCAGACCGTCTTTCGCGGGCATTACAACATCCGAGAAAATCAAATCGAACGCGCGTGCCTGCAGCAACTCCAACGCGCGCGCCGCGGATTCGGCTACCGTTACTTCATAGCCGGCAAGCCGAAATGCCCGGCTCAGCGAAGCCAGGGTGTTGTGATCGTCATCCACAATCAGCAAGTGGCTCATACTTGCGCCGCCATCATTTGCTTGATCGGCAATTCAATCACGAATGTGGCGCCTTTTCCTTCAGAGCTTTCCACGGTGATTTTTCCGTGATGATCGCTTACGACGCCCTGCACAATAGCCAGACCCAAACCGGTACCGTGCTGTTTCGTTGTGTAATAGGGCGTAAAAAGACGGGAACTTTCTTCTTGGGTGAGTCCCTGGCCGGTGTCAGTTACCCGGATTTGCACGGCATTCTCAGTTAGGTCGGCAGCAAATGTCAAAGTTCCACCCTGCGGCATCGCATCAATCGCGTTCAAGGCAAGATTGCTCAGGGCGCGGCGTAATTGGTCCGGGTCGGCGTCGATCATCAAGGCACTGCCGGCTATTCGCGTGTGCAAAGTAATGTTATTCGTTTTGAGTTGCGCTTCATAGAGCCGCACTACGTCTGAGACGACGTCGCCGACATTGACTTTCTCAAAGTGCGGTGCGGGCATCTTGGCAAAATCGCTGAAGCGGCCAATGATGGTCTTAAAGTTGCGGACTTCATCGAGAAGCGTGCGAGTGCCCTCCTGAAATACTTCGTCAAACTCAGTAGCGCTCAATGAGCGGGCTCGCTGCATATTTTCCACGGTAATCTGTAGCGGGAAAAGTGGATTCTTCAATTCGTGAGCCAAGCGGCGCGCCAGTTCACGCCACGCCGCTACGCGCTCGGCTTGCAGGGCCCGATTCTGTTGCTCCAGAAGCTCGCCCGTCATTTTATTGAACGCCAAAGCTAGCTCTCCCATTTCGTCGCCCTGTGGAACATTCACTTTGGCGGTCCAGTTTCCGGATGCTACGGCCCGAGCGCCGCGCACCAACTCATTCACTGGACGAGTGATTCGTTCGGTGGTCCACCAGCCGAGAAGAATGCCCAGGACGATTCCACTCAAGGCGACCCACAATCCGATTCTCAGGATGGACGACTCGAGTTTGCTCTGCTGCTCCAGGGAAGAAGCGACGAGCAGCACACCCAACGCCACGCCATTTTCGCGCAGTGGTGCGGCCTGAAAGGCTTCGTCTCCCACGCGTCTCGATGTGTTGTTATTGCGCGCCGCCACCGCCGCAAGACTTTGCACCTGTGCGTTCAACGCAACCGGACCGCCGGAATCGAAGCACTCTTGCGGCGCAACGCACAAGATGGCGCGAACACCGGGAGCTTCGCCCAAAGCCTTCATGAACGTGGCGTCCAGGCGCTGCGCGCCTATAAGAACGACGCCGTTCTGCTCAACCACGGAAGCCAGAGCCACCGCCGTTGCGCCATCCGGCAGCGGAATTCGGGTGAGAAAGGCTTGCCCTGGACGGCAGGTGTTGCACAATCCCCAGTCGTTCTTGTAGCCGAAGCGCACGGGCCAATGCGCCGACGATAGAATCGTCAGATCTTTTCGGGCGACATCTAGAAAAGCCAAGCCAGTATTTTGCGCCAGGGTCTGCGCATCCGAATAAAATGAAGCGAAATCGGGATCGGGGCGGTCTGCTTCCGCCGCTATACGAGTTATTAAAACAGAGGATCCGGCGCGCTGCAGGGCGGCACTCACGTCACGTCCCTGCGCTTTGATTTCTTTTTCGAACTGCTGCAACAATGCCGCGCGGCGTTCCGCGTCCACCCGTTCGAACGCTCGGCGCGCCGCTACCGATACCGCGCCCGTCACTAACGCTACCGCGCCCGCAACGGTGAGAGACGAAACTAGCAATAGCTTGGTTCGAAACGTCACGGTGTTGCCTCAAGCCAAACGTCTGCTAAATTCCAGTCCGCCGACCAGTTGCGTACGTTCGGCGCCAGAACATGAACCAGTGGGAAGTGAAATAAGGGCACCACACGGTAGTCTTTCAAAAGCTCACGCTCCATCTGGTACGGCGGCGCCCAAGCTGGTGCCGGTTGATGCAACGCCAAGGCCATAGACAAGAGAGCCTGTTGCGGATTCACTGACCGCACCTCCAAGCGAACCAGGCGGACATCGCAGATACCCGTGGATCGGTGCATAACAATATCCACTTGTCCGGCATCCACTGCAATCCTATCGGCAACAGGTTGCAGCACTCTGTCGCCCGCATCGCTGCACAGCGCCAGGTTCGTTTTGCCATGCATCAGTTCCTTGGCGTGGGCAAGATCACGATTCGCAGGAAACAAGAACGAATAACCACTGATCCACTGCGGCAGCAGAGCAGCCGATACTTCGGCTTGCTTATCCAGCAACACACGCTGCATGGTGGAGCGATCAACGCTGAGCGCGAGCGCCTGCCTTACGTCACCGGAAACAGCCGCATTTTCAAACACCAGCGCCACCGTCTCCAGAGGTTTTGACACTTGGACAATGGCGGAGCGCTGCCTCAGCGATTTGATATCGGTGAGTTCCGCTTCCACAACATCAGCCTTGCCAAGTTCGAAATCAAGCAACTGGTCACGACGGGGACGGCCCATTTGAATTTCAACGGCATCGAGAAACGGCCGTCCGCCCCAATACTTTTCATTTGCTTCGAGCCGTTCGAACTGACTAGGTTTCTGGTTAGAAACATGAAAAGGACCGGTTTCCGCCACAGCTTTTTCAGGTTGGGCCGATTCAACGAGAATCTCTTCTATCGGCTTGTTATCGGCAATGCTCAGCACGCCTTCGTTAGGAGTCCACATTTCACCGCTTTGCAGTAAAACGTTCTTGCGGGGAGCGAAGATCCACTTACCCGCGCCGGCGTCATGTGTCCAAGCAGTAGCGAGCCAAGGCTCGATCTCTCCATGGCGGTTGCTGCGCACCAGGGTCTCATTGATCTCGCCAGCGAAGCGAGTATCGCCGGTGTCACTCATTTCCACACGCAAAACTCCGCCATAATGCGGACGCGCCGTCTGGGCAGTGAGTAGCCACGCTAGGCTGCTGCCGCCGCTAACGACTACTGCAATCCACCAATAGCGCATAAGCCGCATATTGCTCCGTATTGAGATTGTGAACCACCACCCCCGCACCGTCGTTCGCCGGCCAAAGCGCGGTTACTGTTCCGGCCACTTCCGCTTCATCTAGATGTGCGCCATTCTTGGCGAAAAGTTCTACTTTGTTTTCTTTCAGCGCGGCCAAATGCTGCCCAGTGCAAACCGCCACAGTTTCGTCGTTCAAGCGAATCCCCTCAAGCGTGTTGCGGCCCGGTGTGAAGTGAACTTTCGCGGCATTGAAAGAGAAATCCGCCGGAGTATTTTCACAATCGAGTTGCAAGGGTTTCACAGTACCGCGGCAAGTGGCGCCCGGGAAATAGGCAGTGATGGTGTCGCCCTCGACTTCCAAGCGCCCACGCGGATCGCGCACGCGAGGCACGTCGATCGCCGTCTCAGACCGCTGCCCTGCTTCCAGCATCACCAAGCTGGCCTCGCTCAGAATGAGAAGTTTGTCGTCTTGTTGCCAAAAGTCGAGTATCGGCTCGCTTTGCTGCCACAGTAACCGTTTCGTGAGTAACTGGCGCGGCGGCAGCGAGGGTGCACGTTGCGCGCGAACGGCCACCATCTCAACCGCTTCTTTGTGAATTTCCGCCACCCAAAGATAACCAGCGGCATTTTCGGAAAAAGTGAGTGTAATCTCGGCCACACTTCTCGCATGTGGGCGCTTGGGCAGCGCTGCCTCCATGATTCGCCGGGCGCGGGCCGCGTCGGCGGCGGGAAGTGAAGAAATATTGTGGGTAACGAATTGAGTTTTTTCCTGAACGCCTAAATGCGCCGCAATCTTGCCCGCCAATTCTTGCGCGCCATCTTCAATTGTGTCGGCGTAAACAAAGGCCGAGGCCAACCAGACCAAACCAAAAAGAATTCGCATGAAAGTGAAGCGGGGCATGAATGAAGCCGGAACGCATACCCCGCAAACTATAGTAATCGGTTAGCGCCCGCTGACCTCTTGCATCTGCGATCCCTTCAGCACATCGTTGGCAAAGAAAAACTTACCATCATTCGGCACCATCATGATCTGCACCTTATCCGACAGTTTTTCGGCAATGATTTTTTGAATCAACAGCGGGTTATCTTTCAGCACACTGGCCTCCAGGCGCATCCGTTCAGAGTCGGCTACAGCCACTTTGCGAATATGATCCTCGTCGCCATCGCTCATCATTTTGCGTTTTTCCAACTCTGCTTTGCTGTCGATCACTTTCGCCTGAGCTTGCGCTTCGGCATTCATCACAGTGGCCTCTTTGCGGGCTTCCGCTTCCAAACGTGATTGCTGAATTTGTTTTTCCTTTAACGGCAGAGTGTGTTGCATGGCGTCCGCTTGCGCCTTGGCTTGGACCACAGTAATTTCCGCCTGCGCTTCGGCTTCCTTAACTTCGCGCGCCTTGAGCGCATCTGCTTCTAATTCCGCCGCTTTCACCGCTTTTTGCTTAAGTTCGAGCTCCACATTCATGCTTTCGTTTTCCTGCTCTTTCAGAAGCAAACCTTCGAGCCCATGCGCATATTCGGCAGGCAATTCGATGTCGCGTAGCGTAACCTCTTTGACCTGAATGCCGTCGTGCGCCAACTTATTGGTGATGATGCGCGCGGCTTCCTGGGTCAGCGCTTCGCGTTTTGTCGAAAAGATCTCACGCACCATGTAGTGCGGCGCAATCTCGCGAAACACGCTGCCCACAACCGGGTTCACCATCTCGCGTTCAACCGGTTGTGGCAGGTTGGCGAACACATAAGGAAGTTTGTTCGCCTGAATCCGATAGCGGACGGCTACCGCCACCGCGGCCGTCAGACCTTCTTGGGTCTGAACGGTAAGGCCATCTTTCTTTTTCGAATCGTCAATGACGCTGGTGAAAATCTGATCGCGCACGTTGAACAACTCCACGTTTTCGATCAACGGCCAGACCAGATGCACGCCCGGATACAGCGTCTCGTTGCGAACGCCCGCTAATTGATTCACGGCAACGCCCGCCATCCCGCTCGGCACCAGCGCGATGGACGACGCCACCAGCATTAAGGGTAACGTCCATAAAACAAGCACTCGAATGGCGCCCCACTGTACCCGCACCACCCGCGGCAGAGGTACGACTCCGTCCTCTCCAGGCGAAACTTTACGCGCCTTAACGATCTTGATCAAATCCCAAACGAGGATACCGGCGGCCACGGTAAGCAAACCGAATCCTGAAACAAGCAGTAGCGTTTTTACGAACAACATTTTCATCTCCTTTGAATTGGTGAACATCAGAATGAACTAAAAATCGATTAGCTCCACGGTGACGCCGGGCCCAACCAGTGCGAACAGTTCTTCAACATCCTGGTTGCGCATCCGAATGCAGCCGTGCGAAGCGGCCTTGCCGATGGAATCGGGCTGATTCGTGCCGTGAATCCCATAGCCGGCCTTCGACAATCCGATCCAGCGCGTACCTAGCGGATTGTGCGGGCCAGGCGCGACGGGCTTGCCGTGGCCGTACCAAGTGGGATGGTCAATTTGGTTGACAACCGCGTAGCTGCCGTAAGGACTCGGCGTGGAAGGCTTGCCGACGGCGACGTCGTAGGTCTTCACTACGGAATCGCCCTCAAAGAGCGTCAGTTGCTTTTGTGGAATTGAGATAACGATGTGGCGGTTTTTGTTGGGCGCGTCGGCACCGAACATCACTTTGTTTGTGGCGGCGATCAGCCAGAAGGCGATCCAAAGAGTTTGTGTAAGTTTGCTGTTCTTCATGCACTGCTTAAGTGCACGGAAGGCGCCAACGCGCAAAGCATTGAAAGCAATGAACGAGGGAAGAGCCATAGTGTGTACCCGGCCACACGCTTGTGTCACCGGGAACACACGGGGTTATTCTTGCCGAAGTGCGATTAGAGGATCCAAGCCCATGGCGCGGCGCGCGGGTAAATAGATAGAGACAAGCGCAACCACACTCAGCGTCACGGCCACAGCGATAAAGCTGAGTGGATCATTCGGCTCTATTCCGAAGAGCAGCGCCTTCATGACGCGTGTGGCGAGCAAGGCCAAGCCCAGACCGGCGCCGACACCCATTAAAGCCGGCGTCATGCCTTGCTTCACGACTAAGCGGAAGAGATCCGCCTTCCCTGCCCCCAGAGCCATGCGCACACCCAGTTCCGCGGTTTGTTGCTCAACCGAATAAGACATCAACCCATAGATCCCAATGGCGGCCAGCACCAGCGCAACGCCTGCGAATATGCTGAGGAGCAGCATGTTGAAGGTCTGCTGCGCGTTTTTCTCGCTAAAACTTGCTCCATGGAGCGGACTTTCGAGGTGGACATCTGGCCATCCACACTCTGCATTTCTTTGAGAACGGCAGCGCTCAAAGTTCTCGGTGTCAAGATTGGACCGAATCGCCCAAGAAAGAGGCAGCGCAGAATTTGCTAGTACCGTCAGCCCTTGTGGCTGCTGGCTGGCGGGCACATACATCACAGAGACATCCTTATCCGCGGCTCCGGTCTCGCGTACATCCCCAACGATTCCGACAATCTCGCGCGGCTGATCTTCAAGCGGTCCTAGACCTTTGCCAATCGTCACAACCTGGCCGACGGGATTTTCGTTCTTCCAATATTTGTTCGCCATGGCGCGATTGATCAGCAACACCTTCGACGAGGTGAAAGGTGTCGCGCTCGGTAAACAGGCGCCCGGTTTGCACGGGAATTTTGAAAGTCGCGAAGTAGTGCGGAGACACCGACCGCCATTGCTCATCGCCGTTCCATTGGTCGCCGGTTTTGGGCGGCTTGCCAGCGATGTTGATAGGCAGATCAATCTCGGTTGTGAGAGGCAGCGCAATGGCGACGCTGGCGCTTTCCACACCGGGTAAAGCTTCAATGCGCCGCAGCACCTGAGTGGTAAACGCATCCACTTTTTCGGTCGTCGCCATACCGCTCGCCGGCCAAGCGATGTCTGCATGGTCAACACATGGCGGGGATCTATGCCAAGGCTCACATTGCTCAAACCCACAAAGCTGCGAATGAGCAGCATGGCCGAAGCCAAAAGCACGACGGCTAAACCCATCTCAGACGCAACCAGCACTTTACGCATGAAACCATGGCGGCGGGCACCAGTTGACGAACGGCCGGCGGAATCTTTCAAAGTGGAGGCAATATCGGGCTTCGAAATTTGCAACGCGGGCACCAAACCGAACACGATTCCGGTGAGCATGGAAAGCGCCAGCGTGAAGAGCGCAATGCGCCAATCAATCATGCGCAAACACAGACTGCAGTTTGGTGACATCGCCCAAACGAGGAATATCCACCGGGCTCAATCAACAACAAAGTGCGAACGCCAATGCCGCCGAGAAAGAGACCCAGTACTCCGCCAATGCCCGCAAGAATGACGCTTTCTGTGAGTAGCTGGCGGATGACCCGAGCGCGGCTCGCTCCTAGAGCCGCGCGGATAGAGAGTTCACGTTGACGAGCAGCCGCGCGGGCTAGCAAGAAATTCGCTACATTGGCGCAGGCAATGAGAAGAACCACCACCACCGCGCCCAGCAGGATCAACAACGCAAGCCTTACATCGCGCACTTGCGATTCAGCCCATGGGAGCGACAGCGACGCTTTCGTTTTTATCCATCCACTTCGGATTAGCCGCGGCGGAACACTTCGCCCGCTAAGTTTCATTTGGGCGCGCGCTTGCTCAATGGTTACGCCATCTTTCAGGCGCGCCGCAATCGCCAAATAGTGGCCTTGGTTATCGCTGTTCGGGTCCGCTTGCAAAGGAATCCAAACTTCGGCCGAAGGCGTGGCCACAAACGAGGCGGCATGATGCCGATGACCGGATAGGACTTCGCCATTCAGAGTAATCGTGCGGTTCAATATATTGGGATCGCGCGAGAAATGAGATTCCCATAGATGATCGCTAATGATGACGGCTTTCGGACCTTTAGGAAGATCTTCTTCCTTTGAAAATGTGCGTCCACGCGCCGGGCCTACGCCAAACACTTTGAAGAAATCCGCCGAAACGTGAACGCCTTTCACTTGTTCCGGACGCTCGCCACTGCTGATATTGAGGCCCGGGCCTTCCATGGTCGTAAATGGCCATGGCAGAGAAAACGTTTTGATTGTTACGCCAGGTGTTGTACTTCGGAATGGAATTAGAAAAACCTTCGCCGCTCCGGATATTTCCGGCCGAGTTGGACAATCTGTTCCGGGTGCGGATAAGGCAGAGGCTGCAGAAGAACTTTGTCCACAACGCTGAAAATGCCAGTGTTTGCGCCGATGCCGAGCGCGAAAGCGGCGATGGCCACCAAAGTGAAGCCTGGGTTCTTGACCAGCAGCCGAAAGTGCCTGGCGGACATCGGCGAAGAAAGTCTCCATGGAGCGGATTACGGTCCATGGAGGGAAAAAGTTCCAGAGATTTGTTGCGCCGCCCCGCTACCAATTCCAGTAAACAGTCGCCATCGGGCCGTAAAAGCGCAGGTTAAGACCATTCGGATTCACTCCCGTCTGATGAAAATCGATCAACATCTCGCGATAGCCGAGTTGCAAGCCGATCGGGACCAATCCAAGTGCCCACGCCGCCACTGCCTTCAACCCAGTGGCCATAGGCTCCAGCCGGTAGGCCACGAACGGCGCCTTCCAAAGCAATCCAACGCCTGTTCGGAATGGGATAGAGACGAAAATCAACACCCGCAAAAGGCAGACCGAACGGCGTGCTGCCTTTCTTGTCTACGCCCGATTGTTCAGCTTCAATATTACCGGCCAAGGCCCAAGATACGCCGCGCCCATAGAAGTACCCAAGCGGCCCATCCGTCCGCTATAGAAATCCTTGTGAAGGCCCGCATAAATATAGTTGATTTGCGCCGAAGATTTCAATGTTTCACTCACTGAATATTGCTGCCCAAAGTAAGTAACACTGCGATTCACAGTGTTAGACCTTGAATGGAAAGTGGCGTCCCTTCCAAGACGAAACGCAATTTCCGCTTAAACTTGAACGTCGAGCGGCCGTCATAAATCCGCTGACGCTGGCCAACGCCCAGATCCGTCAGAAGGTTAATCGGTGAACCATCGGCATTGATCGTGCCATTTGAATTCATGCGCCACAAAGTGGCACTCAGTTCTATGCGATAATCTTCTGGCCCTTCACTGCCTGCTGGCAGCGGACACAAGATGACGAACACACAAAGAGCAAGACCGGCGAGGACAAGATGTTTTTCATAAGCCGACACAAACCGTATCGGCCAGAAAGCAGCTTAGTTCGAACTGGTTACAAAAGTAATTTTCGATTCCGCTTCGAATTTGCGGTATTGGTTGAAGACGATCTTATTCAGAGGTTACGTTTGCCCTCGTTCAGCAAGATGTTGGCCTTCACCGGCAAAATGAAACGCTTGTTAGAAATATCAACTGGACCGTAATCAACGGTCGTTACCAGGGATTTCGTTTCTTTTCCGGAGGCACGTTCAGAAGGCTCGCTCGTGATGCGCCACAAATCACCAGTCTCAGGATCGGCGTAGACTTTGCCGCGGTAGGGAACAATGACGTTAAGGCCGTTCAGCGAAACCGAGGCTCTTGAATGTTGAGCGTCAATCAGATAATCAAACACGGCCACCCTGTGCGTGTCGATCTGCTCCCAGCCGCTCCAGTTGATCTGCGCTTCTGTCCGCTCATCAAGGACTGTGCTCACCAACTCACCAAATTCCCCGCTCGTCTCCAGCGGCCGTCCCACATAATGTCCGGCCTGAACCGGCTTTCCGTTCACCAATTCGAGCGTGAAGTTTTCTTTCCCTTGATTGAAGATCAGCCGTTCGGTGACAGTGTCGCGCTGCCTCCAATGTTCAGGCTTCTTGCCTGCGTCGAATTGTTCGGTGACTCGCGAACACACAAAATTCGGGAGGTTTTCCAGATAGCGGGAGACAGATTGGCGGACTTTATCCAGAATGCGCTGTTGCTCGGCGGAATCCGGAGCGTCGGCCGCGCCGCAAAGCGAGACCGAGCAAACAAGAGCGGTAAGAAAATAGCCAGGCGACGGGTTTCAAGAGTGCAACAGGGCCCGGTTTTGTTGTATCACAAATCAGTGAAGACAGCAACACGCCCTAGTCCTATACCGCCAATTTGGCAAGGCGAGTACTGGTAACAGATTTGGGACCGCGAGGCAATTAGGATGCTTGAGACTGGCCGTAATAAGCAGCACACTGGGCTTATGGAACTGCGAAACATCATTGCCCTTCAAGAAGCCTGGCAACGCGCGGTAAGAGACCACGCGGCCTTTCTCAGAGACGCGCGCGCCGCCAAATTAAGCGCGCAGGAAATACACAAGCGCGGCCGGATTCATCTACTCCGAATTGATGTCACTTTTTCTCAGCTCAAAGCCGCGGAGCAATATGGCCGTGAACTGAACTAAGCAACCGGAGTTTCCGTTTCCGGTACCGCGCTCGCACATCTCAATGATTTCAGGACTTAGGCGTTACTGACCACTGGGCGTCGGCGCTTTGGCCAAACTACCCACGTTTGTCTTATCGACCACAAACGTCCCTGTATCAACGAATGTCGGTATCGGGCGAGAAAATATTTTTATTCCAATCGCCAGCCAGCGGACTTGGCGGATGGTGGTGGATGTCGTCCAGCAGCTTGGTGCCGTAGTACGCCATCGTGTAAGGCTTCTGCGCAATAGTTGCCGAGATCACGCCCTTGTTGATCCAATCAATGGTGGATGGATCGGTGTCCATCGCAATCACCATCACCTTGCCCGCCAGATTAGCGCGATTCACCACGTCAGCCACAGCCGGGCACGCAATGGCTTCTAAGCATACAAACGCGTCCACCTTGGCCTTGCTATCAATGAGTTTTTTCGCGCTGTCAAAAGCCGTATCGCCGCTGCCGTTCATGTCAATCGTTTGCTCGATTTTGATATCGGTCTTCTCAAAGGCGCTCATGTAGCCTTGCAGCCGATCTTTCAAATTCGATTGCGAAGGAATCGTGAAAACAACCACATTGCCTTTGCCATTCAGCAGCTTGGCCGTCATCTTGCCGCCAATCACGCCGGCGCTGTAGTTGTCGGTGCCCACAAAGAAAAGGCGCTTGCTATCGGGCGCGTCGGAATCGATGGTAATCACCGGGATGTTCTGATCGAGCGCCGCGTTAATGTCGGGCGTGAGAATGCTTGCGTCCGCCGCCGACACCAGAATGCCGGAAGGCTTCATGCGCCACTGCGTGCTTGAAGGCATCGTGTTCGCCTTGCGGGTCGTGGCCATCTGGGCCTAACACGTTCGACTTAACCTTCATCTCTGCGGCGGCGTGCGCCAAACCTTGCGCCGCGAGTTGCCAGTAGGCAATCTTTGTGTTGTCGGCAACAAGGATGTAATTCTCATCCGCCGCATGGGAATTCCCCGCGCAGCTATTCAGGAACAGCATGGCTGCCGGAATGCCGGCCAGTAGGAGTGACGACTTTACAGTTCGCATCAAATGCACCTATTGCGGGATGATATCACGTTGCGGCATATAGAATCCGCCTACAGCCTTGGCGGAGTTCCAGAATATGGCCCGGCACCTTCGTGCGGGTTAAGCTCCACGTAATTTTGACGGCCCGTCCAGGTATATTGCTCACCAATCAGCAAATCGTTCACTTGGTAGCGCTGCCCGTCGGCCAGCCCGAAGCGCTCCAGCGGCACATCCACCATCCCCGACTTGGGTTCGCGTGGGATCCAGATTCATCACCATCAAAATCAAATTCTTGCCGTCTTCGGAACGCTTGCTGTAGCACAGCAAATTGTCGTTGCTCACCGGGTGAAACGCCAAACCCCAATCGCTTTGCAGCGCGGTATTGTTGCGGCGAATCCGGTTCACCACGGCTGATCAGCCGGCGCAAACTTTCAGGCCGGTCCAGATCCCACTGGCGAATTTGATACTTCTCCGAATTCAAATACTCTTCGCTACCCGGACGCAGCGGCTGGCTTTCCAGCAATTCAAAAGCAGGGCCATAAATGCCATAATTAGCGCCCAGCGTGGCCGCCAGCAGATAACGCAGCATGAACGCCGCGCGGTTGCCGCTTTGCAGAAATTCGGTCAGGATATCCGGCGTATTGGGCCATTGATTCGGCCGGAAAAATTCGCGCACCGGTGCGGTGCTCAGTTCCGTCAGGTAAGTGGTGATTTCCTGTTTGCCGGTGCGCCAAGGGAAATAGGTATACGACTGGCTGAAACCTAACTTGGCCAAACGGTACATCACTTTCGGCCGCGTGAAGGCTTCGGACAGAAACAGCACTTCCGGCGATTCGCGCTTCAGTTCGGTAATACACCATTCCCAGAAAGGGAAAGCTTTGGTATGCGGATTATCAACGCGAAAAATCTTAACGCCCTGCGAAATCCAATAGGTGAAAACACTTTTCAGTTCTTGCCAAAGCTCCCACCACTTCGGCGTTTCGAATTCAAACGGATAAATATCCTGATATTTCTTGGGCGGATTTTCAGCGTATTGAATCGTGCCGTCGGGCCTTTTCTTAAACCACGCTTCGCTCTCTTTGACGTACGGATGGTCGGGTGAAACTTGAAACGCGATGTCGAGCGCCACCTGAATGCCCATAGCTTCGGCGGTCTTCACTAAATGGCGGAAATCTTCAATCGTACCCAGTTCGGGAAGAATGGCTTTGTGGCCGCCCTCCTTCGCGCCGATGGCCCAAGGGCTGCCCAAGTCACCGGGTTCTGCTTGCACGGCGTTATTTTTACCCTTCCGAAAGTTAACGCCAATAGGGTGAATCGGCGGGAAGTACAAAACGTCGAAGCCGAGTTCGGCCACATACGGCAGGCGCGCTTCCACATCTTTGAACGTGCCGTGCTTTGCAGCGCTTGCGCCTGTAGAGCGAGGAAACAGTTCATACCAGGCGCTAAAACGGGCACGCACAGGATCCACCACAATCTCTAGCGTGCGCTCGTACTGGCTGGCGAACTGGCGGTCCGGGTAGCGCGCCATCATGTCATTCAACATGCCGTCGGTGGAAGCGCTACGGCGGCTTCGGTATTGTGATCTTCTCGGATCTCCTTTGCTTTGGCTTGCAGCCACTGGCCGTCGGCGCCGCTCGCGCGTTGCGCGGCCGCCTCAATCAGGTTCGCACCAATCAGGTAATCCACATCGGCGTCGTTATGCGCCGAAATGCGTTTAGTCAAATCGCGCCGCCATGTTTCCCAATGGTCTACCCAGGCAATCACGGTAAAGCCGGCGCGGCCCAAAGCTCGTTACCGGAAACGTGCCGGCCCAGCGGTCGTTATCGAAAAACCGCATGGGGCTTTCTTGCCACTTGTCCGCGCCGGCCTGCCAGTAACGCACCACGGCGGCAACAGAATCATGGCCGTCGGTAAAAATGTCGGCTTCCACGCGCACGGTGTCGCCAATCGTGCGTTTGGCGGCAAAGCGTCCACCGTCGATTTCAGGAGAAACAGTTTCAATGACGACCCTTTGGCGTCCGTCGAGTTGCGGCTTAGGCATGATGATTTAAAGGTTCGAAAAACTATTATCAGCGAGAGGCATCTTTCGATTTGTCGATCAGGAAACGGTACAGTTCCACCGTTTGGTTGGCAATGCTGCGCCAACTGAAAGTTTCCTCTACTCGCTTCCGCCCCGCATCGCCAAATTGCCGGCAGCGCTCCGGATCGGCGAGAAGCTGAGACACACGCCCCGCCAAGTCGCGGGCAAATTTGTCCGGATGCGTTGGGAAACTCGTCGTGGGATCTTGCTCGAACGGAACTAAGTAGCCGGTCTGATTGTCCACCACCACTTCTTTGATACCGCCAGTCGCGCTGGCCACCACCGGCGCGTGACAGGCCATCGCTTCCAGGTTGATGATGCCAAAGGGCTCGTAAACAGACGGACAGCAGAACACGCGCGCGTGGCTGTAAAGCTGAATCGCTTCGCGCTTCGTCACCATTTTCTCGATCCAAACAATCTTGCTATTCCGCTTGCGCGCTTCATCTACCTTCGCGCGCATCTCAGCGGCGATCTCCGGCGTGTCCGGCGCTCCGGCGCAAAGCACAATCTGGGTATCCGGCGGCAAATATTCAATCGCATCCACTAAGTGCGTGACGCCTTTTTGGCGGGTAATGCGACCTACAAAAAGAACATACGGGACGGCCGGATCGACGCCATAAGTCTTAAGAGCCGTGTCTTCGCTGGTGCGCTGATATTCGTCCAGATCGATGCCGTTGTAAATAACGTGAATGCGTTCGGGCTTTACTTCGGGATACGCCTTGACGATATCGTCCTGCGTACCGCGCGAGACGGCGATCACCGCGTCGGCGTCTAAGATGGCAGTGCGCTCAATCCAGGAACTCATCGCGTAGCCGCTGCCTAATTGTTCGGATTTCCAGGCGCGCAAGGGTTCCAGGCTGTGCGTCGTCAGGACAAAAGGAATGCCGTAAAGCTTCTTCGCCCAGAAGCCCGCCATGGACGCGTACCACGTATGGGTATGTACCACGTCCACTCCCGCCAGATCTTTCACTTGAGTTAGATTCAGGCTCAACGTTTCGAGCGCAGCTTTAAATTTGCCGCTCGTCCCATTGGTAATCTCCGGCCAAGGCTGTTCGCCGATGACTTGCAACTGGCCCACATGCGACTTCTGGTCGCCCCAACAATGGACCTCCACGTCGATCTTCTTCGCCAGTTCACGGCTCAGATATTCGACATGTACGCCGGCACCGCCATAGACATTCGGCGGGTATTCACGGGTGAAGAGAGCGGCTCTCAATAGGATCTCCTGTCAAAAGATGAAGCTATCACGAAGGGGTGAGCGGAGTTTGCTCTTCCGTCACGGAACAAAATCTGACATACTCTCGTACCAAGGTAAAGGAAGACATAATGATTGCTCGAATCGGAATTCTCGCGGTTTTAAGTGGTTGCGTTTGGCTGGGTGGTTGCGGCTTTGCCCATGTGGCCACCGGACCCGACCGAAACGACTCCATCCATTTGGATTCCGCCAAGATAGAAAAAGCCAACGTAGAACTCGACATGGGCGCGGGCCAGATGAATATAGACGGCGGCGCCGAGAAGTTATTGGACGGCACCTTCACTTACAATGTCGATGACTGGAAGCCTACGGTTACCGATACCACCAATGGCTCCCACGCCACCGTCACCATCAAGCAACCGCACGGATCGACCAGCGGCTCCAACACCAAAAACATCTGGGATCTGCACCTGAACGACCACATCCTCACCGATCTCACCATCAATTGCGGGGCGGGTCAAGCGCGTCTTAATCTTGGCACCTTGGCCCTGCGCAACCTGGAAGTGCACATGGGGGCCGGGCAAGTGCGCCTTGATTTGAGCGGAGAACCGACGCACGATTACGAAGTAAAAATTGAAGGTGGCGTTGGGCAAGCCGATGTCCGCTTGCCCAAAGGCGTGGGCATTTACGCGGAAGCGCACGGCGGCATCGGCAGCGTTACGGTCACGGGTTTGGAGAAAAAGGGCGACCATTGGGAAAACGATTTGTATAACAAATCGAAAGTAACCGTGAAACTCGAAGTAAACGGCGGCATCGGCGAAATCAAGATCGCGGGTTGAGTCATTCGCCCGCTTTAGCCGTCTGAGCCGCTCTCACCGGGCGGCTCAACCAGCATTTCCACATTCACCGAATACAGCGCGGGCTTACCCTCTTCGTCACTCTGAAAATAGACGCGCCGCGCATCGGGAGAGAACACCGGGGAGACGGCCACAGGGTGGCTCGCATGGTGCTGGCACAGCGTCATCTCGCGCTTGGCCGTCCGCAGCAGCAGCACTACGTTCGGTTGAGCCTTGCTCCGGCTAGCGCCCACAAAGACAGAGGCATCGAAATTTGGCGCGAAGCTGGCGAACATGCTGGTGGGCGCCAGGCAGCGCTCATCATTGCCGTTCAAACCTACCGCGTGAATTTCGCTGAGGACCACGTCCGTCTGCTTCGACACATCGCGCAAAAAAAGTAACGATTGACCGTCGGGCGACCAAAACGGATTCGACACCGCACCCTTAGCCAGTAAGACCGGTTTTGCTCCGCCCGCCGCGGCGTACCAAAACTCTTGTCCACGAATCACGAGACAACCTTGGCCGCCCCCTGGTTGCGCCAAACAGGTATCGCCTGCCTGCGCAGCCGAAAGAGTGGCGGTTTCCGCGTCATTCTCCAACCGCTGCAAACTGCCGGAACGGACCAAAAACAGCGCGCCGCTGGGCGAAATACTAAAGCTACTGACGCCATCCACTAACGTCTCCGGCGCGTGTCTGGCGTCTTTTTTAGTCACATCTGTGCGCAGCAGCCGGTCGCCGTCCAAAAAATAAAGCCAGCGCTCTTTCGGATCAAGGCAGAGAGACTGCGCAATTAGGTGACTGGGGCTCGCTAGCTGCCGGACACCACCTGAATGCAAATCAACTTGAAAAGGGGCCAGTGCGCCGTTGCGGTCGGAGGAAAAAAGCAAATATCTTTCTTTCACCGAAACAAAACGATTGACTGCCGCAGGCAAATAACTGGAACTCTGCAGGCTGGTGAGGCGGACAACGAATGTTTCCGTCGTCGGGTCGGTAAAGCGAACAAACTCGCCCACGCTGGGGAGCTGCTTCGCTTTGGGGCGGCTCCGGGACGTCTGCGCGGCCAAACTGGCAGGCAAAGTCGCGAGCATCGCGCGACGCGTGATGCCTTTACTCACTGAAGAAGAGATGCCGAAAAGTTCAGCCGGGTTGCAATCAAAGACCGAGATCGTTGTGCGCTTTACCGGTGCCGGCAATCGAACCGGGATCCGACTTCAAGCCCAAATAGTTGTAGGGGTTCACCGGTGTACCGTGAATACGAATCTCATAATGCAGGTGCGGACCAGTCACTCGCCCGGTAGCGCCGCTCAAGGCCACCGTTTCGCCCCGGCGCACCTCTTGTCCGGGAACCACCAAAAACTGCGAAAGGTGACCATAGTAGGTTTGCAGACCGCCGCCATGATCGACCACCACCAAACGACCGAAACGTCCTGCTGTGGTCACAGTCTCCACCACTCCGTCGGCCGTAACCTTAACCGGGGTGCCTACCGGAGCAGAAAGATCTACGCCTGAATGCACTGCGCTTTCGCCTGAGAACGGATCGCTGCGCCGCCCGAATGAGCTTTTAACTACGCCATTCACTGGCCAAATGCTGGGTTGAACGCGAGTTTGAAATTGGTGAGCGTAATGATGATAAATATGCGAGAAACTGGCGGCTTTTAAGATATTAAATTCTTGAATTGATTCTTTAATCGAGGCGGTGGAGGTATCGTCGGAATCCATTGGCTGCAGATCGCCGCTGGTGGGAGTTGTCAAGCCATACGCTCGAGAAACCGTCTGCGCGACATTTTCCAGCTGGTTGATCTGCCGTTCGCTGCGCAGCTTATCTGTGACGAGCGCCTTGTTTTGATCGCGAACCCGGTGATAATCGGCTTCCAGCTTATCGATCTGAGCGGCTTTCCATAAAACCTGCATGTAGCCGGTCAAAGATCCCGCTGCCACCAAAATCAACACGAAAACTGATCCAATGATCCATGCAAGCGACTTGTAGCTGATTTTTATATGTCCGTCGTGCTCATGAGAGGTCTCATCAAGCTCAACTACCAAATGTTCATGGTTCGTCATTCGTCTCCCTCAGAGGTCGCTAAGAGTGTTTTCTGCCGCTCACGGCCGCGCGTCAGTCCCCGAGAACTTCAATAATTTACTGTTAATTGTCTAACCGAATTCCCAGACTAACGCTTCCACCCTACCGTGTCAACCTAAAACCCGGTGGTATTCCCTATAGCCGGAGGGTGTTTACTGTTTTTGAAACCCGATTACAGAAAACAGTATAACCCACATCGGCTCATGAATTTTGCTAATATTTCCCACCCTCAAGTAAGGGGGACATAAACGAAGTGGCTTTGGTCACGGCTGTTTCTCTACAGATTCGTTAAAGTCTTTTAAGTGGTACCGCCCGTAACCTGACTAGCTAAGCGGGGAGTCTACATGGACAGCGGTTCGACTAAAGGAGAACTATTGAAAATGAAACTATTGAAACTGATGCTGGCCGGTTGTCTGGCCACTATGACAATGATGGCGGCCGACGTCACCGGCAAGTGGACGGCAGAAATGCCGGGACGCGACGGCGCCACAATGACAACCACTATGAACTTGAAAGCCGACGGCGGCGCATTGACTGGAACGGTGAGCGGGCGCCGTGGCGATACCGATATTTCTGCCGGGAAGGTAGACGGCAATAACGTATCTTTCGATGTGGTTCGCGAGTTCAACGGAAACAAAATGACAACACATTATGTTGGCGTGTTAGACGGCGACACCATTCATTTCACCATCAAATCTGAGGGCGGCATGGGCAACGGACAAGAGCGCAAGATCGACGCTAAGCGCGCCACCACCTAAACCCAAACCAAAGTACCGACCTTTCAAAACGGGAGTTTGGCTGTCTATCAACATTGCTCAGATCAAGTTGATGGCGGGCTAAATTCCCGTTTTGCGTTGTCAGCAGCGAAGCTTGGCGGAACGTGACGATGGCGAGGTAGCTCACGCATGCCAGCATGGTCACAACCGCAAGACAATCACTCAACACAAACTGACTGCTGATCCATTGATAGCTGGCTAACAGAGAAGGAAGAAGCAGCATGGAAGCCGTTTCTAAACCGCGCAGCAACAGACAGTAACAACAGGCGGTTGCGAATTGCGACTGACGCATCTGTGCCCACAACACAACACTGAAAATCAAAAGACCCAGTACCAACGGATGCAAACCCTCGCGCAACATGCCAGCGCTGCCAAACCCCCAGTAAATGGTGAAGCAGAGGAACGGCACCACGAAGACCAGCAGTAGCCAACTGCGAGCTTTACCGGCCGCACTGTAGAGCAGACGAAGCATGAAAAAGAAATAGGTCAGACCCACACCAAACGGGAGTGTATTCCAATATTGGAAATTGAAACGCACAACGGGAGCAGATGGCTGGTAAAGGGAATTAATTGACGGATGATCCGAGTGCTTTAAGAATAAATACAAAGGCAATATTGTATTAGCCAATGAATTCCAGCGGGAACGCAACCACTCGGCCGGACCCATATCGTACAGCCCGTCTGCCATCTGAAAGTAACTCAGAAACGAGGTTTGATTGAAGGAATGGAGGTTCACCAAGACCCAAAGACCGAGGCAGAGAGAAATACCAGGAAGGAGTAACGCAGCGCGGAACCATCGCTTCCTGTCTGTTAGCCAAACAACAGCGGCCAATCCTGGAGCGAACAGCAGCGCCAACGGGTGACACAGATAAGCGATTCCCCATAACAATCCAGCCGCTAGCATCCGTCCGCGAATCATCAGATAGGCGGCCAGCAGAACGAACCAGGCCGCTTCCAACTTGGGCCAAGTGAAATAGGTCTCATGCACCACAAACGGCGCTGTTGCGGTCACCAAGAACGCCAGGAAAGCCCATTGTTCATCAACGAATAGCGCCGCCAAACCAAACGCCGCCGTCAAACTGCAGCAAGCGATCACGATCATCACAATGCGGTACGCGGCGAAACCCTCCGGGTCAAACACCGTCCAATTCTGGTCGGGCATGACAGTGGGAATCTTGACTGGAATGGCTAAGACCAGCGGACTGGCAGCCAGTGCCACCAGCGGAGTGCGAACGGAAAAGCCCCTCTCACTGAGAAGCAGATTCGACAGGCGGCCATGCGGGTCGGCGCGCGCCGCAATTAACTGAACGACGTGATAAGGAATGCGGCTATCGCTGCGATCGCCCACTTGCAAGGTGCGTGAAATGCGCTCTGCGAACAACTCACCCGGCGGGCCAACTGAGTAGCTGGCTCGCGAGATGCTGAGTGACGTTAAGACACAGAACAACCAGCAAGATCCGCAGTTCTATCTTAGTTAGAAAACCGGCGATGGGGAAACGAACGGAGTGATAGAAGGCGTAAACGAAAAGCGGACCAAGCCACAATTGGGAGATGCGGCGGACGCCCACTAACTGAGGTCCGGCCCAACAGAGGAGTCCCACCGCAGCAAGTACGAGAAAGCCCGGCACGGGAATCCAGAGAAACGCTAAAGCAGGGCGGCGTTGCCGGAGCCAGAGGCCAGGAAAGAGAATGGCCACGAACGCCGCTGCGGCCGTCAGAGCGCATAGTAGAACCTGCGTCAGCTGCTTTGAGAGTTCGCGCGCTGTGCGTACAAAACGGAAGGGCTGCGAGAAGGCCACCCAGCCGCCCGGACGGGAGGAGTTGTCCGTCGAAACGATGCGGAAGCGAGTGATGTTGTCAGTCGCTGGGAGGAAAATATCCCGAACTTGCCAGTTCTCCCTGGGATCGTCGCCAGGAATGGGAATTCGTTTGAGAGCGCCGCTCTTGGTTTGCGCTTCGATGTAGACCGCACAGTCGTGACTGTGAGGATAGCCGGCGATCTGCAAACTAAAAGTGGACACGCGCGGGAACCAACTCGTCACGGCTTTTCCCGTCGACGGGTCACCCGCGACCCACGAACCGAAGCGCCGCACATTCCGGCCAATTCTGGGAGGTGGCACGCCATCGTAAACCGCGTTCTCGCCGTATCCCTCATGCGAGACCAACATCTCGCTTCCGGGCTGCTCTTGCGGCACAGGCGTGAGTCTTGGGAGGCTCAGTTGGTCGATCTTGAGATGCCCGGCGAACAGGTATAAGAGCGCTGCCAGTGCGACTGCCGGCCCACCCGCAATCCTCAAGAAGCCTCGGCTCCGATCCATTGTCGCTCCCTCCAGTCCTTAATCCTAGTACCCTGGTCTCACATCCTCGCCAAGCTGAGGTAGGGGGAGGTGGGCTTCTTCACTTTGAGTGTTGCGGAACTACACTGCCTAATGAGTACCTAGTACCACTGGGCCTTGAAAAACTAGGGCGGTGACATTTATATCTGGAGCAGAGCCATAGTTCGCCTTACAATTTTGGTGGGCTTTTCTGGGACTAAAGAGGCAGAGCCATCCGTGAAGCGTCTCCGTTAACTCGCCGAAGTGCGATCTCTGGTATCGCCTCTCCAGGCTGGATAAACTAGCCTGCTTTTAACGTTAGTGTCCTTTAGATTTAGATCGGTCAGAAGTTATGCAACCACTCCTTCCCTGGCTTCCCGCGTCGGAAAACTGGAAAGCCCAACTGCGCGACCTCCCAGGTACCGACGCCCGCGACACGTGGCAGCGCCTCGTCGCTCTTGCCAACGCGAGACTCGATTTCCTACAAACGGTCATGCTGGATAAGGCCCTTGCGAAACACTTTCCGAATGCCAATCCTCCACCCACAGACCTCAAGCCCTTCCGTCTAGCGATTCTCGCTTCATCAACGGTCGAACATTTGTTAGCGGGCATTCGAGTGTCAGCCTTACGCCGCAGCATATGGTGCACCACCTACACAGGCGAATATGGGCAGTATATGCAGGATCTCATCAGTCCTTCCTCGCATCTCAACGATTTTGCTCCAAGCGCCATTCTGATTGCGCTCGATTCCCACCATCTCGCTGGTTCAGATCCTCGGCAAGAAAGCCCAGTCCGCGCGGAAGAGTCGCTCGCTCTACTGAAGAGACTTTGGTCCGCGGCTCGCAATCGATTCAATTGTCCGATCATCCAGCAAACTCTGCTCCCGGTCTTCCACCCGGTCGTCGGCGCAAACGAGCATCGACTGCCATCATCGCCGTCTGCGGTCGTTCAGCAATTGAACGAACGGATACGCACTTCCGTTGATGAATATGGCGTCCATCTTTTGTCTCTGGACGAAGCGTGCGCGGCGCATGGCCTTCGCGAATGGCATGATGTGGGGCTCTGGCATCACGCCAAGCAGGAAATCTGTCCGGCAATGGCGCCGCTCTATGGCGATCTCGTGGGCCGCCTGCTCGCAGCATTGCAAGGGCAGTCCAAGAAGTGCCTGGTCTTGGATCTCGATAACACCTTGTGGGGCGGAGTCATTGGCGATGACGGTGTTTCCGGTATCAGCCTCGGCCAGAACTCGGCGCTCGGGGAGGCGTATGTCGAATTCCAGAAGTATGTTCTCCAGCTTTCGCGCAGGGGCATTATTCTGGCAGTTTGCTCCAAGAACGATGAAGCAAACGCCCGTTGTCCCTTCGAGCAGCATTCTGAAATGGTTCTTCGTCTGTCCGATATCGCCTGCTTTAGAGCTAACTGGCAAGATAAGGCGAGTAATATTCGAATGATCGCCAAAACTCTCAACATCGGACTGGATTCCCTCGTTTTTGTAGACGACAGTCCCTTTGAGCGCAACCAGGTCCGCGCCGAACTTCCGATGGTGGCCGTCCCCGAACTTCCCGACGATCCCGCCTTTTACTCTGCAACCATCAGCGCCGCCGGCTATTTTGAAGCTGTTGCCCTAACCGACGAAGATAAGACGCGGACCGCTCAATATCAGGAGAACGTTAAAAGACAGCAACTACTGGACTCATCCTCCGACTTGGACTCGTATCTCAGAAGTCTTGAAATGAGACTCATCGGTGAGCCTTTTGATCTGAATAGTATTAAACGCGCTACCCAACTCATCAACAAAACCAACCAGTTCAATCTCACCACGCGCCGTTATCGCGAAGAGGATATCGAACGCCTCGCCGTCGACCCATGCCACTTGACGCTCCAACTGCGCCTGATTGACAGCCTGGGCGACAGCGGCATCATATCTGTTGTCATCGGCCGTCTACAGGGGAAAGAAATGTGGCTCGATACCTGGCTCATGAGCTGCCGCGTGTTAGGCCGGAAAGTGGAAGAGAGTACTTTTAACATGGTTGCCGAAAGGGCCGCCGCTCTGGGCGCATCATGTCTTCTCGGCCAATATGTCCCAAGCGCCAAGAACGCCATGGTGAGAGACTTCTATGAGCACCTCGGTTTTACCAAACTCGCCGAAAATCCAGATGGCAGCGTTTCCTGGCGTTTTCATTTGGCCGGTTTCGTCCCTCGCTCCACGTTCATTAGAGAGGAATACTCGCATGCCCAACTCGCAAGCTGAGATCTTAGGTCAAGTAACCGTCATTTTCCGCGATGTCTTCGACGACGATTCGCTACAAATAACTCCTGAGACAACGGCCAGCGACATTGCGGGCTGGGACTCATTCACGCACATCAACCTCATCGTTGCCACCGAAGTCTTCTTTAAAATCAAGTTCAAGACGGCGGAGATTGAGTCGCTCAAGAACGTCGGGCACTTCACTGAAGTAATCCAATCTAAGCTCGAAAAGCAGTCTTTAAGCAACAGATGACACAGCACGGTTTTGACCAGACTGCGCGCGCACTTCTTCCCCAGATTCAACACAATATCAAGGGGTTTGTATTCGTAGCCTTTACTAACTAACAACACTTTAGAAACCTTCGAAGAAACGGTGTCCACCTTGGCAACAATTTCCCTACCGCAGACTCATAATCGTTCACGATCTTTTCTGCTCACTCTGGCGGCCACCATGCTGGTCGTGTTCCTCATTCCGTTCCCGCTGGTCAAGACAGGTCTTGACCATTACCTTACCGGGTATCTACTGGCGGCAAAAATTGATTTCCCATTTGAGAAAACGGCACCCTCCGCCGACGTGGTAATTTGGGGTGATTCAACCTGCACCTTTGGAATTGACCCTCGAGTCGTCTCAGAGAATCTGCAAGGCCTTTCGGTAGTCAATTTGTGTCAAACCGGTGGAATTCTTAGCGTAGACGGAAACTACTCTCTCGATTACTATCTTTCTACTCATCCCAAACCGAAATTGCTGGTATTGGCCATTGCTCCACGCAACGCATCCTTTAAAAACGAAATGCCCAACGATGCAGTGTTCGACACCTGGTACTTGGCAGTACGGCACGGCACGCACCAACTCGTCAGCCAAACCTTCTCCATGCGGCCCGCATCGTTGTTCAATTTCTTACAAACGGTAATTTATCAGGACACAGTAACGAATGGCATACTCAAACAGAAATACCGATTGGCCAAAACCCAACTCGATTCAACGAAAGGCTGGTTACCCTTACCCTCCAATGCGCCTATCCGGCCACCCTGCAAATATTGGCCCGAAGATGAAGAAATGGCTCGAGGCCACAGTTACTTGTCGTCGTTTGTCGATAAGTACTCCCGTAGAGGATACGGCGTCTCTGTATTTCTTACTCCCCTTGCTGATTGCAACCCAAGTCTTGGGGAGTTCAGAGTCTTATTGAGCGGCCTCGCGAGTAACCAACCGTATTCGATAGATCGCCGCTTCATCAGGGACGAAACAGGACATCCGGTTGCGGAAGCTGTGCGCGGCATCAGCACTGACTGTGCAACCGCCATCCGACCTTATCTTGCTTCAAATGCCCGCCAATAACTGAACAACCCGCCCAATGGGTGCCTGACGCCTCAAGGAGGTCACAACTACCAAATGCTTTTTAACTCCCTTGAATTCATCTTTATTTTTCTTCCCGTCGTTTTGATGGGATGTAAACTCATTGCGATCAGGTCCACCAGAGCCGCCATATGGTGGCTGGCGCTGGCCTCTTTGGTTTTCTACGGCGCCTGGAGCATCAAAATTCTTCCCGTTTTGATTGTTTCGGTCCTATTTAACTACGCCTCCGCTGTCTTCATTTCAAAGCTGAAAAATAGGGCAAGGGCGCAACACTGGTGCTTAATCGGCGCCGTTTCCATAAACCTGGCTGTGCTGTGCTACTTCAAGTATCTTTTCCCAACCCTTAATTTTTTTGCGGATTTAGGGGTGCTGCCGGGTCCTTTTCAAAACGTAATCTTGCCTTTAGGGATCTCTTTCTTCACCTTCACCCAGATTGCTTATCTGATTGATCTGAAGCAAGGAGAAGCGGAACTCGAACCGCTCGGTAACTATCTTTTCTTTGCCACCTTCTTTCCGCATCTGATCGCCGGTCCAATCCTGCACCATCACGAAATCATGCCGCAGTTGTCGAAGAGGGAAACACTCAAGCTCAACTCCACGGATATGGCGTCTGGTCTAACTCTCTTTGTGATCGGCTTATTTAAGAAGTTGATCTTCGCCGACAAAATTGGCGCTTACGTCCCGGCTCTGTTTAACCAACCCAACGATGCCGGGTTAGTAAGTGCCTGGTGCGGGTGTTCTTTCATACGCCATGCAGCTTTATTTCGACTTCTCCGGCTATTCCGACATGGCCGTCGGCCTTGCCTTGATGTTCTCCATTCGATTTCCCCTCAACTTCAATTCTCCTTACCAAGCGAAGAGCATCATCGACTTTTGGCAACGCTGGCATATGACGCTGACGCGTTATCTCACGCTCTATTTATATAATCCGATCTCGCTCGCCATAGCCCGCCGCAGCATCAAATCAGGAAAGCGCTTTTCGCCGAGAGCTAAGCTGACGGCCAGGGCGTTCGCCTCGCGTATCGCACTCCCAACGGTCGCAACTTTCTTCTTGGCGGGAATCTGGCATGGCTCAGGCCGGCAGTTCCTCGTTTTTGGCCTGTTGCATGGAATTTATCTAACAGTGAATCATGCCTGGCGTATTTTCGGCGACGGCGTTCGCAAGTGGGCCATGCCTGTTAGCAGCAAAGTTCCCGCCGTTTTTGCAGCCCTGTCCACCTTAACTGTCTTCTTATCGGTAATCGTTGGTCAAGTATTCTTCCGCGCAAAATCGGTTTCTGATGGCGTTAGAATCATTGCCGATCTTGCTGGAGTTCATGGCGTCGGACTGGCCACCTCGGGCGTCGAGCGCTCCACCGTTTTATTTCTGCTGGGCCTCTTGGCCGTCGTCTGGTTCGGCCAAAATAGTCAGCAAATCGTTGGTTACTCGCCCGATCCAAGTGCAGAAAGGGCGGAGAAAAAAACACCCGAAAACCGGCCACGACTTCAGTGGCAACCGAGTGTGGCTTGGGCTGTGATTGTGGCTCTGATCTTCATTTACGCGTTGATGGCCGTCGGAAAAAAGAGCGAGTTTCTCTATTTCCAATTCTAAGGTCTAAACTCGGGCAGCGGCCCCTCACCTTTTGCGCATAAGACCCAAGCGTTGTATTTCGGGTTGATCCGCGATAATCGGAACGTGGCATTTGAACGAGAAGTAAAGTTAGCAAAAGAATTGGCGCAAGAGGCGGGAGCGTTAGCGCTCGACTACCAAAGGCGCGGCATCACGGCGGAGACGAAAGACGACGAATCTCCCGTGACGGCGGCGGACAAAGCCTGCGAGAAGATGATTGTCGAACGCATTGCGCGCGAGTTTCCCGAAGACGGCGTGCTGGGCGAAGAAGGCGCGAGTAAAGAGAGCAAGAACGGCCGCAAGTGGATTGTCGATCCCATCGACGGTACGCGCGATTTCGTGCGCGGCATCCCGCTCTGGGCGGTGCTCATTGGCTTTGAGGAAAACGGCGCAGTGGTGGCCGGCGCGGCGCACTGTCCGGGCCAACAGCTCTTGCTATCGGCCAGCAAAGGCGGCGGCACTTGGCAGGATGGCCAGCAACTGCATGTTTCGAAAATCAGCGACGTGAGTCAGGCCGTTTTATGCTTCAACGGCTTTAACAAGAAGGGCGTGAGCGAACGAGCTGGCCTACTACCTTGGGTGGAGCACTTCTGGGCCGTGCGCGGCTTAGGCGGATCGGTTGATGCCATGCTGGTGGCCTTGGGCAAGGCTGACGTTTGGATCGAGCCCAACGCCAAGCCGTGGGATTTTGCGCCACTCAAGATCCTGGTAGAAGAGGCCGGCGGCTGTTTTGGCTCGTTCGACGGTTCGAACTCGATTTACCGGGGCAATGGCTATGCGTGTACGCCGGCATTGGAGCCGCACGTCCTGGAATTCTTCAAAACGGCGGGCTGACGGTTTAACCTGTCAGATATGCGCTTTTACCCATTCTCTCTTTGTCTGACAGCTCTCGTCCTGCCTCTTCTGGCCGCCGACAACATGCCGCCGGAAGCGGATCAACGTCTGGCGCGCGAGATCTACAAGGAGATGGTGGAGACGAAATCGGGCTTCACTACCGGCGCGACGACGCCAATTGCCAACGCTGTCGCGGCGCGGCTCAAAGGGGCTGGCTTTCCCGATGCTGATATTTTCATCGGCGGACAGCGGGCGGAAAAGATGAACTTGGTAGTCCGGTATCACGGGACGGGGGCGCGTAGGCCCATACTGCTGCTGGCGCACACCGACGTGGTCGAAGCCAAACGGGAAGACTGGACGACCGACCCGTTCGAATTCATTGAGAAAGACGGCTATTTTTATGGCCGCGGCACCGCGGACGACAAGGCTCAAGCGGCGGTTTGGGTAGCGAACTTTATCCGCTATAAACGCGAAGGGTTCAAGCCGGACCGGGATCTGATTCTCGCGCTTACGGCCGATGAAGAGGGCGGCGGCCCAGCCAACGGTGTGGATTGGCTGCTCAAGAACCATCGCGAACTGATTGACGCCGAGTTCTGCTTTAACGAAGGCGGACGCGGCGAGATGTTGGAGGGGCGGCGCATTGCGAACGACATCGGACTAGCTGAAAAGACGTACGCCGATTTCCGCTTTGAGGTGCGCAATAAGGGCGGCCATAGTTCGCGGCCGGTGCCCGATAACGCGATCTATCATCTGGCCGGGGCGCTCTACCGGCTGTCCAGCTTTGGTTTTCCTTTGCAACTGAATGATGTAACTCGCGTCTACTTCCAACAGATGTCCAAAATCGAGAAGGGCGCTTGGGCTGCCGATTTGGCGAAGATCGGCGAGGGGGACGAGGCTGCCATGAAGCGGGTGGCGGCGATTTCGCCGGGGATGAACTCGACGATGAGGACGACCTGCGTAGCTACGCAACTGGAAGGCGGCCATGCACCCAATGCCCTGCCCCAACTGGCGGCGGCGAACATCAACTGCCGCATTCTGCCGCAGGATTCTGTTGAGAACGTTCTGAAGACTCTGAAGAGCGTGGTGGCCGACGATCAGGTGATTGTCACGGTCAAACAAGACGAAGGCGCGGCACCCGCTTCACCGTTGCGGCCGGACGTGATGAAAGCCTTCTCACGAATTACCGATACAATGTGGCCAGGGGTCACTACCGTTCCAACCATGGCGACAGGCGCTTCCGACGGCCGCTATCTACGTGCCTCCGGCATTCCTACCTATGGGGTGCAAGGCTTCTTCGGCGATCGCGACGACGTGCGAGCGCATGGCCGCGATGAACGCATGCTGGTGCGCTCTTTCTACGAAGGGCAGACTTTCTTATACGAGATTGTTAAGACGCTCGCCACGGGGACCAGCGAATAGGATAGATGTCAAGGGTTGCCATCATCGGAGCGGGTAACCTGGGTGCCTACCTGGGTACACAACTGAGGGCCGCCGGGCATGATGTCTTCTTCTGCGTGCGCCGGACTCCGCCCACGGCGATCCGTTTTGACGATGGGCCGGCGTGGCATTTTCCTTTCTTCTTCCGGCATCCACCGACGGCTGATATCGTTCTGATGACCGTCAAAACGCACGACACGCCGAGCGCTATCCCTTGGCTGGCGCAGTTATGCAAGAAAAACCAGCCGGTGGCGGTGATTCAAAATGGCGTGGGACACATGGACCGGATCGCGCCTTATCCAGCGATCCCGGTGCTTTCGTACGTGTATGTAGAGGCGCAGAATGGGGTCTATCAGGCGTTCATCCCGCAGCATGCGCACTTCACGATTCCCTCGCAATCATCGTGCAATCCGTTCGCTGAGCTCTTCTCGAACACCAATATCCAGATCGAGCGGGAGGGGGCGTTCCACACGGCAGCGTGGCGGAAGCTACTGCACAACTGCGTCTCGAATCCGCTGACGGCGCTGGCGGGGCGGGGCTTGGAGATCTTGCGCGAGGAGAAGTATCTGGAACTGGCACAGTCGATTCTAGATGAGGCATTCCCGATCGCGCAGGCGGATGGGGCGCGCGTGAAGGGCACGGAAGGCAATAAGATCTTGACCGTGCTGAGTTCGTATCCTCAGGGCACGCGGACGTCGATGCTACAGGATTTCGAGCGGGGCAAGCGCCTGGAAATCGACACACTCAATGGCGCGCTGATTGAGATGGGCAAGAAGTACAGCCTGCCGACTCCGGTGAATGAGAAGGTGGTGCAAATGCTGAAGGATCGGGTGAAAGAGACCGCCGAGGCCAGGAAAGCTGCCGCGAGCGCAGCGGCGGCGGCCAATGGCGCAAAGAACACCTACTTCCACCGCGGGACGCCGAACGCACCACCCAAGACGACGACGTCTAAACAGTAACCAGACGCCGGAAGAGTTGCTCCAGCATCTTCTGCGGATCGTCACATAAACCTGCGTGAACCGGCGAGACTTGAATCACGGTGCTGCGCGGCGACACCAGCCAGCGGAAGCGTTCGCGCTGGGATAAGCGCGCGATGGGGCCGCCGTCGTCGGTGCCGTCCGACACCTTCACAAAGGCTTGCAGGTGGTCGCGGAGATCGGCTGTGTCCACACCCGCCACCAGGGCGTTCAAGCGCTTCTCATCCAGATGGACCATGGCTTTCAAAAAGCGGCTTTCCAGGCTGAACAGGATGATGCCGGCGTTGAGGAATTCTTCGCGCTCAACGCGTGGGACAACGCGGATGACGGCGTATTCAAACGAGCTGGGCATGGGCTTTGACCGCCTCCTCTACGAAGTCATCTGAAGCCAGGCGGCGTAGAAAATATTCGAGATAGCCGGCGCGCTTGGCGGCGGGAGTCTCCGCGCCCACAGCGGGAATCAGCCAGGCATCCGGCACGAGAGCCAGGACTTTTTCCAGAGCTTCACGAGTTAACAAAGGCCGGGCGGAAGCTTGCGCCTGGGCCAACTGGCTGGCCCAGCGAAGCAGAACATGTTCGCGAATGGGCGCGAAGCGGGCGGCGGCGGCGGTGTCCAAGTTCTGCCAGTTGTGGTGGAAGTAAAGGGCAGCTCCGTGATCGATGGGATAGAGCTTCTTATGCCAAGTCAGTAAGTTTGGATTGCGCGCCGTACGATCCACATTGGTGACGAAGGCGTCGAACCAGACTAGGCGCGAGGCGAAAGCGGGGTCAGCTTTATCACCCGCCGCCGGATCGAACATGAGCGAGCCGGGCAAGTAATCCATGCCCAGGTTCAGGCCAGTGCTGGCGCGCAGTAAGTCGCGGACTTCGGGGTCTTGCTCATTGCGGCCAAAGGCTTCATCCACCTGGACGAGGACTAATTCCGGAACCGGCAAACCAACTAGACGACCTATTTCGCCAGCAATGACTTCCGCTGCCAAGGCCAGCGGCCCCTGCCCCGCCCCGTAAAATTTCAGGACATAGAGGCCCAGATCATCCGCTTCGACGATGGCGGGAAGCGAGCCGCCTTCGCGTAGAGGGGTAACGTAGCGGGTGGCTTGGACAGATCGTAACATCGCTAGGCAAAGTGTAGCGTGCAGTTCGCGGGGAGAATACATTAAATTGTCAAAGAGCTGTTGGCGGACGCTTCGAACACCTTGCGGCGAGGAAGAAACGCACGTCTAGCGGGCAATAACCAATAGGCATTCAGCTTTCAGGGACATCATCGGAGCATTGATGGTCTCCGCCTGAGAGCGTGAACGGGGACACTGCTGCGACTCTAGATCTTTGGTTTGAAGCGCGGGTTGACGCAACCTCGCAAAGTTCCCGTTCGCTTCGGGGAGAGACGCAAAAGCGAACCGTAACGAGTTACCGGTTCGCTTTCTGCTGATCAAGACTGTATTTGTTATTCCGACAGGGGAGGTTAACTGCCTACGTTAGCGGCTGACCGGATACACCGGGTCTAACGTAAAAAATTGAACGACTTTGCGAAAAATCCATCCGGAAATCACACGCATTAGGAAAATCCTCCTGAACAATCGTTGTTGTTAGGGTACATCTCCTCTCAAAGAATCGCAATCTTTTTATTGAAGATGCCCAGTCCTAGTACTCATCGACACTTTCATGACGGCGCTGCAGATTTTCAAGTTCCTCTAAAGTGCGGGGCCAATCGGCGCCTAATAAGCGGGAAAGGCCGCGATCGGCGAGCACCTTCCCACCTGTTTGACACTGGGCGCAGTAATTCGTCTCGTTATCGGCATAACGAATACGTAAAACTTTCTGGCCACAGCGCGGGCAAGGCTCTCCATAGCGGCCATGAACCGCCATATCGGGCCGAAAAGCCGTCACTTTTTCGGGGAATTTGCGTTGAGCTTCAGCGGTTAATTTATCAATCCAATGCTGCAAAGTGGCGCGCGTGGCCGTAAAAAGGCGCTGCCATTCTTCCGGTTTTAACTTATGAGTTTGGGCGAGCGGAGAGAGTTGAGCGGCGTGCAGGATCTCATCGGAATAGGCGTTGCCGATGCCGCTGAGCAGGCGGGGGTCGGTGAGAGCGCGTTTGAGTGTATGGTTGGTGGCACTCAGAACCTGCTGGAATTCGGGCAAGCTGGCGGTGAGAACGTCGATGCCTCCGGGGTCGAGCGATTGTAAGCCAGCTTCACCGGCCACAACATGTAAAGAGGCGCGGCGTTTAGTGCCGGCTTCGGTGAGTAACAGGGTGCCGGTTGGAAAATCGAAAGCGGCTAGATTCTGCCGCCCGGACAACTTGTAATTAGGCTGCGGCTTCCAATGCAAGCGGCCGGCAATCATCAGATGAATGACGAGCCAGAGATCGCCATCCAAACCAATCGCGATGCGTTTGCCGACGCGCCGTAAAGCTCGTACCGTGTGTTGATCGACTGCCGCAAGAGGTGGTTGCAGACTGCGTAAGAGAAAAGGATTCGAAACGCGGACGCGCTGCAGGGATTGATTGATAAGCAGCGGCTGCAAGGCGCTGAGATAAGCCGCGATGTCTGGCAGTTCGGGCATGTATTTATAAGATCACGCAAGCAAGGCGTCTGCGCCTAGGAAGCAGAATGGGTTATCTGGCTGGGCCAGGTGGGTTAAGAGACCCAATGGCAGGAGGGGCAATTTTCTTAAAACGTTGATTTTAAAAGGTATTTGTCTTGGCCTAAGAGGTGCATGGAAGGGGGCGGGAGACATTTACTTACATGCAACAACATATGGAAACAGAACATCACAACGTGCGCACGGGTTTCATGCTGTTTGGCGGATTAGGTGCGGCCTTAGCGTGGACGTTGTTAATCGTGTGGGTGGGGCTGGTGAGCCTAGCCGACCACATACGTTAAGTAAGAAAGAAGCTTCTAAAAATAAACCTTGGCTAACCTGCCAAAAAGAGGGGACATCCCACACGTTCTGTGCGGGGCGTCCCCTCTTTTTCCCCTCCTACAAAATAATTTGCCGTTTCAAACAGAGCTGATTTTAGTGCGTAGCAGCAGCTCCTGCTCCAGCTTTGCCCATTTCGGGATATGGGCTGTCTACAATGGCCTGAAGCGCTTTGCATAGTTCAGGACTTTTGGTGTGAATTTCCTGCATGTGCAAGTCTTTCAACTTGTCGAGGATCTCCTCACCTACAGGCGTAAGCTCAACTAATACTTCGCGCCGGTCTTCCTGGCTTTGGCGGCGAACAGCCGCTCCGCGCTCTACCAAACGATTTACAAGCTCAACCGCACTATGGTGCTTTAGGCAAAGGCGTTGGGCGAGCGTAGTCACGGTGGGCCGCGCTCCTTCCGGTAAACCTTTGATGGCAAGCATCAATTGGTGTTGCTGAGGCTCAATACCATTTGTTCGAGCGGCCTGTTCACTGACATGGAGGAACTGGCGGATTTGGTGACGGAATTCAGCGAGCCTTCGGTAGGCCGCAAGGGTTACATCCATGTAGGAAAGAATACACTAAAACACGTATACGTTTAACAGCGAATCGCTTCTAGATGTAATTTTACTAGGACATTTGGTTGCAATTTGGGGGAGAATCGTGGAGACTGGACTAAGGCGAACAAATGGCGAATCTCCTTTCTGCGCTGCCTTCGGACCCACATTGGAGGCGAGCGGTAGACTTAGCGCAAAACGAGGAAGAAAAGGCTCTTCCCCCGCTACAGAGTCCGATACTTAAGCAGTTTCTAATCAATGGTTTAACGAGAGGGACATTAGTGGAAGCGAGCGGCGGACGGACGTCGGGAAAGAGCGCATTGTGCATGCATATTTTGGCGCGGGCGACGCAAAATGGGGAGATTTGCGCGGTGGTCGATTTCGCCCATAGCTTTCATCCGGATTCGGCGTTGGGGAGCGGGGTCAAACTAGATAGGCTGTTGTGGATTGGGTGTAAGTGTAATCCAGAATACACAATGAAAACCGCGGATTTACTGCTACATGCGGGTGGGTTCGGCGTTGTGTTACTCGATTTGAGCGAGATTCAAACAAAAATTTTAAACAAAATACCGATTTCGTACTGGTACCGCTTCCAAAGAGCGATTCAAAACACCACCACAATCTTGTTGGTGTGCGCCAATACACCGCAGGCGAAGGCAGCGAGCCGGGAATCTTTGGAGTGCCGGACGAAGTCTTTTTCGTGGCTAGGGGAGCGTCCGTTCGAGTGTTTACGCGGGATAACCACCTTAGCCAATTCACGGAAGCGGGGTGGCTTGCGCCCGGCGGAAGCGTTGCAAATTTTGGTGTCCTAACATGTATGCCTGCCTGGTAGCAAATGCCCGTTATGGGGAAGCGTTGCTTGATTTGGCATTGGAATTCTCACCGTATGTGGAGCAAGCCAATGAAGCCACGGTGCTGTTCAGTATCGATCCGTTGCGAAAGCTGTTGGGCTCGCCGTATCAAATTGCGTCGGACATTTCGCGGGCGGGTTACGAGCGGAAGATGCAGGCGAATTTGGCGATTGCGTCGAATCCGGATACGGCGATGCTGCTGGCGCGTTTTTATCAGGGCGTGACGCTGGCGGCGCCGGGCGAAGAACAAAGTAAACTGGGGCCGCTACCTTTGGCCATGGTGACGGCGGATGCGGCGATGTTGGATATTCTGCTGCGCTGGGGCGTGAAAACTTGCGAAGACTTGGCGGCTTTGCCAGAAGCGGGTGTGGCGGAGCGGTTAGGGCCTGGCGGCGTATATTTGCGCAATTTGGCGCGCGGGGTGATTCACCGGCCGTTGCGGATACAAGAAGAAAGCAGCAATTATGAACGGCGCCTGGAACTGGAGCATCCGGTTGCTTTACTGGAACCGCTGCTTTTTCTGTTTAGCGGGGCGTTGACGGAGATTTGCGCGTTGTTGCGAAACCAATCGCGGGCGGCGCGTTTGCTGGCCGTGAACCTGACGCTGGAGGGCAAGCCGGCCTACCAGGCGGTGTTGGAGTTTCCGGTGCCGTTGAGCGACCAGCGGACGATGCTGAAACTTTTGCAGCTTCATTTGGAGCGCCATTCGCCGGAAGCGGCGATTTGCGCTTTTCATTTGCGGGTGGAACCGGTAGCGCCACGGCGAGTGCAAGGGGGGCTGTTTTTGCCCGCTACGCCGCTGCCAGATAAATTGCAGATCACTTTGGCACGTATTGCCGGGATGGTGGGCGAGGAAAACGTAGGCACGCCTTTCCGCTTGAATACACACAGGCCGGATGCGTATAGGCTGGACGCTTTAAACTTGCAGCCGCCGGCACTGGACGATTTGGCGGCAGAGGCGATGCCGCCGGGAGAGGTGTTGCGGCTGGTAATCCGCATCTTTCGTCCGGCATTAGAAGCGCGGGTGCGGCTGGTGGAACTGGCTCCTAAAGTGGTGCAGGCCGCGGGTGTAAAGGGCGATGTGGTGCGGGCGGCGGGGCCATGGAAGACGTCGGGCGAGTGGTGGGCGGATACGGCTTGGAGCCGCGAGGAATGGGATGTGGCGCTGGATGACGGGGGGTTGTACCGGATTTACCAGGAATCGCAGACGCAGCATTGGTTTGTGCAGGGGATTTATGATTAGGCGCGGCACGGGAAGATTTATGGTCTATGCCTCGGAGCGCAAATGGACGATTGCGCACTTGTCCCACCGCCGGCGGAAAACATATTCGGTTGTCGAAGATCTGTGGGCCAATGGCTTCGAACACCTTGCGGCGAAGAAGCGAAAGCGCCGGGATTGACTGACTAACAACGCTTACGCGGCCGCGGATTGGCTTTGCGGCATCAACGAGACGGCTTCGCGCAGCAGATTGTTCTTCATGGCGGGGGTTAAACGGGCCATGTACTGGGCGAAACGGGTAGTTGAAAAAACAAAGCCTAGCTCTTCGAGATTGAACGGCTGCTTTTTAGCGCCAGCGACGAGCGAGAGTTGGGCGGCTTGTTTGAGTTGTTCCTCTTCTTTGGCTTTGCGGGTGGCTTGGAGTTCGCGTAGTTCCTTCATTTCGCGTTCGCGGCGGCGGACGAGGCGGCTTTCCTGCAGGGCCAGGTTGCGGAAATCCTTTTCGGCGCAGAGGCGGATTTGCATTTCGAGAGTGGCGTTTGGGGTGGCCAAAGTGCGGGCGGCGTCTTCGGTGCCGAGTTGGTTGTAGCCGTTTTCGATGAGGGCGTATTCGAGGCCGGGGATGCGTTCGAGACGCCAGCAGGTATCGACTAGCGATTGGACGAGGCCGCGTTCGATGACGCCGACGGGTTGGAATTCCTCTACGTAGTCGTCGAGTAATTGCTGATAGGCATCGACGTCGTCAAAAGGAAGCAGGACGGTGCGGCCGGTTAACGCGGTTTTGACGGCGTTTTGGGCGACTTTGGCTTTTCCTGCGGTCGTTTTGGGACCCGTGCTGGCTTGGGCGCTTTTGCGATTGGCTTCGAGGCGGGCTTCGGAGAGGGGTGGTTTGGGAACGCCAGGAGGGGTGGTATGGGCGGTGACGGGTGAATCGAAGTCATCGTTATCGGACCAGGTTTTGCAGGGGATGCAGTCGGGGTCGCCGCAGAAGATGCCGTTTTCGGGTTCGCAGGGGCCGGGGTGGTTAAACATGGCGTCGAGGTAGGGATCGATTTTGGGGATGGCGGGGTCGGCCTTGGTGGTGGTTGTGTTGGCGCTGGTGGCGGTGTTGTTCACGGAGCCGGCTTTGCGTTCGGCTTTGCGGGCGGCGTGCGCGGCGGCACGGCGTTCTTTGCGGGTCATCATAAACGTCGGTTTCATTTTCGTTTTTTCCTTTTTGGGCAATAAAAAAGGCCCGCGGCAGAGGGTGAGCTCTGGCGGACCTGATTGAAGTTAGCACGGGGACCCCGGGGTTTCGTGCGTCGGATATCGATACTGATTCTAAAAAAGGGCGGTAAGTGGTTGATAAGAAGGGGAATAAAAAATCGACGATTTTTGGCGAGAGCTGTGACTCGGATTTCGGGAAGGGACGATTTTGGGGAGGGGGACTGTAAGATGTTGGATTTGAATGGGTTATGGGAGGAGTTTGGGAAATTGTGTTCTTTGTGAATAGCGAGCAAATTTCGAACGCGTCGGGGAGGCCCGGGTTAACGGTATCGATGAGCGGCGAGCGATACCGCGAGCAAACCTAAGGCCGAACCATGCAGCGCCAGTTTGAGGCTTCTGCTCGGTGTCATTTTTGCCTCAGGCGACGGTGGAAACTTTTTGTTAGACTCTGCCGCATATGAGCGTCTTGGGCTGGCTGCTCGATTCGGACCCGGCGATACGCTGGCAAGTGTTGCGCGATTTGGTTGTGGGTACCCCCGCAGATGTTATCGCCGAGGAAAGGGCGCGGATGGTTAGCGAGGGTTGGGGTGCGAGGCTGCTGGCGTTGCAGGGCGAAGACGGGCAGTGGGCGGGAGGGGCGTGTTTCCCGGCGCGGAGCATTTATCAGTGGGACAGGAAACAGGGCCAGCCTTGGATCTCGACATTACCGACGCTTCAATTGTTGTATGACTTTGGGATTGATCCGCGCGCTGAGCGGGTGGTGGAGGCGGTCAGGCGGGTGGAAAAGCGGTGCCGGTGGGAGCATGCAGGGCAAGCGTTTTTCAGTGGCGAGGTGGAACCGTGCATCAATGGCAGGACAGTCACGCTGGGCATTTATTTTGGAAAAGACGTGTATGGGATCGTGGAGCGGCTGGTGACGGAGCAGTTGGAGGATGGGGGCTGGAATTGCGAGGCGGAACGGGGGTCGGTGCGGTCGTCGTTCGCAACCACCATTAACGTTCTGGAAGGTTTGTTGGCGCATGAGCGGGTGACGGGGGGCACGGCTGACTCGCGGGCGGCTCGGCGGCGGGGTGAGGAGTATCTGTTAGAACGGCATTTGTTTCGACGAAAGAGCACGGGTGCCGTGGTGGACAGTGCTTGGCTGCAATTCTCATTTCCGGTGCGCTGGCACTACGACGTGCTGCGCGCTTTGGAATACTTCCGGATGGTGGGAGGAGTGCCGGATGCGCGGCTGGATGAAGCGATTAGTTTGGTGCGGTCGAAACGGCAGGCCGACGGCAGTTGGTTGCTGGAGAACACACATCCGGGAAAGGTGTACTTTGCACTTGAAGAGGACGGCGACAACCAGCCTAGCCGTTGGAACACGCTGCGGGCGATGCGTGTGCTGACTTGGCATGAAACGTTCGCTCGAAAAGCGGAAGGGCGGGCGGAACCGCACTAATGATTAGCGAGGAAATAGCTCGGCGATACTTTTGGCGGTGAGGAGGCGTATGGCGAGATCTTCCAGTTCAGGGAGAGTGAGCTTAGCAATGCGTTTTTTTGTTGCCGGCGAAAGAGGACCAAAGCGCACGGTGAGTTGGCGCTGGGCGAGGGCGGACGCTTCCTCGATCTTGCCCCTTAGCTTTCCTTGGGCCATGCCTTCGGCTATGCCCTCTGCTTTTCCTTCGGCCTTGCCTTCCTTGCGACCTTGGCGGATGGCGGGACCAATCACTTCGTGATCCATGATGTCATTGAGTATGGGCATCTGTTTTGCTTCCTCCTCCACTACACCGGCTAATTGCCTAATTCCGGCCAAAATGAGCAGTCGGGAAAAGGCGATTTTTCTGGCTGACCCCCTCATTTTAGCAATGCGCTGCAAGATGCGGCGAACCGTTTCCAATCGATCCGCGTAGCGCCCGAGAATGGAGAGAACCGCGTCGGCGGGATGATCGGTTTGCAGGAGTGTTTCGGCTTTCCACTGACGAATATCGATCAGTGTGTAGCGGCAGGTTAGATGGGGGGTAACTAATTCCGCCGGCATGCGCAAGCGCTGGCTGCCCACATAGAGAACGTACATATTGGGAAAGCGCTTATAGATCCGCCAAATGAGTAGAGCATATTCGGCCATCCGCATGGGCAAATGTGGATCGTTGTGACTCTGCAGTTCCAAAAGAGTGAGTTCACGGGTGGCGGCGAGTTCAAAGAGCAGATCGACGCGAGGTTGCAGCACCTTGGGAAGCTCGACGTTGAGCCAGCGGCCACGCTTGGCACCGGTAATGAGTTGAAAGAGAGAGTTCGACGAGTCGGTTAGCAGTGACTTGAGAACCGTGTCATATTCATGCACTTTGAAATAGCTGTTGACGGAACTCCCAGTATCGTACGGGCGATGCGGATCCTCCCGTGGATGGAAAGCACCCGGTCGAGTTGGTTGAGATTGCGGCGCCTTCGCACGGAGACAACCATCATCCACTCGCTTGATTGTCTGGAATTGCCGTCGTCGTCACGCTGAGGGGTGTCTAGGCCGAGCCAAGGCCGACCGGCTCCTCAGCTTGCGCGCCGGTAGCGGCAGTGAGTTTGACGCGTTCCATCTCACTCAGCAGATCGGCAAGTTGAATTGGCTTGGTCACGTAACCATCCATGCCTGCGGAAAAACAGCGTTCGCGATCCTCCAACATCGCTCCCGCTGTCAAGGCGATGATGGGGATATGTTCGCCGGCGCGCTCTTTTGCGCGGATGATTTGGGTCGCTTCGAGGCCATCCATTTCGGGCATTTGAATGTCCATGAGGATGAGATCGAAAGATTGCTGGACGAAAGAGAGGACGGCGTCGCCCCCGTTACTGACGACGGTAACCGAATGACCATGCTTTTCGAGCAAGCGGCGGCCCACTTTCTGATTGACGGGATTATCCTCCGCCATGAGAATTCGTAAGCGAGCGGAATTTGCAGGGAGAGAGTATTGGGTGATGAGTTCAGTAGACGACCGACGCCCTTCTGAATTTCGGCTCAGGGCCATTTTAATCGCATCGATGAGATGCGCTTGCGAGACAGGCTTGGATAAATAGGCCTGGACACCCAGGGCACGGCACCGTGCAGCGTCGGCCCGCTGTCCGGCCGAGGTAAGAAGAATAATAGTAGTATCGGCGATTAATTCGGTTTTTCTGATTTCTTCTACTAACGTGAAGCCATCCATTTCGGGCATGTGGCAATCGAGGAGCACCAGGCGAAAAGGAGTTTTGGAGTGCGCCGCTGCCAGTAACTGCTGAAAGGCGGCGGCGGCGTTCTCTACGGCTAGCGCGATCATTCCCTGCCCTTCGACCATTTCTTTCAAAATTCGCCGATTGGCTTTGTTGTCATCGACGATCAGAACAGAGACGTGATTCAAGCAAATGAGGGGTTCTTGGTGAGTGGCCATTTCCGGGGGTTGTGCCAACGGAACATCCACAGTGAAATGGAAGCAACTGCCCACACCGATCTGACTCTCGACCCAGATCTTGCCATTCATCAAGTGTGCGAGCTGGCTGGAAATGCTGAGGCCCAAGCCGGTGCCACCAAACTTGCGCGTTGTGGAGCCTTCTGCCTGCGAGAATTTTTCAAAGATGGATTGCTGCTTTTCGGGGGGAATGCCGATGCCTGTGTCTCGAATGGAAAAGTGCAGCAAAGCGCGCTGGTTTTCGAGGGCGTCCAAGCCCACAGATAACTCCACTTCTCCGCAGCTGGTGAACTTGAGAGCATTTCCGACGAGGTTAGTCACGATCTGGGCGAGACGCGTGGGATCGGCCACAATGTATTCCGGGACGTCGGGCCGTATGTGACACAACAGTTCGAGTCCCTTGTCGTCGGCGCGGAAGGCCAAGGGCTTCATGATGCGCTCTATGGTTTCAGGCAGCCGGAAGGGAATGGGGTCGAGATCTAGCTTGCCGGCCTCGATCTTTGAGAAGTCGAGAATGTCGTTGATCACGGTCAGCAAAGTATTAGCGGACCATTTGGCGGTCTCGATGAGTTCGCGTTGTTCTTCGCTGAGGGCGGTGTCGAGCGCAAGTTCCGTCATACCGATGACACCGTTCATGGGCGTGCGAATTTCGTGGCTCATGTTTGCCAGGAATTCACTCTTGGCGCGGCTCGCCTCTTCGGCGCGCTCCTTTAGTTCGGCTAGGCGGCTTAATTGAGTGCGAATGACGGTTGTGTCCCGGCGCACGCGTTTGCGGAGGAGGGTGATCCAGCCCACAGCGACGATGATTGCGCCGAGAACGGCCGCCAATATAGCTAACAATCGACTGGGCGTCCACCAGGGCGGCTGTTGCAAAACAGAAACGCTGGCTGGACTGGCGATCAAGATGCGGAAGGCGATGGGACGCCGGTCACTGTCAAACGTTACAATGCACAAGCCGGTAGTGCGCAACCGACTGCCGACCGCAGGCAGATTCGCGATGGTTGCCCTTGTCGTAAGACGGGCAGTGTAATCTCCGTACGATGAGGCCATGACGAAATCCAACTCTTGTGGAGAACGTGAGATTTTAACGAGAGTGCCTTCAATTTGAACCATTCGCAGATCGAATTTTGTGCTGTTGTGCAGAAAGACAGTTGGATCGCCTACCGGTTCGTTCTGCAGCGCAAGGATTTCCTTCGCGCTCACGCGTAATGGTAGAGGTTGCCGGCTCGCCGCCGCTTGGGCGGGCATGGAAGGCGGGGTGCAAGTGGCTGCCACGATTCCGGGTCTCCCGTCTAAAAATCCGCGGAATCCGACCGCCTCAATGAAATCGCCTGGATGCGGGGAACAGGTGGGCAAAACTTCAACCGGCAAACTGGCGTCTTTCTCAGCAAGATAGATCCGCGAATCCGTTTCAACGGCGGTGATGGTTCCGCGCACGCGAACTTGTGAATCCAGATCTGAGGTCACATCATATCCACCGATGCTTGCTAACGGGGATAGCGGCACGAGGGATGAGTTAGCCGGCGGCGATTTGAGCACATGAATGAATTCCGGCCCAGGCACGAAGATTTTGACACCGAGGGCTTGGCGGCGGTCGTTGTAAAGCGCGCTGAGTGAGCCGCGAAGAACAATCCTGGACCCGACGGCGAACTTTGCGATATCGGGAAATGGACGCATGATGACCAGGAAACTGCCGCCGTCGGTCCGCAAATTAAGTTGAACGCTGCCGGGCCGAGCACTAGCGGAAAGAACGATACCCTCTAGCTCTGCCCAGTAACAAGCCCACCGACCCGTCAGCAATTGCGAGAAGGGGAGCCGTATCGGACTTGGGAGTTGTGCGGCGCCGATGATGCGGTACCTTCCGTTTTTCACGCAAGAAGAGAAGTCGCCCGGTGTTGTGGTGCCCGTGACCTCAATCGTTTGGCCGGAGTGCAGTTCGGGTTCGGCGCCGGTGGGATCAAAGTAAACGAAGGTGGCGCCATTAGCATTTTGAACGAAAATGTGGCCGAGTTTCACGTCCGCGTATGTCACTACGCCCTTAATATCAACCGGGTAACCGGCGCGGGCCTGTTCGATGGTGAGACGGTTTACTTGGTCGGGCTGGGTGAGGACAGATAGGAGCGGAGGAGGGGGGATGAGCGCTTAGGTTGAGAACCGCCGATATTAGAGCAACTGCTAAATGAAGAGCCAAAAGTAGGGACGAGCCAATCCCGTTGAGCGCGTGGTGGGCACGAGCTTTGAGGGTTGATCTTGCCTTATTTGTCATCCGCGGAGAGTTTTCAAACCTCCTTCTTGTCTAGATCGTCATGCCACGCGCCGGATATTAGCCTATTTGAGGGCAAAATTCGCGACAAAGGTGCCTTAGCACCAGGAGGAATTTCAGGTCTGTGCGAAGCGAGGGAGAATTGGCGGACGGCGATGGTTACAGCGAGCTCGGCCCCTGGCCCCGGGGACTAAGGGGTACAGACAAAATTAGTGGCGTCGTCGGTGCTGCCCGTGCCCTTGTATTTGGCGACCTGAGGATAAGGACATAAGGGGCGGGTGCGATCGACCTGACCCGCAGTTTTGTGAGAGGCTACGATGCGGGCGGGTGGGGCGCCTTGTTCGACCCACTGTTCCAAAGCGGTGACCATGTCGAACGAATTGGGACCGTCGCCGCCGGCGCAGTGGTTCACGCCTGGCGCCATGAATAGGCGAACGGATTCTTCGGTCTTCGCTTGACCTCCGAGTTTGGAGACGACGCTGTTGAAGTAATTGATGCTGTTGCGAGGGGCGATGAGGTTATCGTTCCAACCGTGGTAGATGATGAGTTTGCCGCCATGGGCGATGAACTTCCGCAGATCAGGATCGACAGATTTGAGCAGGTTATTGTGGTCGAGCTTGTCGGCAAGAGAGACGTCTTTGCCGGCGTCGAAGGTGCGGAAATCCCAGTTGGGATCTTTGTGAACGACGAAGCGGAAGTAATCGTCTGAAATGGAGAAGGGCTTAGGTTCGAAGGAGGTCCAACCGATTTCGCTGCCTGGTTCGAGGCCGGGAAAGATTTCTTTGTGGGTGCGCGGATTGGTAAGCGGGCTGTAAATGTCCTTGGCGGCTTGGACTTGCGCGGGCGTGAGACATGTCTCTGTTTCGGGGCCTTTGCAGAGGAGGATCGCCGGATTGAAGGAGCACTTGGTTGGGTCGTCGATCAGGCCATCGGTGATACCGTCGCGCGCGTCGCACGTTTCGACGGCGGCTTTATGGAGGAGTTTGAGCTTGTCGGCTGGGATGAGGCTGGCGGGGTCTTTGAGCAGGGCGACGCTGTTTCGCATGTCGGCAGAGAGCAGGGCGACCCAATTGTTGGCGGGTGCGCCGGCAATGATGCCGTTGAAATCTTCCGGATATTTTTGCGCCATTTTGAGACCTTGCTTGCCGCCGGAGGAGCAGCCGTTCCAGTAGGAGAGTTTGGGACCGCTGCCATAGAAAGCGGCGATGATGGCTTTGGCCTTGACGGTCATCTCATGCTCGGAGCGCTCGGCGAAATCGATCAATTTTTCGGGATGACCCAAGGCGAATTCGGCGCTGCCGCCGGAATGGCCGGTGTCGGTGGACACGGCGGCGTAACCGCGAGAGAGTGCGCCCGCTAAAGCACCGTAACTAATAGCGCCGCTCCAGCCGCCATTGCCCACGGCCTGCAACTTGCCGTTCCAGCCAGAGGACGGGAGCCAGACTTCAATTTTGATATCGGAGTCGCTGCTGGGCGCGAGTGTGGCCGCTACACGGCAGAACGCGGGGAGGTTGTGGAGCGCAGCGGTGGCTCCCGGAGGAGTGAAATCGCCAGCGGCGAGGGATTCGGCGGAGGTGATGGTGGTTTGAGGGAGCGGCAGAGTGGCGAGACTCCCGCAAGCGGTGGCGGCATAAAGAGTGGGGATGAAAGCAGTGACTGCGAGAAGTGCCTGCATGACGGAATGAGTTTGGCGCATGGCGTTCGTCCGCGTGATTTTATCACTCTTAGCGTGCTGGTTTGGCGAGAGGCTGACCCAACGGGACGGGCTTACCGAAGTTAGGTGTGCCATCGGCATTCCAGGTGAAGGGTTGCATGCGAGGCGAGCGTGCATTGGCGCAACCCTGATGAGGCTGGGGATTGGCGTGATAGATGATCCAATCTTGTTTGCCGTCGGGCGACTTAAAGAAACCGTTGTGGCCGGGGCCGAACGCGCCGGCTTGCGGGTCGGTGCTGAGAAGTGGGTGGTTGATCTTGGTCCAATTTTTGGCGTCGAGCAGATTTGCGCCGGCGTTTGCTTGCAAGGCACCGAGAGTGTAGAAGTCTGTCCAACAACCTGAAGCGGAGAAGACGATGAAGATTTTGCCGTCGTGCAGCAGCGCTTCGGGGCCTTCGTTGACGCTGACATGACGTCCTGGCAAATCACCGTGGGTTTCCCAAGGATAGGTGGGTTTAGAAATGAGCGTACGCGGGGAATCAATGGTCCAGGGGTTGAGGAGGTGGGCGATAAAGATGTCTTGCTCACCGTCGGCGTCGCCTTGCCAGCCTGACCACAAGAGATAATGCTGGCCACGTGTTTCGAAGATGGTGGCGTCGATGGCCCATTTATCGGTAGAATCGCCGACCTTACCTTTGAAACGCCAGGTGCCTTCGGTGGGATCGTCGTTGTCGTTTTCGAGGACGTAGATGCGATGGGAGGCATTGTCTCCTTTGTCGGCAGCGAAATAGATGTACCATTTGTTGCCCCAGCGATGGAGTTCGGGCGCCCACAGTTCTTTCGACCAAGGGTGGCCCGATTCGGGAGTCCAAACGACCTTCTTTTCGGCGTGTGAAAGATCGGAGAGATCGGCAGTTTTGCGAAGCGTCAGATTTGTGCCGGTTGAATTTGAGTAGTAATAGAAGCCCTTCCACCAGACGACCCACGGATCGGGGCCGGTTGATAAGAGTGGATTCGAAAAGGTGTCGCTTTCGGCGGCCTGGGTGTGGGTCGAGGCCAGGGCGGTGACAGCGAGCAAGGTGATCCAAAGAGGCTTCATCATTGAACTGAGCTTATTTTATAGATGGTTTTATTGGCAGTTGGCGGGTGTAACCAAATTCGCGGGACACTGCGTCTCAGGCTTATAGTGAATTTTTCAGAAACCCGCGCGTTGAATGATGGCCAGCGAGGTCTGACGGTTTGGCTGACAGGGTTGCCCTCGGCCGGCAAGACAACGCTCGGCCTGGGAGTGACGGAGCGGATGCGCGGCGTTGGCGAGCGCGTTGAACTTTTGGACGGAGATCTGATGCGCGCGAAGATTGGGCGCGGATTGGGATTTTCGCGGGAGGATCGCGAAGAAAATCTGCGGCGGATTTCGTTTGTGGCCGAATTACTCACGCACCATGGGGTGCATGTCGTCGTTGCGGCGATTTCTCCTTATGCGGACTTACGACTTGAGATTCGAAATCGTCTTTCTCCTTTTATTGAAGTGTTTGTCAACGCGCCGCTGGCGGTTTGCGAGCAAAGGGACGTGAAAGGGCTTTACGATCGACACCGCAAGGGTGAGATCAAAGGGCTTACCGGTGTAGACGATATCTATGAACGGCCGCTTGCGCCGGAAGTGGAGTGCCACACCGATTTGGAAACCGTGGACGAGAGCGTGGGCAAAATCATGGCAATGATTGAGACAAAGCGCCGAGAGCTATTGGCTGGTGGAGCACCGCGCATTTCAGGCGGCGCAGCATAGTTAGTAACTGCCGGATTGGCGAAGCATACCGCCGTCGATGAAGAATGTTGAGCCGGTAATGTAGGAGGCTTCGTCGGAGGCGAGATAGGTGGCGAGACCGGCGATTTCTTCGGGCTTGCCCCAGCGGTTCAGCGGGATTTCGTCCATCAAGGCTTTCTCTAAAGTGGGGTTGGCTTGGATGTCGGCGTCGATGGGAGTGAAGACAGCGCCTGGGCCAATGTTATTGACGGTGATTTTGTCTTTGGCCAGTTCGACGCAGATGGTTCGGGTCAACATGCGAAGACCGCCTTTGCTGGCGCAGTAGGCAGCGTTGGTAGGCATGGGGAGATCTTCGTGTATGGAAGAGATATTGATGATACGGCCCCCGTTACCTTGCTTGATCATCTGGCGGGCGGCGGCTTGGGAAACAACGAAGGGGCCGATGAGATTGACGGCGAGAATCTTTTGAAGATCGGCAATGGGGTAATCGACGAAGGGTGCTTTGGTTTCGATGCCGGCGTTGTTGACAACGATGTCGAGCTTGCCGAATTGCTTGATCGTGGCGTCGATGAGAGCGGCGACTTGATCGGGCTTGGAAACATCGGCGGCGAAGGCAATGGATTGAGCGCCGACAGCCTTGATTTGCTCGGTGGTTTTATTGGCAGCGTCGGGATTGCCGACATAATCGACAACGACTTTGGCGCCTTCCTGAGCGAAGCGAAGAGCGATGGCTTGGCCGATGCCGGTGGCGGCGCCGGTCACGATGGCAACTTTATCTTGTAATTTCATGACGATCCAAAGATTGGACTATTTACCGGGGCATTAAGTTACGACCGGCGCAAGCGGAACTGCAATTCAGCCAGAAGCTGCGCGGGTTTAAACTCACCGACGCACGCTGAATGCGAAGGCCCGACCGGAAGGGGGCACCAGAGCTACCGCGATCGTCCATCACCAGTTCGGTGCCGTTCCATTTGCCGTAAAGATCAAAGTAGCCCTGCTGTTCGCCAATATTGAACGTTTTGCGGTTCGATGAGACGGAACTGCCATAGGCTACCTTCGGTGCTGCGCCAGCCGCTATAGATTGTGCCACTCAGCTTTAAAAGCTGGTTTGCGCCGTGGGGTTCGCACAGGCAAGCTGAACCCTGTATACCGCCGGTGGGTTGGAGGCCGTCCACGTGAAGGCGCGAAAAGTTGGTAGAGGGATAGAGGAGTACAAAAAACGGATAGGCTTCATCCGGCTTGGTGTGCAAGATGCCGGAGGCGGCCCAAACGGCGAGGGGCGTGGATGCTCCGCCAATGTGCAGCGCCCAAGGAGCGGTTACCAGAATCACCGCGTAGAAGACGGCAGCCGCCAAGACAGGGAGAAGCAGCAACTTAAAGAGACAACCGCTCAAACGCCGCATTTCGAGAGTATATCTCGCAATTTGCCGTAGGCGAAATTACCGTAGTAGCGATTGCTTTTCCAGCCAGTGAGTGATTATGTTCATCCATTCGTCACGCGGGAGGAGAAAGAAACCGTGTTCGCCGCTGTGGAAGATGGTCATATCGACGGGGACGTCGTGATGGTGGAGAGCGTCGAAGAAAGCGATGCTGTTATCGACATCGACGAGGTGGTCATCGGCGGCTTGGAGGATGAGGGTGGGCGGAGTGTCGGGCGTGACTTGCAGTTCGTTCGAGAAAAGTTTTACTTGCTCAGCCGAGGGGTTGGGGCCGAGGAGAGCGGTGCGCGAACCCATATGGGCGATTTTGGGGTCCATGCTGATGACCGGGTAGATAAGGATCATAAAATCGGGACGGAGGTTGATGTTGTCGGGGTTGGGGATGTAGGCTTTGTCGAAGTGAGTGCCGAGGGTGGAGGCGAGATGTCCGCCGGCAGAGAAGCCGATGACGCCAATGCGGTTGGGGCTGAGATTCCATTCATTGACGTGCTGGCGGACGACACGGATGGCTTGTTGGGCATCTTGCAGAGGGCCGATGGATTTGTCGAGCATGGTGGCATCGCTGGGAAGACGGTACTTGACGACGAAGGCGGCGATGCCGTGATCCTGAAAAAATTGCGCGATGGTGGCGCCCTCCATGGACATGGAAAGACCCACGTAGCCGCCGCCGGGGAAGATGACGATGCCGGTGCCGTTTGCTTTGGCTTTGGCCGGAAGAAAGACTTGGATGGTAGGGCGGCTGACTTTTTGGACGGAGCCGGAGGAATTGGCGGTTTCTTGATCGGGCGCAGAAGTGGCGTTGGGGATGGGTGCGCCGGCGTAGAGGGGGAGGGTTTGCGAGGCGGGCGGGAAGGCGTTTTTGAGGGCCTCCATGAAGCGGTTGGGCGCAGGGGCGTTTTGAGCGCGCGCGCTGGCGAGGATAAAGAGGAAGGATAGAGTTGTACGCAAAGTCATGGACGATTTGGCCATGATTGGAGTATAGATTGGATTTCGTTTACGGCTAGAGGGCCAGTTGGCCGTGATAAGTCATGTCTGCGAGATTGAACTTCTGAGTGATTTTCATGCGGCCGGTGGTCAGCTTGAATTCGATGGAGCCTTCAGCGTCGGTGACCGGCAGGGCGTTTTTCATGAAATGGAAGAAGTATACGTCTTCGGTGCCGATGCGGCGATAGTCGGAATCGGTAGCGACGGCGGGAGTCTTGCCGGACATGGAGAGAAACGCGTCACGGGCCATGGCTTTGCGTGGTCGGACCCAGCTTCGGGCGGAGGGAGACCTACGACGGCGATGACATAGCTTGTCCAATGGCGCTCGACGCGTTCGAGATCTTGGGCGGTGGGTGGATTGTTGACAGAACGCGTTTTGAGAAAGGCCAAGCGAATGGGTCGCGCACTGGCCCAAATAATTCTAAGGAGCGAAGGCGCGGCGGGTGCACCGACGGGCGCGGTGGCGAGCGATGAGGTGCGCGACGAGGGAGGTGGGCTCATGCGATCGGCGGAGTTATTGTTGTTACCGAGTTCGGCGGAAGGGGGAGAAGACGGGTTGGCGGACGGGTCGGTATCGACGTAAACAACGCCGGGCCTTTGATTGCCGGGGATGCGCCATTCCTTGACCCACGGCGAGTGTTGCAAGATTTGCTGGGCGTCTGAGAGAGTCCAAGCGGCGAAGTCTTTATTTTCCCAAACCGCGGTGGGCGTCGTGGCGGCGAGAAGTGCCGCGGCGACGCTGAGCAGAGGCAAAACCTTCATATGACCTCCAAACGAACACGATCAACGACAGGCAGATTGTATCAACTTATTTCGACCCATTAGGGGAGTTGGGCGGGGCGGCTTTGCCAGTGGCGAAGGAAGGCTTCGGCTTGGACGTGAGCGCTTTGTGATCCACGGAAACGGGTGATTTCGACTTGGCGGGGATACCATTTTTCCGGCTGTTGCGAGGCGTGGGCGAAACAGGCGGCATGGCGGAGAGATTCGATTTCGGAAGAAGAGATATCGACAAAATCGGAGGGTGAGAACATCATCGTGTCATCGGCCACTTCGTAATAGTAGAGGGCGGCCTTTTTGTGAGAAGCGAGCCAGGCATCGAGAACGAGTTGGGAGAGGGCGCGATGGTCGCGGTGGTTGTCAATGGGCCAGTGGGTGAAGATGATGTCGGGATTTTGGGTAGTGAGGAGTTGGGCGAACTCCGTGTAGTGAGCGTTGTCGATGATGGATTGGCCGTCGATTTGATAGGCGAAGACTGCTCGGGTGTGGAGGATTTGGCAGGCTTTCTGGGCTTCTTCGGTGCGGACGGCGGCGCAATCGGGATTGGCTGATTGGCAGAAGCCTTCGCCACGGTTGAGATAAAGCTGGGTGACTTCGTGGCCAAGGGCAACGCAGCGGGCGATTGTGCCGGCGCAACCGCATTCGGGATCGCCAGGATGCGCGCCTGTGACGAGGATTTTGAGGCGGGGCGACGGGGGAACGACGGTCATAGCGAGAATTGGAGCGGCGAGGAAGTGACGGCGGTTGAGAGGCACGGCTAGGAACTTAGAATATCAGCGTACGTGATATTATGCGCGTGGGCCAGACGTTCCGCTGGCGCCCCCTGCCGCAACGCTCGTAGAATTTAGTTTGGCTATGATTTGGACTCGATATCACGGGAGAATTGTGCGCGCGCCGCTCGCGATTTTGCCGATGCTGCTGCTTGGCACGCTCGCATTCGCGCAAAACCTTACGATTCAATGTGTGGTGCGGGATGACCGCAAGCGTCCGATTGCCGATCTAAAAGTAGAAGAGCTGCAGATTACCGAGGATGGCAAGCCGGTGGTTTTGCAGGGATTGAAGGCAGGGGCTGGGCAAGCGGGGCGGCTTTCGATAGTGTTTGATTCTGGGTCTGCAGACAGTGCGGGTTTGCTGCGCGGCACAGTATTGGAACTGCTTTCTGCCTTGAAAGAACGCAAGGTGGAGATTGGGGTTCGGGATGTGAAGCAGGCCACGCTGCTGAGCGATTACAGCACAGACTGGCAGGGCGTGACGCGCTTGATCGTCGGGCAAATCCAAAGAAGTGAGCGTGGCGTCTGCGAAATCGACAAAAATCTCGACCGACGTGCAACGACTGGTGGAGGAAGAGCGGAGAACGCCGATTTTTGCACTGCTGCAAGAGCTGATTGAACAACAAGCGGATAGCGCGGGACGGAAAGAGATTCTCTACCTTGCGGCGGCTGGTAATGAGGCGGACTTGACCGAGGAGCAGGTGGCAGCGCTGGGATCGAACGCGCTCAGGGCAGGTGTGAGCGTTTATGTGATTGAACCTACGACTGACAGCGAGGCCGTGGCGGCGAAAGCGATGGCGCTGGAGCAGGGCAAAAATCAAGCTGCCCGGGCCGCGAAGCAGAACATGTGGAAGGAACTAGCGCGGAGAACGGGCGGGTTTTATACGTCGGCGGGCAAAGATAACGGACTTGAGGCGGTGAGACAGGCGGGCGAGGATTTCAGCCTCTATTATCAAGCCACTTATACGGCAGCAACGCAGACGGAAGATGGGCACTTTCGACCGGTGGCGATTAAGGTGGGACGGGCGAAAGCTGTTTCGCAAAATGCGACCGGCTATTTTTCGGTGCCGGCGGCCGATACTTATAACTTGGCGGATTTTGCACCGCCCTTGCTGCGAACACTGCAAGAGAAAACAGAAAGCGACCAGTTGCGCTTTGACGCGGAGGTTCTGCGATTTGGGCAGGAAGACGGGAAGACGCGGGCCAGGCTGGTGGTCGAAGTGCCGCGCAGCGCCTTGACAACGATGAACAACGATGCGCAGCAACTGCTGAAGACACACTTCGCCGTTTACGCGCGGATTCGTGGCAGCGATGGAAAAATTGTGAGCCGGTTCACACAGGATGTGCCGTATGAAACAGCGCTGGAACGGGCCAACATAGCGCCGAAGAATATGTTTCTGGTGGAAGCGCCGATGACACTGGAGCCGGGTGATTACCGGGCGGAGATTGCGGTGGGGGACCGGTACGCGGCGAATATCGGGAAAAAGAGTTTTCCCTTTTCCATTGCTAAGCCTGCCTCGGCGTTGACGTTGGGAGATGTGATGTTGATTCGCGGAGTGGAAGCTCGCACGGGGGCGCAGCCGAAGGACGATCCGCTGGTGTTGGGGGCGCAATCGCTGATTCCTTGGGCGAACCCAATGGTACGGGAGAGGAAAGGTTCGGAGTTGCCGGTGCTGCTGAAAATTTATGGCGATGCGGCCGCAGGGATTATGCCTGATGTGCAGTTAGAGGTGAGGCGCGACAAAGAATTGGTGGCGAATCTGCCGCTGCTGGTGAGTGGCGGGAAAGCGGGCGAGTTCCAGGCCCTGGTGTGGCTACCGGAGAATTCGCTGGAAGCTGGACACTACCAGCTTACGGCCCGAGCGACGCAGGGGGAACTGGCAGGGGAGAGCAGCAGCGAATTCGATTACGTAGCAGGTAGCAGTGCAGACGATGCGGAAGCGGGGCCCGACCTTGCGCCGAAGCAACTCATCACCGCTGGGCCAGAGTTAATTGACGGGGCGAAGAGGCCGACGGATGAAGAGATCAAAACGATTCTAGAAGGGGCGCGGGCACGGGCGCTCGATTACAAGAAGAACTTGCCGAATTTTACTTGTCTGGTCACTAATAGAAGATTCAACAGCAAAACGGGGACGCAGAATTGGAAATTGAAGGACACTATCACTGAACTACTGCGCTATGTGAATGGCGAAGAAGAGCACCAAATTGTAGCCGTGAACGGGGAAACAAAGGGTGGCGATCAAGACGAGGTGAAAGGCCTGAAGACACGGGGTGAGTTTGGCGAATTTCTGGATGCTGTGTTTTCACCCGACGCGCAGGCTGAATTCACGTGGCAGGGGCGCACGGTGATTGATGGGAAAGAGGCGCACGTTTTTGCGTATAAGGTAAAGCGCGCCCATTCGATTTACAGCATGACGACTTATGATGGCCGGTCAAAGATTGTCTCGGCCTTTCACGGAATCGTACATGTGGATGCGAATACGCTGGTGACGAGGTTCGTTTCGATTGAAGCGGAAGACATTCCAGAGCAGGCGTTGTACCGCGAGTCGATGGTGTCAGTCAACTATAACTACTTCACGATTGAGGGCGAGAAATACTTATTGCCCAAGAAGGCAGTCGTGAGCGTGAGAATTGGACGCCGTTCGTTGTCGAAGATCGAGATGCAGTTTCACGACTCGCAGCGATATGGGGCGAAGTCCACTTTGATTCTTCAATAGAGGCGATAAGATGAAAAACATGCACAAAGTCGGTGTTTTGGCGGCAGCGCCACTGGTTTGCCTATTGGGCGGTGGGTGGATGGCAGCCACGTTGGGCTGGGCACAGGAGCCGGTGAATTCGAACTCGACGATTCGCAGCAGCGTTGAGGAAGTGGTGCTAGACCTGCTAGTGCGGGATGCCAAGGGGAAAGCGCTGAAGAACCTGACAGCGGATGATGTCACGGTTTTGGAAGATGGAAAGCCGCAGAAAATCAAGAGTTTTCGTTTAGTGGCAGGGCATGAGGCGCGGCAAGAAGTGGTGGCGGCGGCCGGAGCGGCAGCAAGCGGCAAAACTGTGAGCGCGCCATTACCGGGTGTAAATTTGATTTGCCTGGTGTTCCAGAACCTGACCCCGTACAACAAGAAATATGCGACGGAGGCGGCGCAGGAATTTGTCAAGAACCAGATGCAGCCGAATACCTGGCTGGCGGCGTTTACATTGAATTCGAGGCTAGTGCCGCTGCATGATTTCACCACCGACCGGAATTTGATTTTCCAGTTAGTGACAAACATTAACACGGCGCAAGGCGTGGATTTCATGAATGTGGCCGATGCGGTGATCACAGCATCTCCGAACATCACTACGATTGAACAGACGTCCGCGGGCGATCCTTCTAAAGGAGTGGCACCGACAGTGACGATGACGACTACGGGCGGTGAAATCAATACGCGTGCGATTAACGATGCCGGCGTCTCGACTGATATTGGCGCGAGCCGGCAGCGGGGTGACAAAGCGTCGGCACGGCGTGAGTTTGGCGGGATTGAAGGGCGACGGTCAATGGATCAGATTGAGGCGATGATTGCGCAATTGAAGACGCTGCCTGGCCGCAAGTCCGTTCTGTTGTTGAGTCCAGGACTACCGACGACGGGCGATACAGAGGCGTTTGATGCGTTGCTGAAGAAGGCGAACCAGGCAAATATAACTTTCTATGCGATTGACATCAACGGATTATCGGAGAATTCAAACGCGTTGGCTTCGTCCACGCAATTGGCGCACGCGGCGGGGGTGAGTGCAACCCAAGCGGGAAATTCGTCGAGCGCAGCGGCCAACATGGAAAAGATGAGGCAGGGCGATTATGTGGATGATGCGGTGCGAACGACCGACCAGCGGGCGACGCTGCGCGCGCTATCGGAAGGAACCGGCGGCTTCCTGATTGCGGACACGAACGATTTACGTAAGTCCTACAACAAGATCCTGGAAGATGTGGCGACGCATTATGAAGTGATTTATGCTTCGACAGGTGAAAGAGACGATGGGCATTTGCGAACGATTGAAGTGAAAACGTCACGGCCGGGGATTAGTATTGAGAGCCGGACTGGATACTATGCGATGCCGCCTCTGCATGGGAGCACGGAATTGACGCAGTCGGAACTGACGGGATTAGCGGCACTCAACGTGAAGACGAAGCCGCATGCCTTTCCTTTCCGCAGTTCGGCGTTTGAGTTTAGACCGGAAGCGGCGGCCACACAAGATGCGATCGCTTTTGAATTGCCAGCGGCGAGTTTGACCGCCACTGCCCTGCCCGCGAACAAGACACACCGGGTGCATGTTTCTTTGATTGCGCTGGTGAAAGACAGCACCGGTGAAGTGATTGACAAGTTCAGCCAGGATTCGGCGCTGGAGATTCCCGACGACAAACTGGGTGCGCTGCAGCAAGGGACGATTCCTTTCACGCATGCAATTGATTTGCCGCCAGGACACTACACGATTGAGACTGCGATTGTGGACATGGAAGGCAAGCGTGCGAGCACGGACACGTTGCAACTGGATACGACACAAAAGAAGGGTGTAGGACTAAGCAGCGTGATGCTGGTGCAGCGGATGGAGACGGCTAAAGGAGTGGATCCGGCAGACCCGTTTGTTTTTGCGGCGGGCAGTGCGGGACGGCGCATTATTCCGGAATTGGGCGACAATCTGAGAAGCGGAGTAAAACCATATGTGTTCTTTGTGGTGTATCCGGACAAAAGCAACCCTGAAAAGCCGAAACTGCAGGTCGAGTTTTTGGTGGACGATAAAGTGATTGCCAAGCAACTGGCGGATTTGCCGGCGCCGGATGCGACGGGGGCAATTCCCATGGTTGTGGCGACGGCGACACAACCCGGGAAATGCCAAATGCGGATTAGCGCGATCCAAGGGACAGCGACTGCGGTCCAAACCTTGCATTACTCGGTGGCGGCGGCGAATTAGCGATTGTGCGTTATTGCATTTTATTAGCGGCGCTGCTGGCGGGCACGGCAGCGCCGTTGACATCTCCGATTCAATTTGAAGAGATTGCCGTGAAGGCGGGGGTTGTTTTTAGTGCAAACGGCAGCCCCACGCCGGAGAAGCATCAGCCCGAGGTAATGGTGGGCGGGGTGGCGATCTTCGATTATGATGGCGACGGTTATCCTGATATCTATTTAGTGAACGGTGCGACGATGCCGGGGTTGGTGAAAGAGGGCGAAGCATTTAAGAATCGCCTGTTTCATAACAACCACAACTTGACGTTTACCGACGTGACCGACAAAGCGGGTTTGGCGGGAGCGGGTTATGGCATGGGCGTGGCGATTGGCGATTACGACAATGACGGGAAACCGGATGTTTTTGTTGCCAACGTGAATGGCAATCAACTGTTTCACAACAATGGCGACGGGACGTTTAGCGATGTCACCGCTAAAGCGGGCGTGGCCGGGACGATGTGGTCAGTGGGGGGGACGTGGGTTGACTATAACAACGATGGACTGCTAGACCTGTTTGTTTCGAATTACTGCCAGTGGGATCCGCGTACAGAGCCGCCGTGCGTGATTAATGGGCACAGAGTGAGTTGCAGTCCGCGTTCTTACAAACCGTTGCCAAATACGCTTTATCGAAACAATGGCGACGGGACATTTACCGATGTTTCGGTAGAAACGGGTATTGCGGCGCACGTAGGACGGAATATGGGGGCGGCGATTGCCGATTATGACGGCGACGGCTTCATGGATATTTTTGTCGCGAACGACGACATGCCGAATTTGCTGTTTCACAATGTGGGCGGGAAGCGTTTTGAAGAGGTAGCGATGGATGCCGGGGTCGCCTTGCCGGAAGGTGGTTATGCGATTTCGGGGATGGGCACCGATTTTCGAGATGTTTTTAATCACGGGCTGCCGGATATTTGGCTGACGGCGATTGAGAAACAGACTTTTCCGCTTTACCGGAATCTGGGCAAAGGAGAGTTTGAGGAAGCTACTTCAGCCACGGGACTGGGGTTGCCGACGGCGGGGATGTCGGGTTGGTCGAACGCGATTGTCGATCTGGACAATGACGGATGGAAAGATTTGTTTGTAACCCGTTCCAACGTGATTGATAACGTGGCTCTGTTTGCGCCGCGCCAGTATGAGGAGCCTAGCTCTATTTTTCGGAATTTAGGGAACGGGAAATTTCAGAATGTGAGCGGGCAGGCAGGGACCGATTTTCAGGTGGCGGCGGTGCATCGCGGTGCCGCGTTCGGCGATCTGGATAATGACGGCCGAATGGATGCGGTGGTATCGGTTCTGAACGGGCAGGTGAAAGTTTTTCACAATGTGACGCGGAACAATAACCACTGGCTGTTGCTGCAATTGACGGGGACAAAGAGTAACCGCATGGGCATTGGGGCGCGGATCAAAGTGACGGGCAGCGATGGCGTGGTGCAATATAACGAAGCAACGACAAGCGTGGGATATGCGAGTTCGAGCGATGTGCGGGTGCACTTTGGTCTGGGGAGTGCGAAGGCGGCGAAGGAGATTGAGATTTTGTGGCCGAGCGGAGTGAAGCAGGTGCTGAGGGATGTGGTTGGCGACCGGATTGTGCAAATCACCGAGCGCTAGTCGGGATATTTTTCGCCAGCGCGCACGATGCGGATTTGGTGATCGGTGAACTTGGCGTGGGAGCCGGGGAGTTCGATCTTAGGCATATGGCACGTGATACAGCCGGATTTTGCCACTGAACAATGCCTGACGGCGCTAACCGCGGGCGCATGGCAGGCTAGGCAGTTCTTGTCGTAACTAAGATCATCGCGCACGAGGTCTTGGTGCGGATCATGGCAAGCCGTGCAGGCGATACGAGTGTCGGCGCCGTTGAAACACTTGCTATTCGAGAGACGGTAGGGCTGGAACCGGACATTCATTTCGCCCCATTTGCGAGTGCGGATGACGGTTTCCCAAGTGCGGTGACATTGGCCGCAATAATTGGCGGAGTCTTCGGCGGCCAAGCCTTTTAGTTTTTTGGGAAGAACACCGGGTTGTCCGTGCGCGAGGGCGTCCATGTGTTCCTGAGCGCCTGCGTGGCAGTGTTCGCAAGTGAGGCCGGGCGTTACGGCTTCTAAGTGAAGCTGGCCATCTTTGACGGTGTTGCTGCTGTGACAGCCGAAGCAAGCTGTGATTTCCTGGCTCGCCGTGGGACGGCCCATGGCTTCCAAAAGAGTATGCGGTTCCAGTCGTTCGTCGCCCATGGTGATGGCGATTCCATTGATCGTCGGATAGTAACTCACCAAACTTTCGTAGAAGCGGCCGTTGTATTCGAGAACATAGGTTTGAATATGGACGCCGAATGCATAACGAATGGGAAGAGTGAGAGTCTCTTTGCCATCGGTAACCGTGTATGTGCTTTTGATGCCGTCAGATTCGACAACGTAATGAAAACCCGCCTTTTCAAACTCCATTTTTGGATGAGCGGCGAGCACAGTTTGGTTGGGCGGCAATTGCATACCGATGCCCATGGGTGTTGCAGGTTGAGACTGCGCCTGCTGGCGATGACAAGTGGCGCAAGTGAGTGCGGGTTTAGTGGTCTGTGCTGGAAGTAATGCGGCGAAAAAGACGAGTGGCCAGATTTTAGTGGGAGACATTGGCTTCGTCCTCTCTGGCCATGGCGATGGAGCGTTGCCGCTCACGACGTGACTCTTCGGCTCTGCCGAGTTTGGAATAGGCTCCCGCTAAAGCCATGTGGTATTCCAAATTCGCGGGATCGAGTTTGGCTGCTTGTTCGAGATGATCCACACCTTCCTTAGGATCGCCTTGACGGGTTTTGATCAGGCCATAGACGTAATGGCCCAAAGGCGGAGCGGACGGATTTGCCACTGATTTGCGGGCGTATGGGAGTGCGCCGCTGAGGTCGTCATGCTGGATGAAACCGAGGGCGATCATGGCCAAGGCATCGGGGCTATTGGGATTGAGGCGGAGTTCTTGCGCAAACTCGGACATGGCTTGATCGGGTTGAGAAGAGAGCAGGAAGCTGCCGTATAGGTAGTGCACGTTTGGAACGGTTGAGAAGCGTTCGAGGAGAGACTGAAAGGCGGCGCCGGCTCCTTGGAAATCGGTAGCCATCCAGCGAAAGGTTGCCGTACCTGCCGCGGAATAGAGGTCTTGTTTTTCGGTCTGAATATTTTTGGGCAGGATCGGAGTGCGTAAAGCAGCGAGGCCGATGGCGCTGATCAGTGTGGGGTTCGAGGCGCCGCGCTGGGCGAACCAGATGTATTTATTCAAGGCTTGATCGAACAAACCGGCCTGTGTCAAAAGCAGTGCCTCGTGAAAGCGCAGGGCCGGCAGCATTTCGGGGGGGAGGCCGTCGGATGCTTGCAGTGCGCGTTGAATATGTTCTAGCGACAACAAATAATCGGCAGTTTCAAATTCGCAAAGGCCCAATAAGGACCAGCCGGCGGGCTTGTCTTGCAACTTTACGAAACGGGTGAGAGCATCGCGACCGAGAGGGTATTGGTCAGAATCGTAAGCGAGGGACCCGAGAAACCACCAGCCTTCGGCCCAATCGGGTTTGGCGGCGACGGCTTGCTGGTACAGATTTATGGCGCGCGGCAGATCATTGGCGTCACGCGCGGCAGCAGCTTTGGCAGATAAACTATCAAAGGATTCCTGCGCGGAAGAGAGAGAAACTGCCAGGCTGAAAAAGATAAGGAATCGTTTCATTTTTCGGCCAGGGTAGCGGGGTCTATCTGCTTTTTGAGCCGGATAAACTCAGCTTTTTCTTTTTGTGCTTCTTCGTTTTTGCCGGCTAAACGGTACGCCTGCTCCAAATAGAAGTGCATTTGCGGATTGTCAGGCGCTTGCTGAAGGGCGGCTTGGAATTCGGCAATGGCTTTGGGCGAGGCGTGCATGGCCAGATAAGCACGGCCCATTTCGGCGTGGCAGAGCCACAGATAGGAAGAAGGTACGATTTTTGCCGCTGATTTGGCCATTTGCATGGCACGTTCCGATTCACCGCGTTTATTTTCCAGCGAGGCGGAGACGATCATGGTGGGCCAGTGAGCCGGATTGTTTTTCAGCTCCTCACCAAATTCGGCGAGGGCGGCGTCCTGATCGGTCTCCATGAGAAACAGGCCGTGCGAGTAGTGGACGCCGGGTTCGCGAGGATAGGTCGCGAGTAATTCGCGGTAGGCGGCTTCGGCTTCGGCGGGATTGCGGCCAGCGCCGGCCCACTGCAGCCTTGCCGGCCAGATTAACCAGGGCGCGCTTCTGCGCGGACAGCTGATCGGGCCAAACCGACATGGTGAGGGCACATAGACCGGCGGCTTCGATCACACCGGGACTGTTGTCGCCGTAATTGGACAGGGGCTGCAATTGCGCCATCGCCTGATCGAACAGTGATGAATGAATGTAGAGGAGCGCCGCATGCTGGCGCACGACGGATTCGAATTGGCGGTTGGCTCCCAAGCCCATGGCCTCGCCTTTTTGGAAGTCTTCCAGCGCACGATCATAGTGCTTGAGTTCGAACTGGCACAAACCGCGAAAGGCGAAGGAACTGCCCATCGGCGGGGCCAGAGAGATGCCTTTGTCGAAGGCTTGGAGGGCTTCTGGATAGTGCTGAAGGCCATAGAGGGCACCTCCTAAATAGAGCCAACCTTCCGCCCATGATGGCTGAAGCGCCAGGGCTTTTTGAAAGAGTCGCGCGGCAAGAGCGGGATCGGCATCAACGTTGGCGGTGGCTTGGCGGGCAAGGTCTTCGAAAGTGGTTGGATCATTGGCCTGCACGCCGGCGAGCGAAGAGAGGGTGAAGACGAGAGCAAGCAGGAATTTCATCACGTAGGCAGCGAGAAGCCCTTGCCTTTACGTTAGCGCAATGAGATGTCCGCGCTTGACGGATCTCAGAGAGTCAGGACGATGCGATTGGAGGCGTCGAGGTGGACGGCGAACGTTTTGAGAGCACACTCGCCGACGATGGGGGCGCCGGTGGTTAGTTCGAACTTCCACGCATGCAGCGGACAAACCAGCGTGGAGCCGCCCAGTAATCCATCGGCCAGCGGTCCGCCTTTATGCGGGCACGCCGCTTGGACCGCAAACACTTGATCGGCTCGGTTACGAAATATGGCAATCTTGTTTCCTCCGATTTCAAAGTTCCGGCCTTCGCCGGGAGGGATTGAATTGAGTGGTCCAACGATGACTTCGCTCATAGCTTCTGTTACTGCAACACAGGCAGAGTTGATGAAAACTGGTTGGCTGTGGCGGGCGCGTAGGCTTCCTTCCAGGGATCTTTATAAGAGGCAATGGTGGCTTGCATAGCGGCGTCGAGTTGGGCGGCGATGCCTTCGCTATCTTCCATAATGATTTGCTTGAGCTTTTCGATGCCGATGCGAGGGACGAAGGCGTAGGTACGTTCCAAATATTTGGCGTTTTCGCGGTAATACTGGATGAAGCGCGAAGTGTATTTGATGACGTCTTCGTGGCTATCGACGGTGCATAGAAGATCGCCTTTGCGAACGTGAGCGCCCGCAGCGCCGCCGATATATAGTTCCCATTTGCCGCCTTCGACGGCGACCGCGCCGACGTCTTTCACCATGGCTTCGGAACAATTGCGGGGGCAGCCGGCGGTGGCCAGTTTCAGCTTGCCGGGCGCGTCAACACCTTGCAGATGATTTTCGATTTTGATGGCGAGTGAGGTACTATCGCCGACGCCGAAACGGCAGAACTCCGTGCCGACGCAGCTTTTGCAGGTACGGTAGCGTTTGGCGTAGGCGTAACCGGAGGGCATATCCAGGTCTTGCCACATTCTGGGCAGATCTTCTTTCTTGACGCCAAGAAGATCAATGCGCTGGCCACCGGTGAGCTTCACCAGTGGAACGTGATATTTTTCGGCCACATCGGCGATACGGCGGAGTTGGGCAGGATTGGTGACGCCGCCGGCCATTTGCGGAATGACCGAGAAAGTGCCGTCTTTTTGAATGTTGGCGTGGACGCGGTCGTTGATGAAACGGGCGTCGCGTTCGTCTTCGTATTCAGAGGCCCAGATGGTGTTCAGGAGGGAGGCCAGACCCGGTTTGCTGGCAGGATCTTCTTTGCCGTCAGCGAGTGCTTTAAACACGGCCGAAACTGAGCGCAGATTTTTTTCGCGGCAGGCCTGAACGAGATCAGGCTTGGTGAGGGGAACGCCAGGAACGTAGTAGTGAACGGAAGGATCTTCTTCGGTTTCACCACCGCAGGCCCATTCGACCATTTCCGATACCATACTCTTGCAAGAGCCGCAGCCCATACCGGCGCGAGTGGCTTCCATGACGGCCTTTGCGCTACGCTTGCCATTTTTCACACAAGTGAGAATGCCCGCTTTGCTAACGCCGTTACAATTGCAAACCTGGGCGTCCATGGGGAGTTCTTCGAAGGTAACTTTGGCGGAAGGCGCACCGATGTCGAATAGCAAGCTGAGACGCTCTTCGGGCAGAGGCGTGCCGCGGTCGAAGGCTTGCATCAGATAGGCGGCTTTGCTGATATCGCCGAGGAGAATGCCGCCGATCAAGCGACCATCGCGAATGATGAGCTTTTTGTAAGTGCCGCGTTTGGGCTCGGTAAACTGGACAATTTCGTCACGTTCGTCTTCGGGCTCAAAGATGCCGAGAGAGGCCATATCGACACCGGCGACTTTCAGCTTGGTAGCAACTTTGGAACCGTGATACGCGGCTTGTTTGTTCTTACCCGTAATATGATCGGCCAGCACTTTGGCCTGTTCCCAAAGAGGAGCGACGAGGCCATAAAGGCGGCCGCGGTGTTGGGCACACTCGCCGACGACGTAGACATCTGGATCGTCGATGGAACGCATCTGATCGTCAACCACGATGGCGCGTTCCACCGTGAGCCCGCTGCGCGCACCGATTTCAGCGTTGGGGGTAATGCCGGTTGAGATGACGACCATGCCGTATTCGGCTGTGGTGCCGTCTTTGAACTCGATGCCGGTGACGTGATCATCACCCAAGATGCGGGTGGTGTTTTTATTGAGTTTGACGCCAATGCCGAGGCGCTCGATACTGGACTTCATGATGGCGCCGGATTGCGCGTCGAGTTGCTGGCCCATGAGGTAAGGGCCGCGATGAATCACATCGACAGGAATACCAAAGTTTCGCAAGCCACTGGCAGCTTCAAGGCCGAGCAAGCCGCCACCAATGACAGCGGCGGGACCTCGGCCGCGAGCGTATTCGGCAATTTCCCGGCAATCGTCGATAGTGCGAAAAACGAAAATGCCAGGCTTGTAGGATCCATCAGGAAGACTGAGTCCTTCGATGGGCGGGATGTAGCTCCGGCTGCCCGTGGAGATGATTAGTTTGTCGTAAGGTTCGGACGTGCCCTCGCAACCGAGAACAATGCGGGAGCGACGCAATATACTGTCGGCCATTACGCCGCGGTGAAGCTTAATGTTGTTCTCGACGTACCATTCGAGGGGATTGAGGTAGATTTCACTTTCGTCCTGGGATCCGTTCAAGACGTTGGAAAGCAGGATGCGGTTGTAGTTGCCGTAGGGTTCGTCGCCAAAGATGGTGATGTTGAATTGTTCGGCGCCACCGCGAGCGAGAATTTCTTCCACGGTACGCGCGCCAGCCATGCCGTTACCTACGACGACCAAGTTTTGTTTGTTCAGCATTGCTTTAGAACTCCACTAAACCCACATCTAAAACCACTTCGCCTTTGCAGCCAACGGGCGCAGCAATTTGCACTTCCAGGGTTGAATCTGGATGGACGTCTTCCACCACTGCCAGGGCTATATGCATGGAACTTTGCGCGCCAACGGGAAAATAGCGCATGGGGAGGCCGTCGCGTTTAACGAGAAAATAGATCAATTCGCTGGATGAATTACCGGCGCGGAAGTAAGTCAACTGACAGCGGCGATCAGTTGGCACTTTGTAAGTCATTGGAGGTACAAGCGAAGACGGGGTGGCCAAACCTTTTCCATTGAAGGAATAAACCCCCTGCATAAACTTCGGCTTCTCTAACATGGCAATCCTTTCTTGATACGTACTGCGCAAACTTTGAACTCGGGCATTTTGGAGGTGGGGTCGAGAGCGGGGTTGGTTAATAAATTGGCGCGGCCCAGCCCGGCGAAGTGGAACGGCATGAAGACGGTATCCATGCGGATGGTGTTGGTGAGTTGAGCGGCAGCGGTGGCTCGGCCTCGGCGAGTAGTGAGTTGGACAGTATCGCCTTCGGCAATCCCATACATGCGTGCCATGGATGGATGAATCTGGACGAAGGCTTGCGGGGCGAGTTCCAGAAGCTTGGGGACGCGGCGCGTTTGAGTGCCCGATTGATACTGTGCCATGATGCGGCCGGTGGTGAGGTAGAGAGGGTATTCGGTATCGGGCTGCTCAGCACCGCCTTTAAACTCGACGCGATGAAACCGCGCGCGGCCATCGGGCGTAGCGAACTTTTCTTGGAAGAGGCGCGGGGTGCCAGGGTGATCTTCGCTAGGGCACGGCCAGAAGACGCCGTTTTCGTCTTTGATGCGCTGATAGGTAATGCCGGCGTAATCGGCTACGCCACCGGCGCTGGCAGCACGCAGTTCTGTAAATACTTCTTTGGGCTGCGCGGAGAAATAGCTTCTCGCGTTGAGACGCTCGGCAAGTGAAGAGATGATTTGCAGATCGGTGCGAATGGTTTCGGGAGGAAGTTGGGCACGTTCGCGATAGATGACGCGGCCTTCGAGGTTCGTCATGGTGCCTTCTTCTTCCGCCCATTGAGCGGAGGGCAGGACAACGTCGGCGCGTTCGGCGGTTTCGGAAAGGAAGAAGTCGGTAACTACTAGAAAATCGAGTGCGTCGAGACGGGTTTGGATGTGGCCGGCGCGCGGCGCGGAAACGGCGAGATTCGAGCCAAAGACAAGCAGCGCACGCACGCCACCACTGGTACCGAGTTGATCCAGCATTTCGTAAGCGGAACAGCCGGGCATAGGTAGATCTTTTTCAGGCACGCCCCAGACCTTCGCAATGTGAGCGCGGTGTTCGGGATTATCGAGTTTTCGGTAACCAGGAAGCTGATCGGCTTTTTGGCCATGCTCACGGCCGCCTTGGCCATTGCCTTGGCCTGTGAGACAGCCATAGCCACAGTGCGGTTTGCCCGCTTTGCCAAGGGCGAGGGCGACGTTGATGAAGGCCAAAACATTCTCGACGCCGTTGCTTTGCTGTTCAGGACCACGCGCGGTGAGAATCATGGCAGTGGAGGCTTCGCCTAAGAGTCTTGTCGCCTGAATCAGTTGTTTTTCAGGGATACCCGTCATGCGTTCCACACGTTCGGGCCAGTAGGAGAGTGCCAGCTGACGGACACGCTCGAAGCCGCTGGTACGCTGGGCAATGAAATCGCGGTCGATAAAACCTTCTTTGATAGCGATGTGAAGAAGACCGTTCGCCAAGGCAGCGTCGGTGCCAGGCGTGATTTGCAAGTGCAGCGTCGCGGCTTGGGCGGTTTTGGTAGCGCGAGGATCGACGACGATGAGCGCACCGCCGTTTTTGGCTTGCGCTTCGAAATGCTGCATGATGGGCGGCATGGTCTCGGCGACGTTACTGCCAATGAGAAGGATGGCTTTTGTTTCGCGGATGTCGGTTAAGGGGAATGGCAGACCACGGTCGATGCCAAAAGCCTTGATGGACGCAGCGGCGGCGGACGACATGCAGAAGCGTCCGTTGTAATCGATTTGCGAAGTGCGCAGGGCGACGCGCGCGAATTTACCGAGCAGGTAAGCTTTTTCGTTGGTCAGGCCGCCTCCGCCGAAGACACCGATGGAATCGGGGCCGAACTGTTGTTGAACGGCTTGGATTTCATGAACAATGCGGGCGAAGGCTTGTTCCCACGTGACCGGACGGAGTTCAGCGCCTTTGGACATGCGCATCAGAGGGGTTAAAAGACGGTCAGGGCAGGTTAAGAGTTCGGCAGCGGTCCAGCCTTTTTGGCACAGTCCGCCGAGGTTGGTGGGGAATTGGCGCGGCGCAACGGCTAGGTTGCCGTCGGCGCCCTGGAGATTCATGCCGCACTGCAGGGCACAATAGGGGCAGTGGGTCTCAGATGAGGTGGCTAGCTGGACGGCGCTAGACGCTGGTTGCATAACTTTCGTCAGCAGCACCCTCCTGGCTGGAAAGCAAACCAGCACGGTAAGCCGCCGCCGCCGGCCAGTTCTTTCGCCACGTTCCTTTCAAGCAGTAAAGACTGAAAGCGCCCAAGAAAACAATGGTGGCGAGCAGGGCAAAGCCGATGCCGAAACTACCCAAACCCTGTTTCACTGAGCCTAGGAGCGAAGGCAGAAGGAACCCACCGATGCCGCCCGCCGCACCAACGATGCCGGTCATGATGCCGACTTGACCGGCAAATCTTTGCGGAACCAATTGGAATACCGACCCGTTGCCCATGCCCAACATGGCCATGCCTAAAGCCAAGCAGCCTAAGGCGACGATTACCGGCGGAAGAGTGCCGACGGCGGCGAGGCACAAGCCGGCAGCGGTGAGCAGGCCTAACAACATTCGATAGCCGCCAAAGCGATCGGAGAGCATACCGCCGACCGGGCGAAGGAAGCTGCCGAAGAGAACCACAATGGTAGTGAAATCGCCGGACTGCACTTTAGTGAGGTGGTATTGATCGTGAAAAAAGATGGAGAGATAGCTGGCAAGGCCCACAAAGCCACCGAACGTAAGGGAATAGAGAAAACAGAACCAAGCAGTATCGCCGGTCTTCAAGAGAACCGCATATTGAGCCCACTTCTTCACCGGGCGCGGACCCGGCGCGTCTTTTGCGAGGAAAAAGAAAATAATCCAAACTGCCGTGACGGGCAGCATCGCCAACAAAAAGACGGTGTGCCAGCCGAGCGCTTGCGCGATGCGGGGAGCGAATAGGGTGGATAGGAGAGTTCCCGAATTCCCTGCCCCGGCGATGCCCATAGCGAGACCTTGATGTTCTGGCGGGTACCAGCCGCTCGCCAAAGGTAAGGCTGCGGCGAAGCTGGCACCGGCGATTCCCAGTAAGAGGCCAACACCGATGAACGCGTCGAAACTGCTGGCAAATTTCCAGCCGATGAGAAGTGGGATGAGAGTTAGGCCTAGGCCGAGGAGACTGGTTTTACGGCCACCGAAGCGCTCGGTCATCCAGCCGAGGATGGGGCGGAAGAAAGCACCACCCAGCGGCGGTATCGCGGTGAGCAAACCTTTTTGTGCGGCGGAGAGATGGTAGGCCTCGCCGATGAAGGGACCGAGCGGGCCAAGGATGACCCAAACCATGAAGCTCACGTCGAAATACAAGAAAGCCGAAAGCAACGTCGGCGGATGCCCAGCTTTGCGAAACTCGCTGAACGCCATACTTCACACCTCGATTGAGAACACGAAATCTGACAGGTGATCGCGGACGGTGCGAACAGAGACAACGGGGTTGAAAAGAAACGGGACGCGGAGGCGGGGCGTCTCTCACCGTAAGTCTAACGAAGATGGGGGCATTACGGCAATGTGAAGCACGTTGATTCGATTAATAGGGATCATCGAAAATTCCGATACACTGAAAAGCCCGCCGAGCTGATGCCGGGCGGGCTTTTAAACTATTCAATTTCGCGTGGGCGCTTCTTGCGGTTGCGCTTGCGGGCGAGGGCTTCTTTAGTACGACGTTTTTCACCCGGTTTCAGGTAGAAAGAATGCCGCTTGATCTCTTTTACGATATCTTCTTGTTGTACTTTGCGTTTGAAGCGTCGAAGAGCACTTTCGAGCGTCTCGCCATCTTGGAGATGGACTTCTGCCAATTAAAAATTCACCACCTTCCGGAAACTAATAGTATAGCGTGACCGGGGACACAGAGCTAAACGAAAACAACGTTTCGCGGGTCTTCAGCCTGCTAAAGTTATAAGTTCGCAGCATGCGACGGGTACGAAGCGACTCCGTGTTTTGAGTGCTTATTTGTTCCCGCCAATTCTATTCCCAGGACAGCAAAGCGATTCAGTTATGGAAATTGTAAAAGTAGTTGGCAGAGAGATTCTAGATTCACGCGGCAATCCAACGGTGGAGGCAGACGTTCATCTGGCGGACGGCACGATTGGCCGGGCCGCGGTTCCTTCGGGCGCATCGACCGGCGAACATGAAGCGGTGGAATTGCGCGATAACGATAAATCGCGCTATTTCGGCAAAGGCACAAAGAAGGCCGCCGAAAATGTGACCAAGTTGATCTCGCCGGCTCTGGCAGGGATTGATGCAGCCGATCAGACGCTGGTGGATCACACCATGCTGAAGCTGGATGGAACGCCGAACAAAGGCAAGCTCGGCGCGAACGCGATTCTGGCCGTTTCGATGGCGAATGCACGGGCGTCCGCGGAATCGGAAATGACGCCGCTCTATCGCTATCTGGGCGGCGTGAATGCGCGGGTGCTGCCCACGCCAATGATGAACGTGATCAATGGCGGCGCGCACGCCGACAGCTCGGTTGATCTGCAGGAATTCATGGTGGCACCTGTGGGCGCGAAATCGTTTGCGGAAGCGTTACGCATGGGCGCGGAAACATTCCACACGTTGAAGACGGTTCTGAAGAAGCGCGGTTATTCCACTGCGGTTGGCGATGAAGGCGGATTTGCGCCCAGCCTGAAGTCAAACGAGGAAGCGCTGGAAGTGCTGATTGAAGCCATTCAGCAGGCTGGCTACAAACCGGGCGAGCAAATTGCGATCTGCCTTGATCCGGCGTCGAGCGAGTTTTACGACAAAGACAAGAAGAAGTACGTCTTCAAGAAGTCGGACAAGAGCGAAAAGACATCGGCGCAAATGGTGGAGTTCTACGCCAAGTGGGTTGCGCAATATCCCGATTATTTCGATTGAAGATGGCATGGCCGAAGACGATTGGGATGGCTGGAAAGCGATGACCGATGCGCTCGGCAAGAAGATTCAGTTGGTGGGCGACGATCTGTTCGTGACCAATAGCGAGCGCTTGCAAAAGGGAATTGATCTAGGGCATTGCCAATTCGATATTGGTGAAGGTGAATCAGATCGGCACGCTTGACCGAAACACTGGAAGCGATGCGTTTGGCGGCGAGCGCAAATTACACGGCTGTTGTTTCGCATCGCTCGGGCGAAACAGAAGATGCATTCATCGCCGATTTGCGGTGGCCACGAATGCGGGTCAAATCAAGACTGGTTCAGCCAGCCGCACGGACCGGATTGCCAAATACAATCAGTTGCTCCGCATTGAAGAAGAGCTCGGGTCCGCCGCCGTTTACCTTGGCAAGAAAGCGTTCCGTCAATAATGGCGAAACTAAAACCACTCGTACTCACAATTTTGGATGGCTGGGGCTATCGCGCCGCGACTGAAGGCAACGCCATTGCTTTGGCGCGAAAGCCTACCTACGACCATTTGATTGCGACGTATCCGAACACCTTGATCCACACTTCCGGTCCCTACGTGGGCCTGCCCGAAGGGCAAATGGGCAATAGCGAAGTGGGCCATATGAACATGGGCGCGGGCCGTGTGGTTTATATGGATGTGACGCGCATCGATTTGATGATCAGCAACGGCGAATTCGAGTTGAATCCGGCTTTGCTGAACGCGGTGGAGAAGGCCAAGGGACACCGGTTACATTTGATCGGCTTGTGCAGCGATGGTGGCGTGCATGCGCAGATGACCCACCTTTATGCGCTGCTCGCCATGGCGAAGAAGCATGGTGTGACCGATGTATTTGTGCACTGCTTTATGGACGGCCGCGACACGCCACCGGAAAGCGGCGCCGGATTCATCGAACAGCTCGAAAAGAAGATGCGCGAACTGGGCGTGGGCAAAATCGCGTCGGTCTCGGGTCGCTATTACGCGATGGATCGCGATAAGCGGTGGGAACGCATCGAACGGGCTTTCGGGGCAATGGTGTTGGGCAACGGAACGAAATTTGCCAGCGCATCGGCAGCCGTGAAGGCTTCCTATGAACATGGCGTGACGGATGAATTTATTGAACCGGCGACGATTGTGAACGAGCGTAACGAGCCAATTGGTTCGGTGCGTGACGATGACAGCATTATCATGTACAATTACCGGGCCGACCGGGCGCGTGAAATTACTTCTGCCTTCACGGATGCGACGCTAGAGAAACCGGCGCGTTCGATCGTACCTAAGAATTTGACTTACACGATGATGACGCAATACGACAAGAGCTTTAAGCTACCGTTCGTATTGCCGCCGGAGCATCCCGACAACATTTTGGCGGACGTCATGGAGCGCGCACAGTGGAAGAATTTGCGCGTGGCGGAAACAGAGAAATATGCGCACGTTACGTATTTCTTCAATGGCGGGAACGAACGCCCGTATGGGGGCGAAGAGCGTGAGATGGTAGCTTCGCCCAAAGTGGCGACCTACGATCTGAAGCCTGAGATGAGCGCTGCGGGCATTACTGAAAAAGTGACCAAGGCGATTGAGCAGGGCAGCTTTGACGTAATTGTGATGAATTACGCGAATGCCGATATGGTGGGCCACTCGGGCAAAATGGAACCGACGATTCGCGCCGTGGAAGCAGTGGACGCGGGCTTGGGCGAAATCTACAAAACGCTGAAACGCTGTGGCGGATCTTGGCTGGTGACGGCCGACCACGGCAACGCCGAGACGATGATTGACCCGGTGACGAAGGGTCCGCACACGTATCACACCTTGAACCCGGTGCCGTTTCTTGTTCATGACAAACGACAAAATCGATTTGCAACAGAATGGGGCGTTACGCGATGTGGCGCCTACGTTGCTCGGGATTCTGGGTCTTGATCAACCGAGCCAGATGAAGGGCAAGGATCTGCGGATCAAGCTGGGTTAGCCAAGAGCTACGGCGCGGTGTTGGCCACTGGCCTCACGTAATGCACGATTCCTTGCGAATCGCGCAGCCAATTCCGCGCCGTCAATTCCAACTTCATGTCGGGGCGAGCCTGCACTTCCACCCGTCCGGTAGATTTCTCTTCGGGCGTTAGGGGAACGGGCATGCCGTCATCTACACGAACAAAGGCGGAGATGGCACTACGCGTCTGCTCGGCTGGCCAAGTCACCACTAAATTTTCACCGCGCGCCTTCACGGCTAGAGGAATGATCGGCGGAGGCACCTGTTTAAACGCCAGCCAGCCCACCAGACAGCCAAAGAGCGCGGCCAAAGGAAGAATCAGAACCATGCGCGCCGTGGCACTGACGGGGCGCTTCTGATTCAGCAGTTCCATCTGCTGGTAAATATCGGGACCGTCTGATGCCTGATCTCGGCGCGACGAGGAACGTAAACCGGTGGGACGGTCGTCGGCAATTTGACCGGGACGCGACGGTGCGAGATTTGTCCCTAGTTTCTGGGGAACGGTAGAAAGGGAAGCCGCGTCGCGCGCTGGGACGGGCTTACGTTCCAATGGCGACAAGTCCGCGCCGTCTTCTTTGGCGGGCGAACCTGTTCGATGCTCAAGCGTTTCTGGCGGCGCGCTGTGCGATTGAGAGGCTGTTCCTGGGTAATGGCGGCGGGTGCAGAGGGAGGGGGCGTCGTGCCGGCTTCCAGCGGTTCTACCTGTTCCTCGGCAGGAGATTCACTGTCAACTGCGCGGCGCATCGCGGCGGTATTTACCGTTGGAGCGGGAATAGAAGCCACCGGTCCGCTGGCCGCTTTGGGATTTCGTCCGGGGAGCGGAAGAATGATCGCATGAGCCGCGCCGTCGCGAGGAAGAGAGCCATCGGCAGCGCGTACGAGAAAGCCAAAACGCGTCGGCTGGAAACGTTCAGGTTTCACCAACACGGTGAGCATGCCAGGGTGGGCAAAAAAGTGATCGCACAAATCCGCTTCCCGGTCAGTCAACGTTAGCGGTCCACGAGTATGCGCCAAGAACCAGCCCAACCACATGCAGACCTTCCAACTCCGGATCAGCCACTGAATTCTCAATCTGCACGTTCAGCGTTTCCAGATCATGGTCGGACAACAGAAAAGACGGGCCGGAAGCGTGCTCGCAAGCGATGGGACGAAATGCCTCCACGCGTGTACCTTTATCGTCGATCGTGCCGAATAGCAAGCCGCCTTCTTCAATTCCGCCGTGGGGAATTTTGCGGTAGCCTTCATTGACGGCAAAATCAATTTCGTGGAACAGCGGCAAGGAATAGGTAACCGTGGCGGCGGCTCCCGGGATGGCCCAATATGCGTACTCGTTCCGCTTTTCTGTTGCGCTTTCCGGTTTGTTTTCGCGAGTCATTTATGAATAAGCACCCGTTGCCGGCGTGCACGGATAATAGATGGTCACGGTCCCTGACGGCTCGTCAGAATCCCCCGACTCTTCTTCTAGCGTGTAGTAATAGGTTACAACGCCCATACCAGCCATGAGCACCACGATGGCTGCCAGCCAGCCAACCGAGCGCCAATTGTGAAGCGATCTGGACTCAACAATGGTGCGCGTAAAGCCCACGATGGCCGCCGCAAGCAGCAATCCGAATCCTAATTTAAACCCCCAATGCATAATGGCGAGCGAGGCTTCGCCGCCGATCTCGGGCCAAGCTGTGAAAATAGCGGCCAGCGCCAGCAAAAACTCGCAAATATAAGCGAAACGTGAGAGTTCTGGGGTCATTCCTGCGCACTCTCATTCTACGATGAGATGTAGGCAAGAAAGCCTGCCCGCCCTGGGCCGCAGCAGAAAGTAGACGGCCCGACGATTGTCGTTTAGGAGAAAATCACCGTACTCATGAAAGTTGTCGTTGAAGGTATTGAACTGCATCTGGCGCACCCGGATGAGTTGAACGTGACCTGGGTTGGCCAGGAAGAAGCCATGCGCCAATTGATGGCTGCGTGGATGGTTTTAAATGACCGAGACGTTCCCATGAATCCGCGCTTGCTGGGAAAGCCGGGCGTGGGCAAAACGACGATGGCCTATGCGGCGGGCAAGCGGCTAGGCCGAGAGGTTTACATCATTCAAGCGACAGTGGATACGCGGCCCGAAGATTTGCTGATTACGCCGGTGGTGGAAGGCGGCCGCGGTTGAAGTATGTGGCGTCACCGTTGGTGACGGCCATGATCCGCGGCGGCGTGGCGATTCTGGATGAAGGGAATCGGATGAGCGAAAAAAGTTGGGCGAGCCTGGCGCCGCTGCTCGATAACCGGCGGTACATCGAATCGATTGTGGCGGGCGTGAAAGTGAAGGCGCATCGCGATTTCCGGTTGGTGGCCACGATGAACGAAGATTCGTCCACATTTGATTTGCCCGAATATATCCATTCGCGGCTGCAACCGCAGATCCTTATCGACTTCCCAGAACGTGAAGAAGAACTGGCCATCCTGCGCGAAAACTTGCCGTTCTCGCCAGAAGAAGTCTTCAGTATGTCACCGATTTTCTTCAGCAGTCTCACGCCGCCGACGAAAGCTATACGGTGCGCGATGGCGTGAACATCGCGCGCTTTGCACTGAAGCTGGCGGGCGAAAGCGGCCAACCCGCACGGCTTTTGCTGACGTTGCCATTCAAGCGATTTTGGAGAAGAAGCGCTGCGCTATCAGCCGCGCCGATAAGACAATGAGCGTAGAACAAACGGCCGATAGCATTCTGACGCGCGGGAATATTGCTTATTTTCCGGTGGTGCCCGGTCGATTTGAATTCGCTTGGCGCGTGCGCCGCTATTTGCTCGAGGCCGTCCCGGCGTGGTGGCGGTAGAACTTCCTTCGTCGTTAGAGAGCGGGTATCGGAAAGCATTGGAGCGGCTGCCGCAGATGTCGGTGATCCTGATACCGGAAAACGACTCGACCATGAGGACGAAGGGCGCGCAACGTATATTCCCATTGAACCGGGAGACCCATTCGTGGAAGCGATACGCACGGCGCTGGAACTTGGTTCCGAAATTGTTTTCCTGGAACCGCCGACCCACGAGAAGCCACATCTAAGCGACTCTTATCCGGAGCCTTATTCGCTGGAGATCATTGGCACGCGCGCGTATCTGGAGGCATACCGGGTGCATCCGCAGCCGCGCAATGCGCAACTGGAGGCGCATGCCGCAGCCATGGCATGGAAGATGCAGGGTGCCGACCCGCTGGCGAACATTTGCGCGGTCGTATCGCTCAACTTGTTGATCCGCTGCTGGATGCAATGGAAGTGCCGCAGGAAGCGCCGCCTGCGCCGCGAACGCGTCTTTTCCAGCGCGCGGAACTGTGCAATCTGCATCCTGATTGTCTGGCTGAGGTTACGAGCGAGCCGCCTTATTATCAGGAGCTTTACGAGCGCGTGCGGATTGAGGAAGATCTCAACGATTTTAAGCTCGACCGGCCGCGCTGGCAACTTCAATTGCTGCGTGAAGCCGAAAAAGAATATGCGATCAAACCGGCGAAGCATGCAGCCTTGGCAGCGCATCACGCTCGCTAAGTTTTCGCGCAATCTGGCAACGCTGGACGGCCACCTTGTGCCGGGCCTCTACGATTTGACGCTGGCGGCGCGCTCGATTGTGGACGATAACTACGCTTACGAAGTTTGGCAAATGGCCAACCGTTTTAGCGAGCAACAGACGGAAGTGCCAGGCATGGAGACGCTGAATTTGTCGGGCGATGAAGTTTTTTTGCGCACGCGCAAGCTGCGCATTCGCCGCCGACTGCCGCGCATGAAGCAGCGTCTCAAGCCAAGCGGCATGAAGAGCCCGCAAACGCGAGAAGTACCAAGGTGAGTGGGCGCAGCAAACCGATGGGCATAGCATTTGCTCGTATCCGCCGGAAGATTTAGTGATTGAAAATTACGGCAGGTTTTTGAAGAAGTACGCTAAGTCGAAGCTGTCGGAAGAACGCGCGCGGGTCGAACCGTTTCTTTCTTCAACGCTGGACGGTATCGATCTGCGCGAAACCATTCGCAACTGGCACGACGGCAAGCTGTACGTCCGGGAGCTAGGCAAATTTTCGGGCGAAGTGGGCGCATTGATCGTTATTTTCGATGAAGACCGGAAAGATCGTTATCAATACCTCACCACTTGGCTGGGTGAGCATCAGAACGAATCGGATATGGCATTCTATTCAACGCCACCCTTCGATCATCTGATTGGACCCGGTATCGGACGCGCCGAATACGGCGGCTTGTTGATGACGCTGCCACCGCGTCGTTTATATGACGTTTGGAGCGACCCGGATTACGACACGGCTGAAACCAAGGCGGAACGGCTTGTTGATGGCGGGGCTTGATTACGCTATAGAGCGCAACGTCGTTTATATCGCCGCAAAGCCACCGCGCAGCACCTTTCGCCATTTGGCGGCTAAGGTGAATCGGAAAATTATCTACATCCCGTTGGGCCAGCTCTCGCCTGCGAAACTGAAGAAGATTCGCGTGGTGCATGTGTTGGATAGCTATGCGCGGCGAGCTGAGGCGAAGCAGTTCCTCTGGTGATTTTGCGAAACTAAAAGGCATCATGAACCAGCCTGGCGGAGGAAAAGCATTCGGCTTTTGGATTTGTACCGCACTGGTGATTGGCAACATGATCGGCTCCGGCGTGTTCCTGCTGCCGTCCTCGCTGGCGTCGTTTGGCTGGAATGCCACATTCGGTTGGTTGCTGACGATTGCCGGAACGATGGCGCTGGCGTTTGTCCTAGCTAAACTGGCGCGCGCGTTTCCTCACGAAGGAGGTCCGTATGCCTACGTGCAGGCGGCTTCGGACCAGCGCTCGGTTTTGCGGCAGCTTGGTCCTATTGGCTTTCAACGGTAGGCGGGAACGCGGCCATCGCCACCGGCAGCGTGAGTTATTTAAGCGTTATTTTTCCTGTGATTGGCAGGGTGCATGCGCTGCCCGTCGCTGATCACGTTAGCCGCTATCTGGAGCTTGACATTGTTGAACTGTGCGGGCGCGCGCATTGCCGGCGGCTTCCAAGCGTTGACGACTCTGGTCAAGCTGTTGCCTTTGGCGGCCATCTTGGTTGTTGCCGGCGTCGCGCTGGCGCACAGCGGATCCGGCGCTGGTATTGCCATTTCACACCAGCGATATTCATTTTGGAGGAATCACTAGCGCAGCTACGCTCACGCTATGGGCGTTGCTGGGGTTTGAATCGGCCACGGTCCCCGCCGACAAAGTGCGTGACCCGGCGCGCACCATTCCGCGAGCTACGCATGGTGGGCACAAGCTTTACCGGACTCGTTTATCTGGCCGTTTGCTCCGCCGTGATGCTGATGCTGCCCGCGACGCAACTGAAAAACTCAGCCGCGCCGCTGTCCGACTTTCTGGATCGTTACTGGGGCGGACACTCGGGTTACGTGCTGGCTGTATTCGCCACCATCAGCAGCTTGGGCGCACTCATCGGCTGGGTTTTCTTACAAGGCGAATTGGCATGGATCATGGCCGTTCGAGGAGTTTTTCCGGAATGGCTGGCGCATACTGCTTCCAACGGCACGCCCGTCCGGGCGCATATTGTTTCAAGCCTTGCGCTAACGCTGATAGTGCTGATGAATTTCAACAAATCGATGGTAGATCTGTTCACGTTCGTCATTCTGTTATCAACGACGGGCTGCCTGTTTACGTATTTATGCACGGCGCTGGCGGCGTTGAAATTGCAGTCGAGTCGCGAACTGGAACCTTCGAGCACTGCTGAGCGGGTTGGCGATTGCGGGAGCTGTCTACTCGGTTTGGGCCATTTGGGGTGCCGGCCATGAAGCAGCGCTTTGGGCTTGACGGCTTTTGTAATGGCGTTTCCGCTTTATGCCGCTATGCGTTGGTCAGACGGTATGCCCCAGCCATCGCCACCGGCGATTAGCTTTTCTGTCCACTGGCGACGAGTTGCTTCACATCTTCCAATTCTTTAGTGAGGCGCGCGCCGCGGCGAGCCAGACTCACCACATAGACCAGAACAATCAACCAGGCGGCTAAGAAGCCGTAAAACATGAATGTAAAATTGCGTGCGTCCATAAAATATCCTTTCAAACGTGCGCGGCACGGCGTAGAGAATCGATTTCGCGAGCGGTGGATTCCTGGCGGGCGCGAACCAACGTCAAAGCGACGGCCACAATCAGCAGCGCTAAGAGCATTCAAAAAAAGTTCGTGCTCCATGCCTGGATCAATTCGCTGTTCACCGCCGGTCCGAAAACTGAGAACGGGGCCTGGATGATTGTTACGGAACCATTCGATGGATTTCCATACAATGACGGCATTGAAGCAGCCGAAAATAGTGAGAGCAGCGGAAAGTCGCGCGCGCTGAGTGGGTTCGTCAATGGCACGCCGCATGATCAAGTAGCCGGCAAAAATCAAGACGCACACCAGTTGCGACGTGAGCCGGTAATCCCAAGTCCACCAGATGCCCCACTCCACGCGCGCCCAAATACTGCCGGTGACCAGATTCACTGTCGCGAAGACAACCGACACTTCGACGATGGATGCGGCCAGGGAATCGACCTTAAGATCGCCGCCGGCCAAATACCAAACACTCAGACCAAAGCCGCAAAGAAACCAAGCATGGCCACCATGGCGGCAGGCACGTGGAAGTAGATGATCCGGTAGATGTAGCCTTGCGCCGCTTCATCCGGCAGCACCAGGAAGATGTTGATAGAGGTTGTAGGCCAGAAGAATGGCGGCGCCAACGCCACGAAGGCGATTACCAGTTTTTCGCGCATAGAATTCCTAATCTTCATTGTCAACTAATTCACCAAAATTGTATCGGCCAGCACCCATGCCAAGCCGGTAAATCCAATATCGGAGGCCACCAGAACCCGGACCCATTGCATCTGTCCGCTGATCGGGCGATGCGTCAGAACGATATTCGTCAGTTCGATGGCGGCGATCAGAATGGGAATCATGAGCGGATAAATGATCACCGGCAGCATCAGTTCGCGCAGCCGCAGATTAACGGTCAAAGCGCCGAAAACCGCGCCCAGAATGGAAACTCCCCAAGTGGCCAACGCAAAGACAAGTCTCGAGCCAGCCCGCTTGTCCGCAGCCAATCGACATCGTAAAAAATGCCGAAGACGAAAAGCGAAACCAGTTCGACCACCAGCAGCATGGCGAAATTGGCGAAGGCTTTGCCAATGACCAGGGCCGCGCCGGATAACGGCGAGGCCAGCAGGGTATCAAGGCATTCGTTAGGCAACTCGCGCGCAAAACCGCGATTGAAGACTAGCGCGCCGGCGAAGGCAAAGACCAGCCAAAGCAGACCGCCGCCAAATTCTTTCATTTCATCGGAAAAGGAGTCGAAAGCAAAGCTGAAGATCAGCAGAATGACAATGGCGAAGGAGCCCGCGGCGTTCAGCGATTCTTTGGTTCGCAGTTCAATGGCCAGATCTTTGCGCGCAACGGCAAACGCCTGCGCCAGACAGATTCATTCCTGCACGCCCAAATGGGTATGGAGCCGATAGAGCAAGCGCGGGATCGTCGAGCATTTCCTGGGTTCGTTCGCCGGTGTAGCGCAGGCGGCCATTCTCGACTAGAGCCACGTGCGAGGCAATGGCCAAAGCCTCGCGCAATTGATGGGTGGAAAGAACAATGGTGGCGCCGCGCTGGCGGGCTTCGGTGAGCAAGTTCGCTCAGCATGGCGATGGCCCGGTCATCGAGCGAAGTGAACGGTTCATCCAGCAACAAAATCTTGGGCGAGTGAATAAACGTGCGCGCCAGCGCCAGCCGTTGCCGCATGCCGCGCGAATACTGGCGCACCGGCATGGTGGCCACGCGCGCCAAGCCCACGCGTTCGAGCCACGTGTCGGTAAGCGCTTTCACATGGCTGCCGCCGCCGGTGATGCTGGCAAAAAAATGCAGATTTTCGCGCGCGGAAAGATCTTCGTAAACGCCAATGCCGTGCCCGAGAAAACCAGAATGCCGGCGAGCATTTTCGGCCCGCGGCTTTTCGCCAAATAGAGTACGGCTCCGCGCTGAAAATGAGTGAGCCCGGCCAGAATCCGCAGCAGCGTAGTCTTCCCCGCCCCATTGCGGCCCAGCAGCGCACAAGACGAACCCTCCTGCACCGCTCAGCGTGCAATCGCGCAAAGCAGCGTAATCGCCATAGAACTTCCAAACTTGATTGAGCTCTATGGCGTGGGTCATTTATTTTTGTTGGCATAAGGCGCGCGGACAGGCGAAGCTGATGAACAGATACACCAAACCCACGGCGAGAATAGCAAGCGCCAAACCGAGCAACCAACCCAAATGACCGATAAATTTGCGGTTGGCCTTCGGTTACCGGGGGCGAATCGTTCTGATCGGTTGGTCGTTTCGGCCCACGCAATGAACCAATTCCCGTGATTTCGGCAGAGAACGCGCCACGCGAGCTCACGTTGTAAATGGTGGCTTGCGTTTTCGGTTCGGTGCCAACATTCTGCAAGTCTTTGCCTGCCAGCGTGACACCGGCAGGAGCGATCAAACGCAGCGGCCCCGCGATTGGCCATACCCTTCACGCTCACCACTTGGCCACGAAGCGTAAACGGCGAGCCTACCGGTAACGCGTAGTCAATTTCGAATTGAGTTTCCCCGGGTTTGACCGGAAGTCAACTTTGTAGACTCCCTCTGTATCCGTTCGTTCTGCAGGCCGTGGCAAGGGCATACCTTGCGGACCTTGCACTTGCACCTTCACCTGTCCATTCGCTTCAGGCGGTAAGAAAAAACCGCACGCTGCCTACCGCGGGATTGCTATAGGTGGAGGTGGAATCGTTTTGAATAATGACAGTTCTCACTCACCCCAATGCTGCCGCTGGTTGGCTCAATGAGCATCATGTGCTGCGCCACACGCGCGACCGCAGCCGATTTAGTCGCCTCGAAAAATTCCAGCTTCACATCGGAAGTAGGAATGTTCGGCGTCATTATCTTGTTGTAGTTCACGCCGTCGTAGACAGCCTGCAACAATTGCGGTCCGCCGCCTGGTTGATCTTTTTCGAAAACGAAATGCCCGTTCGCATCGCTCACGGTTGTGCCAATCGTCTGCATGCCCTGTTGGCCGGGCTTAACAAGAGTGACGGTCACACCAGACTGCGGCTTGCCGTAGAACCGTTTACCACCGTTCCATCAATAGAGGCGCGCACCAAGCCGGCACTCAGCAGCACGAAAGGAATAAAGCGCTTCATGCCAATCGCCTTTCCACATTCGCCACAGAATTTCAGCGCTTCCTTAAAACTTGCCCCGCAATGCGGACAAACCGTAGCCGCCTTCGCTTCCGCCACCCTCGACGCCGGGTTCATAGCAGGCTTTCGCACAGCTCCCAGCCCTAGCGATTTCAGCGTCTGCTCCGTTTCACTCAACACCACGGCTAGTTCCTTCTGCAGCGCTTGTTTGGTCTGTTGATAATCATCATCAGTCAGTTTACCCACGCGATATTCAAATTGCAGATCGCGCAAATTATCATAAATTGCGTGCTTCCGGTCTTCTAAATGCTGAATGGGAGAGACCGGAATCGGCTCGGGCACATCTTGTCGCGCACGAATAGCGTGTAGAACAGGGCAGCCAAAACAAGAACCAAGGCGGAAGCAATGATCATTTCTTCGACGGTCCGCCACTCGATGGGTGAATCATCTAATTCGCGATCAATCTGTGCTTGAAACCGATCCAGCACAGCCTGTTCTTCCGGCATCAACTTCTCAGGCTCTTTCCGATTTCGCCGCACAAACCAGGAATAAACGCCAAAACCAAGAAACAGAGCGAATCCCGGGCCTATCCAAGTCACGATGGGCCCCAGCCCTTGCCCGGGCGGCGAAGCCAGGGTCACAATGCCGTCTTCACGAACAAACGTATTCACGATTTGGTCGTCGCTTTGCCCCTGCTTCTTCATTTCGAAGATGCGTTCACGTTTTGGGCTGCAATAGCCGCAATGAACATCGCGCAATCGCCCACCGTGTTACGGCAGGTACCGCAGCGGCACGCCAGACGGCTACCGACGCGCACAACATCGGGCGTCAGAAACGATTCCGGTGCGCATTCTGTGCGCAAAGATGCGGCCAAACTGCCGGCCACGGCTAAAACGAATTTAATGCTGAATTGTTGTCGCGGGCTGCGCATCGGCAATACCTACCACTTCCGTACGAGCGTACTGAAGTCGAACCTTTCCAGGAATCAAACAAATCATGGTGCCGAAAAAGATGATGTAGAAGCTACCCCAAATCAAGGTCACCAAGGGGAACACATAGAGTTGGAAAATCGCTTTCGTATTGTCTTGCGAAATGCCGGCGAAATTGATATAGACATCTTCGTTATCCGGCGGCGGATGCCGATGATGGACGATTGTTCCTGACTCGCCTTATAGCTTCGCACTTCGGTTTCGAGCGTATCGAGCTGCTTTACCGTGGCGTGAGACGTTCCACGCTGACGCGTGGCTGAATTGGTAATTGCGGGTTATCGCCGTCGTTCACATCTTTCAGCGTGAAATCATAACCAGCGAAAGAGACCGTCTTGTTGTGCCCAATACTTACCGTTTCGTGTTGGTTAAAGGCGCTGCCTGTGAAACCAACGAACATGATGACGATTCCCATGTGCACCAGATAGCCGCCATAACGCCGCGTATTGCGCCACGTCAATTCATATGCTGACTTAAGCAGACTGATACTTTCTTTCGCTTGAATAGCCCGCGAGCCTTTCCAAAACTCACTCACAATGGAGGCGAAAACGAACGCGCAAAAACCAAACGAAATCATCGGCGCAATTATGCACAAATTCCGGCCGCAAACAATCCCGCCATGACAGCCAGTCCAATGATGCCCGGCATCATGAAAGATTTCTTCAAACTGGCCAACGAACTCTTGCGCCATGCAATCAGCGGTCCTACGCCCGTAAGAAAATCAGAAACAGCGCGATGGGCACGAGTGACTCGGTTGTAGTAAGGAGCGTCAATGGTTTCTTTTTCACCCGTGAGGGCTTCCATAACGACAGGGAAAAGCGTTCCCCACAGCACAGCAAAGCAACTCGCCAGCAGAATCAAGTTGTTGAAGAGGAAAGCTCGATTCGCGCGAAAGTACGCTTTCCAGCTTCACTTCACTCTTCAGATACGGCAGTCTCATGAACAATGGCAAAGATGCTCGAAAGCGCTATCGCAGTAATCAAGAACGTCGTAAAGTAAGGCTTTACCGGCGATTGTGCAAAGGCGTGGACCGAGGAAACTAAGCCTGTTCGCGTCAAGAGTTGTGCCAAGAATGCTCAGCAGGAACGTGGCCGAAACCAGCACCATATTCCAGACTTTCATCATGCCCTTTTTTTCCTGCATCATCACTGAATGTAGAAAGGCAGTGGCGGTGATCCAAGGCATGAGCGATGCATTCTCTACTGGATCCCATCCCCAATAGCCGCCCCATCCCAAAACGGTGTAAGCCCAACCCATGCCGAGCATAATGCCGGTGGTTTGAAAGAACCAAGTCACAATGGCCCAGCGCCGTGTGGTGTGAATCCATGCCTCGCCCGGCTGCTTGGTAATCAAAGATGCCATTGCAAAGGCAAACGGCACCGAGCAACCTACGTACCCAAATACAAGAACGGCGGGTGGATCGCCATGGTCCACCATTGCAGCAGTGGGCTTAAGCCATTGCCATCGCCCACGTCAATAATGCCCTTGCCTGCCATCAACACGCGAAACGGGCTCGCCACAAACGTGATCATGCCAACAAAGAAGGCCAGGATGGTCATCATGATCGCGGTCACCAGCGGCATCATCTCGCGAAATTTGCGCCGGTTTGTGAAAACGATAATGGCGGAGTATAGAGACAGCAGCCAAGCCCAAAGCAGCAGCGAACCTTCTTGTCCGCCCCACCAAGCCGTAAATTTATACAGCGCCGGCATGTCGTGATTGCTGTGCGCGGCCACATAGGCCATCCGAAAATCGCCGGTAATCAACGAATAAACCAACACGCCCGAAGCCACCGTTAACAGCCCGAAAATGGCATAAACAGAGCGTTCGGCGCTAATCACCAAAAACGGCCGTTGCGTAGTATTTGCCTGTGAGCGACGCAGCAATCGCGAATATCGCGAGACAAAATGAAACCAGAATGGCTAAGGCGCCAATATTTTCCATGCAACTCCTTCAACTAACGCAGGCTAGAGATCTTCTCCGGCATTTCCGCCGGATGCGAAACGCCTTTTTGATTCGGCTTCGCTTCGTACTTCGAAGCGCATTTGGCTTGAATCTTGTTCGCTCTAAACACGCCATCGCGACCCAACCGACCGTCCGCCAGCGCTTGCGCATTGTCACGGAACGTATCCGGCAGCGGATCAGAGCCTGTATACACAACACTGAGCGTAGTCCCGCCCTGATGCAGAACGAACGAAGTCTCCATGCCGTTCTTCAGAATCGACCCCGGTTGCACATCGCCGCCCACGCGTAACTTGTGGTCCTGCGCCTCTTTGCCCATTTTTTGCAGTTCGGGAATCGTCTTGTAATAGGTCTTCGTGTCGGCCACGCCACCAACGGCCAGCCAAACAAGGGAGCCCACAATCACCGCCATAATGGCACCAAACTTAAGGTACGTTTTCATTGGGAATAGCCTTCAGACCAATACCAGTATATGCTTTCCCGTTGATAAGGAAAAATTTCGCCGTCGCTGGATTTTTTCTACTTTGAAGAGAATCGTGATCCGTACACCCGAAGCTTGAATCCTCGACCCTCTACAATTGTCCATACAGAGCGCAGCGCTCCTCGTAAATGTGATTTCTTCCGCCGATTTTGGATTTGCCCATCGCTTTGAACCTGCCACCGTTCAGGGCGCGCCATGCCTGTTGCTGTTGCATGGCACCGGCGGTGACGAAAACAGCATGATCGCTTTAGGTAAAGCAATGGCTCCTGGAGCGGCATTATTGAGTCCGCGCGGCCAAGTGGTGGAAGCAAGGCATGGCGCGGCTTTATACGAAGAAAAGCCGAAGGTGATTTGAGCCCGGAAGATCTGGAGACGCGCACCAAAGACCTGCGTCAGTTCGTCGCGCGCGCAGGTTCTGCCTATGGCGTCCCGCCTGGCAAACTGGTGGTGGCCGGATTTTCGAATGGCGCCAACATCGCCGCCAGTCTGCTCTTGCAGCTTCCCCGAAAGCTTGGTCGGCGCCGCTCTCATGCGCGGCATGGTGCCCTACGTGCCGCAGAGCCCCATCGATCTGCAACGCCGTCCGGTCCTGATCTTCAACGGCAGCGAAGATCCGATCGTCGGCACAGATGAAGTGGCCGAACTGGCCGATATGTTTCGCGCTGCTAATGCGGATGTGACTCTACACTGGGAAACCGCTGGGCACACCTTGTCTCAAGGCGATGTCTTGATGGCATTCGACTGGATGCGCAAGTTTTTCGTAGTGCCCCGCGCGGTCACCACAAAATAAACGTCCCCTAACAGATCGAAGTAAACTACAGTATCGGTATCTCCTTGCCCTTTTCGTCTAAAACGCCAACTGTTGCCCCGCCCCCGAATCGTTCCGGGACCGCGGCGGCTCGCGCAGATGGCGGAACATCCTGCGTTCTCAGCGCGCAACGCTGGTTCATGCGCGAACGTGCTTGGATCAACGATCAGCAGCTCCAGCTTTGCCGCATTCCCGCACCTACCTTCTTCGAACAGCAGCGGGCGGAATGGTTTCGCGACCGCCTGAACACTCTTGGTTGGGAGGCGAAAATCGATCGCGCCGGCAACGTCTTGGCTAGTCGCGCGCCACAAAGTGAACTCCCAGCCCTGATCGTCTCTGCGCATTTGGACACGGTGATTGCACCGAACAAACCAGAAGACATTCATTACTCTCCGGATGGCCGCCTAGTGGGTCCCGGTACTTCGGACAACGGCGCGGGACTCGCGGCGCTTCTGGCTTTGGCCCGCGTGCTAACAGAAAGCCCCGAGCTGGCGCATCTTGCTTCTTCACTTCTCTTGGTGGCCAACGTAGGCGAAGAAGGCGAAGGCAATTTGAGCGGCATGCGTTTCCTGTGCAAGCAAAACGCTCTGCTCGCCAATGTCCGCGCTTTTTTGGTTCTGGACGGCCCTTCTACCGATCACATCACAGCCCAAGCCCTGGCCAGCCGCCGCTTCGAAGTTAGCTTTGCCGGCCCGGCGGCCACAGTTGGAACGATTACGGCACTCCCAATCCCGTGCATGCCATTGGCGAAGTGATCAGCGCCTTTGCGCAATCTGCCGATGCGCGTTTGGGCGCCGAAAAACGAACTCGTTGTTCTTATAATTTTGGCCTGGTGGAAGGCGGCACTAGCGTCAACTCCATTCCATCTAGCGCGCGCGCCAAACTCGACCTCCGTTCGGAAGATCCGCAGTTATTAGATGAAATATCTGCGCTGCTCACCAGCGCCGTGGAACGCAGTTTGGAACGCGAAAATCGCGATGTCCGTTCGGAGCGCCTCACCGCCAAAATCAAAGAACTCGGTTCGCGGCCGGGCGGCAAGCTTCCCGAAAACTCACCGCTGCTGCGCACCTTCCAATCGGTTGATTAGTTATTTGCAGATTCGGGCGACGGGTAGATTGCGCCTCCACTGACGCCAATGTTCCGCTATCCATGGGCTTGCCCGCCGTTTCCATCGGCGCGGGCGGCCAAGGCGGTGGCGCGCACACCCATCAAGAGTGGTATCAGCCGGAAACGCGCGAACTCGGTTTGCGCCGCATTCTTCTCGCCCTTGCCGCGCTGGCCGAAGACAATCGCTCTGCTGAAGCCGCCGGATAAACGCTTGAGTTACATCGCTGCGCAGCCCGCCTCGATTACAACATCATTCCCGTTGGCAGGCCGACGCCGCTCTAGCGTTCGTAGCCATCATTTGGGGCAGCACGTTCGTCATCATCAAGCAGGCGCTCGCCGATGTCTCCACAATCTATTTCCTGTTCCTGCGTTTTTCGCTGGCCAGCCTTTGCCTGCTGATGTTGTTTTGCCCGGCATTCCGCAAGAATGCGCAGACGAGATATGCTGCGAAGGTCTAGGCGCCGGCGCGGTTGCCGGTTTGTTCCTTTGGCTCGGTTACATTTTGCAGACGGTCGGATTGAAGTACACCACAGCGGGCAATTCCGGCTTTCTCACCGGGCTCTATATTGTCCTGGTGCCGCTCATCGGCGCGGCCGTTATTCGCAAACGTCCCACCGGCGCGCGAAATTCTCGGTATCCTCATCGCCACAAGCGGCATGGTGGTGATGACTCTTCCCGCGCTGCTGGCCAACTTTTCCATGAACCGCGGAGATCTGCTCACCGCTGGCCTGTGCCGTCGCTTTCGCCTTTCACCTGGTCACGGTGGGCCATTATTCGCAGCGCCGAAGAACGGAAGCATTAGCCTTGGGCCAAATTGCCTGTGCGGCCATTCTCTCCGGTTGCTCTCTCTGGTCTGAACCACGCCACATTGTTTGGAGCCGCGCCGTTATCGATTGCCATCCTACTAACGGCGATTTTCGCCACGGCCGTGGCATTCGCCCTACAAACCTGGGCCCAGCGTTATACAACGCCCACCCGAACCGCGCTCATCTTCGCTTTGGAACCCGTAGTAGCGCTGGTAACGGCCGTGCTCATTGGCGGCGAATCGCTCACCCTCTACGCCATAATCGGCGGCGCTTTGATTCTCTGACCGGCATTCTGGCGGTCGAGTTAAACCGCGTCCGCCGCTGAAAAGCCTATATACTAAGAGGTAATTGGTCCGAAAGGTTTTCTGTGACACCAATCTTTGATAAGTTGAAGCAGCAGAAGGTGTTGAGTTTCGCGCTGTTGTTCTTCACGTCGATTCTGGGTATTGTGATCGGTAGCATCATCAATACCGGCGTAAAGGCGGAACGGCAAAATTCCGCAGTGGCGCCCGGACGCCACGCCGCTAACGGTTCCTGTCCGCGGACCCCGTCACCAATGAGTTCAACAAGCTCACGAAAAAGGTAGAGCCATCGGTGGTCTACATCGAATCGGATTATCTGCCCAAAGGCGGGCGCCAAGCAGAGCCGCAAGAGCGAAGAGGACGAAGAAGAAAACAGCGATAGCCCCGACGCGAGTCCCAAACAGAAAGACCCATCCGATTTATTCAAACGCTTCTTCGGCAATTCCGAGCCTCGTTCTTTCCGCTCCGAAGGATCGGGTACCGGTTTCGTCGTAGACAAGAACGGCTACATGCTGACCAACTATCACGTTGTGGAAAATGCCGATCGCATCAAAGTAAAAGTCACGGGCGATTCCGCCGAATATCGCGGCACACGTGATTGGCTATGACAAAGAAACAGATTTCGCCGTCGTGAAAATCGACTACGCGGCAGCCTCTCACCCCGGTCCAAATCGGCAATTCCGACGCCGTCCAAGTGGGCGATTGGGTGATTGCCATCGGTTCGCCTTTCGGCCTGCAAGCCACCGTTACCGCCGGCATTATCAGCGCGCAGCGCACCAGCCGAGATCTGCCCGGCGCCAATTCATTCCAAAATTTCCTGCAGACTGATGCGGCCATCAACCCAGGCAATAGCGGCGGCCCTCTGCTGAATATTCGCGGCGAAGTGATTGGCGTGAACACCATGATTGCCACCCGCGGCGGTTCTTATGAAGGCGTCGGTTTCGCCATGCCCTCGAACACGGCCGCCAAAGTCTATAACGACATCATTCGCAACGGCCGCGTGGTTCGCGGCTCCATCGGCGTCAAGTTTCGGCAACGAAAACCAGACCAACACGCTGGAAGCTTTCGGTTTAGATCATGGCGTGATGGTTAACTCCGTGTCCGATGGCGGCCCCGCAGGCAAGGCGGGACTCTCGCGCGAGGACATCATCGTCGCGCTGAACGATAAGCCGGTGAAAGATGGGCCAGACCTGATCAATCACGTGGCAGACCTGCCCATCGGCTCCATCGCCACCATCACAGTGGATCGCAATGGCAAACGGGCCGATTTTAAAGTAGCTATCGGCGAGCGTTCGCAGGTTTGGAAAGATTCCCCGCAGGTGACCCAGTACGAACCGAAGGATCCGGTTCCGCTTTGCCCGCGTCTAACAAAACACCCTCCGCCGATAAAATTCGGCATCACCATACAGCGCCTGAGCGACAAGGAACGCCAAGATCTGGCGATTCAAGACAAGACCGGCGTCAAAGTTGTCTCCGTGGACCCCGGTTCCTTCGCCGACGATATTGGCATGCAGGACGGCGACACAATTCTGTCCATCAACCGTATGCCGATTTCAGTCCAGATGACGTCATGCGTGCCCAGGCGAGCTTCAAGCCCGGGCAACCTATTGCCGTGCATGTCGCTCGCAGCGGCGGTAAGCACGTTGAGGCGCAGCGCCTCTATTTGTCCGGCCATTTACCGAACGAGTAGTTGGCATACAGCTCCATACACTGATACGTAGGAGAAAAGCATTCCTATGTATTCCATGGACAACATCAAGAAGCTGCCGAAACTGGGTGAACTCGCGCCCAACGCCACTTCTGCCTTTTGGGCCTACGATAAGGCCGCTCTCGCCGAGGGGGCGATTCCTAAAAAGTACAAAGAGCTGATGGCCATTGCCGTTGCCCTCACCACGCAGTGCCCTTATTGCATTGAGTTGCATAGACAGGCCGCCCTAAAGGCGGGCGTAACCGAGCAGGAACTGGGGGAAGCCGTTCACGTGGCGGCTGCGCTTCGGGCTGGTGCAGCCATTACCCACGGCACCCACCTCCTGCAGGGTTAACGCAGGCGCATTTGCGCGAAATGCCGCAACGGCACGCAGGTTAGAATCTCTCAGGCCTTTATTAACTGTTTGATTTCTCGGCCCAAACACCCGCGTCTTCATGAAGGCCCGTCAATTGCACCGCTTTCACCGGAGGTCAACAACACAATGCTTATTTCGACAAGCTTATGGGCTGTTTTGGCACTCATGGTCCTCATGTTTGCCGCCTATCGGAAAATGAAAGCCCGCAACGAGGACGACGTTCTGCATGTCAGCGGCTCTAACTGGAGCGCTGCCGATAAACAACAATCACTGGCCCGCTCCATGGCGCAGATTGATCGTTGGGGAATTGTTTTAACGGTCGTCACCGTGCTTTACGGTTTGACGCTGTTGGTGATTTATCTCACCGGCGTATTTCAAGCCGGCCAGAAGTTTGTTTATTGATTGATTGTGTTTTTCTTGTTTGTCTCCCGCAGTTGACCCGTACGGGCAACCGCTGTTGGACGCACCCCCTCGCGCCCAACTCGGTTGCCCGTTTTTCTTTCTGAAGAAGCTAGCCCAGCAACTCAGTCGCGCGCTTGGCAAAATACGTCAGAATAAAATCCGCACCCGCCCGCCGGATGCTCGTCAAAGATTCCAAGATCGTTCTATCCAAATCCAGCCAACCGTTCTTGGCCGCCGCAATGATCATGCTGAATTCGCCACTTACCTGATACGCGCCCAGCGGCACCTCGAATCGGTCGCGCGCCTGCCGGATGATATCCAGATAAGCCATCGCCGGCTTCACCATAATCATGTCGGCGCCTTCTTCCAGATCAAGCTCTATCTCGCGCATCGCCTCGCGCCCGTTGCCCGGGTCCATCTGATAACTGCGCCGGTCGCCAAACTGCGGCGCCGATTCAGCAGCCTCGCGAAACGGCCCGTAAAACGCCGACGCATACTTCGCCGCATACGAAAGAATGGGCGTGTGAAGTGGCCCGCCGCATCCAGCGCTTTGCGAATCGCCTGTGACTCGGCCATCCATCATGTCGCTCGGCGCCACAACGTCAGCCCCGGCATCGGCATGCGACACGGCCGTTTTCGCCAGCCATCCCAGCGTCGTGTCGTTATCGACATCGCCATCTTTGATCCAACCGCAGTGCCCGTGGCTCGTGTATTCGCAGTTGCAAACATCGGTCATCACCAGCAGACCCGGCACGTTTTTCTTAATCGCCCGAATCGCCTGCTGCGTGATGCCATCCGGATCGTAAGCGCCAGTCGCCAGTTCATCTTTATGCGCTGGAATACCAAAAAGAATCACGCCGCCAATCCCTAACTTGTGGCACTCCTGGCATTCGCGGACGATGTGATCCACCGACATCTGTGCATTACCCGGCATAGACGTAATCTCTTTGCGTATGCCCTGCCCCGGCACCACGAACAAAGGAAGTATGAATTGCGAAGGGGCCAGTTGCGTCTCGCGCACCAAACGGCGAATTCCTTCTGATGACCGCAAGCGGCGCAAGCGTTGTATGGGAAAGGCATGGTTACTCTATAAGTAAGTTTATGAAACACAGCACAGCAAAACGCTGGCTGGTAAGCGGCCGAGTCCAAGGTGTCGGCTTTCGCTACTTCGTCCAAGCCAAGGCAGCCGAACTGGCGCTCACCGGCTGGGCCCGTAATTTAGACGATGGCAGGGTGGAAGTCTATGCCGGTGGAACACCGGAAACTCAGCGATCTGGCCGCCGCTCTTCACCTGGCCCGCGCATTTCCGATGTCCGTAATGTTGAAGAAAAGGAAGATGTCGTTCAGCGTCCTCCGGATTTTCCATTCGTTAACGGACCTACATCCCCGACAGCCCGTTAATAGCCACATTCACCTCTTGATTCATCTGCGACAAGCAATTCTCAACAATCGTCGCTTCCTTTTTCGCCAGCGGCCAATCTCCGCTGTCCACCGCCTCGCGGACCCCCGGCACCGTCTTCACGCCGTACCCGGTGTAGAAACCCGGCGCATAGATCTGATGCTTGTACCAGTCCCGATTCGGTAGTCCCTCTGAACGCGTCAACACCCGCTCCGTTTTGATCAACGCATCATTCACCGCGCTCACTCGCGCCAAGTCCAGGCTTCCCTTTTGCACGGCCGCCGCTAACAGCGAGTCATACCGCGCGCCATTCTGCTTTAGCGCCTCCAATTGTTTCGTGAGCCCCGCCAGATCGAGCACCTGGCCTTTCCCTTTGGCCTCTTTCTGAATTTCTTCCAAATACCCATTCACCGTATTCACAAAGCGCCCAAACTCAAACGGCAAGATTGATGAATCCGCCAGCCGCATCAGCGCCGTAGCCGTATATTGTGACAGCGCTCGGCCATCCACAAAACTTCCGTCGGAAAAATGCGTGTACCAGTAGATGGAATCGTAAACCGAATGATAAATGCCGCCCTTCGTTTGTCCCGCGAAACCCGCATTCATGCTGGCCACACCCAGATAATCCAGGAACGCCACATAATCCGACCCCGCACCCAGCGCGCCAATGGTAAAGGCCGCCTTCTTCCTGCCGCTCGTCGGGGGCGCAGGCTCATCGCTGTCGTCCGACACCGGATGATGCAACGCAGCCTCCGCCAAGTTCGTGCCAGACCCAGGCTGTGGCACCGCGCTCGCCACTTCCGCCGCGAAGTCTTCTAGCGTGTGCGAACCGCTCACATGCAGCCAGCCTTTGGCCGAACTATCCGAATTCAAATAAGCCACAGCGCTCTTCTTCAATTCGTCCTGGTGCTTCTCCGCCCATTCCGTCGAGCCCAGCAGGCCGAATTCTTCGCCATCCCATAGCGCAATCTTAATCGTGCGTTTCGGCTTCCAACCTTGCTTCTGCAAAACCGCTAGCGCCCGCGCCGTCTCCATCAACGCGACCGCGCCTGAAATCGGATCGTCCGCGCCATTCACCCAAGCGTCATGATGATTACCCGCAATCACCCAATGATCGGGATCAACCGATCCCGGAATGGTCGCAATCACGTCATACAGCGGGCGGGTGGCCCAGTCATAATCCGTCTTCATGTGCACCCGCGTCGCTCCCGGCCCCACATGGTAGGTGATGCCTAACGATCCGCGCCACTCACGGGGCGCTAGCGGCCCGGTCAGCTGCTCTAGAATCGGCTGCGCATCCGCATAGGAAATAGGCAGCACCGGAATCTTCATTAAGCTCTTCGCTTCCGCCATCGAAAGCCGCTTCGAGCCTTTTTCCGAAGCCCACCCTGGCGATAGCGGATCGCCGGGATACAGCGGCATGTCCAACACACTCCCGCGCTGCACTCCGTCCGCCGGACGCATCGGCCCTTTCGGATAAACATCGCCGTCGTAATATCCGTCTTCATGCGGATCCGAATAGATCAAACACGCAATCGCACCATGCTCCGCCGCAACTTTTACCTTGATGCCGCGCCAACTCTTTCCATAACGCGCAATCACAATCTTGCCTTGCACGTCAATGCCGTGCTGCACCAGCCAATCGTAATCTTCCGGTATGCCGAAGTTCACATAAACCACTTGGCCGGCTACATCGCCGCTAGCACCATAGGAGTTATAGGTCGGTAACTGGTGCGCGTCGCCGCTGTTGGGATCTTCGGGTACCACCGGTTCTTTCAGCTTTGCTACGAAATGTTTCGGCCCCATCACCTCCACTTCACGCACGGTAGGCGTCGGCATCAGCGCTTCGAACTCTTCGATATGCGCGTCTAAACCCCATTCTTTGAACAATCCCAATGCGTATTCGGCCACGGCCTTCGACCGCGGCGAACCCGCATTGTGCGGCTCAGCCGCCATGAAGTTCATATATTTGCGCAGACGCCCGGTATCCGGCACCGCTTGCGCTTGTTTTTCAAAGCTTTGCTCGTCTGCTATGTCCTTGGCGAAAAATCCCCGCATGTGAGATGTTTCTTGCGCAAAGGCATGGAACGAAAACACTCCGGCTAACACGGCAGTACAGATAGGCTTCATGGTGGAAACTATTTTATCCGGTACAGTCCAATCGCGCTACGGCAGCTTCAACGCATGCCGCGTCGCCAGTTGCCACCGGCCCTCTACTTTCGCCCAAACTTCTGTCAAATACAAATGACTCGTACCGGTCTCCGTTGTCGTGATCGTCGCCTTATGCGTAATCACCACCGCATCGCTGCCATATTGCCGCATCTTCGTGTCGGCGAAATCGATCGCTTTGTAATGCAGCGCCCCGCCCGTCGCCTCATCAATGAACTGCTGCTTCGTCTGCGTTTTCCCGCTCGAGTGGGTGTAACTCAAGTCTTCCGCCATCAGCTTTTCCAGCGCGCTGCTATCCGCTCGCAGCACAGCGTCCTTCCATTCCCCTTCTGCTTTTGTGACACTCGCTTTCACCGCGGCAGTCGGTTCCGCCGCTCCGCCAATCATGGCCGCAGCTATTAAGGCAACCGTCAGTTTCAAGAGCTTATTCATGGTTTGTCATTCTTTCACAGTCGAAACCGCTCAACCGTGCCATGATCATCTGAGGGCCTTTTTCTTCGTGGAAATTACCAACCTCTCCGCCGAACCGCTCGGCAAGCTGCATTCCTGGTTGCCTCACGATCTCTCCGCCGAACAGTTCGTTTTCCTCCCCGACGCCTGTCCCGGCAAGTCGCCCCTTCCTACGGGTACCGCGGTTCTCACTAGTCAATCCGATTGGCGGCGCTTCGCCATTTCGGATTGCGGCTGCGGCATGCGTCTTTTACGATCAGCCGTCTCCGTGAAGGACTTTGACATGGCGCGCTGGAACGCTGTGGCTCAGGAATTGCGCGCCAATAAAGGCAAGCTTGGCGACCTTGGCGGCGGCAACCACTTCCTCGATGCGCTTGCGCCTTACGGGAACGGCCCCATCTACTTTCTGATCCATACCGGTTCGCGTCACGAATCAGGTCATGTAGATGCACTCATCAACAGTCCTGTGGATTTTGATAAAACGTTCGATGAGGTGGTGCACTGGGCTACTGCGAACCGGGCCACGATCCAAGACAGAATTGAAAGAGTCTTCGGACAAACCGATCTCATTCTCGACCTTCCTCACAACACTTATGAAAAGCTCGCCGACGGCCGTGTCATCATCCGAAAAGGTTCAGTCCGGTTGCTGCCAGGCCAATTATCCGTGCTTCCCTCGCATATGTCCGGCGATGTCGTTCTGATCGAAGCGAACGAACGCATAGGCGAGATACTCAATTCTATGAGCCACGGAACCGGCCGTAAGATGGCGCGCAGTGACTGCAAGCCCTTTGCCGATTCCTACGATTTCCAAGCTCTGCGCCAATCTCTCTTGATTCCGGATGGCGTAGACGATGCCTCTCTCCGCACCGATGGCCCCTTCGCATACCGCGACTTGGACGAGTGCCTCGAATTGATCAGCGATTACGTCACTGTCAAAGACAGGTTCGCCGTCATCGGCTATATGGGCCACCTCGGATAACTTACATGTTTGATCGCACCTTCGACCTGGATTTGCTCGGCTTCTCCGTCATTCCCGACCTGCTGAACTCCGAAGAGGTCACCGAACTTCTCGCCGCTCTCTCAGCTATCAAGGCAATCACCGGCGTCCGCAAGAAGAGCACGGTTTATGCCATCCGCAATTTGCTCGACGCCACGCCGGCCGTCGCCGCTCTCGCCTCGTCGGAAAAAGTCATGTCGCTCGCGCAAGCCGCTCTCGGTCCTAACGCCGCTCCAGTCCGCGCCACGCTCTTCGACAAAACTCCCGATGCCAACTGGCTCGTACCCTGGCATCAAGACTTAACGATTTGCGTCAAAAATCGCGTCGAGGCCGATGGCTATGGACCGTGGACCGTGAAATCCGGCGTCCACCACGTCCAACCACCGGAAGAAATCTTGGAGAGCATGCTCGCCATCCGCATCCATCTTGATGACACCCACGCCAACAACGGAGCTCTGCGTGTTCTTCCCGCCACCCATCGCTTCGGCCGCCTCACTAGCGAACAAATCGAACTCGATCAAGAAAACATCACGGCCGTGACCTGTCCCATGAGCCGTGGCGGCGCGCTCCTGATGAAGCCTCTACTACTACACGCTTCGTCCGCCTCCACTAAGCCGTCCCACCGGCGCGTGATCCACATTGATTTCGCCGCTTGCCAGCTACCCACCGGCATGCACTGGCTGACCGAACACGAGTGAACTAAAGCATCACGCTAACCCACCTCGCTTCAGTTACGTGGTACGTTGGAACCAGATCGATCATGGCTTGGTTTACACGGCAAAAGCCGTCCCTCGACGTCAACTCGGTAAACGAAGACGAAAAAACGGTTCTCACGGAAGGCTTGTGGCAGAAATGCGATGGGTGCGGCCAAATCATTTGGCGCAAAACAGTTGAGGACAACGGCAACGTCTGTCCTAAATGTGAGCACCATTTCCGCATCGGCTCGCTCGACCGGCTCCAACTTCTTTTCGATGACGGCGTTTATCAGGAACACGACGCCCAATTGCGTTCTTCGGATCCTCTCAAATTCGTCGATTCCAAACCATACACCCAGCGCTTGGCCGACATGGAAAAGGCCACCAAGATGCCTGATGCCGTGGTCTGCGCCAGTGGCACATTGAATGGGCGCAAGGTACAAATCTGTGCTCTCGAACTGAAGTTCATTGGGGGCAGCATGGGCGCGGTGGTCGGCGAGAAAATCACCCGCGCTATTGAGCGTGCCCTGAACGAACGTACGCCTGTCATCATCATCTCCGCATCGGGCGGCGCTCGCATGCAGGAAGGCGCGATTAGCCTTATGCAACTCGCCAAACTCTCCGCATCTCTTATGCAGTTGGACGAAGCCGGCTTGCCCTACATCAGCGTACTGACTGATCCGACCACCGGCGGCGTTACCGCCAGCTTCGCCATGTTGGGAGATCTGAACATTGCCGAACCCGGCGCGCTCATCGGTTTCGCTGGCCCGCGCGTGATCGAACAGACTATTCGCCAAAAACTGCCCGACGGTTTCCAACGCAGCGAATTTCTATTGGAGCACGGCTTTTTAGACGCAATCGTCAAACGTCACGAGATGAAAGCCTACATTTCTGACGCGCTGAGTTTCTTTGCGGGCTAATCGGCCAGCGCCGCTTCAGCCTGTGCAACGCTATTGAAGCTCACGATAATTTCGCCCACCCCCGACACTGTCAGCATATTTTGAATGCGTTGATTCGCGCACACCAGGGCATATTTTCGCTGATGCCGCGCGCAAGCCACATGCACCGCCACCATACTGCCCAACACCGCCGAATCAATGTAAGGCACCTCTGTAAGATCCACCAGTAGCACCGGCGACTCATCGCGCCGCATCAATTCCTCAAACTCGCCATAGTTGGTGATATCGAGCGGACCCTGCACTTTTACGATCATCACACCAGGCCGCGACCCAGCCACTGTCTCGACACGAACGGGAGGATTCGAGCTTTTTTCCATTTTTGCTTGCGCTTCAGATTACGTTAACACGTTGCGATCTCGATACAAACTACTGATGCCCCTGCCCACGCAGCACTTTTCCCGGCAGCGCTTCTGTCATCTTCCCGCCTTCAATCACCGGCACGCCGTTCACCAGCACATCCTCCATCCCCTCCGCTAACTGATTCGGGTTCTCAAACGTGGCCAGATCTCGAATCCTCTCCGGATCGAACACCACAATATCCGCCCACAACCCTTGTTTCAAAACACCTCTATCCGTCAGCCTCATTCGCTGCGCCGGCAAGGCGCTAAACTTTCGGACCGCTTCCTGCAGCGTCAACAACTTCTCTTCCCGCACATACTTCCGTAAAATTCTCGGAAACGTGCCATACGCTCGCGGATGCGGATGCTCTTTGCCCAACAAACCATCCGGCGCCGTGCCTTGCGAATCGTTATCCACCGAAACCCAAGGCTGCTGTAGCGCCAGCGCAATATCCTTCTCACTCATCGCAAACACCGCTACCGACATCCCGGGGTCGTCAATCAACAAATCCATAATCGTGTCAATCGCATCTTTACCCCGTTCGTCGGCAATTGCTTTGATCGTCTTTCCCTGCAAGGGCAGCAGTTTCGGATTCTGCACCACGCTCACCAGAATCGCCTCAGGTCCTGGAATCTCCTGCCACTCGTTATCCCAAGTCGAATCGGCCGTCATCATCTCTTTGCGAATCCGTGCGCGCATTTCAGGATCTTTCAAGCGTTCCACCATCTTCATCGATCCGCCGTCATGCGCCCACGGCGGAATGAATGCCGAAAAACTGTTAAACCAAGCTGGATACGCATACGTATCTGCCGAGACATCGATACCCGAGGCCCGCGCCGCTTCGATCCGCGCCACAATCTCCCGCATACGATTCCAATTCTGCTTCCCCGCCGCTTTCAAATGCCAAATCTCTACCGGAATCTTCGCCTCGCGCCCAATGCGAAACGCCTCATCTAGCGCATCGTCAATTCCATCGCCTTCGCTGCGCATGTGCGTCGCGTAGATACCGCCATACTTTGCCGCCTCGCCCGCTAGCGCAATCAACTCTTCCGTCTTCGCATAAGGTGCAGGCGCATATTGCAGCGCCGTTGAAACGCCAACCGCCCCTTGCTCCATTGCCTCCCGCACCAATGACTTCATGCGCTCCAATTCTTCCGCCGTCGGCGCACGATTCACATCGCCCAGCACCATCCGCCGCACCTGAGTTGCGCCCACATAGCTCGCCAAGTTGATCCCCATCCCCTGTTTCTCAAGCCGCGCGAAATATTCACGGAACGTCAACCAATCCGGCTTCACTTTGTAATGCGAAAAGTCGCCCTGGTCCGACGCAATCAACCGCGTGCTTAACGGCGCAATCGATCCGCCTTCGCCCGTGATCTCCGTCGTAATACCCTGGAAAATCTTCGACGGCAAATGCGGATTCACCAAAATCGACAGTTCCGATTGCCCCAGCATGTCGATAAACCCGGGCGCCACCACTTTCCCTTGCGCATCAATCACCTTCTTCGCCTGCGCATC
>CAWJBS010000087.1:0-61141 GCA_963840845.1 Bryobacterales bacterium
TGCAAAGGCAACTACTTTGGCTCCATCCGGTCCACCGGTGTTATGCAGATATTCAAGGCATGTTTGAATATCCATTCCATCATCCTGCGTGGGAAAGTTTGGATTTTGGGTCTTGTACAACGCGATAACTTAATTCATCGTTGGATAATTTTCGGTTGTCAGCGTCGCGGTAACCAGCCGCCGCATGTTTGCCCATGTCACCGCGACACAATCGCCATATTGGTCGTTGCCCAGCATCTGCCAGTTTCTTCAACCTGTTGAGATAATCTACTGAGGCCGGATGCTCCGGGACAACTCCAGTCAGGAAACTTGCCAGTTTCAAGGCTGGAGCGTTCTTGGGCGGATTGCGGCCAAACTTTCCTTGCAACCGTCTATTTAACATAGGGGCTTCTCCAGTATACAATTCGTATGCGTGAAATACATTTCCAATACAAGTTAATCAACAAACTTGATTATGCCACTGTTCAGTAAAAAATACCATCGGGCCATGAGGAAAAGCATTAGGAAAGTTATTCACGAACCTTTACTAAAATCCTATTTCTTAAATAAACTCATGACCTGCTTCATTGCACCTGACATACAGCCGGGTGAGGGGTTCGGCGCTGGAGTTGGAGTCGGCCGGGGAACAGGCAATGGTGCGGCCTTCCCGATTTTATTGCCAAGGTATTTCGTGTTAATCCATAGACTACCATCGAAACCTTTTGAAGTGTTAAATCCACCACTAAAGTAAGGAACAAAGAATAATTGGCCATTAGCTGATAAACGATTTCCCACCCGGAAGGGTGTAAGCCCCGCCTCCATAGCCGTTCCGATATAGAAAGTCTAATGTCAGGGTGCTGTAATCATCCATCATCGGGATCCCAGCCAGCCTGGCATATTCCCCCAAATAATCATCGACTGCAAAATAGTTGCGCGGGTACATGGCTGGACTGCCACTCGCCATCACTGCAATCGGCCATTTGATATGATAAGCCGAGTTGGGGTCTGATTGCACGATACCATACAGCGTGACGCCTATCCTCCCCTTTATCGACGCCCATGACCACAACGCCGTGTTATCCACAGGTTGACCACCGACTTCGCCCTTCAGAGATAATAAGAATTTGACTGTCGGCTCATAGAGCGTCCCCAAATCCACCCATGTTGTCGTCCCACCATTGAGCAATGGAAAAGAATCAAATGTTCCCGGGACAGAAATGCCGGTTTCGATCCAGGATAAGGCTTCGTAAAGATCGGGGATCATTGTTGCACCTCTTGATTATCATATTTTGCGAAACGGTTAGAAGATTGGAAAAGCTTTAGGAAGGCCAAGTCGCTTATGAACCTTCATTAAAATCCTATTCTTAAATAGACTCATGATCTGGTTCATTGCACCCGAAATACAACCGGATGAAGGGTTCGGCGTTGGGATTGGAGTTGGGGTTGGAGTTGGGGTTGGCGTTGGGCTTGGCCTCGGAGTTGGGGTCGGAGTTGGCATTGGAGTTGGGCTTGGCCTCGGAGTTGGGGTCGGAGTTGGCGTTGGCGTTGGAGTTGGGTTAAGCTGTGGAATAGGCAATGGCGCGGCTTGCCCGATCTTATTGCCGAGATACTTCTTGCTAATCCATAGACTTCCGTCAAAACCTTTTGAAGTGTTAAATCCACCGCTAAAATAAGGAACAAAGAATAATTGACCGTTAGCTGATAAACGATTCCCAACTGCCAAGGTATAAACCGCGCCTCCATAACCGTTCTGATACAGAAAGTCCAATGTCAAGGAGCTGTAATCATCCATCATCGGGATCCCGGCCAACTTAGCATAATCATCTGTATAATCGTCCACCGCAAAATAGTTACGCGGGTACATGGCAGGATTGCCGCTTGCTATCGCTGCAATCGGCCATTTGACATGATAAGCCGAGTTAGGGGTTGATTGCACGATACCGTATAGTGCGATGCCTATCTTACCCTCTATCGATGCCCATGACCACAACGCAGTGTTATCCACAGGTTGACCACCGATTTCGCCCTTTAGAGACAGCAAGAATTTGACTGTCGGCTCATAGAGCGTCCCCAAATCCACCCATGTTGTCGTCCCACCATTGAGAAACGGAAACACATCAAATGTTCCCTGGACAGAAACGCCAGCTTCAGTCCAGGATAAGGCTTCGTAAAGATCAGGGATCATTGTTCCACCTCATAGACTATCATATTTTGCGAAACGGTTAGAAGAATTGAAACTGGAACTGTTTGCGTGCCACTTGTTCCGTTCGGGTTATCAGAATTATACAACATATTCGCTGATGCAGATGAGGGAAGGAATATGAGTGTGCACGCAAAGGTTGTCGTAGAAGGGAGCCTCAGGTAGGATAGTAGTGTTTACGACAAAACCAACCTACCGGAGGCTCGCGATGAAATATAACATTGAAAAGATAAACCTGATAGCGCAGAAATTGGCAGAAGTAAGAGCAACGCGCCCGTAAACTGCACGTCCATCACTGGCAAAAATTCGCCCGCCGGCAGTGCTGGAACCATCACGCCCTGCGGCCCCACGCTTAGGTTGTTTCCATGCAGCCAGCGTGCATCCGTGATCGCATTCTGCATGCCCGGCAATCGTAGGAACCCATCCGCCGGCAGATCGTTCCACAAATAAATAAAGATGCTGCCCCTTCACTGTCGCGTAGCCAAAATCCAACCTCCGAAATGGCTGCGGCGTCGTGTCATAAATAGCCTCGCTGTACCTGTGAAGCCATGCGCCCGTTCCGCGCAGCACCGCCGCCTCATACTCCACCACCGACCCATCGCCCTTCGGCCCGATGTTCAGCAGATAGTTACCGCCGCGGCTCACCACTTTCACCAGACGCAGTATGTGTTCGTGCACTTTGTCGTCTACCGGTACCTGCTTTTGCCAGGAACGATAGCCCCATGTCTCGCTGAAGATCGAAGCCGGCGATTCCCAAGGTTCGTCCGTGATGTAATCCGGAATGTCGTCGTCGCCCGTCTCCCCAAAATCGCCCTCGCTATTAAACACCCGTCCAGAGATCATGCATTCCGGTTGTAGCTGGTGAACCGTCTCCGCAAAACGACGGCTCTGCAGAATCGTCGGATGCCCCATGTCGAACCAGATCTCCGAAAGCGGCCCATAGTTCGTTGCTAATTCGCGCAATTGCGCCACGTTGAATTCTTCATGTGCCGGCGTAATGGGGTTGTCATTCTTCTCATTCGGCACATCGCCGTAATGCCAGTCAATCGTTGAGTAGTAAACGCCAAACGCCATACCGTGCCTCTTGCAAGCCTCTGCCAGGCTCTGGATCACATCTTTCTGGTAAGGCTCTTCTGCACAATATTGAAATCCGTTGCTTCGTCGCAAACATGTTGAAACCGTCGTGATGCTTCGCCGTAATTACAATGAATTTCATCCCGGCGTCTTCCGCCAGTTTCACAATCGCTTCCGCATCCCACTGTGTCGGATTAAACTTGGCCGCCAGCGCCTCGTATTCCCCTTCCGGTATGTGCGCGTCCGATTGAATTTGCTCGCTATAATTGCCGGAATACTGTTTCCCGTTCCAGACCCCGCCCAGTGTCGAGAACAAGCCGAAGTGAATAAACATGCCATATTTCCGGCTCTGCCACTGTTTCACCGTCTCTGGTTTTGGCCGCGCTTGCGCATTCACAATCAAGCAGGACAACAGCAACAGCAACGTGAAGTATCTTGTTCTTCGCTCTGCATTCATCTTTGGCTAAGCTATCATGTCGCAGAGTGGCCAAACGCAGCGCAGGACTGTTAATGTACCGTCGCCGTCCCCATCAGCTTGAAGTATTTCTGATCCATCCCGGCGGCCCTTATTGGTTCAAGAAAGACTTGGGTGTCTGGTCCATCCCGAAAGGTGAATACGATGGCGACGAGACCGCCTAAATGCCGCCCAGCGGGAGTTTATCGAAGAAACCGGCTTCCAGCCCAATACGCCGTTCATCGAACTCGGCGAAATTCGCCAGCCTGGCGGTAAAATCGTCTCCGCTTGGGCCTTCGAAGGAGATTGCCATCCCAAAGATCTTTCCAGCAATACCTTCACACTCGAATGGCCTCCCCGGTCCGGCCGCCAAATGGAATTCCCCGAAGTGGACCGCGGCGATTGGTACACCATCTCCCGCGCGCGCGAATATCTAAACCGCGGCCAAATCCCTTTTCTCGACCGCCTCGTCAGTCATCTCAACGAAACATAAGCATTATAAGGCTCGTCTTCAATTTCCGTGAACGCCAAAAACTTCTGACCCGCCAACGGATCTTCGCGTTTGACTGTCACCGTTTCGTTCCCAATGGCAAACTGCACCAGCGGCCCGCGCACCACCGCGACCGTATCCGGATGTTTCGTGTTAATCGGTTCTAGCCGTAGCGGTGCCGCTAAGTGCAAATCAATTCTATCGCCGCTTTTCCATTTCCGCTCAATCGTTGCAAACCCCGCTTGCACGCGAACGTTTGCCGGCGCACCGTTAACTTTAATCATCGAATTCGACCAAGCCGGTATTCTCAGTCGCAGCATAAACATCGAGGGCCGCGAAGTCTCTAACCGCAGATTGACAGTCTCTCCCGTTGGATAATTGCCTGCCTGCGTCAGCTTCACCTGCGCGCCATCAGGGCTCACAAAACGCAACTCCGACGGCAAATAGAGATTCACAAATAAACCTCGCTCGTCTCGAAAATAGATTAGTACCCGGTAATCCGCCGCCACCTGTGGCAGCGTTCCCGCGCAACAGGGCCATTTGTCCGGGAAATAAGTCTTCGACCCTCCGAAAGAATAATCGGAATAATAAAACGCCCGCCCATCCGCCTGCAGCGTTTTCGCGCCAAGCACGGTGTTGTACAAAACGCGCTCCATGCTGTCGCCATACCGCCCATCTTTCGTCACGCGCAATAGATATCGCGTCAGCTTGAAATGCGCATAAGATCCGCAAGGCGTCTCAAATCCCCGATGGGTATCAGTCAAGCTCTTATAAAGCTCATCGCTGCCTTCCGGAATAAAACTTTCGTTCGGCCCCCATGCGCCGGTTGCGTAACTCTGCGCGCTGATCATGTCGAACGCATTGCTCGCCGCTCGCAAATGTTTCTGGCTTCCGTCTACTAAGTAAGCTTGCATGGCCGAACTCAATGCATTGCAGAAACTATAGGCGTGGTGATTGCCAATGACGTTTTTGCCTTCCGATAACGGATCGAAATAAGTTTTATCCAGCAAAAACCGCCGCGCCATTGTTTTATAGCGTTCGCCCGCGCCGCGCGCATAAGCCAGGTAAAGGTTCTCGGCAATCGTGTAGCTTTCGTCCCAGGTGTAATCGTCCGTAGTGTTGTCGCCAACCGAGGCGCGCCAGCGGCGTTGTGGTTCGTCTCTATCGAGCGCGTGCGGCGGCAAGAATGGTTCGGCCGCGTTTGTCGTAAGTTCTAAAAGTCTTTTCGCCTGCGGCAAACCTGCAATATATTGCGCATCGATTAAGCCAATCACTAATTTGTCGTAGTTGTAAGCCGGGAAGCGAAAGTTTTTATAAAACTTGCCGGAAATCGCCGGCTCATAAAGGGCGAGAATGTTTTTCAAGCTTCGCTTTGGTTTGCGCGTCGCGGTCCACCGCATAGCCGCGCGCTAACGCCGAAATCCATTGTCCAAAACAATGCGCGGGCGCGAAACCGTGCCCGCCGCTTTCTGTTTTATCCAGCGGCACTTCGTCATACCAGCCGCCCATGTCCGGACCCGGCGCCGGCATCCCCGCCCGGAGCCGCCATGGCTTCAGTAAACTATCTTCGTTCAGCCCTAGCAGCACCGCCCGCGTTTGCTCAAACTGCGTCTGCGCCCGTCCCGGAGCTAGTTTGACATCGCCGTACCCAAACTCGTCCAGCGGCTTGTCCTGCCCAAGTTTGTGAGGGATCATCGCCAGTGTGGCCGACTGCAAAAAGGTCCGTCGCTTCATTTCAATTGCAATGTTACACTTCGCCCGATGAGGTCTTTTTTTCTACTTGCTCTCGCCTTAGCTTCGCTCCAAGCCCAAACTGCGCCACATCTCTTCATCCATGTCGGACTCTCGTCAGAGTTGCCCGGACCTTATTCCGGCCGCCTCTTGGTCTTCGTCGCCGCGGGTAAAGGCGCCAAAGAAGTGGACGCGAGCCCGTTTATGGGCAGCTTAGTTACGTAGCTGCTAAAGAAGTGATCAATTGGAAACCGGGAACCTCATGGATGTAGATGCCGATGATGTCGTGTATCCCGGACCACTATCCAATGCCAAGCCGGGAGACTATGAGATGCAAGCGGTGCTTGATGTCGGCCACACCTATAACTACCTAGGCCGAGCGCCCGGTGATGTGGTGAGCTCCGTTGTGCCGTTGGGGCAGGGAATTACGCTGTCCCAAGTCGTCCCCGCTGCAAAACCGGCGGCTCACGCAAACGAAAGGAATATCCAACCTTTCACCTTCGTCAGTAAATCGCTCAGTCAGTTCTGGGGTCGTGAAATCGCAATGCGCGGCTACGTTGTCACGCCCCCTTCTTACGCGACGAACCCAAAAGCAAAGTTCCCGACTGTTTATTGGACGCACGGTTTCGGCGGCAACTATGAGCGCCTCGTGCCGACGGCTGAAAGCTTCTTCACGAGGATGTCCGAAAAGAAAATACCCGAGATGATCTGGGTCGTTCTTGATGAAAGTTGTCCCACCGGCACGCACGAGTTCGCCGATTCGGTAAACAATGGCCCTTGGGGGCGAGCGTTAACTACCGAACTCATACCTTATTTTGAAGCCCACTATCGAATGGACGCCAAGCCGAACGGCCGCTTTTTGCAAGGCCACTCCTCCGGCGGTTGGGCTACACTTTGGTTGCAAACGACTTATCCGAAGATTTTCGGCGGCACTTGGTCTACTTCTCCCGATCCCAGTGATTTTCACGATTTCACCGGACCCGATCTTTACGCCCCGCATGCTAACGTCTACCGCAAGCCCGATGGAACTCCCTACCCACTCGTTCGCGACAAAGGCAAAGTGATGGCGACCTTTGAGCAGTTTGCCCGGATGGAGCAAGTGATCGGAACCTATGGCGGTCAGATCGCGTCTTTCGATTGGGTTTTCTCACCCCGTGGTGAAGATGGCAAACCGATGCAGATGTTCAATCGCGAAACGGGCGACGTGAATCCGTTTGTTGTGCAGTATTGGCACGATCATTACGACATCGCGCATTTGGTCGCCGCCAACTGGCAAACGATTGGTCCCGATCTGAAAGGCAAAATCCATTTGTTCGTAGGCACGGCCGACACGTTTTATTTAGACGGCCCTGCGCATAAACTCCAAGCGGTTTTAGACTCGCTGGGCGCAGGCGCGCATTTCACTTTTATCCCTGACAGAACGCATATGGATTTATACAAAGTTGGTGAAGACCGTAACGGTTTGTTTAATCAGATTGCCGCCGAAATGTATGCCATCGCCCGGCCCGTTAAGCAATGAAATTTTGTTGTCTCTTGGCTTTCGCAACTCTCGCCGCCGCTCAAACACCCGTGATTATGATCTCGATCGACACGCTGCGTGCCGATCACGTCGGCGTGTACGGATATAAAGCCGTTCCCACGCCCAATCTCGATGCCTTCGCCAGTGGCGGGACGGTTTTTCCAAACGTCGATTGCCAGACTCCGCTCACCCTGCCCTCGCACACGTCGCTGTTTACGTCCACTTACCCGTTTGAAAACGGCATTCAGGAAAATGCCGAGCAGATTCCACCCAATGCGATAACCTTAGCCGCCGTTTTGAAGTCTCATGGATACAAGACCGCGGCCTTTGTCAGCAGCGTTTTCTTGGAACAGGAGATGGGACTCGACAAAGGTTTCGATACCTACGATAGTCCGTTTCACTTCGCGGCGTTCTCGCCTGTTTCCGGTGAAATGTTTTTTGGCGGTCCGCCCAATCTTTCCATTGCGCGCGAACGGCGCGATGGCGCACTGACGGTTCATGCTGCCGTCCGTTGGCTTGCCGCCAATAAGGGGCAGCCGGTTTTTGTTTTCGTTCATCTGTTTGATTTGCACACGCCCTATAGCGTGCCCGAACGAAAGGGCATTTCGCGCTATGATGCGCAACTTGAGCTAGAAGACGAAATTGTCGGCCGGCTGAAAAATGCACTCGTGCAAAGCGGCTGGTGGGATAAATCGCTCACGGTATTGTTTTCCGATCACGGCGAAGGCTTAGGCGATCACGGCGAAAAAAGCCACGGGTATTTCGTGTATGAAAGCACGCTGCATGTGCCTCTCATTTTTCATTGGCCCGCAGGCCAAACGGGTCAGGTTCAGCCGGCAGGCTTGATCGACGTAGCGCCCGCCATCCTTGACTTCCTTCGTATTCCCGTGCCGAGATCATTCGAGGGCCACAGCGCGGCTCACATGCTGTCTATAGCGAAAGCCTCCATACTCACGATTCCTTCGGCTGGTCGCCCTTACGCAGTGTGAGGATTGGCAATTACAAGTACATCGAAGCCCCCAAGCCCGAACTCTATGATTTAGCCAAAGACCCAACCGAGCAACACAACTCAGTCTTGAGCGATCCCGAGCGAACCCGCGCTTTGCGTGCCGAAATCGGCAAGATCATCGCCGGTCGCACCCAACGCCCCGCGCCCGCCGGCAGCACCAATCCACAGACCGAGAAACTCCTCTCTTCGCTCGGCTATTTGGGACGTGGCCCCGATGCCGGCAAGAAGAACGGCGCCGATCCGAAAGACCGTCTCGCCGAGTTCCATTTGTATGAGAAGGCCAGTGAAAAATTGGGTAACCGCGACCTTGCCGGCGCTCTGGCTTTGCTCAAACAGGTGTTAACCCAAGACCCAAGCAACGCGCTGGCGCGGCGCGATCTGGCTTCCTGTTATCTGGATTTGCACGATTATGCGAAGGCACGCGTGAACTTTGCGCAGGTCGTCAAAGCCGCTCCCCGCGACTACCCTTCCCAGTTCGGCTTGGGTCTGGCAGCCAAAAAGCTGGGAATGACGGATGAGGCGCGCGCACATCTCGAAGCCGCTTGCAAACTGGCTCCGCAAGCTTCGCAATGTAGGGCGGAATTAAGCGATTTGAATGGAAGCGGAGGCGTCCGCTGAGACGTCAACCACCGGGTTGTAGGTCAGCATCCGGGAGCAGCTTTCGCAGAACATGATTTGATCTTGCTTTCGTAAATCCTGGAAGAACTGCGGGCGAAGAGCAATCTGGCAGGCGTTGCAGCGTCCATCGGTTGCATCGGCAATCGGCGTGTTCTTTGTCTTTTTGCGGACGCGCTCGTACTCGGTGTAGATCTTGGGCGTCATTTGGTCGGCAATCGTCTTGCGCTCGGCCTTCAGGTCGGCGGAAGCCTTCTGATCTACGCCTGTCCGCTCACGCGCGCTGACCTTCTCGGCGTTCACTTCGGTCTCTTCTGTTTTGAGGCTGATCTCCGCCGCTTTTACGGCTTTGTCGAGCGGCTCAGACTGCTCCATCAACACGATGATTCGGTCTTCGCACTTGCGGATCTCGCCTTCCAGAAACGCGATTTCTTTCTGAAAAGCCTGATAATGTTCGTTGGTCTTGGCCGCGCCCATCTGCTCGCGCAGCTTGGACATTTTGCCTTGATGAAGCTGGATATCGCCTTCCATCTTCTTGCGGTCCCGCACGTTGGCGGCGAGCGCCGCACGGTCGGCCTCGAGGCGGCGCCTGTGAACTTCCAAGCGCTTTTCTATCTCGGCGATGTGTTTGGGGAGAGTCGCGATCCCTGTTTCGAGAGAAGCAATCTTACGGTCTAGCGCCTGAAGACGCAGCGCAAGAACCAAGTCCTGGAGCATTAATTCAAAATTTTACCACGCTTGGAAAAGAAGCGTTTCCAAGTCGGCACAACAAACGAGCTAAAGGCGAAATCAATTTCCTGTACGCCCAACGCGCGAGCCGCTCCTAGAAAGATCAACAGGGCCAGAGGAATCAAAGCGGCAAGCTGAAATAAATCGGCTAAGCGCGTATCCGGAAACGTCTTAGACATGTAGCTGTGGACGAAATAGAGCGGCACTGCCATAAAAACAGAAGCGACAGCCACGCGTGCAAAACACGCGCTCAAGTAACGGCCTTCCAAGCCACCCAAGCGGCGCCGCAAACATTCGGCCAGCACAAGACATTCCAAGCCCACCGCGCAGGCAGTGGTGAGCGCCAGAGCTTCGAATCCCATATGCCAGACGCGCAAGAAGAGGAGCGGCAGAGCCAAATTGATTACGATGGAACCGACGCTCACAAGCATGGGCGTACGAGCGTCCGCTAAAGCGTAAAACGCGGGATTCAAAATTCGCGCCGACGTGAACGCCACCAGGCCGAGAGAATAACAACTCAGAGCGAGCGCGCTTTGCGAGGTGTCATAAGCGTTGAAATGGCCGCTCTGGTAAACGGCGCCTATCAACGGTTGGCCTAGCGTGATGAGCAACAGCGAGGACGGAATGGTTAATAGAAAGACCATGCCTAGCGACCGCGCTAACGTTTGACGAAATTCGTTGAAGTTGTTGGCCGCCGCGCTGCGCGCCACGCTGGGAAGCATGGCCGAGGCGAAGGCGACGCCGAATAAACTGAGCGGCACTTGGACGAAGCGCATGGCGTAGCCAAGCCAACTCACGGGGCCATCGTGCCCGCGCACGGGGTCGTACAGTTGGGAAGCGAAGCTCGTGTTGATGATTAAGTTGGCCTGCGCGGCGGCGTTGCCTATGATGGCCGGGAGCATTAGTCCGGCAATGCGGCGCAAGCCGGGGTGAGACCAGTTCCAGACAAAACGAAAACGATAGCCGAGCGAATGGAGCTTGGTGCGCTGCCAACCAAATTGCAGCGCGCCGCCCACAACCACTCCGTACGCCATGCCTTCAATCGGACTGATGCCCAGATGGGGGCCCAGGACGAAGCCGATCATTAAGCCAAAACCTACTGAACCGATATTGAAGAAAACCGAGGCGATGGCGGGAACGCCGAAACTGCCATGCGAGTTCAACATACCGGTGGCCTGCGCCGCCAAGGCAATGAGCAACAGGAAGGGGAACATGATCCGCGTCAAGTGGACGGCCAGTTCGAATTTGCCGGGCACAGCCGCGAAACCAGGAGCGAGCAGCCAAACGAGATGGGGAGCTACCCACATGCCCAAGATGCACAGCGAACCAACGACAGTGATGATGGCGGTGGTGACAAGATTGGCCAACTCGCCGGATTGAAGCTTGCTACCTCTCACCAACGACGTGGTGAAGGTAGGGACGAAAGCAGAGGAAAGCGCGCCCTCCGCGAACAGGTCGCGCGATAGATTGGGAATTCGGAAACCAAGCAAAAACGAGTCATGCGCGAAGCTGGCGCCGAACTGATTTGCCATCACCATTTCGCGCACCAGACCGGTGAGGCGGCTGAGCGAAACAACGACCGACACGATTCCGGCGGAGCGTACAACCTCCGCCTCTTGCGGCGGCGGTGTTGGCTCAATGGCCGGACCGGCAGACGGCGGAGTCCGCTCGTGGATGGTGGGTACCGTCATCTCTGGCTGCTAGTAACCTACTCACAACTACCGGGTTTTGGCGTACTCGTCAAGGAAGTATGCGATGGTTCTGATTCCATTGTAGTAATTGCTAACCCGGTACTTCTCGTTAGGCGAGTGCAATCCGTCGTCGGGCAGCCCGAAGCCCATCAGGATGGTGGGAATGCCTAACGCCCGCGCAAAGTCGCCCACTATGGGAATCGATCCGCCACTGCGCGTGAAGACTGTCGGCTTTTGGAGCTTATCGCTGAATGCTTTAGCGGCCACCTGGATGGCGGGATGATTTGGATTGACCAAAATGGCTGGACCGCCGCTCAGCATGCGCACCTCAATTTGGATGCCTTTGGGCGTATGCGCCGCGACCCATTCGCGAAACTGGGCCAACACTTTCTCGTACTTTTGTTCTGGTACTAAACGGAAACTCACTTTTGCCGTGGCCATGGCGGGGATAACGGTTTTGGCGCCAGCGCCAGTGAAGCCGCCCGCGATGCCGTGAACTTCGAATGTAGGGCGAGCCCAGACTCGAGCCAGGACTGATTGGTCGGGTTCGCCGGTCAGCGAAGTGGCGCCGACGCCGGTTTCGAGGAACTCTTTCTCTGAAAAGGGCAGGTTCTTCCAACTGGCGACTTCGGCGGCATCGGGCGCTTTAACGTCATCGTAAATGCCGGGGATTTGGATGCGGCCGTCTGCGTCCTTGGCTTTGGAAAGAAGCTCGATCAAGCCGAAGACGGCGTTGGGCGCCGCGCCGCCGAAGACGCCTGAATGCAGATCGCGAGCAGCGCCGCGGGCTTCCACTTCGAGATACATCAGGCCGCGCAGACCGATGCACAAGGTTGGCACGCCATCGGCAAACATCTCGGTGTCGGAGACGAGAGCGACGTCGGCTTTGAGTTTCTCTTTGTTTAGGGGAACGTATTTGGCGATGGATTCGCCGCCAATTTCTTCTTCGCCTTCGATGAGGAATTTCACATTCAAGGGAAGCTTGCCTTGGTATACGCGGAACAAGGCTTCGACGGCTTTGATGTGCATGTACATCTGGCCTTTGTCGTCGCAGGCGCCGCGCGCGTAGATATTGCCGTCGCGTATCTCCGGCTCGAAGGGCGGCGACTTCCAGAGTTCGAGCGGGTCGGGTGGTTGGACATCGTAGTGGCCGTAGCAGAGAACGGTGGGCTTGCCAGGGGCATGGAGCCAATCGCCATAGACCAGAGGATGATTGGCGGTGGGAATGATCTCAACATTTTCGACGCCGGCCGTTTTAAGCGCGTAGGCGACAAATTGCGCGGCGCGCGCGACGTCGGGCTTGCGCTCCGGCAAGGTGCTAATGCTGGGGATGCGCAGAAATGTGAGGAGCTCTTCTAGAAAACGGGGCTCGTTTTTGTCAACGTATTGATCAACGGGTGAGGACACGGGTGTGGGAACCTTCCGCTACAAGTATAAGGAGAGGAATACGACGGAGGTTCCCACATGGCGGCGATGGACTAACTGGCCTGATCTTGGGTGATATGCGCGCGGCGATTTTTCTGCCAGCAGGATTCGTCGTGCTCGGTGCAGACAGGTTTCTCTTTGCCGAAGCTGACGGTACGGAGTTGCGAGGCAGGGAGGCCTAGGGTCTCCAGGAACTGTTCGGCTTTGCGGGCACGGGCGTCGCCGAGGGCCAAGTTGTATTCGTCGGAACCGCGTTCGTCGCAGAAGCCCTCGACGGTGAGTTTGTAGGTTGGATAATCTTTCAAGATTTCGCGGAGAGTCTTGGCATCAGCCTCAAGCGTGCTTTCGGCGTCGGGGCGCAGGGCATGCTTGTTGTAATCGAAATAGACGTCCTGAATGCGATCCAGCAAGGTTTGGATCGTTGCTTTGGTCTCAGCGCTGGGCATGGCGTCAGCCGTTTTCTGGGGAGCATAAACGGTAGCGGGCTTCGATTCGGCGGGTGCTGCTTTCGTTTCCGCAACAGGCTGAGGCTGGGCGGGAACGGGGTGTACGGCGGCTACTTGTTTATGACAAGCGGCAAGGAAGAGAAGGGCACAAACAGCGGCGCTTCCTCTGAAGGCAATTTTTAGGCGATCCATGATGCTAGTGTATGGGCTGGGAACGGCAAAGCCTATCAGGTCGAGACGGTATTTTTTGCCGGGTGTAATACGGTCTCGACGGGATGCCGGGGGCGGCGCTGTTTGTGCAAACCTGAAGGGATGCGGGCGCATCCTTGGCTGGCTTTAGCGGGCGGATTTGGCGGACTGCTGCTCATTATGACGTCCGCGCAAATCGGGGCGCTCTTTATGATCCACAGCTTGCGTCAGAGCGGGCGGCAAGTGGAAGAGCGATTTCTGGAGCGGAGCCGGATCCTCGAAGAGATCCGATCTTCGATTTATCTTTCTGGGACAGTGGCGCGGGATTCGATATTAGCGCCGAGCGGCGGAGCTTCGTCAGAACTAGACGAGTTAAACCACTTGCATCAGAAAACCGACCAGGCGCTGGAACGGTATCAGAGGTCACTTGATGCCGAAGAAGCCGCGCCTTTTGCCAGCCTCCGGTCGGAGATAGAGGCTTACTGGCGGGTGCTAGGGGGTACTTTTGCCTGGACAGATCGCGAGCGGGAGCAATTCCGGTATCAGTTCTTTTACAGTGAATTAGTGCCGAGACGAACGGCCATGTTACAGATTGCCGACCGGGTTGGTCAATTGAATGAGCGGGGCTTGCTGCGGGGCGATGAGCAGGTGGGCCGGCTGTTCGACAGACTTCGTTTGGGATTGATTGGCATGATTGGGCTGACGTTAATGGGCGGGTTAGCGCTGGCTGTTTTCACAAGCCTGACCGCTTTGCGGCTGCAGAACGAGGTGCGCGTCCGATTGGAAGAAAACATCGAGGCGAAGAAGAGCTTGCGAGATTTATCGGCTAAGCTTTTGCGGGCGCAGGAAGATGAGCGGCGGGCTTTATCGAGAGAGTTGCATGACGAAGCGGGGCAATCGTTTTCGGCGATTCTGCTGGAGACCGAGAATTTATTGGATGCCGAACTGGGTGCGGGAGCGAAGCCGCATTTGGAATCGATTCGAAACCTGGCACAGCGCGGGATGGCTGAGACACGCAATATGGCGCTGCTGTTGCGGCCTTCCATGTTGGACGATTTCGGGTTGGTGCCGGCGTTGAACTGGCAGGCAAAAGAGACAGCGAAAAGGACCGGTTTGCGCGTGCAGGTTTCGGCGGCGGACTTACCGCAGGATTTGCCGGAAGAGCACAAGACATGCATTTACCGCGTGGTGCAGGAAGCGCTGCATAATGTTGTGAGGCACGCGCAAGCGAGTGCGGCGCAGATACGTTTGCAATGGGAAGAGGGGCGGATTGATTTGACGGTGCAAGACGACGGAACAGGGTTCGACGCCGATCGGATCAAGGGATTAGGCCTGCTAGGGATGGAAGAGCGGGTGCATCATTTGGGAGGGATTTTTGCGATCGATTCGCAGCCGGGGCGGGGCACAGCCGTTAAGGTCCAGCTTCCCGTAGCCCAATTGAAGAATGAAGTCGAGTATGAAACCAATTCGGATCCTGTTAGCCGACGATCATAATGTTTTGCGCGACGGGCTGCGGCTGTTGCTGGAACGGCAACCGGACTTCGTGGTGGTAGCGGAGGCAAGCGACGGGCGGGAAGCGTTGCGGCTGGTGGAAGAGCATCGCCCGGATATCGCGGTGATGGATATCGCCATGCCTGTGTTGAACGGAATTGATGCCACCAAGCAAATCACGACGAGCGGCACGGCTACGGCGGTGATCATGCTGAGTATGTACCATGACGAGAGTTACATTATCCGTGCGCTGAATGCGGGTGCGCGCGGGTATTTGTTGAAAGACTCGCTAAAAGCCGACTTGATTGCGGCTGTAAAATCTGTAAGTCAAGGACATTCCTATTTCAGCCAGAAGATTCGGTCGCTGCTACAGGAAGACTATTTCCGGCAAATGGCGGACAAACAAAAGACCGATAGTTTGGAACTGTTGACGGCGCGCGAAAGCGAGATTTTGCAATTGGCGGCGGAAGGGCGCAGTAACAAGGAGATTGCGCAGTTGTTGAACCTTAGCCTTCATACGGTGGAAACACATAGGGGGCACATTTTGCAGAAGCTCAATCTGCATACGGTGCCGGAACTGATTCTTTATGCGGTACGGAAGGGTATTATTCATTGATTCAGAAGCTACGGATCAGCTTTGAAAAGCTGCGACGAAATGAAGACCAGCTCGCGCTCGTGCTGAGCGTGGTCCTCGGCGCGCTGGTTGGGTTAGTAGTGGTGGCATTCATCTTGCTCACCGGGCGTTTGTCGGCGCGGATGTATCCAGCCGGAGGAGCGGGATGGCGGCGGATATTAGTGCCGGTGTTGGGCTCATTGAGCACTGGGTACTTGTTATGGCGATACTTTCCGAATGCGCGCGGGAGCGGCATTCCGCAGACTAAAGCGGCCATATTTATCAACGATGGCCGGATCATGTTTCGCACTGTCTTTGGCAAATTCTTCTGTTGCTCGGCATCGCTCGCAAGCGGCATCGCGTTAGGACGAGAGGGCCCATCGGTGCAGGTAGGGGCGGGATTGGTGTCGGTTGTGGCGCGTAACTTGGGTTTGTCGTCGAAACAGGTGAAGGCGCTTTTGCCGGCGGGATGCGCGGCGGCGCTGGCGGCGGCGTTCAACACGCCGATTGCGGCGGTGCTGTTTTCGTTAGAAGAGATTATGGGCGATTTGCACGCGACCGTATTGGGGTCTGTGGTCCTTAGCGCGGCGACGTCTTGGATTGTGTTGCATTTAGTTTTGGGTGACGACCCGTTGTTTCACGTGCCGGCCTACCAGTTAGTGCATCCAGCGGAGTTGGGCGTTTATGCGGTGTTGGGCGTGGTGGGGGGATTGGGTTCGGTGGCCTTCGTCAAGTTGCTGCTGAATTTACGGCAGTGGTTCATGGGTTTGCCGAAATGGACTGCCTGGTTTCAGCCAGCGGCTGGTGGATTGACGGTTGGGCTGCTGGGTTATTTTGTTCCGGAAGTATTGGGCGTTGGTTACGGCAGCGTGGAGAAAGTGCTGAACGGCAATATTGTAGTGAAGCTGGTGGTGCTGTTTGCGGTGCTGAAGATTGTGGCGACGGCGGTTTGTTACGCGTCGGGCAACGCGGGCGGCATTTTCGGTCCGAGTCTCTTTATCGGGGCGATGATGGGCGCGGGCGTGGGTGGAGTAGCTCATGCGTTGTTTCCCAACGAAACAGCCGGGCCGGGCGCATATGCACTGGTGGGAATGGGGACGGCTTTCGCGGGCGTGGTGAGAACACCGTGGACGTCGGTGATCATGATTTTCGAGATCACGCGCGACTACACGATTATTGTGCCGCTAATGATATCGAACATGATCGCGTTTTTCATCTCACAAAGGCTGCAGAAAGAGCCGATTTACGAGGCGTTGTCGCATCAGGAAGGCATTCATCTGCCGACGGCGGAAGCGCGCTTCCAAGCCGAGCGGATTCAAGTGCAGCAATCGATGCGCTTACAGCCGGTATCTTTTCTGCCCGATAGCGAAGCGGGAGCGATTCTGCCGCAAATGAAGAATGGCGGGCTGGATGCGTGGCCGGTGGTGGGTGACGATGGCCTGCGCGGGATGGTGCGGAACCGCGAGATTGAACAAGTAGTGGCCAACGGAGGCGGAAGCAAGAAGCTTTGGGAAATTCTGAACGGTCATCCGATGTTCGGCGAGGTGCCGCATGTGCATCCAGACCACAGCTTGAGCTTGGCGATGGAACGCATGGGATCGAGCGGAGTGAATGTGCTGCCGGTGGTGAGCCGCGCCAACGTTCATCAACTCGTGGGTGTGGTGGTGCTGGACGACATTCTTAACGCCTACGGTGTGGGGAAACGGAGTGAGGACATTCCGTTGGTGGTTCAATGAGTGAGTCGCTCATGGGGGGACGATCGTTTTTAGGTACGTTTGGGCTGGTGTTTTTGGCCATTGGCGGACTTTTTGCCGCCGATATGTTCCTGGCGGCGACAGACCGGTCGGAAAGTCATGTGGAAGCAACGCGCTTGTTTAAAGAAGGGCAAGCGTTGATGAACAAGGGCGAGAGTTTGAAAGCCGTTGACAAGATCGGTGATGCGATTGCGATTGAGCGAGATAATCGCGAGTACTTGCAGACGATGGCGAAGGCGGAATTGGCGGCCGGCGAAACCGATGATGCGAAGAGCACGTTAACAGGTTTACTGACTAGCGATTCGACGGATGGTTTAGCGAATCTGCTGATGGCCCGCGTGCTGGAAAAGCAAGGGAAGGCGCGAGAAGCGGTGTCTTATTTTCACAGAGCCATTTACGGGGCTTGGAAAGATGACGCGCAGGCGAACCGGCGGCGGGCGCGTTTGGAGTTGATCGATTTGCTGGTTCAACAAAATTCGAAAGAGGAACTGCTAGCGGAATTGTTGCCTATGGAAGATGATGCGCCGCAAGATTTACAGACGCGGGAGCATTTGGGGCAGCTTTTTCTGCTGGCGGGTTCGTCTACGCGGGCGGCGGCGGTGTTTCGCGGGATTCTGCATGAATCGCCAGGGAATGGGGCGGCGTATAAGGGAATCGGCCAAGCGGAGTTTGCGCAAGGTGATTACCGGGCGGCGCAGCGAGCGTTTGAATCGGCGCTGAGTGTTGCGCCGGACGATGCGGCGAGCCGGCACTGGCTGGATTTGTGCGACGAAGTGCTGCACTTGGACCCCACGCTACGTGGGTTGGATGCAAGTGAACGGTGGCGGCGGAGTTTGACGTTGTTGCAGTTGGTGCAGAATGATGCAGGGGCGTGCGTGAAGCCTGATTCGCCGGCGGATTTACAGGATTTGACGAATAAGGCGAGCAGCGCTTTGAAGGCGCATGTTAGTGGGGCGCAGGAGAGCGACGCGTCGGAAGCGAATCTAGATTTGGCGGAGCAGTTGTGGCAGGCGCGGAAGAAGGAGTGTCAGCCGGCGCCTTCGGCCGATAGTGCGTTGGCGCTGGTGCTGCAGAGGTTGACGAGGTAGGGGCGAGACGGGGAATGTAACGGCTGCGCTCCGGAGCGCAAATGGACGATTGCGCACTTGTCCCACCGCCGGCGGAAAACATATTCGATTGTCATAGATCTGTGGGCCAACAGCTTCGAACACCTTGCGGCGAAGAAGCGAAAGCGCCGGGATTGACTGACTAACAACGCTTACGCGGCCGCTGATTGGCTTTGCGGCATCAACGAGACGGCTTCGCGCAGCAGATTGTTCTTCATGGCGGGGGTTAAACGGGCCATGTACTGGGCGAAACGGGCCGTTGAAAAAACAAAGCCTAGCTCTTCGAGATTGAAGGGCTGCTTTTTGGCGCCAGCGACGAGCGAGAGTTGGGCGGCTTGTTTGAGCTGTTCCTCTTCCTTGGCTTTGCGGGTGGCTTGCAGTTCGCGCAGTTCCTTCATTTCGCGTTCGCGGCGGCGGACGAGGCGGCTTTCCTGCAAGGCCAGGTTGCGGAAATCCTTTTCGGCGCAGAGGCGGATTTGCATTTCGAGAGTGGCGTTTGGGGTGGCCAAAGTGCGGGCGGCGTCTTCGGTGCCGAGTTGGTTGTAGCCGTTTTCGATGAGCGCGTATTCGAGGCCGGGGATGCGTTCGAGACGCCAGCAGGTATCCACTAACGATTGGACGAGGCCGCGTTCGATGACGCCGACGGGTTGGAATTCCTCTACGTAGTCGTCGAGTAATTGCTGATAGGCGTCGACATCGTCGAAAGGAAGCAGGACGGTGCGGCCGGTTAACGCGGTTTTGACGGCGTTTTGGGCGACTTTGGCTTTTCCTGCGCTAGTTTTGGGACCCGTGCTGGCTTGGGCGCTTTTGCGATTTGCTTCGAGGCGGGCTTCGGAGAGGGGTGGTTTGGGAGTGCCGGGAGGGGTGGTATGGGCGGTGACGGGTGAATCGAAGTCATCGTTATCGGACCAGGTTTTGCAGGGGATGCAGTCGGGGTCGCCGCAGAAGATGCCGTTTTCGGGTTCGCAGGGGCCGGGGTGGTTAAACATGGCGTCGAGGTAGGGGTCGATTTTGGGGATGGCGGGGTCGGCTTTGGTGGTGGGGTTGTTGTTGTTCACGGAGCCGGCTTTGCGTTCGGCTTTGCGGGCGGCGTGCGCGGCGGCACGGCGTTCTTTGCGGGTCATCATAAACGTCGGTTTCATTTTCGCTTTTTTCCTTTTTGGGCAATAAAAAAGGCCCGCGGCAGAGGGTGAGCTCTGGCGGACCTGATTGAACGTTAGCATGGGGACCCCGGGGTTTCGTGCGTCGGATATCGATATTAATCGAAAAAAGGGCGGTAAGTGGTTGATAAGAAGGGGAATAAAAAATCGACGATTTTTGGCGAGAGCTGTGACTCAGATTTTCAGACGGGTCTGTTTTGGAAGATGCGGTTGTAAGTCGTTGAGGGGAATTGGGTTATGCGTGCGATTTTTTTGAGAGGGCAAGCCATGCCGGCGATCAAGACTCCGTGCGGCAAACGCGAATAGCCATGACACGATAGCCCAAACAACAAGCCCGGCGGTGCTGCCCGAGAAGTTGAAGATATCGGCCAAGGGGCCGTGGCGGCCTGGCAGACCGAAGCACACCAGCGCCCCTACGAATATCCCGCCGATCATCAGTATTCCTTTGCGCCGGTTTTCACTGAGCACATATCCTGCCCATCCCCAAATGGCTGCAAACAGGGGAACTCCGATTAAGAGATTTTTCAGGTAGGGCTCGCCCGCTTCGTCGCTGCCACTCTCGAACTGATGCATGCTGTGATCGATGAAGCGCACAATGGCAGCTTGCATGAGAAGCGCGAAGAGTGCGCCGAGTAAGCCAAGACTGATAGTGGAAAGGATCCGTTTCATGGGATGGGGCGGACGAGAATCTGGGTGCCTTTGCTCAATTTATCAAGCCGCGGAGCGACCCGTCGTTTCATAGCCCGGTGGATGCCCGGAGAGACGTGCTCCAAAGGAGGACAGAAGGCCATCCATTGATTCGCCAATATGAAAGGAAGCGGGCGGTTAGCGGTTGCTGAGATTGAACTCAATGACGATGGTTTGAGTGACTTCGATGGGATCGCCGTTGAGCATGGCGGGGCGGTATTTCCACTGACTGACGGCTTGGCGGGCGGCGACGTTGAGGAGCGGGTCGCCACTGAGCAACTGGATGTTCTTCACAGAACCGTCTTTGGCGATGGTGGCTTGGAAGCGGACCTTGCCTTCGCGTTTGCGTTGGACGGCGGCGGGGGGATAAACGGGACTGACCTTGTGGGCCAATTCAGGTTGTGAGAAGACTCCGCCGATGTGGCTGGCGGCCTCGCGGGCGGCTTCGACCGTTTGCGCGGCGGCTGGCTGAGGCGCAGGAGTAATTACTTTGGCCGGAACGGCCACTTGCGGCGGCGGTGCTGGAGGCGGGGGTGCGTTCATGGCGACGGGCAAGCCAGAGATCTCTGTTCCTTCGACGCCACCGGGTAAAGCGGGGGCGGCCACGCCCACTAACGGGGCTTTGCCGTTACGGCGGTTGGGAACCGGAACTTTGGTTGCGGTGGGCAACGATTTGGCGTCGAAGTTGCGAGGGGCGGTGGTAGCCAACGTGTCGGTAGGCGTACCGGGAGCCGTTGCATCCGGTTGGGTCGCCGTGGCTGTGGGGGGCGTAACAGGCTGAGTCGCGGACGGCGGCGTGGTGCTATCCGGATCGTCTTTATCCGTTCGGATGACACGGCCCGAAGAGGTGGTTTCCTTGGCGTCGTCGTTCGCTGAAGGATGACCGATTTTATCCAGGGGCCGCAAAAAGAAGAAGAGCGAGCCAATGATGAGAAGGACCGGGATGCTAAAGGCGAAAATCTTGCCCCAGGGGAAGCCGCTGGGTTCTTCCAGTTCCAAGATGCGAACAGACTTTTGCGGAGGCGGCGGCGTTGATTGCTGCTGCTGGATGGGGGGAGCTGAACGTTGAGGTCCGCTAGGGGGACGAGTGCGGGTGGGCTCTGGTCTTAAGGAGTCGATACGCGGTGGTTGTGTTTTGGGGGTTGTATCGATTTCGCGGACGACGGCAGGTGCGGCGGCTGCTGCGGCAGCGGCTGCGCGCGCGCCATTAGCAGGAGGAACGGAGGGCGCTGGCTGAACCCGGGCGTTAGCGGGCGAACCGTTTTCGAACGGAGCGGCCGAACCATTTTTCACGCCCATAGAAGGAATCTTGGGAGCCGTGCGTTCGGGCCGTTGCGGCGCCCGGGGCGCAGGGGCCGGAGGTGGTGGTGTGGGTTGTGAACGTTCGACTGGTGGTGCTGGTGGTGGGGCCGGTTCGGGTGTATCTACGGCTGTGGCTGCCCTCGCGGCTGCCGCTGTTGCCGCAGCAAGACCGGCTGCCGCTGCTAAAGGTTGAACCGGGGCTGCCGGCGCGGAGGCTGCTGCGGCGGCGGGCCGGGCGCGTTCGTTTTCCAGTTCCTGCTCGGAGATGCCAAAAATCTGCGAGGGAGAACCCTGCTGCGGGTTATCCATATCGCGCAGTTGACGGGCAATTCGGCGCGCCTCATGCCAACGGCCACTATCGGTTTGTTTGAGAGCCTCGGCCATTAAGGCGTCGCTTTCTTCACGCTTGATGTTGCCGATGAGGGGCTGCAAATCCGCTAAGAGTTCCGCAAACGTGCGATAGCGGTCATTCGGATCTTTTTCGATAGCACGAAGAATGACCTGATTGAGCTGGGGCGGAACATCTTGCAAATCCGCTGGAACGGCATCCATGATGTTGCCGATCATGCGGTCGCCATCGTCGTCATAGAACGGATGGTGGCCGGAGATCCACTCGTAGAAAGTGACGCCGAAGGACCAGATATCGCAGCGCTCGTTGGCGATGTCGATAGCGGTGAGGCGTTCGGGACTCATGTAGAACGGCGCGCCTACTAGGTAGCCATGTTCGGTGACGCGCGCCGGATCATAAGACAAGCGACCCAAGCCCAGATCGAGCAGTTTGCGCTTCGCCATCGGTGCGAAGCATGATCTTAGAGGGCCGGATGTCGAGATGAAAAATGCCGCGTTCGTGAGCGGCTTTGAGCGCGTCGGCTCACTTGCTGCATGACGCGAATACGTTCGGCGAGCGAAGGCGCGGCGTTGCTTTTTAGGAGCTTGTCTAGATCTTGGCCTTCGACCAGCTCCATGACGAGGTAAGGAAAATCGTCTTCGAAGCCAAGGTCATGGACGGCAACCAGATTCGGGTGTAAGAACACTGGCGGCCGCAACCAAGATCTTTCTGAAATTCGTCAAGATGTTCAGGTTCGGTTTGCGTAGTCGAAACTTTGATCGCGACCGGACGACCTTGCGAGTCTACGGCGCGATAGACGCGGCTATAAGTGCCGCGCCCAATGCGCTCGCTGATAGTATATTTGCCGATCTGCTTTAGCATCGTGTCACGAAGCCTGCAACTCAACAGTTAGCGACTTCGCCTAACTGTGTTAGCTTTTACCTTATTCCGCTCAACACCCTCATGTATATTTTACTACCTAATGTGGAAATTTTCGTAGTAGATTTGTCTAAGTAGAGGCCAAAGCAAACTAGTTCGGTTCTAGTGCTAACCGTACCCGTACTCCGCACACCCTTCGAGTATCGCTAATCGACAGATATTCGGATTCGCCACAGGCGTAAAACTATGGATCTATGCGAGCCATTTGTAATAGTAGAACAGTAGGGGTAGGGTGCCTGTATTTTTGACACCGTGCAACTGGTTCGCTTCGGAATACATCATGGAGCCCGCGGAGACTTGATAGGTTTTGCCACCGACCAAAATTTCGCCCGAGCCTTCTGTGATGACCATGAATTCTTCTTCGGGGTGTTGGTGCGGAGGATGCGGTTCCTGACCTGGCTTGAGAAGCAGGCTGCCGGCTGTCATGGATTTGAGCTGCGCGGTGGGGCCTTCGAAAAAGACCCTGATATCGCCGAAGGGATGACGCTCGAGTTTGGCTTGAGTTGGATCGATGACGACGTCTCCGAGCTTTGCCGGCGAGCCCACTAAAGAAAGAGGCGCGCCGCCAAATGCTGCGGAAAGCGCTGCCAGTTTCAGGACATTTCTACGATTTTCCATACGCCACATGATAGCGGACGGGAACTCTTCGCATGCGAAGTTGGAAAATGGAAGAGGAATGACCGTTTCAACCACTACTCCGACCCGGATTGAATCCGACAGTATGGGCAACATTGAGGTTGCCTGTGACCGATACTGGGGCGCACAGACCCAGCGCTCGTTGCATCATTTTGACATCGGCGAAGACCGAATGCCGCCCGAACTGATTCGCGCGTTTGGCGTTTTGAAGCGCTGCGCGGCGTTGGTGAACCATGATCTGGGCAAGCTGAACGAAGAGAAAACGAACCTGATTGTGAAGGCTGCCGATGAAGTGATTGCCGGCCAATGGAACGAGCATTTCCCGTTGCGGATCTGGCAGACGGGCAGCGGCACGCAGACGAACATGAACGCCAATGAGGTGATCTCAAACCGGGCGATTGAAATGGCGGGCGGGGTGATGGGCAGCAAGAAGCCGATACACCCAAATGACGACGTGAACATGTCGCAATCTTCCAACGACACGTTTCCGACGGCTATGTATATTGCGGCGCGCGAGCGTGGTGCGCGCGAACTTGCTGCCGGAAGTGAAACGGTTGCGGGATGTACTTGGTCAAAAAGTCAAAGGCCTTTATGGATGACGTGAAGATTGGCCGGACGCATTTGCAAGATGCGACGCCGATTACGGTGGGGCAGGAGTTTTCAGGATGGGTTTCGCAGTTGGACCGGGATTTGCAACGGCTGGAAGCTGGCTGCGATGGGCTGTTGGATTTGGCGATTGGCGGGACGGCGGTGGGCACCGGGTTGAATGCGCATCCGGAATTTGCCGAGCGGGCGGCGAAGAAGATTGCTGAGTTTACCGGGCATTCCGTTTCGTTCGCACCCGAACAAGTTTGCAGCGCTGGCTGCGCATGATGAAATGGTTTTCGCGAGCGGGGCGCTGAAGACGCTGGCGGCATCGCTGATGAAAATTGCGAATGATGTGCGCTGGCTGGCATCCGGGCCGCGCTGCGGGTTGGGCGAGATCAATATTCCCGAGAACGAGCCGGGTTCTTCGATCATGCCGGGAAAGGTGAATCCGACGCAGTGCGAAGCCATCACGATGGTGGCGGTGCAGGTGATGGGCAACGACGCGGCGATCGGATTTGCGGGGTCGCAGGGAAATTTTGAGCTGAACGTTTTCAAGCCGGTGATGATTCACAACTTTCTGCACTCGGTGCGCTTGTTGAGCGATTCTTGCCGGAGCTTCACGGAATTCTGCGCGACGCGGGATTGAAGTGAACCGCGGCGCGCATTGAATATTATGTGAAGAATTCGCTGATGCTGGTGACGGCGCTGGCGCCTTCCATCGGTTATGACAAAGCCGCCAAAGTGGCGAAGACGGCGCACCATGACGGTTCGAGCCTGGAAGAAGCTTGCGTGAAGTTAGGGTATCTGACGGCGGAGGAGTTCCGCCAGAAGATGGACAACGTGAAGAAGATGACGCAGCCGGGTTAGATCGACAGGATGATGGATTTGACCGCAAAACAAATTGCAAATCAGCTTGGCGGAGGCGTTGAACCGCTCGAATATTTTGATTCGACGCTTTGACGGCACGATTGAGTATTGGACAAGCGGCTGCGAGCGCCTCTATGGATGGACCGACGCGGAGGCGATTGGCCGCAAGTCGTCATGATTTGCTGAAGACGAAGTTCTCGACGCCGATGGAAAAAATTCGACCAAGAGCTTATGGCGAAACGGGACATGGCAGGGCGATCTGACGCAGCAGCACAAAGATGGGCGCTGGCTGTTGATTTCGACAGAATTGGCGTTGCTGCCGGCGGAAAACGGCGACGCAGCCGCGCGTCATCTCGACGCATAACGACATCACGTCGCGCCTGGAAATGGAGCGCGAACTGGATGCGAGCAACCAGCGGTTGCGGCAAATGGCGGAGGAACTGGAACGTAGCAACGAGGAATTGGAGGAATTTGCGCGCATTGCTTCGCATGATTTGAGCGCGCCGATTACGACGGCGCGCTGGTTAACCGATCTATTGACCACGCGTCATGCGCAGCAATTGGACAAGGAGGGCATGACGTGTCTGCGCCAGATTTCGTCAAGTTTGGAGCGCATGGCGGATTTGATTGACGCGGTTCTGGCGCATGCCTTGGCGGGCAAAGGCGCGATTGCGGCGCAAGAGGAGACGGATGCCGACGCCGCGTTAAGCGCGGCTATGGAAAACTTGCGGAAGGATATTGCGACGTCGGGCGCGATGGTGGAGAGCGAACCGTTGCCCAAACTACTCATCCGGCCGCAGGCGCTGACCCAGTTATTCCAGAATCTGCTTTCGAATGCGTTGAAATATCACCGGCCTGGAAGTTCCGCCGAGGGTAGAGATTAGCGCGGTGCGGGAAGGCACGAGTGGACGATTGAAGTTCGCGACAACGGAGTGGGGATTGAACCGGAGTGGTTCGAACGAATTTTCCTGCCTTTGCAACGGCGGCACAGCTCGCGAGTCAAAGGAAGCGGTATTGGATTGGCCACCTGCAAGAAGATCGTGACCCGCGCGGGTGGCGACATCTGGGTAGAATCGGAGTTGGGACGCGGCTCGGCGTTTTATTTCAGCCTGCCGGCGGACAGAAGTCGAGCGATGCAGTTCTGAACAAATTGACGCAATAATGACGGTAATTGGGTAATAATACGTGTATTGTAGCTGTGCGTCAAAATTCTGGTCACGTGAATCTACGTACTAGATAAGAGGGAGGAGATTTTTTATGGAACAAGGCTGCTCAAACAGCTGAAGTCGCGTCCTCGAACTATTATTTGCGGACGATCATCAATTGGTGCTGGATGCATTGTCGCTGATGGCGGCGCCGCATTTCGAAGTGCAAACGACCGATACGTTGAAGAATTTCGAAGAATCGGTGGATCAATTTCAGACCGGATGTGGCCGTGTTAGACGTGCGCATGCCGGACGGCGACGGCTTCGAAGTGGCGCGCCGGATTTTGACGAAGCATCCAGCGTTGAAGTTGATGTTTCTTGTCGATGCACACCGAGACGGCGTTCATGAAGCGCGCTTTGGATATGGGCGCGAAGGCGTATCTTTCGAAGCGCGCGCCGATGGACGAATTGCTGACGGCGATTCGTACGGTGTTGAGCGGCGGCAAGTATTCGGGTTCGACCATCCAGACGGAGCAGGACTTGCCTGCCGACGGCGCGCTGACCGAGCGGCAGATTGAAGTGTTGCGTTTGATTGCGCAGGGTTCTTCGGCGAAAGATATTGCCAGCAAGCTGAATATTTCGGTGCGCACGGCGGAGTTTCACCGGGCGGCGATTATGGACCGGCTGAAGCTGCATTCGACGGCGATGATTACGCGCTACGCCATTGAACACGGCCTGACATAATGACTGAGCTGTGGCTTTTTTGGGCGCTGCTTTCGGCGCTTTTCGCGGCGGCCACAGCTATTTTCGCGAAGCTGGGCGTGGCCGGGGTAGATTCGAATTTCGCGACGGCAGTGCGAACCACTGTGGTGGTTTTGCTGGCTTGGGCGATTGCGCTTGGCGACACGTTCGGAAGGCAGTTTCCATGTGCCTTCGCCGCGCACCTGGTTGTTTCTGACGCTTTCCGGGATTGGCGACGGGACTTTCTTGGCTTTGTTATTTTCAGGCTCTGCAATTGGGACCAGCCTCGCGCGTTGCGCCCATCGATAAGCTCAGCGTGGCGTTGGTTATTGGTTTCGCGGCGCTGTTCCTGGGCGAGAAGTTTAACTTTCGGGAAAGGCGCTGGGTGGTTCGTTGATTGTGGCTGGCGCGATTGTGATCGCGTTGGACCGTTAAGGCGGTTAGCGCGGGCCGCGGTAGTCTAGGGGCGAGCGATGACGGGGAGAATGACGGCCGACGGATAACCCTTCTGATGCAAAACGGTCTGGCGGGCTTTGACGAGTTTGGTTTGATCGGCGTTCGGGTCCGGCGTGAATTCAGATTGCGGTCAAAGCGCGGGAAATTGCTGCTCGATACTTCCAGGCGGATGCGATGATGCGGGCGCGAAGACATAGCTGGTGACGCCGGTATCGATGCTGATTTGATACGCCTGATTGCGCTTTACGAAACGCGGGGTTGCTGAGCGATAGACGATAGCGCAGGCGCTGGATGCCATCGGTCACAAGCAGCGGCTTTGCCATCGGGTTGAACATCGACCAGCTTGGCGGTGAAATCGGTATCGTTGGCGCTGGTGGAAACATACAGAACGGTGCGGACGGGCCCGTCACTTCGATTTCTTCGGCTAGCGGTGGCGAAGTGTAGACGAGCACATCCGGGCGTTTTCCACGGCGCCTTGATCGAGCGGGCCGGGCGGAAAAGTATTGGGTTCGCAACAGACGGAGCCGCCGGTGGTGGGCACCGGGGTCGTGCGGGTCGTAGGTAAAGGTATCGGCCTTCGATTTGTGGGGAAGTTGCCAAGTGAGAGCGCCATCGCCGGAGGCGGTGTTGGCGTGGCCGCCACTGGCCAGATAAAGCGGCGTGTAGTGCGTGCGCGCCAAGCGGCCATTCGCGTTCTTTGCGCCAGACGTCGGGGCCCATCACAAAGATGTGGAGCGCCGCGGTATCGGCTTCAGCTCTCGGCGTGGCCGGCTTTTTTAGCCAGCGGTCGAACCACTCGCTTTGTTTCGCGCGCATGGGGATGAGAGGCTTCGCGGCCGAAATCGCGGGTCGGAAAGACGTGCGCCGGATCGTGCGCCCAAGGGCCGATCCAGGTTTCGATACGGCGTGTTCAGCTTTGGCAAGGCGGCCGAAGGCATCCAGATCGCTTGCGCGCATAGGCGTCAAACCAGCCGCCGAAGGATAAGACCGGAGCGCTGAGGCGATTGAGAGCGTTGCGCAAGCTTTGCTGCTGCCAGAAGAGATCGAAGGAAGGATGATCGAGCGCGAGTTGCCAAAGCGTCAGGGTTTTCTGCGTGGCGGCCACATCGGCGGTACGAAGCGGCAGGTGGTTGATATAGTATCGGTGGGTAATGGGAAGCCGGGCTTGGGCGGAAAATTTTCGGCGAACCAAAGCAGACGGTGGCCGAGTTGAAGAGCGCCGCCTGCGGAATAGTAGCGGTCGGTATATTCGTCGTCGCCGGAAAACATCGGCGAGATGGCGCGCAAATGAGGATTGTCTTCAATGGCGGCCCACCATTGCACGAAGCCAAGATAAGAACTGCCGGCCATGGCGACGCGGCCGTTGGACCAGGGTTGCGCGGCGATCCAGTTGATGGTGTCGTTGCCATCGGGCGCCTTCTTGCGAAATGACGTCCGAAGGTTCCTTGCGAAGCCCAGCGGCCGCGCAGATCTTGCACGACCAGGGCGTAACCGCGTTGCACGAAATAGTGATAGCCGCGAATGGAAGGCCGTGGCGGCTGTAAGGCGTGCGAACGAGCACCGTGGGCCAACGGCCGGACGCGGAGGGGCAGAAAAACGTCGGTCGCCAGGCGAATGCCGTCGCGCATGGGAACGAGCAGATCGCGCAGATCGGTGGCAGAGCTCTTGCTGGCGCGGTTTGCGCGGAAAAGGCTTGAGCGCACAGGCAAGCCAGGGCCAATGCGCAGAACTGGATGCGGACGGCGGGTCATGCGGACGGCGGTTTGGGCCTGTTGCCGAACAAGGCGGTGCCCACTCGTATCAATGGTGGCGCCTTCTTCAATGGCGGTTTCCAAATCTCCCGACATGCCCATGGACAATTTCGGGAAGATTGTATTGGCGGGCCAGATGCGGCCAGTTGGCGGAAATAGGGGCGGGACGTGTTCCGGATCTTCCGACCAGGGCGGCATGGTCATCAGGCCGGTTAAGCGACAGTGCGGGCAAGCAGCGGCGGCTTCGAGAAGCGCGGGAATGTGGGCAGGATCGGCGCCGCTCTTGCTTTCTTCGGCGGAGAGCTTCACTTCGATGCATGGCTTCGATTGTGACACCGCGCTCGGCAGCGGATTGGTTGAGGCGGTTGAGGAGCTTGGGCGAATCGACGGTTTGAATCACCTGAAACAGTTCGCAGGCGATGCGCGATTTGTTCGATTGCAGATGGCCGATGAGGTGATAGCGGGCGGCGGTGAGCGGCTTGAGCGCGGGATGTTTTTCGGCGAATTCCTGCACATAGTTTTCGCCGAACTCGCGCAAGCCGGCTTGATAAGCGATAGCCAAGCGCTCGGCCGGGAATTTTTTCGAGACGGCGAGCAGGGTGATGGACTTGACGCTGGCGGCCGCTAGTGCTGCGGCGGCTCGCTGAATGCGCTCTTCGACGGCGGCCAAGCGCTGGGCGAACTCTGCTTCTTCGGGGGACAATCCTCTATTCTAGTAGCTCTTGGGGACAGAATATACTCAACACTGTGCATAGCCGAAGAACCGCACTCATCAAAATAGCCGCTGCCGCCACATCTGCGGCCATAGGGCCTTTGCTGGCCGAAACGCCAGGGCGCTGCGCATCATGTTCACGAAATGCTGGAGCAAACGGCGATGCCGGTGGCTGCGGGCCAGCCTATTTCAGTCAGGCGGATTGGGAGACGATTTCGAAGTTGGCGGATTTGATCATTCCGCGCACGGAAACGCCGGGGGCGACAGATGCGGGCGTGCCGCATTGGATTGACTATAAGTGAGCGAAACGCCGGAGCTGCAGGAGAAGTTCAAGCATGGATTGGCATACTGGACGGAGCAGGCCCACACGGTGAACGGATCGGACATTTGCGACGTTGACGGAGCAACAGCAAAACGCTATTTTGCAGGCTTTGAGCACGGATGCGGATACGGCGAAGAGCGGATTTTTCAAAACGGTTAAAGATCTTACAATTGATGGCTATTACAGTTCGGAGCCAGGGTTGGTGAAGGAACTGGATTTCAAGGGCAACACGTTTCGGGCGAGTTTTCCGGGATGCACGCATCCGGAGCATTGGCCTACGGGTGAGGCTCATTCGGAAGGTGCGAAATGAATCTGAGAGCACCCGAAAAGATTCACGATGTGGTGATTATTGGCAGCGGCGCAGCGGGCGGTATGGCGGCGTGGAACCTGACGCGGCAAGGTGTCAACGTGCTGGTACTGGATGCGGGCGAACGTTTCGACCGAGGAAAATTTTGGTCGCACGTCAAACCGTGGCAGGCGAATGCGCGGCATGAACGCGGTGAACATGCGCCGGAATTCTACTTGAGCACGAAGGAACAACCGTACCGAACGCCCAGAGGACAAGCCTTTCGACTTGGTGAGCGTTTGGGGGCGAGGCGGCAAAACAAACGTGTGGGGGCGTGTTTCGCTGCGCTATTCCGATGTGGATTTTGAAGGGCCGGCGAAGGATGGCTGGCAGGTGCCTTGGCCGATTCGCTACAAAGATATTGCCGGTTACTACGACAAAGTAGATCAGTTCATAGGCGTGTGCGGCGGGTTAGACGATCAGGATTCGTTGCCGGGCAGCAAGTATATGCTGCCTCCGCCTGCGCCGCGCTGCGGTGAACGGTTGCTGCAAAGGGCGGCGGGGAACATTGGTCTTTCCATTGTGGCTGGACGGCGCGCAGTGTTAACGAAGCCGCATAACGGGCATCCTGCTTGCCATTATTGCGGGGCGTGTGGTTCCGGGTGTGATGTGGGTGCGTTCTTTAATTCGTCCGATTACCTGATTGATCCGGCGATGCAGACGGGCAAGCTGCAGGTGATTGACAATGCAGTGGTGGCGCGCGTGCTGGTGGACGACAAAGGCCTAGCGAACGGCGTGCAATATTTCGACCGCAAGACAAAGGCAGAGCACCGAGTGAAGGCGCGCGTGGTGATCATGGGCGCGTCATGCGTGGATTCGACGCGAATTTTGCTGAACTCAAAATCGTCGGCGCACCCGAATGGTATCGGCAATTCGTCGGATGCGATCGGCCGTTATTTGTGTGAGCAGATTCGTTTTCATGTTTATGCGTTTTTGCCTGGAGTTGCTGGGCGGCCCGGTTTATGACGATAGCGGCATTGGCGGCGAGCACATTTATATGCCGCGTTTCAATCATCGCGACGGACGCAAGCGCGATTATCTGCGTGGGTTCGGCATGCAGTTCTGGGGCTGCGGCGCGCAAGGCGGAGCGAGTTATGCAAAAGCGCTGCCTGGCTTCGGGGTGGATTTCAAGAAGGCGGTGAAGCAGCGTTATCCGGCGCTGGTGGCGCTGCATCCTTACGGCGAGACCCTGGGGCGGGCGGAAAATCGCATCACGGTGGATGAGACGGATGTGGACGATTATGGTGTGCCGCGCATGAAGATTGATTATCAGATTGGCGACAACGAGCACCGGATGGCGGTAGAGATGTACGATACGGCGGAGCAGATTCTGCGCTCGGCGAAAGCGGAAATTTTGCCGTATGAGCGCGGAGCCTTAGACAACGCGGGTTCGGCAATTCATGAGCACGGGACTTGCCGCATGGGAGAAGATCCGAAGAAATCTCCGCTGAATGCTTTTAACCAGATGCACGATGTGAAGAATATGTTTGTGGTGGATGGTTCGGCGTTTACCACCGCGAGCGAGAAGAACCCCACGCTCACGATTCTGGCGCTGGCGTGGCGCGCCACGGATTATTTGGCCGGCGAGATGAAACGGGGAAATGTGTGAACGTGGCGAACCGGTTTGTGTTGCGCCGACTGGCGATATTTGCGGCGAGGGCGCTGTTTGGGATGCGGCTGAAAATGCGCTGTATTGGACGGATATCAACCGATTTCTGATTCATCGCTATGAGGCGGAGAGCGGCAATGTGAAGACTTGGTTCTTTGACGAGCCGGTGACGGCGTTGACGCTGACGACTTGGCCGACTACGATGGCGGTGGTGTTGGGGTCGCGGCTTGATTTTGTGGGAACCGGCTGAAGGACGTGCGGCGCGATTACGCGTTTGCGCTCCCGGGCTGGCCGAAGGTGCGTTGTAACGATGCGCGTGCCGATCCGCGCGGCTCACTGTGGATTGGCTCCATGTGGAATAACGTGAATGCAGATGGATCTGCCGGTAAGGATGAGGCGGGGCATGGAGCGCTGTATCGCGTGAATGCGGACCAAACGGTAAAGGAGTTTCGGTCTGGCTTGGGCATTGCGAATACGCTGGCCTGGAATGCGCAGCGTACGGCTTTTTACTTTGCCGATTCGATGGCAACATTATTTATCAATACGACTACGACGCGGCGACCGGCGATATCAAGAACGAACGGCCCTTTTTTCGCGATTTCGAACGCGGTCGCCCGATGGTTCAGCCATGGATGCCGAGGGACTTCTTGTGGAATTGCCGTTATGGCGGTAACTGCGTGGTGCGCATTTCTCCCAGCGGACAGGTTGATCGCGTTGTAGAAATGCCGACGCCCAATGTGACGACTTGTACGTTTGGCGGGCCGGAGCTGCGAACGCTGTACATCACGACGGCCGCCGCAGGCGCCAAGCCCGGTGACCGCTTTGCGGGTGGGCTGTTCACGCTTGAAACGGAAACGCCGGGCCAAGCGGAAAACCGCTTCTCACTCGCTGCTGCATAAGTTCGCGAAGAGCCGGGCCCGCAGATCGGCAAACTGCGCCCAATTCCAACTGTTCGGCGCGCAAGCCGGCTTCCGGCGCTAGCATCAATGGCGACACCATAAAAAGGGCGAAGATTATTGCGCAGCGTTTTGCGTTTGTGGGTGAAGCAGCGGCCCACGAATTTCAGCAGTTCCGGCAAATCGGGCGTCAATTCGGGCCGGCGCGACAAGCCGGACAGCGGCAGATTCGACTTTGGGCGGGGGAGAAAACGCGCTGGCCGGCACTTTGCACACCAATTCCACTGCACAAACAATCTGCGTGGCCACGGTGAGATAGCCATAATCTCGGGAGTTTGGTTTCGCCAGCAGGCGCTCCGCTACCTCGAGTTGCATGAGGAAAACTGCGATGGGGAAATTGGGAGCTAGCTTCAGGAACCGTTCCACGATGGGCGACGTGATGTAATAAGGAAGATTGCCAGCTATAACGGCCGGACCCCATTCGGCAAGATTACTTGTCAAGAGCGTCGCCGTGATGAATGTGCAATTTCGGCTCATTTGCGAATTTGCGCGTAAGAGATTCCACTAAGCGAACGTCTAATTCAATGACATGAAGTTGCTCGCAAAGGGGCAGGAGGTGACGAGTCAAAGCCCCGCGGCCCGGACCGATTTCGACAATGCAGTGGGGGTGAGTTTTTCCGGCAGCGGCGGCAATTTGGGCCAAGACGGTTTCGGAGGTAAGGAAATGTTGACCGAGCTTGCGTGGCAAGCCCTAAGTGTAAAACACGTTGCTACACTGATGAATCGGACCAGCTTTTGAAGACCATGAATCAGACCGATTCTCTGGAGGGGATGCTGGCGGCTTCGCGCGACGAGGTTGACCAATTGAGGGCGGAACTCAGGGCATCGGAAAAGCAACTGGCACGGTTGCTTGAAATGTTTCGAAGAACAGCAGAGGCAGGTAAATAGCCAGCAGGCTACCTTGGTGCGCGTGGAGCGCATCTTGATGGATGTGGTGACGGGCCGTTTGTGGCGCACCCTTCGCGCGGTGGGCAGTGTTGTGAAGACGATCATTCCCGGCGAAGGCGGAGGCCAGCGGCGCTTGCTTACAAACGGTGAAAATGGCGCGGGCTCCAATGGCAACGGGCATTTGGTGGCGCGCCGCAATACGCATCTGACGATAGACGAGCCGAATCCCGATGAGAGCCGTGCCGCGGCGCGGCAAGATCACCGTGCGTGGCTGGGCGGCGGCCGAAGGCGGTGTGGACACCATTCAGATTGAAGTGCCGGGACTGCCGCATGATGGAGACGCAGCCTTGTATTCCGCGGCCGGACGTGCAGAAATCTTTACCGAACCTGGACAAGACGGGGCGTACCGGGTTCATGGCGCAGTTTGATTCCAATCAACTGGCCGATGGGCGGCATCCGATTCTGTTGCGTGCGTTGGTCAAAGGTGTGGTGGTGCGAGAGGCGCGTGACTTTGTAGATATCAATCACGAAAAAGGTTTTGTTTCCGATTACCAGCGCTGGATTCATGAGTTCGAGCGGCCGGAATCGCAAATCATCGAACTGAAGGTTTCTTCGTTCGCACGTTCAGCCGCTGATCAGCCTCATCATGCCGGTTTACAACACGAAGCGGGATGAACTGGAAGCCGCGATTGATTCAGTGCTGCGCCAGTCTTACCATCATTGGGAATTGTGCATTTGCGACGATGGCTCGCTGAACCAGCCGTACGCCAGATGCTTGGAGCGCTATATTCAGCTCTCGATTCGCGGATCAAGGTGCACTTCGCGACGGAGCGAGGCGGCATCTCACGCGCGTCGAATGCTGGCTTGGCGGATGGCCAGCCGGCGATTTTATCGCGCTGCTCGATCACGATGATACGCTCGCGCCCAATGCGTTGGCCTATGTCTGCGAAGCGATTAACCAGAATCCGGCAGCGATCTTTTCTATAGCGACGAAGACAAGATTGACGAACGCGGTTCGCGTTTCGACCCGTTTTTCAAGCCGGATTGGTCGCCGGATCTGTTCCTTTCGGAAAATTATGTTTGCCATCTGCTGGTGTTGCGGCGCGATTTAGCGGACAAAGTGGGTGGTTTCAATCCGGCGTTTGACGGCAGCCAGGATTATGATTTGGTGCTGCGCGCGTCGGAACAGGCTCGCGCATTCAGCACATTCCCAAAGTGCTCTATCATTGGCGCGCTGGTGCTAGCTTCGACCGCGAGCGGCATCGAAAACAAAAGCTACGCCATTGATGCGGCGCGGCGAGCTTTGCAAGCATACTGCGACCGGTCGCAAGAGGGCGGCATAGTGGAGCAGGGCAGCATTGCGGGACGTTGGAGCGTGCGTTATCCCGTGGGCACCGCTACGCGCGTGAGCATCATCATCGCGGCCGGCGGCAAAGTGGACGTGTTGCGCGCAAATTTGGATAGTCTCTTCGCAAAGACTTCTTATGCCAATTATGAAGTGGTGATTGCCGATAACTCCAAAGGGCACTGCCACCGAAAAGCTGGTCAATCAATTTCAAAACAAGCACGCCAATTTGCGTTATCTGGATTGCCGCAACCAGCCCTTCAATTTTTCGGCGATTAACAATGCCGCGGCGCGCCAGTGCGATTCGCCCGTGCTGCTTTTTTTGAATGACGATACCTCTGTGATTGAGCCCACGTGGCTGGAAGCGATGCTGGAACTGGCAATGCGGCCGGAAGTGGGCGCGGTGGGCGCAAAGTTGCTTTATCCGAATGACGCGATTCAGCACGCCGGCGTGGTGATGGGGCTTTTTGATAATTGCGGCCACGCGTTCAAGGGACTGACTTCCACAGTGGGCCATTATTTTGATTTCTCGGACGTCATTCGCAATGTGAGCGCTGTGACCGGAGCTTGTTTGATGACGCGCGCGAGTGTTTTCTGGCAGGTGGGCGGCTTCGATGAAACGCAGTTTGCGGTGGCGTTTAACGATGTGGATTTGTGCCTGAAGATGGGCGCTGGGGGCTATCGAGTTCTCTATACGCCGCACGCTGTTTTGTATCACCACGAGTCGCTTTCCAAGACTTCGAAAGATCTGATTCCGCATCCGCAAGAGGTAGCGGCCATGAAATCTAAGTGGGAAAAAGTGATTGCGCACGACCCGTTTTACAGCCCGAATCTTGACGCGCGTGGATGAGGATTATTTCTCTGCGCACGCGCGTTTAAAGGGAAATAGCGCTATTCTGGGAACAGCAAGGATCCAACGCCCATGGCCGATTCAAGTAGTGAAAAAATATCACACGTCAATTACAACGGCTATACGATTGTGGACGTGAACGCTCTGCTGCGCGACCCCAAAGTCAAAGCCACCATTGAGCGCATGTCGAAAGAGAACGAGCGTTTCCGCGGCAAGCCTGGCATCACTTTCATCAGGCCGGTTCGCCAACGCGAATAAACCAGCGGATGCCCTACAATCTGCTGCTGCTGCCGCTCATCGGCGGATTTCTTTTTGTCCATTTAGCCCACTATTTCCGCTTCCCAGCACAGCGCTCCGATGGCTATCGATTGCTCTTTCAATCGGCCATTGCGGGTGTAGCATTGTCAATCGCCGGGCGGCTAACCGAAATCCTCATCGCGTTCACGCCTTTGGGTCATTGGTTTGAAAAGTACTGGCAAATCTTTTCTCCATTTCCCTATTCGGCCACCAGCGCTCTTTCGCTGTTGTTGGGGCCGGCGTTTGCACTGCTTTTGAATCTCTTCATCAACAAGGAAAAAGCTAAGGCAAAAGAGATTCGCTCTCAAGGGAATTTCCTGCTCAGGCTTCTAGACGATTCCGCCAATCAAGAGCGCCTCGTTTCCATAACGCTCGATTCGCGCAAATGGTATGTGGGCTGGGTGGTGGAATCGCCGAATCTCGACCCCCAAGAACAGTTCTTCCGATTACTGCCTTTTATCAGCGGCTATCGCGATAAGGACGCGCTAGAAACACGCCGTACCGTTTACTACGAAGCGGTATTACGCGACACCGCGCTCGACCACTCCGAATTCGTGCTCACGCTTCCCCTAAAAGACGTCAAGATCGCCGGATTTTTCAACGATGAGGTCTACGACGAATATTTTTCGGAAGATAATCCCCCCAGTTCCAATCCAACCATGTTGGTCAATTAGCGCGCGGCCGCTTTAGACCTGCGCCGGTTCGAAGTCTCGCGGTGATGATGGTGCTCGCCGCCATGGCTGGCTAATCCGTGATCCACGCTGAATTTTCCGGCACCTGAAAAAAACAATGCGAGTGCGCCGGCTAGATACATCCACGCCAATTCGCCCGAATGCTCGCCGGAAAGATGCATGTGGTGGACAAACAGGAACGCCGTGGCCGTATTGATGGCAATGATAAACGCCGCCCAGCGTGTTCCCAAGCCGATGATCAGCAGCATGGAACAAAGCCCATCGGAAATCAGCGCGAAGCCCAAACTCCATTGCGGGCCAAAGCCCAACGGGTCTGGAAAGTGCTGCACCATTTCCGAAAAGCCGGTGATCTTCTCTAAACCATGCCGCAGGAAAAGGCTGGTGCCGATAAAAACGCGCAGCAACAACAGCGAAAGATTATGAAAGTGCGGAAGGAAGCCAAGCCGTAAGAAACTATTCATGGAGTGCCACTGTTTATTATGCGGCAGCTTCCTTCCTTGCGCCAAGCCTAGTTAGGCGAACGCCTTTACGACTGCGTCTAGCTGCGTCTTCCATTCTTTGTCATGAGCCTTGATCCTTGGCACTTTGCGGTCGATGCCAAACAGTTCATACACTGCCATCTGAGCAGCTCTGACTGAGTATTCCACCGTGAAGACCACATCATCCGCAATCTCTACAAACTGACTCACGAAGGCCAGATTCTTCGAATGGCGCGGCACCGGCAGCGGCCGATCTGTGTTCAGGCGCGGCATGAACATGCTTGTGATGTAAGGCATGCGGCACGGAACACAGTTCGCGTGCGCCACGGTTTCGGGATCAAACCGCAGATGTCCGCAGAGTTCCCGCAGGATCTCAGCGCCCGTACAATCGGCCATGGGCTTCGCTACAAAATCGCCGATACGGTCGGGCGATAAGGCATAGCCCCAAAATACTTGCACGCCCTTAGGTTGATTGCGGAAATGCGGCTGATAGGCAAGCACGATCGACATCAGCCAGTTAGAATCCTTAAACGTCACCAGACCGCCAGTGCCGGGCTGATTGCCCGTGAACTCGGTCATTTTGTCGAAGAACGCCGGGTCGGTCAACGTTACTGTGAAGGAACTCCAATACGACTGCGCAATGCAGCTGTTGAACGCCGCCGGATTGCCGAATTCCGGACGCCCTTTCGCTAATTTCTCCCAGAGCGCCCAGCCGCCGCTATCGGCCTTCGTCAAGTGCGCGGGCGCTGCGGTCATGGAACCGATGCTAGACGCGTCCGTCATAGAGCCGTTCTGGAAGAACACAAAGTCGCCGTCGCGTATGGCAATCGTTTCGCTCTCGCCGTGGGTGACACAATGCAGCGCGGTCACCACAAACTTACCGTTTTCGACGGTGTGATCCAGATCGTTCACCGTACATTCCATGACAAAATTGGACGCCTTGCGCCTTAAGCCAAGTTTGCAGCGGAAGCACCATGGAATCGTATTGATTGAAGACGGTGCGCTTCACGCCAGCCAGCGTTTCAATGCGCGAGAATTCCAGCATGAAGCGGTGCAAATAGCGTTTGAATTCCACGGCGCTATGCCAAGGCTGAAACGCGAAAGTGGTTTGCCACATGTACCAGAAGTCGGTTTGAAAGAACGAAGGAGAAAGCCAATCGGTGATGCAACTGACGCCCAATTTCTCTTCACTTGCTTCGGTGAGTTTCAACAACTCGGCCCGATCGTGCATGGAAAATCCCATTGAACTCACTGGCACTTTGGCGCGCCGCGAATCCACCAGCCGCGCCATTGAATGCGACTTATGCTTTTCGTTAAATTCGACAGTCTCGTCAAAGACGGACTTGCCCGGGTGATCCAACGACGGAATCGATTTGAATAAATCCCAGGTGCATTCGTAGTTGTCGATGGTGAGCATGCGCCCGCCGCGCATGGAATAACCAAGTTTGGGATCGCCACCGGCATCCAGGCTTCCCCCCGCCACCTGTGAAGCTTCCAGAACTGTGATGTTAGCGCCCGGCAGACCGCCATCGCGAATCAGAAATGCCGCGGCAGAGAGCGACCCAATGCCGCCACCAATGAGATAGACCTTTGATTTCGTGTTCATACAGCAAGCTTCTGTGCACTTGGCGGACCAAAGGCGGAAGCTCCATGTATGCCGCGGTTTACGTTGGCAACACCGCTGGCGGCTGCGTCAAAAGCCGCAAATCACTAGGGCTTCGGTTTGAACTGATCCAGAATCGAACCCACGGGGTTCGCCGGTTTTTTTGTCTTGCCGTCGGGCGTCTGGCCGCCGAGCAATCCACCCAGCACGCCGCCAACAGCGCCCTTGCCGCCGATGTTGCCCAGCTTCAGCTTCGCCATCTCTGCGCTATCGGGAGCCACGTTGGGATGAGCCATATTGCCTGTGATGATCACCGGCACCATCAATTGGCCTTTCGCCGTGGCCAGCACCGTACCTAGCAATCCGCCGCCCGCCGGCTGCCCCGCCGCGCTACTTCCCAGCGACGCAGTCAAGTGCATGTTCACGTCCTGATTCACCAAATTTAAAGTGCCTTTCGCCACCAGCGTGCCTTCCGACAATTCACCCGTCAGATTCTGCGTATTTGCCACGCCGTTGGTGATGGTCATGGTTCCGGCGAACTTCTTTAACTGCGTGCCACCGTCGGCCGAATTCGCGCCGCCCGTTCCCAGCAGTTTGCCAATTTTGCTCACTTCGCCCAGAATGTTGACGTTCTTAATCTCCCCGTTCGCCAAGTTGAACGAAAGCGCGCCATTCAGCGTGCGCGCCAGATCGTTGCTTTGCACAAGCGAAAAATGCAGGTTGGTATCCGCCGCTAAGGTTCCATAAACCGTGTTCTTCACCGAACTCACGGCCGACAGCAACGCGTTCGCATCCACGCCGCTAAACTTGATTTTTTCCGTCACCTGCGGCGTGGCGCCGCGCAGATCGGTTGTCATAGATCCGCCCGCTTTGCCGCCGAATAAGTCTGCGCTCAGCGGGGACAATTCGACAACGCCCTTATTGAAATTGCATTTCGCGTTGACGTCGCGAAGCATGATGTCGCTCGCCTTAATCAAGCCCACCGCCAAGGTGCCGGTGCCCGTGGTGGAAAGCAAAATGCTGGGCACCTCGGTTTTTCCGTGCTTCGCCGCGCGCTTACCAGGCGGCACGGGCGTGGGCGTCATTATATTTTGCAACTCATCCGTATCGATTTTGTCGGCGTTCAGGTTGAACGCCAACTCCGGCGCCGCGAAATTCTTGGCCGAGACGCTTCCGCGCAGCGTTGTTCCGCCCAGCGCCAACGCCAGATTATCCATGGCTACCGAGTTTTGAGAAAACACCGCATTCGCCGAGGCGATCGTCAACGGCTTTTTCAATTGAGGAATCGCCAGCGTCATATTGGCGATGCTCTCCGTCCCCGAATAAGTCAGTTGAGAAGCGTCCGTTAGACGATCCCTTCGCATGTATATCCAAAGACAGCGTGCCGTCACCAGTGACGCCTTGCACCGCATCCACGCCATAAGTTTTGGCAATATTCAAAAGCTCGCTGATCTTGGCGTTCTCGGTTTTGAGCGTAGTATCAATGCTCGGGTTCTGCGTCGTGTATTGCAGCAGCGTAAACGCCAGGGCCAACGTGGTTGATCCGCTGGTGGCGCTGAAAGTGTTCGACATGATTGAATCCGGCGTGAGCGTAAGATCGATCTCCGGAATTGATACGGGCTGTTTAATGTCTCCGCCGCTGGCCGACAAGCCTTGCGCCCGCAGGCTGCCGTTCAATTGCGGAGCATTGGCCGGCCCTTTCGCGGTGACATCCGCCGTCACCTTGCCGGCAATGTTGTAGGCCGGATCGAAGCCGACTCCCAGACCACCGGCTAGTTTTGCTAATTCGGTGATGGAAGATTGATTGGTTTTCAGATTCACGTTCAAAGCCGCCGGCGTGGTTGCAAGATTCACGTCGCCCGACGCGTTGAAGGTTGTGCTTCCCAGTTGCAGCACGCCGGTCTTAATCAACAATTTCTTCTGCTTTAAATCGTCTTCAATGTTGTATGTGGAATTGATAGCGTAGTCCATTTTGGCGCCATTCAACACGGTATTTTCCAGCCGCAGAGTTCCCTTGCAGGCCAGTACATCCGCCAGTGACGTGATGTCCGCATCGCCCGAAGCGATGGCGTTGGTATCCGGCGGCAGCGTGCCGGAGGCAAACTGGTTCACCGCCGCCAGCGAAACTTGTTCGATTGATAGATGCCCATCAATAGGCGGCACGGCGTTCTCGGTAGCCACATTTAAAGGACCAGCCTTGCCTGCAAATTCCAACATCTGCCGGCCTTGGCCAGGAAAATGCACGCCCAGGTTCACGCCGAACTGTTTGCCCGGTGCAAAGTCTTTCAGCTTGAGATCGATGTGATCGTAGACGCTGCGCGGCTGCTTGTTCAACTGGTCGGTGTAACCGATTTCTCCGTCAGAGATATCGAGCAAATCGAGCGAGAATTGACTGTTGCCCTCCGCTGCTCTTACTGTCGCTATTCCCTAGCGACGCAAAATTCCACACGCCCGCCGCATTGCGAATCAGTTCGATGCGCGGCTTATCCAAGACTAAGTCCTTCACTTCCGGATTGCCCCGAATCAACGAGAACAGGCTGGCGCTCACAAAAACCGCGTCGGCAGTGGCAAAGGGCCGCTGCTGCGAAAACGCCGGCGCTTCGCCAATGCTAAATCCTTCCACTTTAATTTCCAGAGGAAACAGTTTCAGGCTCAAGTGCCCCAAGCTCACTGGGCGGTTCAGTTTCTGTTGCAGTTCCGCCTGTATTTGGGGCCGGTGACTATCAACTTTGGCCATCAGGCTTCCTATAGCGACGGCAATGACAACAACGACTGCCACTAGCGCGAGGAGGAGCGTTCGGATCTTCATTACTCCATCTTAGTCGCTGTTAGCCAACTTTGTAGGTGTCGTTTAGGTTAACTTCAGTAGCTTCCACACAAGCCACGCCACGGCAATCAGAAATCCTGCCAGTGCCTTGTATTCCTCGTTGCGCCGGTAAAGCGGCCAGGAAAATGCGGTCTGCTTAGCCGGCCATTTCGCGAACGGCAGAAACCGGTGAATCTTGTCGGCGTAGGCTGTGTAGCCAGGGAAAATCGTACGTAAATGCTGCTCCTCTAGTTCAATAACCGGCAAATAGACCAGTACAAATGCAGCCGCGAAGAGCAACGCTAACCAGAATTCCCGCGCTGCCACAACTAATCCCGCTGCAGTAATCAGCGTTCCCAGGTAGAGCGGATTACGCACATAAGCAAACGGCCCCGCTGTGGCCAAGTCTTGATTTTTCGCCAGGTGTCCAGCCGCCCAGCCGCGCAATAATAAGCCCAAGATGGAAATGGGCAAGCCTGCTTCCAACGAAAATAGCGACGGGCGCGACAGCCAGGCGAACGCAATCAGCAGAACAAATCCAGCCGGCACTCGCATGCGCTGCGCAAAATCGGCGTACGGTTTTGGAAACATCATGCGGAAACACGCGCCGCACGAATCGAATGGAGCAGCGCTTCTTTCACTTGCTGCATGCTGATGGCTCGCATGCTGGCGGCAATTTCTTCGTCACGCTGATAAGTGGTTACGGCCGCAGCATCGCGCAGCACCGACAAATTGCTGTGGAATGGTCCGTTGCGCGCCGGGTCGGTGGGTCCAAAAATCGCCACGCCCGGTTTGCCCAGCGCCGCCGCCAAATGCATAGGCCCGCTATCCACGCCTACAATGGCCGTCGCCCTCCGCGTCCCGTCAATCAAGCCAGGCAACCCCGATTCATGAATTCTCAATTCCGGCATTTCTGCCAGCTTCTCACGGGAGCCCGGCGGCACATTCACAACCAAGGCCAATCCTTCCGCTCGCAACTCGCGCGCCAGCTTGCCGTAATTCTCTAGCGGCCACTGCTTACTGGTCCAACCGGCGAACGGACTGGTGAAAACGAACGGCTCCTCCGGCAAATCGCCTTCCGGTCGGCCTGCTGGAATCCACGCTTGGTCCGTCAATTGCGTTGCGCCGGCCGCTGCCGCCAATTCCAGATTGGCCTCAACACAATGCGGCGCTTTGGTTTTGACCTGTTCGCTATAAAACAACGCGGCTAAAGACTCACGCGCTTGCGAACGGTGTCGTCCAATGAATCGCCGCGGCCGGCTCGCTCGCCCTACCAGCGCCGATTGAATCAATCCCTGAAAATCGATCGCCAGATCGGGCTGAACGGGTCGCAGCGTGCGCCACGCGGCCAGCAGTTTTCCTTGGCCCTTCCGCTCAAAGGCGATCACATCATCAAGTTGCGGATTGCCTTCCAATAACTGAATCCACTTGCGCGCTACTACCCAAGTAATGTGATGTTCAGGGAAAGATTGGCGCACGCTGGCCAGCGCCGGCAACGCATGGATAATGTCGCCCATCGCGCCCAGCCGAACCAGCAAAATACTCTCTTTCCCTTGGTTCACGCGCCTTGGCGCCCTCGCACATGTTCCACAAATGCCGCACTGCGCTGCCGCTCGCCTTCGTCGTCGCGCACGATTTGCACCTCAGGAAAGGCGGGTAGCGCGTTGGCTTCAGCCACAACGACTAACTGCACGCTCTGTAACGCCGCTACCAGAATCGCGCGCGCTTCCACGGGCAACAAGCAGCCGTTCCCCGGTTCCACTACGGCCAAAACGGCTTTTCCATTGCCGCTCAGTTTCGCCAGCCGGTCGGCCTGGCTCAAAGTGAGTGGGTCGAACGTTCCCACTGCTGCGATCCACGCACCAGCACCCAAACGTCCCGCCAGTTGCTCCACCGGCACAATCTTTTCCCGCGTGTCCAAAATATCTCCTAGGTTCCTTTTATCGCCACTAACTCATGCGCCGCGTCTACCACCTGGCTCGCTGTAACGCCCGTCATGCAGCGATGATCAATCGGGCATTCTCTCAGCAAGCAGGGACTGCATTCAACCTGATGCCGCACCACCCGGCTCCAGCTTCCCGTCGGCCCCGTGGCTTGGTTGTCAGTCGCGCCAAACACCACTACCGTTGGTATTCCTAATGCGCTCGCGATGTGCATCGCGCCCGAATCGTTCGTCAGGAAAAGCTCGCAAGCAGCTGCCATCTCTACGAAATGTTCCAGCTGGGTGAAACCCGCAAAATTATGGCACTTCACGCCAGCCTGGCCGATCTCCCGACAAACCGCTTCGCAAATGGCCGCTTCTTCCTTCGATCCAAAAACCGCAATCTCCGCGCCGCGTTCTTGCGCTAAGCGAACACCCGCTTCGGCAAAACGTTCGGGCAGCCAGCGTTTGGCGCCTCCGTAAGCCGCACCGGGACTCACCCCAATGACCGGACCGCTGATGCCGGCTTGCCGAAGCCTTGCCCGCCCTTGTTGGGCCGCACCCGCGCTGCCTCCCAAGCGAATCGGGCTAGCCGTCTCATAGTTTGAAATTAACTTTGCCCGCTTCAATAATTCCAGATAGTAAAAGCGTTGATGCCGGGGAAGATCGCCACTCTGCGGCAGCGGAATCGGATGAGTCAACAGCCAGCCGCGCGCGTCCCGGTCGTAACCGATGCGAATCGGAATGCCCGCCCATCGTACCAGGGCCGCCGCTTCAAAGGCATTCTGCAAGAGCAGCGCACAATCGAATTTGCGCGCCCGCAGTTCTGCTGCCAACCGCTTCTTTTCCGCCAAACCCTGCCAGCCGCGCGGCGCGTCGTACGGAATCAACTCGTCACAAAAAGATTCGCGTCCATATAATCCAGCTACCCACGGACGCGCCAGGATGGAAATCCGCGTTTGCGAATTCTGCTCGCGCAAAGCCTGCAAAGCGGGCAGCGACATCACCGCATCGCCCACCCAGTTTGTGGCTCGAACTAATATTCGTCGAAAGCGATTTTCCATCTACAAGATTGCAGGCCTCGACTCGAACCACAAATCTCTCAATCAATCGGCCTATTCAACTCAGTTTCCCACTCCGCCGGGTCCGCACTCTTCTCCGGGCCCGTTAAATAGCGCTCCCATAGATCATCCGCCGGTTTGTGACCCTGCTCGGCGATCCACTTTCCGAACTCACCCCAAGCTTGCCCGAGCGCTTGGTATGGCCCACGGTAAATGGTCCGCGCCACTTTTCTCTCATCCATCCGTCCGGGTACTACGCGGCCTGTGGGCGTGACTTCTTGCGCTACGGGAAAACAAACTTCAAAGTCGAAAATCTTCGGATCCATCTGCAAATGATGGGTGAACCAAGGTCCCACCGGCTTGATCCCTTGGCTGGCTAGCGCCGCTTTTAGTTCACGCAAGGCCGGGTCCATAACGAGTTGGATCTGGTCTCGCGGAACACGTAGGGGGATTACCGCTGTGAGTTGTGCGGATGATTGCGTGAGGTAGGGAGTGTCGATCATAAACGGATCATCGCACCTCACATGCCACCATACATCCAGGACTCCCTTTCCAAAAACTGGCATGACTGCTCTCCGTTTTGAAATCCAAGCTACCTGCCCGCACACCGGCGCGCGCGCGGGCCTTCTTCACACTGCCCACGGCACTATTGAGACTCCGGTGTTCATGCCAGTTGGTACGCAAGGCACAGTGAAAGGCCTTGCTCCGCGCGATCTGATCAACGATCTCGACGCGAGAATTATTCTGGCCAACACCTACCATCTCTTCCTTCGTCCCGGTCACGAGCGCATAGAGCGCCTGGGCGGTCTGCATAAGTTCATGTCCTGGCCGCGGGCGATTCTAACAGATTCGGGCGGCTTCCAGGTTTTCAGTCTCGATACGCTTCGCAAAGTTTCCGAAGAGGGCGTCCTGTTTCGCTCGCATTTGAACGGCGACCCTCACCTGTTTACGCCGGAAAGCACCGTTGATGTGCAACTTGCGTTCGGCAGCGACATCATGATGGTCCTAGATGAATGCCTGGCTTATCCGGCCACGCACGAGGCGGCTGCCGAATCCATGCAGCGCACCATCCGCTGGGCGCGTAAAGGCTATGCTCACTACCTACGTCGCGAGAAAGGGTTGCACTGCGCCCTTTTCCCGATCGTGCAAGGCTCTATGTATCCGGATCTGCGCAAGGCTTGTGTGGAAGCATTGCTCGAATTGGATGCGCCCGGTTATGCCATCGGCGGCCTCTCGGTGGGCGAGCCGCGCGATTTGAGCCAGGAAATGACAGCCGTGGCCGCGCCTCTCTTGCCTTTTGACAAACCGCGTTACGTCATGGGTGTGGGGATGCCGGATGAACTGCCGCAATACGTGGCGCATGGCGTAGACATGATGGATTGCGTACTGCCTAGTCGTAATGCGCGTAATGGGTACCTTTTTACTTCTCAAGGCAAAGTGGTGATCAAACACGCCAAATACATCGACGATGAGAGCGCGCTCGACCCCAACTGCACCTGTTACACGTGCCGCACCTTCAGCAAATCCTATCTTCGCCACTTGTTCCAGGCCAGTGAGATCCTCTTTTCCAGCATGGCGACGCTTCACAACATCCAGTACTTTCTTGACATTATGCGCCAAATCAGGCAGTCTATCTTACTGAGCCACTTTCCAGAATGGTTACGGCGCTTCCAGGCCAATTCGGCTGCGGAGCATGATGCTTGAGTTGTGTCCGGAGCACGGTGATGTGGTGTATAGTGATTTCGCTAAGCTAGAGCAGACTCTTTAATGCCGTACTCCTTAATTTTGTTGCTACAAGCAACCTCTCCCCCTCGGGCGGAATTCCCGCCGCTTGGGGCAATGTCGTGCCGATCGTTTTGATGATCGCCATTTTCTACTTTCTGGTTTTCCGGCCGATGCAGCGCCAGCAGAAAAATCAGAAAGAGATGGTACGCCAACTGCAAAATGGCCAAACCGTTTTAACCAGCGGCGGCATCATCGGTACCATTGTTACGGTCACAGATGATACTCTGATACTGCGCATTAAGCCGGACAATGTAAAACTGCAGGTTTCGCGAAGCGCGGTTACGAGCGTTCTCGCGACAGACGATGCGAGCAAGAAGTAGCGTCAAGCCTGGCAGCAATTAAAACAGCAGCAACACGATGAAAACGAATCTTCGATACAAGTTCTTATTTATTCTTGGCGTAGTCCTCATCTGTATTTACGGCATCATTGGTTTGCCCAAAAGCAAGGACGAGCTCATTGCCAACTGGCACGAACGCATCCACCTGGGTTTAGATTTGCGAGGTGGCACGTACCTCGTGGTTCAGGTCCAACAGCAGGATGCCTTCAACAACGAAGCCAGCTCTGATGCCGATCGACTCAGAGAAGCCGCGCGCAAGGCTAACATTCCTGTGAGCGAAGTTAGCATTGATGAAGCGAAGAGCATTCAGGACGCCAAGAATGTTGCGATTGTGGTCAAAGGAGTGCCGTCGGCTCAGGCTGGCAACTTCCGCAGCCTGGTGACCGAACAACTCGGCGAATGGGTTCTGACCTCGCTGAATCCCACCGATTATCGTCTAACCCTCAAGCCCACCAATGCGCTGGCCCTCTGGAAGAACACGCTCGATCTTTCGAAGAACACCATCGACAAGAAAATTAACGCCCTCGGTCTAACGGAGGCCACCGTTCAGCAGCGCCGTGAGGATGCCGACTCGGAATTGCTCGTGCAGATGCCGGGCACCGACGATCCCACGCACGTCAAGCAGATTATTCAAACCGCCGGCGTTCTGGAACTCTATGAAGTGAAGGGTGGACCCTTCTCCAGCCGCGAAGAAGCTCTCGCCCAGCAAGGTGGCATCTTGCCGCTGGGCACGAAATTGATTGGGCAGCCGATCACCGGCGGCACTCCGTCTAAAGGCGGAGGCGTTTATGTGGTGGCTCGCACGCCCGTCGTTCGCGGCCAAGACATCATGGACGCTAAACCCGAAAACGGTCAGATGCCTGGTACCTGGAGCACTGGTTTCGTGCTGAGCCAGGAGGCGTCTAAGCGCTTTGGTGAATTTACCGGATCGCACATCGGCACAGCCCTAGCTATCGTTTTAGACGGCAAAGTTTTAGAAGCTCCCAATATCAAAAACCAGATTAACGATCAAGGCGTGATTGAAGGCCAGAACAGCCAGGAAGAAGCTAAAGATCTGGCGCTGAATCTCAAGGCCGGCTCTTTGCCTGCCAGCGTTCGATACGAGCAGGAAAGTACCGTTGGTCCTTCGCTGGGCGCCGATTCGATTCGGCAAGGCTTTATTGCCGGTATCGCGGGCGTCTTGGCCGTCATCGTCGTGATGTTGGTCTATTACAAGAAGAGTGGCCTTAACGCTGTGCTGGCCCTTGTCTTGAACGCCATTATTCTGATCGCTTGCCTCAGCTACTTCGATGCCGTACTGACATTGCCTGGCATCGCCGGTATCATTCTCACGATCGGTATGGCGGTGGATAGTAACGTGCTTATTTTTGAGCGCATTCGCGAAGAATTACGCGCGGGCAAAGCGGTGATCCCCGCTGTTGACGCCGGGTTCGGCAAGGCGTTCTTAACCATTATTGATACCCACATCACCACGGTGGTATCGTGCGCCATTCTCTTTCTGTTCGGTTCAGGCCCAGTTAAGGGGTTTGCCGTTACCTTGGTGATCGGCTTAATCGCCAATGTGTTCACCGCGGTTTTTGTGTCTAGATTTATTTTTGATTGGGAACTATCGAGACCCAAACCGGTGGAATCGCTCAGCATCTGAGCGTCCTGGTACTGACTCGTAAATTCCTCAGTGAGGTTCGGGAACATTTGTTAATAATCGGTGTCTACCACTTCAGGATGCCGACCCTAAGAGATAGATGGAAATCTTCAAGAAAACGAATTACGACTTTATCGGCAACATGTGGCCGTTCATCATCCTGTCGCTGCTGCTTACGGTGGCTGGACTCGTTAGCCTCGTGCTCAACGGCGGACCAAGGTACGGCATAGACTTTAATGGCGGCGCGCTCATGGATGTAACTTTCATCAAACGGCCCCCGGCTGAAGCCATTCGCTCGGCACTTCGCCAGAAAATTTCTGGTGAGATCGAAGTGCAAGAAGTGACCAACGGCTCGCGCGAAGTTCTCATCCAGACTGGCGCTCGCGACGACAAGGCGTTGCAAATAGTGCGCAATGATATGATTGCCACTTTGAACGCGGCATTTAACAAGGACGCTGACCCGCAAAAGCTTGATCTCAATCAAGCGCCCGCCGCCCAATTGGCCGATCGGCTACGTGATCCGCTGGCGCGCGCCGGAGCGGGGTTATCGGAAGATCAATTACAAGCTTTGGCCAAAGCGATTACCAGTTATCGAGACACGCCGCCACAATCCGGCCTGGTTTCTTCCCTCGACCAACTCGCATCAGTGCCCGGCGTCACATCGAAAATTTTGGACGTGATTAAGCAAGAATGCCAGCCCGGCGACTTTGCTATTCGCAGCGTGGAAATCGTTGGACCGAAGATTGGCGCCGATTTGCGGCAGCAAGCCATTAATGTAGTTTTGATTGCTTTGGCCGCCATGTTGGTCTACATTGCCTTCCGTTTTGAATGGATTTATGGCGTGGCCGCTGTGATTGCGGTCTTCCACGATACCATCATCACCATTGGACTGTTCTCTCTCTTTCACAAGCAAATTGATTTGACAGTCATCGCGGCATTGCTTACCCTAGTCGGTTACTCGATGAATGACACCATCGTGACTTTCGACCGTATCCGCGAAAATCTAAAGCTCGGTGTCCGCGGTTCCTTTACCGATATCGTGAATCTCAGTATCAATCAAACCCTGAGCCGGACCATCCTGACTTCGGGCCTGACGTTCCTGACCGCCATCGCCCTCTTTATCTGGGGCGGTCAAGTCTTGAATGGTTTTTCTTTCGCATTGGTTATTGGTATTATGATCGGAACTTATTCTTCGATCTTTGTTGCATGTCCCATCCTGATCTTCTGGCGCAACTTGGCCGAGGGTCGGGCGTCGCAGGGACGTTCGTCTGGAAGTGATAAAGGTGTTAAGGCGGCCAAGCCGGTCAAGACCGCCAAGTGACTGGTTGTAACTGAATTGGGCCTGTTTGTGGCAGGCCCCAGCGAGGAACTGAAATGTTCGAACAAACGTTTGTAGACGGGACACAGAAAACCAAAAAACCGTATACCATTCTGCTATCTCTTGGATTGCAGGTTGGCCTTATCGTTCTTGCTTTGCTGATCCCACTCATTTATACACAGACGCTGCCGAATGCTCAATTGAAGAGCATGCTGGTAGCGCCGCCGCCTCCTCCGCCTCCACCACCGCCCCCTCCTCCAGCTGAGAAGGTGGTCAAAGTGGTGAAGCCGATTGTGAAACAATTTGTTTCAAACCAACTGATTGCTCCGCGCGTGGTTCCCAAGACCATCGACCGCATCGTCGAATCTGCCCCGCCACCTGATACAGGTGTTGTGGGTGGCGTCGAAGGCGGAGCGACAGGTGGTGTGATTGGTGGCATCGTTGGTGGTGTACCGCCACCGCCGCCGCCCCCGCCTCCCAAGCCGAAACCGTCTGGTCCGCAGCGGATCGGCGGTAACGTGATGGAAGCCAATCTTCTTCGGAAGGTTCAGCCGGTTTATCCTCCTCTTGCCAAATCGGCCAGGGTCCAGGGTACGGTTGAATTCACGGCCACCATCAGTAAAGAGGGCAACATTGAAAATCTGCAACTCGTTCGCGGCCATCCATTGCTGGTGAACGCGGCCAAGGAAGCCGTTCTTCAGTGGAAATACCGTCCGACCATGCTGAATGGCTCGCCGGTGGAAGTCATTACTGATATCATCGTGAACTTCACGTTGAGTCAGTAAGTAGCAAGACGCGGCTGAATTGAAAATGAGGGCGTACTGCTCCGCGGGGCAGTACGCTTCACCTCAGCCAACTTTTGCTTATAAGGTTTGTTACGAAAGTTAGTGTTCGAAAGTCCGTTTAAAAGATTCGATTTAACTTAGGAGAAAAAGCATGGTACTACAACTTCAGGTATGGGCACTCTGGCTGCTCGAAGAAGCCGATGGCATTAACTTTGACCTTCGGTCCCTCTGGGCCAACATGGGCATCGTGGCCAAACTCGTCATTTTCGTTCTGTTCATCATGTCCGCCTGGTCCATTGGCGTGATGATCGATCGTATGATTACTTACAACGCCGCCCGCAAGCAGTCGCGTGCGTTTGCTCCGGCTGTGGCTGGCGCGTTGCGTGAAGGCAAGCTGGATGAAGCCATCAAGATTGCCGACCGTTTCAATAAGAGCCACCTGGCCAAAGTCGTTGTGGCTGGTTTGCAGGAATTTAAAGCTCATCAAATGAGCAATGAGATCCCTGGTGAAGATATCGAAGCCTCGCGCCGCGCTCTCGAACGCGCCGAAGCGATCGTGCACGCAGAACTGAAGCGCGGCGTCAGCAGCCTCGCCACCATCGGTTCCACGGGCCCGTTCGTCGGTCTGTTCGGTACGGTGTTCGGCATCATGAACGCATTCCGTTCCATCTCGGCGTCTAAGTCGACTGGTATCGGCGCGGTCGCCGGTGGTATTTCCGAAGCGCTGGTAACCACCGCTTTCGGTCTCTTCGTCGCCATCCCCGCCGTTTGGGTGTTTAACTACTTCTCAAACCGGATCGAAGCGTTCGACGTTGAAATGGGTAACTCCAGTTCCGAATTGATTGACTATTTCCTGAAGCGTACGCAAGCCAAGGTTGGCAAGTAAGCAGTCGGAGAAGATCGCTCTTAAGTTGAATCCCTGGTGGGAGCGGCCCTTGTACCGGGCCGTTCCTCGCCGGATGACTCTTCCCGTCGATCTTAAGAATAGGAGAAATTGCATGGAGCAAAAGAAAGCCCCCCCGGTAGTTTCCGAAATCAACGTGACCCCCATGGTGGACGTTATGCTCGTTTTGCTTATCATCTTCATGGTCATCACGCCTATGTTGTCTAAAGGCCAGACCGTGAACATGGTGAAGACTTACAACGACAAGAAGATTCCCGATGCCGATAAAGAAGACGCGATCCTGATCGCCGTAACCCGCGACGGCCGCGCATTCCTAAGCCCCGGCAACCTGATGATTCACCCGGAAGATCTTGGCCCCAAGGTGAAAGACCTGCAAGCCAATCGTGCGGACAAGACGGTATATGTGAAGGCCGACGCGCGTGCGCGTTTTGCCAGCGTAACCGACGTGATTGATAACCTGCGAACGGCTGGTGTGGATTCCGTCGGGTTAATTACCGAAACCATACAGGACAAAAAGAAACCCGTCGGTCTGTAGTTGACCGCAAAAAAGGATTAATTCTATGGCAATGGCAGTTGGTGGCTCCGGTGGAGCCAAGGCAGACATTAACGTTACGCCTCTCATTGACGTGTTGCTCGTGTTGTTGATCATCTTCATGGTCATCACGCCTCTTACACCGCACGGCTTGGATACTCTGGTTCCGCAGCCTCCGCCGCCGAACCAGCCGCCGCCTCCGCCTAACCAGGATCCTAACGTTGTGATCGAGGTTGCCAAGGATCACAGCCTGCAGATCAATGGTCAGGCAGTCCAAGAGAGAGAACTGACCGCTCGTTTGGAAGACATTTTCAAGACTCGCGCCACCAAGGTTGTTTTCGTGAAGGGTGACCCGGACGTGGACTACCGCTACGTTGCGCAAGCCATTGACGATGCCAAGGGCGCGGAGTTGGATAAGGTCGGTATTATGACTCCCAAAGTGGAAGCGGGGCAATAATGCGAATCAAAACTTCTCTTGTGCAAAAGGGCTGTATCGTCGCGCTCTGCGCCGGCGTCAGCCTACTTACTAGTTGCGCGAAACTGCAATCGCGCGATCAACTCAATCAAGGCGTTCTGTCCTATAAGAACGGCAAGTACGCCGACGCGGTAACCCACTTCAAGAAAGCCGTTGAATTGGATCCGACTAGCCAGAACGCCCAGCTTTATTTGGCGACGTCGTATTACATTCAATGGGTTCCCGGCGCCGATCAACCGGACAACGTCAAGAACCACGACATGGCGTCGAATGAGTTCAACGACGTTTTGAAGAAGGATCCGAACAACCCGCTGGCTCTGGCGATGATGGCCTCGATGGCCTACAACGCCGCCCAAGCCGGCACACCGGAGCAGAAGGCGAAAGCGCTGGAAGATGCCAGATCTTGGAACCAACGGCGCATTGAAGCCAATCCGAAAGATGCCGAACCCTACTATTATCTAGGCGTTATCGATTGGGCCAAGGCGTATTCGCCAATTCAAACCGCCCGCGTCGAAGCCAAGATGGCTTCCACCGAGCCCGGTCCCATCAAAGACACGAAGGTTCGCACCGAAATGCAGCAAAAGTACGGTGCGGCCATCGATGACGGCATCAGCAACTTGAGCAAGTGCCTCGACCTCGACAAAGAGAACGAAGATGCGATGAGCTATATCAATTTGCTTCTCCGCAAGAAAGCCGACTTGGAAGATTCACCCGAAGCCGCCAAAGCCGATATCGCGAAGGCGGAAGATTGGGCCAACAAGTCCATCGAAACGAAGAAGATCAAAGCTGCTCGTCCTGCTAAGAAAGAAGAAGCGAGTTAGTTTCCGTTAACATAATCCTCCAAACTTAAACAGAAAGAGCGCTCACTTAACGCGGTGAGCGCTCTATTTTTTTGTCTAGTTCAAGAAATAGGTTCGATAGAGGGTGTCGCGCTGTTTGGGTACGAAGCCAGCGTCGCGAATCAAGCGGCGCAGTTGTTCCTCCGTCGCCCGGTGGTGCGTGCCCGCCGCTGATACAACGTTCTCTTCAATCATGATGCTACCGACGTCGTTTCCGCCAAAGCGCAAGCCGACTTGGCAAACCTTCAAGCCCGGTGTGACCCAAGAGGCTTGCACGTTGAGGATGTTGTCGAGATAGATACGGGATAGCGCTAGCATCTTCAAGTACTCAACCGCCGTAGCTTCTTCTTTGACGAAGCGGCCGAGCGAGGTGTATTCGCGCTGAAAGAACCACGGAATAAAGGCCGTGAAGCCGCCCGTGTCTTCCTGGATTCGGCGGACGATATCGAAGTGATTCATGCGCTGTTCGATGGTTTCGCCGGTACCGAACATCATGGTGGCGGTAGTGCGCATGCCGAGCGAGTGCGCGGTGCGATGGACATTGATCCAATCATCAACGGTGCACTTGAGCCGGCTGATGCGATGGCGGACGGCGTCATCCAAAATCTCTGCTCCGCCGCCGGGAATGGAATCTAAGCCGGCGTCGCGCAGGCGGGCGATGGTGTCGCGCAGAGAGATGCCGGAGACTTCGGCGATGTTGACGATCTCGGGAGCTGAGAAGCAGTGGCACCAGATATCGAACTTCGCTTTGATGGCGCGCAGGACGTTTTCATACCATTCGATCTTCAGATCCGGATGCAGGCCTCCTTGCATTAGAATTCCGGTGCCGCCTAAATCGACGGTTTCCTGGATCTTTTCGAGGATGGTTTCGGTGGGCAGAATGTAGCCTTCTTTGTGGCCCATGGGGCGGTAGAAAGCGCAAAAGCTGCAGTATTCGGTGCAGAAATTCGTGTAGTTTATGTTGCGATCGATGATGTAGCTGACGATGCCTTCGGGATGCAACTTGCGGCGGATCGCGTCTGCCTCCATGCCCATGCCGACTAGGTCGTCGCTAGCAAACATATCAATTGCTTCTTTGCGGCTAATCAAAGTTTGGCTCCTTCTGTCAATCTTGCCAATTCAAAAAATGTTTCGAGACCGCGCTGTTCGACGGGTCCAATCTCAAAGCGAATATAGCGGCGCAAGTATTCGTCGGCCAGTTGATGGCTGATGCCGCGTTGCTGATATTCGCTGGCGATCACTTCGGTCAAATGCGCTTTGCCGAATTCATAGGAGGCACGCGTGATGGCGCTCAACTCCGTTACTGGCAGTTTCGGCTTGCCGGCCCATACGGCGAAGACCATGGGCAGTTTGGTCAGGTTGAACCATTCCTCGCCCAAATCGAGCCACTGATAGGGCGTCTGCTCGGGCTCGATGACGAGAGCAGGGTCGCCAATAATCAGGGCGGCGTCAGATTCTTGCAGCATGGCCGATAAATCGGGCTGATGACGGACAATTTGCGCTTCGACCCCAAAGCGCTCCCGCAGGATGACGCGGGCGAGCTGTACTGAGGTCCGCGAACTTGCATCCGCCGACAGGGTGCGGACGTCTCTCCACGGCACCTTTGAAAACAACAAGATACTGCGGACTGCGCCCAAACAGCTGATGCCGACACCTGGTACAATTTCGAGACCCTGACGCGCCACCTCGGCTACCGGAACCAAGCCAATCTGCGTGACGCCGTTTTCAACTTCTTGCGCGCAAACAGACGGGATGGCAAACGATAGATCGACAAAATCACGCTGCGGGCCGTGCAGCATACCCCAGACCAGCGGTTTGGTGTTTAGATAACCAACCGCGCCCACGCGGAATTTCCCCATAGAAGACTTCACCTTCAAGTTTATCGGACGGCTTCGAGATCTTTGAGCAATTCCAAGGCTGGCGCGGAATCCGGGTTCAAACTCAGGACCTTTTTCACGGTATCGATGGCAGCGGCTTGCTGGCCCAAACGCGATTCGATGCGAGCCAAATTCAGGGCGGGCGCCAGCAATGCGGGGTTGATGGCGCAAGGCTCGCTTCCAAAGTTCGGCGGCTTGCGCCAACTGACCACGGCGCGCGAGGTGGATGCCGAGATTTGTTAAGGCGACTAAGTTATCGGGGTCGGCTTGCAAGGCGCTTTCGTATAACGGCTCGGCTCTGGTGGGTTCGCCGGTCATGTCGTATGTGTAGGCGAGTTGCGAAGCGGCGGCGGGATCGGGCGATGTAATGCGCAAGAGCTCTTCGCGGGCTTTTTGCCAGTTGCCGGTATCGGCATCGGCAAGGGCGTAATCACGCTCGGTGGCGCGGGCCGGCCAAAAGGCGACGAGCTGCTGCGGATGGGCGGACTTCGGATCGGCGAGCGGCACGCGGCGAATGGCGTGGTCGGTGAAGGCAGTGTGCTGGCCATCGGTGGTTGCCCTGGTTGGCATGTGGCAACTGATGCACGACTCTGGCTTCAATTTGCACTTGGTTTGTTCGTGACAGCCTAGACACTTGGCGCGATAGTAGGCGGCTTCTCCGCGGCGGGCACTTGGACGTGCGGATCGTGACACGTGAGGCACGAGAGCTTATCGCCGCTCATGCGCTTACACTTGCTTTGCCAGAGGCCTTCGAAATGGCCGACTACTTTGAACTCGGCCTGATCCGGATTGGCCCAGACGAAGGGCACAATGTGATCGGCTAACAGATCGCCCGGCCGATAAGTGGCTTCGGAACGGCCGGGTTTAAGAACGCGTGTTTCACCGGTGAGATGGCACTGGGCACAGACGCTATCGCGTTGTTCGGGAGCAAGCTTGGCAGGATTAACGATGACGCCTACCTTGCCAGATGTGCGAATGGCTTGGACGTGCGATTCGCCGGGGCCGTGGCAGCGCTCGCAGGAGACTGCGCCTTCGGCGAAATTCTGGCCGCTGCTGTGACAGGCCAAGCAGGCCGGCTCTACTTTGCGGCCGAGAAAGACAGAGGTTTCCTTCTCATAACCAGGCGCGACATCCCAACCGCGCGCGGCTCCAAAATAGGCAACGGGGGATTGAAAGAGCTGGCCCTGCTCTTCAAAAACGAAGCCGCGGCCATGCGTGCCGGAACCGATGTAATAGCGCAACGTTTTGCTCCCCTCGAGCGTGCCTTTGCGGTAGGAAAGCGACGTTCCTTGCACGCTGTAATTGACTCCTGCGTTAGCGGCGAACACTTGACCGGCGGGCACATGCAGGGCGGTGATGGGGCCGCTGGCATTGGCCATAGCGGTTTGCGCGTAAGTGCGCGCGATCTCGGCATGGCAGCCGGCACACACGCTGCTGCCCACATAGCCTTGAGCGCCGGCCATGAGCATGGCGAGTAGGAGGCTAGACGCCACGCTTATCGCCCCACAGATCGACATGCAAGCGCGGGCTGAAACGATAGCCGTGATTTTTGCAGATCTCAGCGAGCCAAAGACCGCGCTGACGGATGGTCTCGGCGTTCGTTCCTTCGGGCATCAAGAGGATTTTGGCGCGCGGGGCGTTGAGGGCGAGGCGCATTTGCTCGACTTCGGCTACGTCTTGCGGATCAGACATGACGAATTTGAGCTGATAGTCATACGCGGTGATGAGCTGTTTTAAGACGTCGGGCTGAAAGCGCAGGCGGTCATGTTGGGCGGCCCAGCGGCCACCGTCGCGTTCAAAGGGCGTGGAGTTTTTGAGCTTCGGGCTGATGCTCATCAGGTCACAGGCTACGGGAGCAAAGACTGTGCCGGCGGTTTCGATCGTCACGTGCAAGCCACGTTCGCGTAAGCGTTGGGTCAACTCCACAACTTGCGGAGCGATCATGGGTTCGCCGCCGGTGACGACGACGTGCTGGGCGGCGGGGAATTGCGCAACGGCTTCTACGATTTGATCGAGCGTTTGGTCAGAGCCTTCGGGAGACCATGACGTATAGGGCGTATCGCACCAGACGCAACGGAGATTGCAGCCTGATGTTCGGACGAAAACAGACGGGACACCGAGCAGCGTGCCTTCGCCTTGGACGGAGTAAAAGATCTCGGAAATTTTCACGGTACGGCCAGCGGGTCAACGACGCCGGCTTCGGCAAAACCTTTGCGGCGGAGGATGCATGAATCGCAGTGTCCGCAAGGGCGGCCGTCGGGAGTTGGGTCGTAGCAACTGTGGGTCAGCTTGAGATCGACACCTAACTTGACGGCTTCTTTGACGATATCGGCTTTCGTCATGCGCATGAGCGGGGCGTGGACTTTGAGATTGGTTGTGCCTTCGACGCCGGTGCGGGTAGCCAGGTTCGCCATGGTTTCGAAGGCGGCGACAAACTCGGGGCGGCAATCGGGATAGCCGGAATAATCGAGGGCGTTGACACCGATGAAGATGGCATCGGCGCCGGTGACTTCGGCGTAGGCGAGGGCGAAGGAGAGAAAGATAGTGTTGCGGGCGGGCACGTAGGTGATGGGGATGCCGCCAGCGGACATTTGGGTTTCGTCGCGATCTTTGGGAACGGCGGTGTCACTGGTGAGGGCGGAGCCGCCGAAGGTGCGGAGATCGAAAGTGACGACGCGGTGTTCGGCGGCACCGAGTTGTTTGGCGATGTTCGACGCGGCTTGCATTTCGGCTTGATGGCGCTGGCCGTAATTGAAGGAGAGGCAGTAACATTGCGTAGCCTTGGGCGCGAGCGATGGCAAGGCAGGTGGAGGAATCGAGACCGCCGGATAGGAGGCAGATGGCGCGTTTGGTGGAGAGTTGGGGCAAGATTTAGTATCTCCCTTCGTTTGGAGAGTCGGACCGGAGGTCTTCCGCAGACGAGGACGTCCGCCCTATTTTGGTTACCTTCACAGCTAGGTTGCCTTGGCTGAGGCGGACGGAGAGGTCTTCGCCGGGGCCGGTTTCGGAGGAGGAGCGAAGGACGGCGCCTTGCGGGGTTTGGACGATGGCGTAGCCGCGGCTGAGGACGGCGAGGGGGCTGAGCTGGCGGAGATGGAGATCGAGCGATTCAAATTTGCGGCGGGATTGCCAGAGGCGGTCTTGCATGGTGCGGAGCATGCGTTCGTGCAGGGTTTGTCCTTTGTGGCGGCCGTGGGCGAGCTTGAGACGCAGGTCGTTGGATTGCAAGCGCTGGTTGGCGTCGGCGAGGCGTTTGGCGCGCGTGTCGAGCAAGGCGCGAACCGTGCGGCGCATGGCGAATTCGAGTTCGTCGATACGCTGCGCGCGGCGGGTGATGGCGCGGTGCATGACGGTGGCGGCGCGGTCGATACCGCGTTCATGCAGGGCGCGGGCGGACATGGCCAAGCGATAGCGCAAGGATTGCAGCATCTTGGCGTCTTGCGCGGCGATGACATCGAACAAGCTGTCTTTGGTGCAGATGATGAGCTCGGCGGCGGCAGAGGGCGTGGGCGCGCGGAGATCGGCGACGAAATCGGCGATGGTGAAATCGGTTTCGTGGCCGATGGCGGAGACGACCGGCACTTTGGATGCGCGAATGGCGCGGGCGACGGCCTCTTCGTTGAAGGTCCACAGATCTTCGAGCGAGCCGCCGCCGCGAGCGAGGATGACGACGTCGGCCCAACCGCCGTTCGCTGAAGTGTTCGAGGCCGGCGCAGACTTGTTCGATGGAGCCTTCGCCTTGGACTGGGCAGGGAAGACGCGGATGTGAAGGCCGGGGAAGCGGCGCTCGAGATTTGCAAGATGTCGCGAATGACGGCGCCGCGCGGTTGAGGTGACGATGCCGAGACGGCGAGGGCAGAGTGGGCAAAGGGCGTTTGCGTTCCGGCGGCGAAGAGGCCTTCGGCGGCTAGTTTTTTCTTCAACTGCTCAAAGGCGATTTGGAGCGCGCCGACGCCTTGCGGTTCGAGAGCTTCGACGATGAGCTGATATTCGCCGCGCGCTTCATACACTTCGAGATTGCCGCGGGCGAGGACCTTCATGCCGTCTTGCGGTTTGAATTTTACGAAACGGGCGTTGCCTTTGAAGAGGGCGCACTTGAGCTGGCTCTGGGCGTCTTTAAGAGAGAAGTAGAAGTGGCCGCTGGTGGCAGGGCGGCAGTTGGAGATTTCGCCTTCGACCCAGATGGAGCGGAATTTGTCTTCGAAAGAGCGACTGGACGGCGGCGTTGAGTTCGCTGACGCCGTAGATTCGGCGCTCGAAGCTGAGGGTGAAGGCGAGTTGGCCGGTGCTGGCGACTGGGTTGCGGGCATGGTTTTGCTCCTTTCAGTTTGCGCTATTCGGGGTGAGATGGGAGGGGTGGGCGAAGAAAGGGCGTTTTTTGCGAAGCGGAAGCGAAGGGAGGGCGAAGATTTGCCAGGATGATTTTCGAGTGCGGTGCAGATGGCATTGAGACAAGTTCCCCTTTCGAGTACGAGGTTACTCTCATGTCCAGTGCGGGCGAGGGTTCAATTTGAGCTCGGGCGGTGTAAGTGGCTGACGGCGGTAAGGGTTACGGGGAATGAAGTTATTTTGAAGGTTTGTGATCGGATTTCTAGCTTGTGGCAGTGGGGCTGATTGCCGCCACCTTCGAGTTTCAGGAGGCGTCTGAGAACGCGCGCAAGAGGCTAGTTTCGAGGTGGTGAATGCGTTCGTCGAAGTGCTCGTTGATGCGAGTTTCCATCTCCGCCGTTCTCTTCCCCAACTTCCACGTCGTGGCGGGCGCCAACCGCGGCGTTAAAGTGCAATTGAGCAACAAGCGCAGCTTCGACGCCAAGGTGGTGGGCACCGACCGCACGCACGACCTGGCCTTGCTGCAAATCGACGCGCCCAATCTGCAACCGGTAACGCTGGCAGATTCTCGCGAACTGGCCGTGGGACAAAAGGTCTACGCCATCGGCAATCCCTTCGGCCTGGCGGCACCATGACGCGAGGCATCATCAGCTCAATCCGGTCGATTCAAAACGCCGATGGCGCGACCATCGAGGACGCCATCCAGACCGATGCAGCCATCAATCCCGGAAACTCCGGCGGCCCGCTGCTCAACTCTCGCGGCGAGGTCATCGGCATCAACACCATGATTGCCAGTAACGGCGCCGAACAGAGCTCCGGCATCGGCTTTGCCATCCCCATCAACACGGCCAAGGCGGTACTGGCCGACCTGACCCGCTACGGGCAGCTCAAGCGGCCTGAGCTGGGCATTGTTTCTTATGCGATCGGTCCCGACCTGGCCGAGCAGATGGGCCTGGCCGTTGACTCCGGAATTCTGATCCAGCAGGTCCTCCCCGGCGGAGCGGCCGAGAAGGCCGGCCTGCGCGGCGGCACGGAGCAGGCCTACGTGGGCAATCACGCCCATCCTGCTGGGCGGCGACCTCATCGTGGCCATCGACGGACAGCGGGTCAACAATCCCCAGGAGATCAACGCCGTCATGGAAAAACACCAGGCCGGCGACACCGTCAGCGTCACCTTCTATCGCGGCCGAAAGCAGATTACCCTCAAATTGATCGCGGGAGAAGCGCGGGAGACGAACAACTAGAATACGTGTCCATACGGCGAATCATTCTTAAACCGAAGGCCATCTACGGATGAGATGCCAGCATAACGGGT
>CAWJBS010000088.1:0-18363 GCA_963840845.1 Bryobacterales bacterium
AGAATTCTCTCCAAGCAACAGCCTTAGTCAATGAAGCATATCTACGTCTGGTAGATATACGCCAAATTGACTGGCAAGACCGGACCCATTTCTTTTCAATGGCCGCGCGGGTGATGCGGCGGATCTTAGTCGATCATGCCCGCAGCCGCCGCACGCCTCTGCATGGTGGAGATTTACAGCGAGTTAATTTCGACGCGGTATTGCTTATCTCTGGCGATGCGCACAACGATCTTACTCGGCTTGACGACGCGCTCACCGCACTCGCCACGCTTCCTGAGACAGGTGCGCGCAAAGCACAGGTTGTCGAGATGCGCTACTTTGTGGGACTCACTGCCCAGGAGATCGCTTCCGTCTTGGGAGTTTCGCCTCAAACCGTTACCAACGACTGGCTTTTTGCGAAGGCCTGGCTCAGCCGTGAAATGAACAACAAGGAGCAGCGTGGGACGGCACCGCTGGGCTGAGATCGAGGCGCTGTATCACGCCGCCCTGGCGAAAGATCCGCATGAGCGTCCAGCCTTCTTGCGGATTGCTTGTGCCGGCGACGTAGAGTTACAAGATGAAGTGGAATCGCTACTCGGGCACGCCGACTCCAATTTGCCGAGCCCACTGCAGCACGCGGATTATCAAGCGATCATAAAGTCGGCTAGACTCGCTTTTAAAATTGTTCCACAGCCGTTCCAGCCTGGTCAACTGATAGTTGAGCGTTTCGAAATCATTCGCGAGATAGGCGCGGGTGGAATGGCAGTGGTCTATGAGGCCCTTGACCGTCAGCGGAATTTACTGGTCGCGCTGAAAGCCGCCAAGGCGGGATTTCAACTTCTTACTCCAGAATTGGAAGGCACGCTGGGCGTGCGCCACCCCAACATTTGCCAAGTGAATGAAATCCAAGTAGCCCATACAGATCATGGCGCGGTGAATTTCTTGAGCATGGAACTGCTAAAAGGTGAAACGCTGGAGGAACGGCTCAAGGCGCGCGGCGCATTCTCGGAGAAGGAGGCGCTCCCCATCGCGCGTCAGATCTGCGACGGACTCGCCGAAGCACATCGCAGCTCGCTGATTCATCGCGATTTGAAAACGGCGAATATCTTTTTGTGCCCGGCAGAAAACGGCACCGTCCGAGTGGTGATCACCGATTTCGGTTTGGCGTGTGCGGCCAAGAAGGAGGGCGAGGCAGCGGGCACTCGGGGCTATATCGCGCCCGAAATTCTAAACGGCGAAAGAGCATGCGTTTCTTCCGATATTTACGCTCTTGGGATGGCGCTTTACAAAATGGTGGCCTCTCCGGGCCCTGTCTCTCCTGGAGGCGCTCCCACATTTGACCACGTCAAAGATTTATCGCCGCGCTGGGCTAAAACCATTGGCCGCTGCCTCGAACGCGATCCCCGCAAACGTCCCGGCAGCGCTCAAGACGTAATCGCTGGTTTGGCGGGTAAGCCTTATTACCGGCGGTGGCTGTGGTTGTAACTGTGACTGCTTATCCGGGACAACTGTGCTGATCTAATAAGCCAACGCCTTTAGGGTGCAAAATAAGCCGAGATATCGAGGATTAGGTTTGTCGAGCTGGACGAAAGACTGTCTACTGAGCCATTCGTTGTCGGAATGATAGCCATGTTTGAGGTGATGGCGTCGTCGTCGGCATTCAAAATGGATGATAGCGGCCAGGGAGTACCGTCTTGCCAGAGACTAAGAAAGCCCAAGCTGCCGTTTGGGGACGACCGTGGCGTTGAGGACGTACGCTTGCGCGGTTGCGGATGGGGCACAGACTGAACCGGCCACATCCACAACGATGGTGCCGCTGAACGGGCCGTCGACAGTGCGCGTATCGAGTACTCGGCAGGGCGTTACGTTGTATAGCGAGAGAGCGCCAGCGGTAATGGCGGGCGCGAAGTAGCCGTTGATGTCCACTGCCAAGTCAGTAGGGTCACTCGAATAAACCGTGACTTCACCGTTAGTGCCCGCTGGAACGATAGCGGCATTGGCGGTCACCTCCAGGGATTCCGTGTTCAAAGTGGAAACGAGCGGTTGGGACTGGCCGGCGGGCCATATTGATAAATAGCCGATGGATTTAATAGGAATCGCCGTCAAGTTTAGCGAGTAGGCTTGGGCTGTTGCCGGAATGCCACACGAACTGGCGAGAGGCGAAAAGTTACGCGAAGATCCGGCTGCAATAGACGACGTTGTTCTCGTATCAGCTACGCGGCACGGCGTGACCGGATAAAAGCCTAACGCCGTTAAATCCGTGGCAGGCACGAAATAGCCATTAATATCGATGATCACGTGGGTACTTTGCGATGCGAAAACAGTGATCGCACCCCAGAGACCGGCCGGTAGAATTGTAGCGTTCGCTTTAATCCGGCCATCGGAATTCAGCAAAGATACGACGGGCTGCGGTTGTCCGCTGGGCCAAACCGACAGATAGCCAACCCAACTCGGCGGCACGATGGTGAAGTTAAGCGAATACGCTTGAGCGTTGCTGGGAATTCCGCATGAACTGTTCGGCAATACAAAATCGCGCGACACACCAGCGGGCCAGAATCGGTCCTCCGAAAGGCTCCGGTAGCGTTTCTCGTGTCGGCTATGCGGCAAGGAGTAATCGGTACAAAGCGTAAGCCGGCACTGGCGATGACAACCGTCGCTGTGCCGTTGAGGGTAACAGTCTGGGGCGAGGTAGCTGCGTCGTCGGAAATATTTAGCGTGGCGGTGCGGCTGCCCGAGGCGATCGGAGAGAACGTGATTGAGAACGCACAGCTAGCGCTTGCGGCGAGCGTCGCCGGGCAGGTTGTTGCAACCGAAAACTCAGTGCTATTGGGTCCGGTGATGTTGACGCCGACGATTGGGAGAGGGTAGGTACCGCTGTTGGTCAAGCGAAACGGTTTGAGAGAACTGGTCAATCCCACCGAAGCCGTCAGACTGAGCGAAGTACTGCTCACCACCGCTGTCCCCCCATTGCCGGTGCCGGTTAACGTGACGCTCTGCGGAGAACCCAAAACGGAATCAGTGAAGAGCAGGGAAGCGGTTCGCGTGCCGTTGCCAGTCGGCGTGAATGTCACGGAAACGGTGCAACTCGCTCCAGCCGCCACAGAACCGCCGCACGTAGTCACGATCTGAAAATCACTCGTTTGCGAGCCGGAAACGGAAGATACCCGAAATACTGAACGGACTGCCGCCGGAGTTTGTCAACGTAACCGTTTGCGATGGCGAAGTCGTGGCCACCAGTTGCGCGCCAAAGGTGAGCGCGGCTTGGACTCAGAGATACATACGGCCCCGCGCCCGCAGACCCGGTGCCGTTTAAATTCACGGTTGAAAGCGCTGCTGAGTTGTTGAGCGAATTGCTGGCGAGAGACGCAGATCCCGCAATCGCTCCCACATGCACGGGGGCGAAACTGACGGCCGTGTTGCAAAGCGATCCCGGCGTCAAAACAGTTCCAGGCGCACAGTCGGATAAACCAGTGGTCACTTGCTGAAAATCGGAGGTGAGCGAAATCGTATTCATGTTGAGCGCTTGATTACCCACATTAAACGGAGACACCAACTGGTAGGCAGAAGTCGCGCCTATCGGTTCTGCGGCGAAGGTGAGTGTCTCTGGCGCGTAAGAAACTTGCCGAATGACGTTGTTGCCAGAATCGCCTATATATAGATTGCCGTTTTCATCGACCGCGATACCCATTGGGACTGGTCAGAAAAGCCACTGTGGGATCGCCGCCATCGCCCGAATAGCCACTAGAGACTCGCCCCGCTATCGTATAAATCTTTTGCGTGGCCGTTACCTGGCGGATCACGTTATTGTCGTAGTCGGCGATGTAAATATTATGAGCAGCATCCACCGCTATCGTCTGCGGCGAAGCAAGCTCGGCATTCGTTGCCAAGCCTGTATCGCCGCTATAGCCCCAGCCGCCGTTTCCCGCAACGGCTGTAATAGTGCCTGTTGTCATGTCAACGCGGCGGATGAGGTTGTTCCCCGTGTCGGCAATATATAGATTTCCCGCGCTATCTAACGCGATGCCCGAAGGATCAATCAATTGCGCACTGGTGGCCGGACCCCCGTCACCATAGCCATCCGTTCCGGCAGACGTACCACCTCCCGCCACAACCGAAATGATGCCGCTCGCGGCGTTGACCACACGAATCAATTGATGATAGGCGTCGGCAATGTAAAGGTTGCCGGCCGAATCGACCGCCACACTTTGCGGTCCGTAAAGAATTGCCGCCGTAGCCGCGCCTCCATCGCCAAAGTTATCCGTACCCGACGGCGTTGTTGAGCCGCCGGCAAAGGTCGTGATGATTTTCGTGATCGCATCCACGCGCCGGATTACGTTATTGCCTTCATCGGCAACAAAGATATTGCCGGCACCGTCTACCGTGACTCCCGTAGGAGTATTGAGGGTCGCACTGGTGGCCACGCCGCCGTCACCCGAATAGCCGTTGCTGCCATTCCCCGCAATCGTCGTTACCGCGCCGGACGAAAGCGTGACTTTGCGAATGGCGCCGTTCACCGTGTCCGCTACATACAGATATTGACCACTGCCATCGACCGCCACCGCTTGCGGATTCCAGAACTGCACCAGGGCGGGATTCGACGAGTCTTGATAGCCGCCCACCGCATTGCCGGCCAGTGTATTAATGATTCCTGGATAAAGCGCGATCAGAGGCGCTGTTCCCAATCCTTGCAAAGGCGTCGTTGCCAACACGTGCCCGGATTGGTCTTGCACGGTGAGTTCGTCCATCCGCAAGCCAGGCCGCAATGGGTTAAAGGTAATAACAATGTTGCAATTAGTCGTAGCCGCCACGCTGCAAGAAGGCGTACCAGCCTGGAAATCGCGGTGCCACATCAACGAAAATGTCGGCGCCGCTGAAAGACCGGTAAAGGAAAAGGTCAATGTTTGGGTAGTGGGCGTAGAGCTAAGCGGCACTGAACCCAAATTCTGCACTGCGGCTGTAGCGGCGCTGGCAAGACTGCTTGCCAGAAAACAGGCGCAACAGCCGGCCGTGATTTGCGCGCGAATGCTCACGCAAAAGACATCGGCCCAGAAATGCTATTCCTTTAGGGTCATGGATTATGCTCTGCACGCGCTATCGTCTTAAGCGGTGCCAATTCATTCAGGGTTTGCTGCCATTCCAGCGGCTTGCGTTTCGTGAAATTGGGAGCGTTCGGGTCGCTATAGAACGCCAGCAAATCTGCCCTGATTTCAGGAGTGACCCCCGCATACTTTCTCTCGGCCAGCTTGTGCAGCCAAAAGGCGTGCGTCTGGTCGTTCAGCCGGTAGGCCCCAGGAGGCGAGAAATCTCCGGTGTCGTAGTTTCTGTCCGGTAGAGTCAGATCCTTATCGATCGTCTCTGTCAGCACTTTGGCATATTGCAGCGTCGCGCTATTAAAGCTAGCCATAAAAAGCTGCTCTACCGGCGGCGTGGGGATTTTGATGCGCAGGTCCTGCAACGGCCCAATCGGTGGGATCAACTTAAGCAGCACTGCCAGAAACTTTTCAAACAACGTCGGTTGCTGCACCCGCTTGCCCCACTCTTTTTCATAGCTGGAGCGCTTCATAATATAGATGAAGCGCCGGTGCGTCATGCCCGGCTGGGCGCGCTGAATCTCGTCTTTCTTTTGCGCCCAGGCTACGCGCGTGGCCAAAGGAATAATTTTGCTGGCGGCGGTACGGTAGCCCGACACGGCTGTGTCGAAATTGCCGAACAGATCGCTCAGCTCCAAGCCGTAGGTGTCACGGAACGCCCGACCCACCAGCTCCTTCGCCACGAAGAATCCAATGAAATCGTGATAGGACTCCGGCGCAAAATTCCCGCGCGCCACTTCTAAAACGTCAAAAGCAAACTCTGTTCTAAGATGGGCGGCGGGGTTGTCCTCATAGGTAATCACGTTGCCAAACTTCTTAGCGAGTTTCGGATACAGGATTGGCTCCCCCAAGTTGGTGCCCTCTTTATGCCCTTCCAGATCGCCTACATAGTGCGAAAGTGCGCCGAGGGCAAACGCGAATTCATTCAAATCGTGTGCTTCTTTCAGTAACGCGATAATAAAATCGCCCGTACGCACGTAGTGAGTCAGGTCGCTGAATTCAGCGCTGCCATGCGGATAATAACCCAAATCCTGCACAATTGCGCCGCCGTAAGCGAAGCCATGCGCCCGCTTCAACTCCGCGGCCGTGGCGTTTGGGTACTTTTTCAGCAGGTACGGACGCAACTGCACATCCCACATGGCATCAACCAGCGCCTCGTGAGAAAGAACGGAATAACTAAAAGCCGACGGGGTAATTGAAATGCACAAAACGAACAGAGTCAAAGCTCGTTCGAAGAATCTCATCACCTCTATTGTGGACGATGGCGATGAGGCGAGACAGATAGGAGAAGACCCAGCGTTCGCCAAAAAAAACGGCAGCGCGGGGAAATAGACCCGCACTGCCGCGTCACTTTAGGAGGAAAGCCTGAGAAATCTTAGTTGTTGCCGACCTGCACATTGATGGTGCGCGGTTTGGCGACTTCTTTCTTCGGGACCGTCACCGTCAGCACGCCGTTTTTGTAATCGGCCTTCACATGCTCGGCGTCTACCGTATCGGGCAGGCTGAAGGCGCGCACGAACGAACCATAGGAGCGCTCAATGCGGTGAAAGCCTTTGCCGTTCTTCTCCTGCTCAAATTTACGCTCGCCCTTAAGCGTCAGCGTGCCGTTCTCCAACTGAATCCCGACATTCTTAGGATCAACATCCGGGATGTCCGCCTTCAAGACCAGCTCATTCTCGGTCTCGTAGATATCCACAGCGGGCGACCACGGCCGAGAGGCTGGCTCGCTAAAGAGGCGAGAGATCGAATCCTGGAACAAACGCAGACCGGTAGGGAAATCTTCCAACTCGCCGGTGAAAGGTGCATATTTAATAACTGGCATCTTAGTGTTCTCCTATCCACAATCTGGATACATCTAAATCATAAAACCTGCGCGTGATGTTGTCAAGTAATCTTCCAAGAAATTTTTGAGGCTCGCCCCTTTCCCCTCTCATCTCTTTTGCATGCCATCACTTAAAGAAGGCGATTCCGCCCCGCCTATCTCCCTCCATACCGACGCCGGTGAACTTTTCACCCTTTCTTCGCTCAAAGGTCAAAATGTAGTGCTTTACTTCTACCCCAAGGCCGATACTCCAGGGTGTACTAAGGAGTCGTGCGAGTTTCGCGATACTTCCAAGAAGTTCACTAAAGCGAATACGGTCATTGTTGGCATTTCGCCCGACCCCAGCGCTAAGCAGGCCAAGTTCAAAGAGAAGTTCGATCTGCCGTTTGTCTTGCTCGCCGATGTTGACCACAAAACATGCGAGGATTACGACGTCTGGAAGGAGAAAAGCATGTATGGCAAGAAGTATATGGGCGTGGAACGGACTACTTTCGTGATCGACCCAAAGGGCAAAATCAAGAAGATCTTCCCCAAGGTGAAGGTTGACGGTCACGCCGAAGAAGTGCTGGCGTCCATTGCCTGAGAACAACAATAGCCGGCGTTTCCCCGCGCGCCCCCTCTTAGGAGTGGGTGCGCTGGTGTTTGACGGTGAAAGGGTCTTGCTGGTTGAACGGGGCAAGCCGCCGCTCGAAGGTTTCTGGTCTTTGCCCGGCGGTTTGGTGGAGGCGGGTGAGCGCCTGGAAGACGCTGTGGCTCGCGAAGTCTTGGAAGAAACCGGTTTGCGGGTCAGCGCTCAGGCCATGGCCACGGTCTTCGAGCGAATCATGCCGGGCGAGGACGCCCCCGACGCCGCGCACCCTGAATATCACTATGTCCTGGTAGACTTCTATTGCAAGGTGCTGGGCGGTGATTTGCGTGCGGGTGACGATTCGCGGCGCGCGGAGTGGTTTGCGCTTTCGGCGCTGGCTCAATTACCAATGACGGCGGGTACGCGCGAGGTGATTGAGACGTGCTGCTCGGGCCAGAAAACTCTCGCTCACATCACGCGGCCGTAAACATGTCCTTCAGCAGTATCGAACTCTTACAATTCGCCGAACTCCAGACTCTGGTAGCGCGCTATGCCGGCTCGAACGCGGGGCGGGCCTTGGTGGAAGCGCTTGATCCACATTCCGATCGCGACGCACTGGAATCCACTTTGGCCGATTGTGGCGAGGCCATTACCTATCTGCGTGAAGTGAGTGACGGCGCAGGTGATGCGAAGACGGGCACCGTGCTGCGTCTGCGCTTCGATCAATTGCGCGATGTGGAATCCGCTGTCCGGATTTTGCAAGTGGAAGGCGCGTCGTTAGAAGGGCGCGAGATTCTTGACCTCTTCCATAATTTTGCGCTGGCGGGCGAATTTCGTGGAGCCTTGCTCAGTGTGGTTGCGCGCTTTCCACGCCTGGCGCGACGCGCTCACAAACTTGCCGATCTCCGCGATGTGGCCAAGCGTTACGCCCACACTTTCTTGCCGGACGGAAGTTTGGCCGATTCGGCCAGCGTGGCGTTAGGCCGCATTCGGCGCGATATTGAGAAGCAACATAAGAGCATCCAGGATTCGCTCGAACGCTTTATGCGCGCGCATCGCACAGATGGCACGCTGCAGGAAGATTTCGTCACCATTCGCGAAGACCGCTTTGTGGTGCCCATCGTGGCCGGTCACAAAGGGCGGGTCGATGGCGTAATCCATGGTTCCAGCGGCACCGGGCGCACTCTATTCCTGGAACCTCTCGAAACCATTGCGCTGAACAACCAGTTAGTGCGGCTGCGCGAAGACGAACTGCGCGAAATTGAACGCATTTTGGCCGAAATTACCAACGCTTTGCGCGATCATGCTGAAGACATCAGCGCTACAGCCGAAGCGCTAGCCGAGTTCGATTTGATTTTCGCCAAAGCGGGTTTCGCGCGCGATTATGATGCAGTGATTCCGAAATTCAGCGGCGTTGACCGGCGCTTAATTCTGCGTGAAGCGCGGCATCCTTTGTTAGAAGCGATCCTCCGCAAACAGCGTAAGCCCATCGTGCCCATTTCGTTTGAACTGGATGAAACGCGCCGCTGTTTGCTGATTAGCGGTCCGAATACTGGCGGCAAGACGGTGACCATGAAAACCACCGGACTGCTCGCGTTGATGGCTCATGCCGGGCTACCAGTGCCTTGTGTCGCGGCCGAATTCCCTCTGTTGGACGATGTACTGGCCGATATAGGCGATCAGCAATCGATAGCCGAAAGTCTCAGCAGTTTCTCGGGCCACTTGCTTCACGTCAAGAGCATGCTGGAAGAGGTGACGCCGAATTCGCTGGTGCTGCTCGATGAACTTGGCCGGGCTACCGACCCCGAAGAGGGCGGCGCACTGGGAGTAGCCATGCTGGACGAGTTTCGCAAGTCGGGCGCCTTCTGCCTGGCATCCACTCACTTGCTGCCGCTGAAACTCTACGGCGCTAAGACCGCTGGCGTGTTGAATGCATCCATGGGTTTTGATGAGTCCACCCTGCAGCCTACTTATCAATTGCGCGTGGGGGCGCCGGGCAAATCGGCTGGCCTGGATATAGCTACCCGCTTGCAATTGCCCGAGCCGCTGCTGCAGCATGCGCGCTCGGTCTTGCCGCGGATGCAGGCGGATTTTCAAGACCTGTTGCGGCAATTGCAACAACAGGTGGACACGAACGCCGCGCGCGATGCCGAACTAAACGAAGCGCTTCGCCAGGCAAATCAGCGCCAGGCCGATTTGGAAAGAGAAGCGCTTCAACGCGAACAGAAAAGGCAGCGCGAATGGGAGAAAAAGTCGGAAGCGCTGGTCGCCGATTTTGAGGCGCGCGCCCAATCGATGATGGATCGGCTCACTGAAAATTCCGATCAGCGCAAAGCCGCCGACCAAGCCCAGCGCCTTATTTCAAAGACCAAGCGTGAGTTCCGCGAGGAAGCGGCGGAGACCATGGCGCCACCGCCGGAAACCGTGCAGGCTGTGCCTGTGAAGCTGCCCATTGTGGAAGGCGCGAAAGTGCGGCTGAAAGATGTTCGTGAGATTGCTACCGTGCGGCGCATTTTGAAGAACGGCAACTTGGAAGTGGAAGCCGGCTTCCTGAAAATGCAAATTCCGCGCGAAGATGTGGTTGAGGTTGTTTCAAAGGATACTGCGCAAGCGAAGTTGCCTAAGAATGTGAAGTTCGAATCCGGCCCGAGCTTTGACGTGACCTATCGGGAAATCAACGTCATCGGGCAGCGCGCTGAAGAAGCATTGGAGCAGGTTGATAAGTTTATTGATTCCGCCGCTCTTGCTTCCATCAACCGCGTGCGCATCATCCACGGGCACGGCATGGGAATTTTGAAACGTGCGGTGGCGGAGTTCCTTGCATCGAACCCCCACGTGAGCCGCCACTATGCCGCTACTCAAGCTGAAGGTGGCGCGGGCGCGACTATTGTTGAATTACGGGAATAATCACTCCGCGATATGTACGTGCCCGTGCGTATGACTATGCGGGCGGATCACTCCGGCGCTTTCGAGCAGTGCCACATTGTGCAACATCGTCAGCGGATCTGCTTCCGCCACAATCCGCCCTTCTTTCAGTAGATAACAGTGGTCGGCCAAATCTTCCAGCGCATCTAAATCGTGCGTGGCAATCACAATCGTGCGGCCCGTGTTTTTCCATGATGCCAGAAGCTCTACAATTTGCGTTTGGCTCGCCGGATCTAGCGCTGCCGTGGGTTCATCAAGCAACAGCACTTCAGGCTCAAGCACCAATACCGACGCGATGGCCACGCGTTTCTTTTCACCACCTGAAAGCCGGTGCGGCGCGCGGTCTTTCAAATCGCCAATCCGCATTTCACGCAAGATCTCTTCCACCCGCTCGCGAATTTTAGGCGTAGGCCAGCCCATCTGCAGCGGACCAAAGGCGAGTTCGTCAAAAACATTCCCATTGAAAAGCTGCACGTCCGGATTCTGGAAAACTACGCCCACGCGCCGGCGAAATTGAAAGAAAAATTCCTCTTCATCCAGCCGCTCTTTGCTGAACGCCTCGCCGCAAAAGCGAATTTGCCCGTTCGCGGGAAAACTCAAGCCAGCCAATAACCGCAACAGCGTAGATTTGCCAGAACCATTGGCGCCCAGTAGCGCGATCCGTCGCCCCTTTGGGATTGCCAGTTGAATGTCCCGTAAAGCCGGAACCTGTCCATACGAATAACTGACGTTTTCCAATTCGAACGCAACAGACATTTAGCGGCCCAACCCGATAGCGAAAATTGCTACGGCCACTAGCGCCGAAAGCTGCCACCAATCGCGCGTCTGCATTTTCAAATCGTCCAACAGCCGGATCTCGCCACGAAAGCCACGCGCCTGCATGGCGTTGTGAACATCACTGCTCAAGTCGAAAGTTTTATCGAGAAGCGCTCCGACGCTTGCGGCTGCAAATTGCCGTTCCATCGCCGGCTCTAAACGCCCCACCAGCCGTGTTTGCCGCCCTTCCAGCGTCTGCTTCGCGCTTTCGAGAAACACAAAAATGTACCGGTAAGTGATGCTCACCACGGCAACTACCGCCGTGGGCACGCGCAGAAAACGCAGCGAGCGCAGCAAATGGCTCCAGATCGTAGTCAGAATCAACAGCAGCGAAAACGTAGCGGCAATTTCGGCGCGCAAGACAAGGAAACAAGCGCTTCGCAAGCCGTCTTGGTGAATCCATCCCAACGTTGGCCCATCGCCCATGAACAACGCCGGCAGGGCGACGAATCCAGTAAAGCCTAGCACCGGAAGCCAAACGCGCTTCGCTACCAGGCGCGCCGAAATTTGAGAGAGGATCGTGCACAGTACACTCACCGCAAATAGCAGCGCCAGCACCGAAAGGCGTCTTACACTGATGGCTGCGATGATCAGCGCGCCGAAACCAGCCATCTTTACACGCGGGTCAAGCCGCTGCAAGAAACCATTCAACCGCGCCGTATTGTCGGCGAACAAAGCCTCCTGCCCTGCCATGATCAATCCATGAATCGTCTTTTCCACGAAAGCGGCGCGCTTCTGCGGCCCGCGATTCAAAAGCCAGCGCGCTAGTAAGACCAGCAGAACAATCAGCGCCACGCCTAAAATCGCCGACACCAGATAGGCAAGCGCCGCATTGCGCACAAAGGCCGGCGCATAATCGTTGAGCGGAGCCTGCCACAGTTTCGAAAGCGCTAGTAAACCCTTCGGAGGCGCATTCAATTCCTGCGGCGTCCACTCGCCCCACGCCTTACCCGCCGCCAAAATACCGAGCGGCGTCAGCACTGCCAGACTCAACACCGCTACCCAAAGGCCGCGCACGGAGCGTGTTCGAAAGGGCGGTGTATCGAGCGCCGCCGCTGGAGCCGTGCGCCGCAGCAGATCAACGTTTGCGGTCTGTAAATAGCGCACCATGCCCGCAGTGATAACCAGTTCCGCCAGCCCGGCCATCGTCAGGTGCCCAATCATCATCGCGGGAATCGAAATCTGCAAAGGATACGGTGCATATAGCGGCACGCCCGCCGCATCGTGAAACCAAAGCGGCTGCACGCCAAACTCAATCGCGGCACAAAGCGCGGCGGCGTTAATCGCGATATACCCTGCCAGCCCTCCTGCCACGACCCGCCTTCTGGAACGCAAGGGCGAATCGCCGGCAACCAAGCGATAGACCACGTAACCTACCAGCGACCCCACAATCGCCATGTTGAAACAGTTGGCGCCGTACGCCGTAATTCCACCGTCGCCGAAGCACAGAGCTTGGATGAGCAGCGCCATCGAAATTGCCAGTATCGCTACTTCCGGCCCAAGCACAATGGCGCCCATCGCCATCCCCACGGCGTGTCCCGTCGTCCCACCCGGCAGCGGCAGATTGAACATCATGACGACGAACGAAAACGCCGCGAACACGGCCAACAGTGGCACCGTTTGGCCACTCAGCGAAGCTTTCACGCGCTGCAAAGCCACATACCAAAACGGTGTGGCTGCCACATAAAAGCTCGCGCAAGTGGATGGACTCAAATATCCGTCGGGAATGTGCATGGCCTGCTTGCTCTTACATAATACGCGTAACACAAAAGTTCGGATCGTGTTACCCGATGAAAAAGTTCTATGCTGGTACCAGAATGAGCGACCTGAGCCGCATTGGCGTGGCTATCGATTCCGACTTGCTAGCCCAGTTTGACCGGTTTATTGGCAGCCAGGGTTACGAGAACCGCTCGGAAGCCTTCCGCGATCTGATTCGAGATAGACTCGTCTCGGCAGCCATCGAATCCCCAGCCGGGCCTGTTGTGGGAACAATTACGTTGATTTACGACCACCACTCGCGCCTGCTGCCCGACAAGCTGATGGAACTGCAACATGATCATCACGAACTAATCATCGCCACCACCCACGCGCATCTCGATCACGACACGTGCTTGGAAGTGGTTGTGGTGAAAGGCAAATCAAGCCGCGTCCGAGAGCTTGCCGACCTTATGATTAGTACCAAAGGCGTCCACCACGGGCGACTGGTGATGAGCTCTCCCACGACTTACCGGGCAAACCAAACTCACTAAACCACAAACTAGTAACAAAGTGGCATCACGGTCGATCCACAATACATAGTTCTCACGTACTATAGTCCAGGCACGGCAATTCGACAGAATCGTTGGCCTGTTTTCAAGGAGGAGCACTTCGATGAAGCAAGTTTTTTTACTAGCCGCGTCCATCTTTATATCGGCGCAGCTAGGATCGGCTGCTTCGTGTAGCAGCGGAAGCCTGGCATCTTATATCGCTTTAGGCTCCGCTGGTTGCACGGTTGGCGGTGACACGTTTTCCAACTTTAAAATTCTGAGCGGATCTAGTCCTTCAACGCCGATCAGCGCCAGTTCCATTACCATCTCTACCAGCGGGAGCACCTTCAGCCCGTTCTTGACTATTTCTACGACCCAATCCATCAGCAGCCCGGGTACAGGCATCGACGTCCCGCTAGAAGCAATTTTTACGTACGATATTTCCGGGCCCATGTACACCGGTATTTCGGCCGTGCTCAGCGGCTCCTCGGAAACCGTTGACGGCGGAGTCACCGGCCTCGTGAACTTCTGCCCCGGCGGCAGTTTTGATTCCACCGGAGTGGGAGGCTGCCCGCCGGCCGGCTCCCTGCTCACTCTCGACGGAATCCAGAACACTGATATGAGCAGCATTGGCGGCGCTTCCTTCGTAAACGTGACCGACGATTTCACTATCGACCCGGGCACCGCTGGAACAGCGAGCGGTGGAACACTGACGAATAGTTTCACGGCCGTCCCTGAACCCATAACCTCCACTCTCATGGGCCTTGGCCTGGCTCTTGCGGGCGGTTTTCAATTCTTGTCAATCCGAAAGCGAAGCATATACGTAGCAAGAAAGCAAAGTGAGGAGTAACAAACCATGCATCGAATCAAACCGATAATGTGTGCAGTACTGGCGTCGCTCATCGTGACGCCTGCGCCCAGCTTCGCTGCCAGCCACAGAGAAGCGCCCATCACCGCCCTCGATCACAAAGCCGACATCACCGATTTCTTCGCGTTTGTCAGCTATGAGGACCCGACGAAGGTGACATTTTTGCTGAACGTGGACCCGTTTCTTGAACCGGGCAACGGTCCGAACTATTTCCCGTTTGACGACAACGTTCTTTATACGATCAACATCGATAACAATAACGACGCATTAGCGGAAATCTCATTCCAGGTTCAATTCACCACTACCATCAAAGCGCCGGGCGTATTCACTGGTTATGTGGGTGCCGGTGCCGGCATCAATGCTCCCGCAAATTCGCCGGCGCCCGTTGCCGCCGGAACGCCCATCGTTCCGCCAGCCATTACCTCACTCAGCGGCGCAGGCGCGGCTGGCTTGAGCCTAAGTCAGACTTACACCGTTACCATGATCAAGAATGGTGTTAGTACACAGCTTACGAACTTGACCAGCGCGCCGCTCTACGCCGTACCCAGCAACGTCGGTCCCCGCACCATGCCTAACTACCCGGCGTTGGCTGCGCAAGGCATCTACACTCTCGAAAATGGCATCAAGGTGTTCGCTGGTACCGTTGACGATCCGTTCTACATCGATCTGGGGGCGGCTTTCGACTCGTTGAACTTTCGAACGGCCGCCGGCGGAGGCGTACTTAGCGCAGCGGCCGATGCTGACGACCACACCAACACCGCTCCTGACTATGTTTCTGGCTACAACGTAAACACAATCGCCATTCAGGTGCCCATCAGCATGCTCACGAGCACCGGTAATATCGAAGCATCTACCAGTCCGCACGCCACCATCGGCGCGTGGGGTACCACTTCACGCCCGCGCATTTTTGTGCGTCGCGCTCCTCTGCCTGCCGAAGCTTCCGGCGGCTGGTCGCAGGTGCAGCGCATGGGCAATCCGCTGATCAACGAGCTCATCATCGGCACCGGCTCGAAGGATTTCTGGAGCATGAGCCAGCCCGTGAACGATTCGCAATTCGCATCGTTCGATCTTGATCCTCTGTTAGCTCGTGTTTTGAACGCGATCTACGGGATTAACATTCCCACGCCCCCCCGCACCGACTTACTGCCTCTTGTAACGTACGCCGCTCCCATCGCTGCCCCCGGCACCACCGCCGGACCGATCGCGGATTTGTTGCGATTGAACACCGGCGTTCCCCCCACCCCAAGGCTAGCCGAAAACATCTCGGGCTCTTGGCTGGCGATGCAGCAGGTTTCCCCAATGGTCGCCGCGTTTCTGACGATGTCACAGACATCGCAGCGCGCGCCGTGGCTGGCATCCTGGCCGGTCCCCAATACAACTACCCGATCGGTGACGGCGTCAACACAAACGACGTTCCCTATCAGGAAGTGTTCCCGTACGTCGCTTGGGCACAGAGCGGACGGCAGCGCCGTCATATCGATCCCGGTGAACCCGGCTGCACCATGGGAGCCGGCGCAGCTTGTCCGACTAACTAAACCGTAGTGTTCCATCCGGCCACTCTGTTGCTTCCGTATTCGGTGAAACAGAGTGGCCTTTTTTCGCAAACATAGTGAGGAAATGATTATGCGCCGATTTCTTTTTGCTGAGTATTTTTGTCCCGTGCCTGTTCGCTTCGCAGCCATCTTATGCCGATCAGCGCATTGCTCTTGCTCGCCAGGTAGTCGCCGCGGATCCGAAAGCTTTTCAAGGCTATAACGATCTGGCCACCGCGTTGTGCCGCAAAGCCCGCGACACTTCGGACCTTCGGCTCTATAGAGAAGCGGAAGCAGCCGTAAATCGGTCGTTGCAGATTTCCCCCGGCAACTATGACGCGATGAAACTGCGCGTGGCGGTCTTGCTGGGCGAGCGTGATTTTAAGACCGCGCTGAAGCTGGCGCAAGAGCTAAACAAGAAGGTGCCTGACGATATAGGCAACTGGGCCTCGTTGGTAGATGCGAACAGCGCGCTGGGAAATTACTCTGAAGCCGAGCGCGATGCCCAATGGATCTTAGATCTACGCCGCGCCAATTCCCTCGGTTTCGAAAAGGCGGCCGGGTTACGTGAGGTATTCGGCGATAACCAGGGAGCCATTGAGTTCTATGGCGAAGCGCTCACTCGCACCGCGCAATCCGATCTCGATCAGCGGGCGTGGCTCACAACGCAGAAGGCGCGCTTGCGCTGGCTTCGGAAACGCCAAGTCAGCTTCTGAAACGCTAGCGGAAGCCGTTAGTATTTTTCCTGATTCCATCCTTGCCGCTCATGTGATGGCTAACATTCAAGCGGCGCTAGGCAATCAAGCTGAGGCCGCTCGCTCTTTAGAGAAGTGCTATCGCGCCTCGCCCTCTTCCGCTCATCTTTATCAATGGGCGCATGCGCTCGACGCTGCCGGTCAGAAACAGGAAGCTGCGCAACAATTCGCTGCCTTTGAAAAACAAGCGCGAGCAGAAATTTCGCAGCCCTATAACGCCAACCTGGAACTGGTCGAGTTCTACACCAGCTACAAACAAGATCCCGCCGAAGCGTTGCGAATTGCGGTTTTAGAAAGCGCCCAGCGCCAGGATTGCGCCACTCTAGCCTCGCTGGCCTGGGCCCGATATCAAAACGGCAAGTTTGCCGAAGCCAAGCTCAGCATGGATAAAGCCCTCGCGGTCGGTATTCAGGAACCGACCTATATAAGGCGCGCCGGCTTGATCTCACGCCAAAGCCGGAAGGTACAAAATGAAGCTCACGGTTTTACTCTTAGCTAGCTCGTCTCTGCTGCTTGCTCAGCGCCTGCCGGTAGACGAGCAGTTGGTTCACGAAAAGACAGACGTTCGCATCAAGAACTATGAGAAACTACTCGCCGCTTCGCCCAACGACCTCAAGCTGCAAAGCGGTTTGATTTCCGCTTACCTCCAAAAGGTGCGCGAGACTTCCGATTTCGATTACCTCAAGCGCGCTTCTAAGATTGTCGATAGCATTTTGGAAAAGGATGGCGGCAGCCTCACCGCTTTGCGTTTTGAAAACGAAATCGATCTGCAAAAGCACGATTTCAAGGCCGTGGCCGAGCGCTCTGAAGACATGCTGAAATATGAGCCCTCCGACGCTGGCACGTGGGGCAATCTCGGCGACGCTCTTATGGAACTGGGCGAATATGACCGCGCGGGCAAAGCCTACCTGCGCATGTTCGCTCTGCGCCCGGGCCTGAGCAGCTACAACCGCATGGCCTGGTATCGCTTCGTAACGGGCGATCCGAATTCCGCCGTCGCTCTCATGCGCGAAGCCATTGATGCGGGCGACCCGATCTCACAAAATACCGCTTGGTGCGATGCCGAACTGGGCGACATGTATTTCAAAATCGGCAAACTAAATGAGGCGGCGGCGGCTTATAACTCGGCGTTGGCGCTCTTCCCAACGCTGCACCGCGCCTTGGCTGGTTATGGCCAAGTGGAAGCGGCCCTTGGGCATAACGCGGAAGCCATTCGCGATTACGAACGCGCCCAGGCGATTGTGCCGCTTCCCCAATATGCTGGAGCCTTGGAAGATCTCTATACCCGCGCCGGCATGACCCAGAAAGCTCATGAACAGCGCGATCTTATCGCTACGATTGAAAAGCTGGGCCAAGCCACCAATGAAAAGACCAATCGTAACTTGGCTCTCCTGCTGGCCGATCATAATCGCGACATCCCACTCGCCTTGCAGTTGATGAAGGCGGAACTTCCGGTACGTGGAATGTATACACCTGGGACGCGTATGCCTGGGTCCTTTACAAATCGGGCCAGGTGGCGGAAGCCAAACAAGCCTCGGAAAAAGCGTTGAGCCTCCATACCCCTGAGCCAATGTTCTATGCGCATGCACGACAGATTGCAGCGGGAATTCCTCAATGAAAAAAATCGTCCTCTTAATCGCTCTCTCCATCGCGGTTCTCAACGCCCACCCAATGGGCAACTTCAGCGTCAGTCACTACGCCAAACTGCAGCCTTCGGCAAAAGGCGTCGAATTGGAATACGTTCTCGACCTGGCGGAGATTC
>CAWJBS010000089.1:0-66093 GCA_963840845.1 Bryobacterales bacterium
TAGTAAAGCTCGCTGCGGCCTTCTTGGCTGACGCATTCCACCCTGTGGCTATCGTCAGACGCAAGGCCATGTTCGGTGCACCCAGAATGTGACAAGCCATATCTCCCAGCGCGCCCAGCCGAAATCTAAAAGCCGCGCCAGGAAAACGGCAAATAATCGTCGCTATAAGGACGCTCGCCGCGACTCCCAGCCAAAGGTTCCAATCGAGCCAGTTCGGAACCCCGCACGGCGCGGGCAGTCGGCAATGCCTTGCGGCCAAGCGGGACGATTCGTCCAGGCATGCACTTCGGTAACGTTGCCAATCTCGCCGTTCCAGATCATTTCGGCGCATTGCCGCGTGCCTTCGTTAGAGTAGCCTTGATTGCCCATCTGCGTGGCAACCTTATAGCGTTCGGCGGCCTTCTTCAGCTCGCGGCATTCCCAAACCGTATGCGCCAGCGGCTTCTGCACATAGACATGCTTGCCCAGTTCCATGGCCACCAGCGCCGCCAAGGCGTGCATATGATCGGGAATGGTGACAATCACCGCGTCGATCTCACGCTGCTTGTCGAGCATGACGCGGAAATCGCGGAACTTCGGCGCGTTGGGGAATTGGTTGTAGATGCCTTCCGCGCGTTTGTCGTCCACGTCGCAAAGCGCCACGATGTTCTCCGTTTGAGAACAGGCGCGGATGTCGCTCGCGGCTTTGCCTCCCGCGCCAATCGAAGCGATATTCAGCTTCTCATTCGGCGATTTGTAGCCGAGCTGTTTCAGCGAGGTTCCGAGGCGAAGCCCGCCAACCGGAATCGCCCCGGCCAACACGCTTGCCGAAAAAGAAATGTCTTCGTGTGGTGTTCATATCTTCCACTGCCATTCTATGTCTTTTCAACCACCCAAGTCGTCATGCTGCGCTGGTTGTGGACTACGGTGGTCTTAATCGGGTCAAGCAGCGATCCGCCCAACTCAGCAGTCAGCTTTTCGAGCATCGCCGCATCCACCAGGTAACGCCTTGATCCGTCCGGCAACAGAAAGCGGCGTCCGCTCACCCGCTCAATCTGCTTCTCCGTGCCAATCGAAGAAGCCAACCGGCAAAACAGCAATCCGCCCTTTCGTAGCTTGCGCCATATGCCGTCGAGCATCGCGCGAAACTGCCGGTCGTCCGCCGCAAAGTGGAGCACGGCATTACGAGGATCACATCGGAGAATGCGTTCGCAAAAGGAGGATCTTCCAGCGGCGCTATTTGGAAATTTGCAGCAGGAAGTCCTGCGGCTAAAGCAGCCGCCATATCGCGCACCTGCTGAATAGCGCAAGCGTCTTGGTCGATGCCGTAGACGTCGTAGCCTTCGCGAAGGAGGAAGACTAAGTCGCGCCCGCCACCGCATCCAGCATCCAGCACCCGCATGCCAGGCCTGATGCGGCCGCGCAGCAACTGATCAAACAGGTAGATATCTATATCACCAAACCGCTTAGGGAGTTCGAGCATCCACTTTGTAGTCTAGTTGGCTAGAGTCCTTGGCAAAGTTACGATTAGAAACATGTATGCGTCAGTACCGCTCCGAGATCAGAAAACCGGCCAACACCATCGCCGAAGTCAGTTGCGACATCGGCGCGGGTTTCCTGCGGAAAGTTACGGCAACCGTTCAAGATGTCTCTTCTTCTGGCATGGGCCTGATTGTGCCCTTGCCGTTCGCCGTGGGGGTCACAGTGAAAATCGTCAGCCGTGATAAGACTCAGTCCGCAGTGGTCCGCCGTTGCCTGCCGCAAGCGGGCAAGCACCTCCTCGGCGTCCAGTTCGAACGCTAGTCGGCTTTTTGCGCTAAGATCGCAGCAGACGATATATGCGCCAACCGGTCCTGATAGCCGCCTTGCTGGCAACTTCCGCCTTTGCGCAGCAACCCGCTGCCACTGTGAGGCGTAACGAAGTAAGTCCATTTTTTGGCGCGGGCCCTGTTGCCAACAGTCCTGTTCTCACAGGTGCACCCTATTCGGCGGAAGGGCAGAGCCAAAACGTGCAGACGCTGGCTGACGGAACACATATTACTAGTCCGCTGCTCACCTGGAAGTTCTATCGTGATTCACACGGACGCACGCGTGTGGAACGTCCAGTAAATGGAAACGCCAATGATTCCGATCGGCAGATTATTATCGATATCACCGACCCTGTCGCTTTCGTCAAGTACACGCTTTTTCCGGCCACCCAGGAAATGCGCACTCAGCATATGGACCCCCTAGCCCCGCCTCCCCCACCGCCGCCCGCTCAGACGGCGACGCATGGCGAACAGCACTTACCACCTGAAGCTCTCGGCAAGCAGACCTTTGAGGGCGTGGAGTGCGAAGGGACGCGCACAACCGTGGTTTGGCCCGTAGGCTCCGCCGGCAACGACCGCGAGTATTCGGTCGTCAGGGAAATTTGGAAATCGGACGAGTTGCAACTTGTGTTCTCCGACAAACTAACCAACCCGCGCTCGGGCAACCGGACGCAGATGCTGACCCACTTCAGCCGCGAAGAGCCAAGCCTTGACCTTTTCCAAGTACCGCCCGGCTACAAACCGGTGGGCGCTAATGCTTCCGCTCCGCAACTGATTAGTAAAGTAGAGCCGCAATACTCTGAAAAAGCCCGCAAGGCAAAACTTTCCGGAAGTATTCTGCTGTCATGCTTGGTTGGCGTAGATGGCGTGCCGAGCAACATCAAAGTCCTCCGGCCGCTGGGGCTGGGTCTGGATGAGAAAGCCATTGAAGCCCTTTTACAATGGCGATTCAAGCCCGGGATGAAGGATGGCCACCCTGTGCCCGTGACGGCGCAGGTCGAAATATCTTTTCGCTTGTATTGACGCTTAGCGGCCATCAACGCTAAAGGCAAGCAGTACGTTCCCGGGCGCTTCCCCGAACTGCCCGTAGCCTGAATTGATCAAGATCAAACCGCCTGCAATCACAGGCCCCCCGGCGTTGAGCGCGCCGCCTTTCGCAGCCACTCCGTTCACGGTTTGATACTCGTGCTCGGTGTCGTAGTCCCAAATAACTTTGCCGTCAGCGGTAGAGAACGCCCGGATGTGGCCGTCCAACGATCCGGAAAACACCGCACCCTGTATCGCGCTCACAGCGGCTGATTGCGCTGGAGAACAGGGTCGCCGATTGCTGTCGCAAGGCGCGGCCGGCGTCATCCAGAGCCGTTCGCCGTTTTCGATTTTGAGAGCGAACATTCCGCCGCCTTTATTTGGGTCCATTCCATAGGCTTGACCTGACATTTGCGGGGCGGTGAACACTATGTCGGCTAGGGCTGTGTATATTCGATTGCCGTCGAACGAAACGCCCCACTCAATGCCGCCCAGTGGTCCGCCTTTGCCCACTTGACTCTGCCAAACAAGCGTGCCATGCTGGTCTGGATCAAGGGCGTAAACAGCGCCGGACTTCTGCGCCAGCGCCAGCAGACGCTGCCCGCTCTTCAGCGTGACGAGAACTGCCGGAGCGCCGAAATCATAATCGGGTCCTGGTGAGTCCGGACAATTCGGTTTACTTGGCTGTGAGCAGGTCACGTTAAACATGTCACCCGCGAACATTTGTTTGCTCCACAAGATTTTGCCCGTGTCCAACGAAAGCGCCATAACCGCGTCGCTGGTGTTACTGGCGGGTTGAGAATAATTGTCGCCAGTGGTCACATAGATGACGCCGGCCTTGGTATCGATCGTTGGCGAAGACCAGATGCCGGCACCCGATGGCCCCATTGATTTGGCGCCGCTTTTCAAAGCAGGACCGGGCTCAGCCGGTTTATCGATGGTATAAGTTTTCCAAATTGTTTTTCCCGAGAGCGCATCAAGCGCCATAACGGAGCCGCGAAACGTACAACAGACATAATTCGGGGCAGCAGCAACAACTTCTTCAAAGGAAGAAGTCGCAACATAAAGACGGTTTTGGAGATAGACGGGAGTTGCCGTGGCCATTGTTGCGAAGTGAGGATCAAGATGAACGTTCCAAAGCGATGCGCCAGTGCTGGCGTCGATAGCCTGCACGTGGCCGCTCGTGTCGCCAAGGAAGACTATTGTTTTGCCGCCAACGACGCCGACAGAGATGCCGCTACGAACGGCGGCTGGAAGTTCAGTAGCCCAAAAGGTGCAGCCCGTCTCGGCGTCGAGCGAATAGAGATTAGTGTCCGCAGCGAAAAAAACTCGGCCATCATAGACAGCGGGTTGTGAACGCATATCCGGACTATTAGGAGCACCGAATGCCCATTTCAGTTTCAGCTTCGGGACGTCCTTAGCACTGAGCCCAGCGGTGGTTTGATTTGCAAAACGCCAGTTCTCTAGTCCCCCGCCCCAGGATGTCCAACCGGGCGATAGTTTGGCGGTAGGAACGGTTTTACAAGTGTTAGTGAGATGAGCAGTATCGAGCGCAACCGGAGTGTTCGCTCCAAGCCACTGAGCAACCGCGTTGCGCTGCTCGGGACTAAGACCGGCTGCTTGCGTTTTCATGACGCCGGTTTCGAGAGTGCGCAGAATGCCGGCACTGGTATGACGCTGTAGGTCAGTCTTAGTGGGGATGCGCAGTGCACCGCTATCGTGGCACTGCGCACAATGGTCCTGGTAAACTTTCGCGCCGTCTTCAGCGGCAAAACAGGAGGTGACGATGAGTAGTGCCCCCAGGCAAAAACGGCAAACCATGCGGGCACTATAACAGGTTTTAGAAGACCAGTTTCGCCGAGAATTGTAACTGGCGCGCGCCGTACAGCCCGTTGGTCGAAGTGGACGAAGTGGGCGCCATGAAGGCCGAGTTAGGCGACAGACAGCCGTTAATCCCGGCTGCCGCCGAACAACCCGCCGCGCCCGCGGCGATGTAGTTAAAGGCGGTGCTGTTGACCGAAGCGATGTTGGTGTGGTTGAAGATGTTGAACGCTTCGCCGATAAACTGCAGGCGAGCTCGTTCGTACACTTGGAACTCGCGCATGATGCGGAAATCCACATCGCGCAACCCGGGGCCGATGAAGACATTGCGTCCGTATTGCGGAGGACGCCCACCGGTGCTGCCACCGCTATTGGTCACTTCTCCACCCGTGACACCGTAATCGACGCCGCCACTAGGAAAGCCTGAGATTTGCGCGTCAATGGGTTGCCCCGCCGAGGCGGTGCCGATCAACGAGAAAGCGAAGCCGTCGAGGGCTAGACGAAGAGGCTTGCTCGACAGGTTCTTGAACATTTGCGGCGCGTAGACAACGCTGGCCACCAGACGGTACCGTTGATCCAAATCGGAAAGTGAATTTTCCTGCTTCTGGTTCATGGGATCGAGCGGCCAGTCGGTTCCATAGAATGTGCCGTTGGCGCCGGCGACAGCGCCATCGTCAATCGAACGGCTGAAGGTGTAGTTGACCAGGACTTCAACGCCGTGGTTCATCGGCCTTTTGTAAGTAAGCACGAACGCGTTGTACCAGGAATTCACATCGCTATAGCCGTTCAAGATGACTCCGGTGGTGGGATTCAAACGGGCGGTATAGAAAGGCACAGTGATGGCTTGCGAAACCGCTCCGGAAGCGGTCAGCACGTCGTAAGTATGAGTCTTCGTCGCGGGCGCTATGTTAGCGTCCACAAAAACCGGGAGGTGTTCGCCGCGGCTAGTCAAGTAACCAACAGAAACGCTCTGGTGCCCGGGCAATTGGGTTTCGAGAGTGAACTCACCTTCATGAACAAGTGGATTCACGAAATCAGGAACCAAGCCGTGAGTCAATTGGGTGGTGGAAGGAGGTGTAAAAGGCACCACCTGCGGCGTCAGGGCACCGACAAAGGGCGCCACAGGTGCGCCGCCAGGAGGAGTAAAGATCAAGTTCGGAAACGACAAAGCGGGGCAGGTAGACGGAGTGCAATTGAAAGTTTGCTGGTAGACGCCGTTCTCTACGCGGCTGGCATAGAAGGTGCTGTTCGAAGTCTTGGCATAGAAGATGCCATAACCGGAACGCAAAACCATCCCCTTGTGGGGCTCCCAAGCAAGCCCGATACGCGGTGCAATGTTATTGGTATCGATATTGATGGTGCTGGAATACAAGGCCGTGAGCGGCGTGGCCAGATTGGGCTTGGGTGGTTGCGGAATCAATTGAACTTCGTAGCGGGCGCCTAGGTTCAAGGTCAGATTGGGCAGAATCTTCCAATCATCCTCAACGAATCCTGCAACGTCGGTGTCGTAGAAATCGTCTTTACCTACGCCGGTAATTGGATCCGTGACCTGAGCGAACGAGCTATAGTTTTGACCAACGGCGTGACCGTTGTTCAGGTTGATGCCGTAAATATCGGCCACCCAGTTTCCGAACGCAGTAGCAGGAGCGCCGCTGTAGCTGTAAACGCCGCCGCCTTGGAACAGATTGATGAGCAACTCGTGAATGCGGTTCACGTCAACGCCCGCTTTGAGTTGATGCTTGCCCAACGACTTGGAGAAAGTATCGGCAAATTGCAAGCGGTGTTCATCGGGGAAAGCGGGCCGCGGCAGAGCGTTGGGCATACCGTACGCCATGACACTGGCAATGCTCACGTTAGGCCCTGTACTGTTGGCGCCGATAATTTCGTTATCGAGTCCCCACTGGAAACGGAAATTATTCACACTGGTGGGATTCAGGATGCTATCCCAACTGGCCACGAAGAAGCGCGTGTGAGTTACGGCGGGCCCGTTAGCCGTCACCGAATTGTTATTGACGGAGGTGTTTGAGTTATAGGAATTGGGTGCGTGAAAATCATCGAAGTCGAAGCCAGCGCTTAAGCGGTTGGACGAGTTCAATTGATAATCGAGCTTGGCGAAGGCAATGTCGTTAATCGCGGTGCGCGGATAGCTGCCGGTCAGGCTCTGCAAGTAAGCATTGGCAGCGGCACATTTGGCTGAAGGAATCACTGCAGGGCAAGGCAGCGGAAAAGTCGCGCTGGATGTATATGCGATTGGGAACACTTTGCGCGAGCCATCGTAATTGATGAAATAGAAAAGCTTGTTCTTCAGGATGGAGCCGCCGGCGCTGCCACCGAACTGTTGCTGCTGATGAACCGGCTGGGTATAGATGCCGTGAGATTTGTTGTAAGGATCCAGGGCGTTCAAAGTGGGATAACGGAGGTAGTAGAAAAGGTCGGCATGAAAATCGTTCGAGCCGGACTTGGTCACGGCGTTGACGACGCCGCCCGCCGCTTGGCCGAATTCAGCGCTGTAGTTGCTGGCGCTGACTTGAAACTCTTGAATGGCATCAAGGCTGTAGGTATAAGGCACCGTGGAACGTCCGCGCGCCTCACTAAAAAACGCCTGATTGTTGTTGGCGCCATCGACAGAGTTGTTGTTGTACAAACCGGAAATGCCGCGGTAAGAAACGAGACCGCCATCGGTGGTGACACCAGGTGTAAGGAGCACAAAATTATCCCAGCGGCGGCCGACGATGGGCAGGTTCTGCACAAGGTTTTGGCTCACGCTTTGGGATTGCTCTGTCTTAGCCGGATCGACCAGCGCGGCTTGGCCGTTCACTTCGACGGTGTCTGAGTTGTGGCGCTAACGGACAGCTGAAAGTCGACGGTGACCGTTTGGCCAACGCCGACCGTGAGTCCCTTGTTATCGATCTTGGCAAAGCCGGACTTTGATGCCGAGACGTCATATGGGCCTGGCTGCAAAAAAGTCGCCGAATAGATACCAGACTGATTCGTGTGATATTGTTCGGGTCTGACCCGTGGCGGTGTTAGCAATGGTCACTTCTACACCGGGCACGACGGCGCCGGAAGGGTCGGTGACGGTGCCACTCATTCCGCCCGCACCAGCAGTTTGCGAAAAAGCAGGGAGACAAAAGGCGAACAAAGACAGCGCCAGCAATTTTTTGTAAAGCAAAAGTTTCTCTCCTGAAGACTTGAATATAGTTCCAGCTACGGGGGAGGAACGACGGCTATCCCAATAGGGTGTCCGAAACCGTAACGGATGTCAAGTTACAGTTTGAAAGCGGCTATTTTCTCTATTCGTGAAAGACGGATTTGAGCTTATCGAAGATGCCTTTTTTGGGCTGGCCATTTTTGTCTTTTTGAGAACTGGCATCCGGACCAGTCACGCTCTCGGGCGGCTCGGCTCCGGGAGGGGGAGGCGGCGCGTTTTGCGCACTCGGCGGGAAACCAGTGGGGCTAGGTAACGGCATGTTCCAGTCGGTCACAGAAGTGCCGCCGGCATGCAAAGGACAGAACTGCGTGGGCGCTGTTCCATCTAAATAATATTCGTTGCGAATGACATTCGGTGGACAACCGCCGGTGGCAAGTTGACCGGAGCCGCTATCGATTTGCGCAGTGACGATGCCGCTGGGAACGCTGAATTGGAAACGTTTCGATAGGCGCGATGTTGATGCGCCTGCTTCATGAACTCAGCCCAGATGGGCATAGCTGCTTCGGCGCCTTGCATCTTTACGTCTTTGTAATCGTCAAGCCCAACCCAAACGATGCAGAGCAAATTAGAAGTGAAGCCGGCAAACCAAGCATCCTGGGAAGTACCGGTTTTAGCCGCGGCTGGCAGGTTAAAGCCGTAACGATAAGCGCCCGCGCCGGTACCGGAACGCAGCACTTCTTGCATGAGACTGACCACCAGAAAATTGACCCGCGGATCAAGCACGCGTTTCGTTTCAGCCTCTGAAGTCCAAACGTCTTTGCCTGATTTATCGACGATGTGCGAGATAAGCGCGGCGTCACCATAACGCCATCATTGGCAAAGACCGTATAGGCGCCTGCCATATCCATCGCCGTGACGTTATAGGTTCCCAATGCCATGGACGGCGTGCCTCGGACATTCACTAAACCCGCTTTGTGGGCTAGATCGGAAACGTTGTGATAACCGGCTTGTTCCGCCACTTCAATGGCCGGCACGTTCAAAGACTTTGCGAATGCCGTGCGCAGAGTAACCGGGCCCTCCCAGTTCTTGTGCATGTCGTGCGGGTTGTATTCTTCGCCGTTCCACATGAATGTTTTCGGATCGTCGTCCACGATGGACGATGTGGTCATCATGTTCGGGCTGTTCCACAAACCGCCGTTCAAAGCCGTCGCATACACAAACGGCTTAAAGATACTGCCAGAAGGGCGTTCGGCCTTAGTATGGTCCAACTGACTCATGCCGTAGTTCCGACCGCCAATCAAAGCTTTGACTTCGCCGGTATGCGGATCGAGGCAAATGAGCGCCACTTGAGGGATTTCAAACGGTTCGCCATCCGTTGCGTTTAGTGAGGAATGTCATCAATAGCTTTGGTGCCATCGGCCACAGCCGCGGCAGCATCACGCTGCAAATCTAAATCGAGCGTGGTGTAAATGCGCGAACCAGATTCTTGAAAATCATGATCGCCAAATTGATCGGCCAACTGCTCGTTCACGTGGTCAGCAAAATAGGGCGCGTCGGTAGATTCAATGCCCTGCTTGGTGACGACCATTGGCGTATTGACTGCTTCCGTGTATTGCGCTTGCGTGATCTTGCCGTTGTCCAACATCAACTGCAATACCGTGTTGCGGCGCGCCTTGGCCCGGTCAGGCCAACGGAACGGGTTGCGAGCGCTGGGCGATTGACACGAGCCGGCGAGAGTCGCGGCTTCGGGCAAAGTGAGTTGTTTGATGTCTTTGCCAAAGAACGCCTGCGCTGCTTCGCCAAACCCGTTTATGCCAAACGAACCACGCCGACCCAACTCGATCTGATTGGCATAGTATTCAAAAATTTTCTGTTTGGTGAGCTTGCGCTCCAAGTGGATCGTGATGAGCAATTCTTCCCATTTGCGACCAACCGTCTTGCGTGAATCGAGGAAGAAATTCTTGGCAAGCTGCTGCGTGAGAGTAGAGGCACCCTGGACACGGCTGCCGGCACGCATATCAACCCAAAGCGCCTTGACGATACGAATAGGATCGAAACCGGAGTGCGAAAAAAAGCGCTTATCTTCAACGGAGACCACGGCATCAACCAGCACCTGCGGAATATCTTCATACTTCACGATGCGGCGCTTGGAGCGGTTGGCATCGAACATGGCGCTCAATACGGCGGGTTCGAGTGAATATTCGGGCCTAGAGGAATTATCACTTAGCGCGATGATGGAGACAATTTTGTTGTCCTGAATGCGTAAGACAGCTGGTTCCGACTCTGTTTCGGACTGCTTGCCAGGGAAGATTTCAATGCCGTCGGGCCTGAGGTGGTACCAGCCGTAGGAATTGGTTTTGGCATCTTCTTCATAGCCGCTTTCGTTGAGCTTACTGGCAATTTCCGCTTTGGTAGCGTCATCGCCCACACCGACCAAGCGCGGCGCGGCGAACAAGACAGACGAATTCGGGAACGGCCCCTTTTCCAACTTGATATCGGCCAAGTTGGAATACTTCACATAGCTGTACGCCACGAAGCCAATGAGGATGGCCACCATGCCGAGCAAACCAAAGAAAACGTAGCGGCTGAGGCGGGCGTGAGTGAGACTCGGGCCAGCGCTACGAGCAGGACGGGCAGTGCGGGCGCGAGAAGAGCCGCTTTTCGGTAATTTGATGCGTAGAGGCAAGGGTGTAGTGGCCTAGGGAAGAAGAATCGTCTCTCTGCTTTGGACGCCCGCTACAACACCTTGTTACTTACGGGCTTGATAATAAGATTCTAACTCTTTCCAGATGTCGCCGTCGTGCGGATGCCAGTCAGGAAGCTGACGGCCGGTGATTTGCAAGTCTTCAATGGTGAGCGTGCCGTGCCCGTAAGGGCAAATTCGCTCGGTGCGGGGGCGGCCCAGAAGGGTTCTACCCCAAGATCCGGTGCTCACCGGCATGATGAGTTTGTGCAGACAGGTGCGGCAGCGACGGCGCTGATCTAAAACAATTAGCACGAGAACAGCCGCATCGAGATGCCAAAGAGCGAGGACGAGGAAGGTAAACGGCGCATCGTGAAGAAACAGAGCCTCTTCCATGCCTGGCGCTTGCTGCGGAATCGGGTAGAGATGAAGGATGCCATACTGCAAGGCGATCATCAACCCGCCACCGACGAGTAGTTTGGCGATGAAGTAAAGCCAGTATTTCATCTCAGACAATTGGACTCCCCTCATGACAGCAGAGTTGCTTAAAATCGGAGTTCGTGTCAGCTGCGGACGAGATTCTTAGCCAGGAAGATGAGATTGGCCGGCCGCTCAGCCAAACGCCGCATAAAGTACGGGTACCATGCATCGCCATACGGCACATAAAGCCGTAAGCGAAAGCCTTGCGAAACCAGTTTGCGCTGCAAATCGCGTCGTATGCCATAAAGCATCTGAAATTCAAAACGTTCACGGTCGAGTTTTTGTTCCCCTATATGACGTAGGGCTTCGTCGATGATCCTCTCATCGTGACTCGCGATGGCCGGATACGTTCCTTCATTGAGAAGGAGTTTCATGAGCTTGACGTAGTTCGCGTCCACATCGGCTTTTTGCTCAAAAGCGACTTCGGCCGGTTCGCGATAGGCGCCTTTGCAGAGCCTGACCGGAATTCCCTTGGCGGACAATTCGCGAATATCGGCTTCGGAGCGGAACAAATAAGCCTGAATGACGGCGCGGACCTGGCCTGGGAAGACGTCTTGAATGCGATGAACGACTTCGAGAGTTCGGTCGGTGTATTCGCTCGATTCCATGTCTACTTCGACGCGGCTGTTGATAGAGCGGGCGCGCTGGGCCAGCGCCAGGACATTGTCCCGGCAGATTTCGGGGGAAAGATCGAGACCGAACTGGGTGAGCTTGATCGAGACTGTGGCTGGGAGTTTAGCTGCTTCGATTTCCGAAAGGGCGGCAAGATAGGCATCGCGAGAGTGCGCGGCATCTTCCATGGATTCGACATTTTCGCCGAGACAATCGAGCGTGGCGAGCGTGTTGTCGGAGGCCAGCTTTTTGAGGACAGCGACGCCGTCTTTCAGTTCAGAACCCGCGACGAACCGTTCGGTAAGCTTGCGGGAGATGGATGACGTTTCCATCCAATTGCGAAGCCAAGACTGCTCAGACAGGTAAAGCAGAGAACTGCGTAGCATGTCGTCTAGACTTCATCCTAGCGGAAGCAAAAGGACGACAGAGCGACGGATTAGACGAAGACGGCGTGACTGGCGTACGCCAAGCCAGTACCGATGAGCGCACCGACGACGACGTCGCTTAGGAAGTGCATGCCTAACAAAATGCGGGACACAGCGATGCTGAGTGCGCAAAACAGGAGCGCTGCCGTGAAAAGAGGATAGAAGAGGCTGAAGCCAACGGCGACCGCAAACGCAGTAATGGTGTGACCCGAAGGAAAAGAAAACTGATCTGGCGGTAGAAGTGTGGCCCAGCAGTGCGGCTCAATTTCGCACGGACGTTTGCGCCCCGAAATTTTCTTAACGGAAGTAAAGATGCCGACACCAACGAGCGCAGCCGAACCGGCGGAAGCTGTGGCCGTAAGCCGCTCTTCGCCGCCAAACAGCAGAACGGCGAGTCCGGTAAGATACCAGAGCCAGCCATCGCCCGCGCGGGTGGCGGCGATGGCCCACAAACGAATCCATTTGGGCGCAGGCCATTTATTTACCTTGCGCATGATTTTGTGATCGCGCGTGGCTATAAAATGGAGCATGCTTTGATGGGCCGTCATACCGATGACCCTGTACACCAGTCTACGTGAAATAGCATCGCTATTGTTCCTCGTACTTTATTTGTACGGCCCAAGTGGTTACAACGAAATGACATTACTATAGATGTTGCGCGAAAATTTGAAGCTAGACCTGATTTATTTCAACGCGGGCGGGGGACATAAGAGCGCCGCCACCGCTTTAGAAGCCGTGATTGGGACAACCCGGCATTCGTGGCAGGTTCGCTTGGTGAATTTGCAGGAGGTTTTGGACAGCCTCGACATTTTTCGCAAGATTACCCACATTCGACTGGAAGATATCTACAACCTGGCGCTGGCGAAGGGGTGGACGCTGGGGTCGGAATATTTGCTGCCGATGATGCACGGCGTGATTCGGCTTTATCATCCGGCGCAGGTGAAACTGCTGACCAGCGTTTGGAAAGAGCGGGAACCGGATATGGTTGTTTCGGTAGTGCCGAATTTCAACCGGGCGCTGTGCGAGAGTTTGGGCCAAGCGCTGCCGAAGGTGCCGCTGGTAACGATTTTGACGGACATGGCCGACTATCCGCCGCATTTTTGGATTGAGACGGCAGAAGCAGTATTTGATTTGCGGGACAGACAAAGCGGTGGAGCAGGCGTATGCAACCGGGTATGATCCTGAGCATGTTTTCAAAACCAGCGGGATGATTTTGCGGCCACAGTTTTATGATCCACAGTTGAAGGACCGCGGCGATGAATTGACAAAGCTTGGATTGAACCCTGAATTGCCAACGGGCATGGTAATGTTCGGAGGCGAAGGGTCGAACGTGATGGAGGAAATTGCCGAGAAGCTTGGCAACAGTTCGACCGATTTGCAACTGATCATGATTTGCGGGAAGAATGAAAAGATTCGCGCGCGCGTGGCGGGGCTCAAAACGCGGAACAAAATTCATTTGGAAGGATTCACGAAAGAGATACCGCATTTCATGAGCTTGTGTGATTTCTTTGTAGGTAAGGCTGGGCCGGGCAGCATCTCTGAAGCGATCAAGATGAAGCTGCCGGTGTTTGTAGAGCGCAATGCGTGGACACTGCCACAGGAACGCTACAACACGGAGTGGGTGACGGGACAGGGCGTTGGGGTAGTGCTGGAGGACTTTAAAAACATAGAGGGCGCCGTAAGAGGGGCCTTGGCGAGCGGCGCTCTCCATCATATGCGGGCGAAAGCGGCGGCGATGGATAATCGAGCCGTGTTCGAGATACCGGAGATCCTGGCGCAGATTGCGGATCGGGCGAGCTAGACCGGCAGCGGATTTCGTTCGGTGAATTGCGCTTGGTGCCAATAGGGATAAACGCGCGGCTTTTCGCTGGCGGCGTCAAGCTTCTTGATTTGCTCAGCGGAGAGATTCCAACCGACAGCACCGAGATTTTCTTTCAGCTGCTCTTCGGTGCGGGCGCCGATGATGATGCTTGAGACCGTGGGCCGCTGCAGGAGCCAATTGAGCGCGACTTGCGAAACGCTCTTACTGGTTTCTTTTGCGACCGCATCAAGGGCGTCGACGACTTTGTAGAGATATTCGTCGTCAACCTGCGGACCTTTGTCGGCGGTTTTATGCAAGCGACTCACTTCCGGCAGGGGCTGACCTCTGCGCACTTTGCCGGTGAGCCGGCCCCAACCGAGCGGGCTCCAAATCAATGCTCCGACTTTCTCATCAATGCCCAAGGGCATCAGTTCCCACTCGTACTCTCGACCGATGAGCGAATAGTAGACCTGATGTGCGACATAGCGGGCCCAACCATAGCGAGCCGAGACGGCGAGCGACTTCATGAGATGCCAGCCCGAAAAATTCGAGCAGGCCACATAGCGTACCTTGCCGGCTTTGACAAGTGAATCGAGAGCTTCGACGGTTTCTTCAACAGGCGTGGTGGCATCGAACCCATGCATGTGATAGATGTCGATGCGGTCGGTCTTCAGGCGCTTGAGACTGTCTTCGCAGGAGCGGATCAGGTGATAGCGCGATGAGCCAACGTCGTTCGGGCCATCTCCGAACCGGAAGGTAGCTTTGCTGGAGATCAGCAATTGATCGCGTTTGCCTTGGATGGCTTCTCCTAGAACTTGTTCGGACAGGCCGTTTGAGTAGATATCGGCGGTGTCAAAGAGGTTCACACCGGCATCGAGGCATAAATCCACAATGCGCTTGGCGCCTTGCGCGTCGGTGCTGCCCCAGGCTTTGAAGAAATCGCCCGACCCGCCGAAGGTGCCGGCACCGAAACTGAGGGAAGAGACTTTGAGGCCGGAGTGGCCGAGTTGACGATAGTCCATATCTACTGTTGGATGCGCAAAGTGTGAGTAACGCTTCAAAGGTGATCTAAAAGGCCGTTACGAACTGCTTATCGTTATTACCTTTCACGTAGTAACTGATGACGCAGTAATGAGCTTGTCAAGAAGTCTTTTCAAAACCAGATTGTTATCTTTCGAAAATGAACGACCTCAAAACCGCTCTTGGCCAGAAAATGATTCAGATCAAGAAGAAGAACCGTTGGACATGGAGCGATGTTGGCACCAAGATCGGCCAATCTCCTGTGTGGACATGCGCTGCATGCCTCGGGCAGATGTCAATGACTCCGGAAATTGCTGGCAGGGCAGCTGAATTGTTCGGGCTCTCCGATGAGGAGCGTGATTTGCTGACTGACATACCCTATCGCGGTTCGCTGCCAACAGTTCCTCCTACCGATCCACTTATTTATCGCTTCTACGAACTGGTATCTGTGTACGGTACGACGTTCAAGGAGTTTATTCAGGAAGAATTCGGGGACGGCATCATGAGCGCCATCGACTTCAATATGAATATCGAACGTGAACAGGATCCGAAAGGTGACCGTGTCCGAATTACGATGAGCGGGAAGTTCTTGCCGTACAAACGTTATTAATCTGGTTTTTCGGGCCAAGAGTGTCGTGGATAGCGGCGGCTCAGTTCTTTGCGAACTTGCGGATAAAGATTTTTCCAAAAGCTGACGAGATCTGTCGTTACTTGCACCGGGCGTTGGTTGGGCGCGAGCAATTCGACAACAAGAGGAACGGCGCCGCGGGCGACGGTGGGAGTTTGTTTCATGCCGAAAAAATCCTGTAGGCGGGAGGCGACGGAGGGTGGACGGCCATCGTGATATTCGATGCGGGCGCGGCGGCCGCTTGGGAGTTGGACGTGTGTAGGCGCGATTTCGTCGATGCGACGCATAGGGAGGAGTGATCTGGAGGACGTCGAGCAAACCTGCGGCTCGCATGTCAGCAAAACTGGTGCAGCCTTGGGCGAGTTCATGCAGAGCCGCGGACTGAGGATCGGCAGGTAACTCATCCTTCAAATAAGTTGCCGCGAACTGGACGCGGCGCATGAGTTTGCCTAATTCCTCGGCATCGCAAAAGCGCTCGGTGCCTGCTTCGACTGCCTTTGCAGCTAGAAATTCCGATGCCGCGACTGAGTCGGTGGGAGGTCCGGATGATTCGTCGATGACTAGCTGCTCGTAGCGGAGTTGGTTCCGCTGCTCGACGCGTTCGGCGTCGCGATTCCAGGCGAGTTCTTCGCGCGTTTCGATGGAATCGGGAAAGAGATCAAGGAGCCAATCGGGTTCGATCGCGCTGGCGATGCGGACCAATGGCGTTTGGCCTTCGCGATCGTCAACTTCCATGGCGACGAGGTAGTCGGCATGCACAAAACTGCTTTTGTCTAATTGCGCAGCCGTGCCAATTGCGAGAAGTAGCCGGTCACCACGTTTGCGGGCGACACGATCGGGGAAGGCGAGCAAAAGAGCCTTTTCGAGGGCATGAGTGTCGGGCCTGCCGCGTGCGGGGACGCGCACCTGATCTAACAACTGTTGACGCAGACGACGAGCATTGTAAGGCAGGTCGGCGGCAAGGAGCGCTTCGATATCCGAAGCATGAGAGCGTTGATCAAAACGGGGACGGCCTTCGGAGAGTCGCGCGGCTAAATCACAAGCTTCGCGTTTGGCGCCCATTTCGGCTGCGGCGAGAACGAAGCGCGCGAGCCGGGGATGAAGTGGCCACTCAGCCATCTGCCTGCCATTGGGAGTGATGGTGCCTGGGAGTTCAGTGCCGTGAGCTTCGATAGGAGGTCGCGGCCGTGGTTCAGCATGTCAGTGGAAGGCTGGTCGAGCCATTCCAATCTCTCCCAAGCGATGCCGTGAGAGGCGAGGAGAAGAAGAGTGGAGCTGAGATCGGAACGGAGAATTTCGGGAGGTAGGTGATGAGGGCGGCGGACGAAATCAGATTCAGGAAAGAGACGAATGGCGATGCCGGCGCTGGTTCTGCCCGCACGCCCGGCGCGTTGAATGGCGGAGGATTGACTGATCTTTTCGACACTGAGGCGGGAGAGTCCACTCCAAGGAGAGTGAGTCAGGACGCGGGCGAGGCCGGTATCGATGACGGCTTCAATGCCGTCGATGGTGACGGAACTTTCGGCGACGTTGGTGGAACAGATGATCTTGCGTGTGGCGCTGGGAGATACGGCTTGGTCTTGCTCTTCGGGAGTGAGATCGCCGTGCAGCGGTAGAAGCTTGGCCTTTGCCTGACGGGCAATAGGTTCGCAAGCGGCCATGGCTTTCCTGATTTCAGCAGCCCCGGGCAGGAATACGAGGACGTGATTTTTGGTTTCTGCCACAGCCTTTGTTACCGCAGCCGCCACCTGTTCTTCGAGCGGAGCGGCGGAGTGAGGCGTATAGCGGACGGAGACGGGGAAAAGGCGGCCGGGCGAGTTGATCAGCGGCGGATTTGCCTAATGCGGCACGGAGATCTTCGCTGAGCGTGGCAGACATGATCAGCAAGCGGAGATCTTTACGCCGCTTCTGAAGATCGCGTAAGAGAGCTAAAGCTAGATCAGTTTCGAGATGGCGCTCGTGAAACTCGTCCAGCACCACGAGGCGCGCCTCACGCAGTTCACTATCGGCCAGCAAACGGCGAGTGAGAACGCCTTCCGTCAGATACCAGAGCTTGGTCTTCGGCCCACTGACATCTTCGAAGCGCACACGATAGCCGACGGTTTCGCCCAGCGGCTCGCCCATTTCATCGGCGACTCGGCGCGCGGCCATGCGTGCGGCCAAGCGGCGAGGCTCGAGCACGAAGACCGGCCCCAAGCCAGCGGCGAGCGCTGCTGCGGGAACGCGTGTAGTTTTTCCGGCTCCTGGCTCAGCCTGCAACAATGTAAGAGTGTTCCCCTCAATCGCTTTCAAGATTTCAGGCAGCAAAGGATCGATAGGAAGAGGATGCCGGTAAGAGTGCGTTTCGTGGCTCAATCCTTTATTCTCGTTTGCGTCATATGTGTGGCATAGCAGGTTTCACCCATTTCCGGCGAAAACCGCCCGCAGGCGTGCTGAATCGCGCGGTGCAGAGCATTATCCACCGGGGGCCCAATCAGCAAGGCACGCATGAAGGCGCGCAACATTTCGATGGGCGCGGTGCGGCTCAAGATTATTGATTTGGGCGGCGGCGATCAACCTATGCGCACTGAAAACGGCGACACGGTGATCGTTTTCAACGGCGAAATTTACAACCACGCGGAGATTCGCAAGGAGCTGGAGGGGCTTGGGCATAGGTTCGACTCTCATTGCGATACCGAGGTAGCGCTGCGGGCTTTTGCGCAGTGGGATGTGGATTGTTTTTCACGATTTCGTGGAATGTTTGCGGCGGCGTTTTGGCGGGAGTTTGAAGACCGGCTGGTGATTGTGCGCGACCGGTTGGGGATCAAGCCGCTGTATTACAAGGTGCAAGAGGGCAACCTGTACTTTGGGTCGGAACTCAAAACGCTGTTTGAACATCCGGACATTCCGCGTCGCATTTCGCAAAAGGCGCTGAGCTATTACCTGTCGTTGAACTACGTTCCCACGCCTTACACGTTGGTGGACGGCATTGTGAAGCTCGACGCCGGGTTCGTGGATGGAGTGCCGCGCAGGGCAGATTCGTACGGGTGCGTATTGGCGCAATGAGTTCGATCCGCAACAGGTTGGCTTGGCGGAGGCTTGCTCGCAGTTGGATGAATTGATGAAGCAATCAATATCCGAACATCTGGTTTCGGATGTTCCGCTGGGCATATGGGCTAGCGGCGGATTGGACTCATCGACGATTCTGCATTATGCGGCTGAGGTGTCGTCGCGCAAACTGGAGACATTTTCTATTTCTTTTGCGGGACGGCGTTTTGACGAGAGCCAGTATTTCCGTCTCCTGGCGAAACGTTACAACACGGTTCACCGCGAGTTCGATGTCAGCAGTAACGTAGACTTGGCGGGTGCCATTCACGAGATGGCTTATTATTCCGACGAGCCGAGTGCGGATGCGGGCGCGTTGCCGGTGTGGTTCTTGTCGAAAATGACGGCGGAGCATGTGACCGTGGCGCTGAGTGGGGAAGGCGCGGATGAGATCTTCGGCGGATATCAAACTTATTTGGCGGACGGGTATGCGCAGACTGCCCGCTATTCGCCGGCTGCGCTTCGACGCCTTGGCTTGTGGGCGGCGGAAAAACTCCCAGTCTCTGATGAAAAGATCGGGCTTGAGTACAAGATCAAACGCTTCTTGGGAGGTTCGTTGCTATCTCCCGATGAGGCGCATTTCTATTGGAATGGCACGTTCTCCCAAGCGGAGCAAAAGCAGCTTGGTCTGAAATCGGCAACTGAGTCGTTGGGAGGTCTGTGTGAGTCACTCCCTGGCTTGCCGCCGCAGAATCAGATGCTGAATCGTTATCTGTTTGTGGATCAGCATTACTATTTGCCTGATGACATTCTTTACAAGTGCGACCGCATGAGCATGGCTCATTCTCTGGAAGTGCGGCCGCCGTTCTTGGATCACCGTTTGGTTGATTTTGCGGCGCGGCTGCCTGCTCAGCTGAAGATTAAGGGCAAAACAACTAAGCGAGTGCTGCGGGAATTGGTGAGCAAGAAACTTCCACCAGAGATCATGAACCGTCCGAAGGAAGGACTCGACATACCGGCGCACGAATGGCTGCGCGGCCCGCTGCGTCCGCTGGTGATGGAAACACTTGGCGCTGAGTCCGTCAAACAAGTGGGATTGTTCTCACCCACCGCGATTCAAGCGATCCTGGACCGGCACATGTCGCGGCAAGTCAATCTGGGTTATCACATCTGGGGATTGCTAACCTTACATCTCTGGGCCAAACGCTGGAAAATTGAAACCAACCATGAAGAAATATCTCATCACTCTGACCTTGTGCACGATCGCCGTTAGCGCGGCTGAAGTAGTCAACGACTGGAACGCGCTGGGCAAGGCTTGGTGGAAGCATGTGACTTACTTGGCGAGTGACAAGCTAAAGGGCCGCAACGTTGGCTCGCCGGGCTATGACATGGCGGCTGATTATGTGGCCGATCAGTTTCAGAAGGCGGGCCTGAAAGACGAGCTTTCAGCCGGTGGAGTTCGTAGAGACCACGTTGCTTTCGAGCAGCCTGGAATTGGTTCGCGGCGATCGCGGCATCAAAGTGGCGATTCCAGACGAAGTACATACTGGCTTTCTCTGCCCACTCGCCTGAAGAATTCGAAGCGCCGGTGGTATTTGCGGGCTACGGATTAGTAATTCCGGAAGCGCATTACAACTCGTTAGAAGGAATGCCCATCAAAGGCGCGGTGGTGGCGTACTTGACGGGTGGGCCGGAAAACATTGACGGCAATTTGCGTTCCCATTATTCGTCGTTGGAACAGCGTTGGAAAGCGATGCGGGCGGCGGGAGCGGTGGGTATGATTTCGATTCCGAATCCGAAGAGCATGGAAATTCCGTGGGCGCGGCAGTCAAGCTCTTGGGGGATGGCGCGCATGGATTTGGCGGATCCGAGCATGAATGTAACGGAGGGTTTGCAGTTTAGCGCTTCTTGGGATCCGGCTAAGGCTGATGATTTATTTGCGGAATCGGGCCACAGCATTGATGAAGTGCTTGACGCGGCGAACAGCCAGCAGCCGATGCCGCGCTTCACGATTCCAGGAAAGATCCGCGCGACGTTTCGGGTCTCAAGCAAAGCCATCGCATCGAAGAATGTGGTGGGTCTGAAGCTGGGCTACGATCCGACATTGCAAACGGAGTATGTTGTGATCTCCGCTCACCTTGATCATTTGGGAGAAGGAAAACCGGTGAATGGCGATAGCATTTACAACGGCGCGATGGATGATGCTTCGGGAGTGGCGTCCTTAATTGAGATTGCCAAGGCCACGCCGAAAACGAAACGCTCGATCATCTTCTTAGCGGTGACAGGTGAGGAGAAGGGCGAACTGGGGTCCGCAGTTTTTGCGGCGCATCCGACTGTGCCAGGCCGCATTGTGGCCGATCTCAATATGGATATGTTTCTTCCACTGTTCCCATTGAAGTGGCTGGAGGTGCAAGGGCTGAATGAATCGACGCTCGGCAGAGATATTACGGAGGCCGCGAAGCTTGCCGGCGTGCAGGTGCAGGCCGATAAGGAACCGAATCGTAATCGTTTCATCCGCAGCGACCAGTACAGCTTCATTAAGAAGGGTGTGCCGTCGCTCGCGTTCAAATTCGGTTATATTCCCGGCGGTCCGGAAGAGAAGATTTTCAAAGATTGGTATGCGACGCGCTATCACGGCGTGACTGACGATGTGGACCAACCGGTAGATCAAGCGGCAGCGGCCCAGTTCGACGTCATCTTGCGAAACGTGGCTGTGTGGGTTGCGGACGCTGATAAAGCTCCGACTTGGCGAGCGGACAGCTTTTTCCGGCGCTTTGCGAGCAACTGATGTATTCGTTGCATCTGAAATGCCGGCCGGATGATGTGGATTTTCTCTCGGGTGAGTTGTGGGAGGCCGGGACGGTTGGCATTCGTGAGCTGGATGATGGCTTGATTGCGGGGTTCGAAACAAATGACCAGCGGGCGGAATTACTGCGACGCTTTGGCGGAGAGTGGACGCAGGAAGATTCGATCGATTGGGTTGAAACCACTGAGCGAGCTTGGCCGGCGAGATTGATTGGCAAACGCATTTTTCTGGCACCGCACTGGTGTACCGAAGTGACTCCGGTTGATAGAGTGCGAATCATACACAACCCTGGGTTGGCATGCGGCACAGGCGAACATCCTTGCACGCAACTCGCATTAGAAGCAATAGAACGTGCGAGAGTTGAAGGAAAAACGGTTGTCGATATTGGTACGGGATCGGGATTGCTGGCGATAGCCGCGCTACGTCTTGGCGCGCGCATGGCCGTGGGAGTTGATTTTGATGAAGCCGCGCTGATCGCTGCGCGGGAGAACTTCGAACTCAACGGGTTCAGCGCTGGCTTAGCCGTGGGCTCGGCTGATTGCCTTCGCGAAGCAGACGTAACCGTGGCGAACATCAGTGCGACGGTCATTCTTTCGATCGCAGATGAGTTGCTACGAATTGGCGGCTTGTTGATTCTTACCGGATTCAGCGATTATGAATTGCCCGCCATGGAGGCGACGTTCGGAAGCGGCGCGGTGACGGAGTCGGGCGAGTGGCGCTGCTTAGTGCTTCAGGCGAGCTAGCGCGGTTTCCAGATGCTGGCCGCCTGCCAGCACCGGCGCGAAAATATCTCCTACTTTGCGAAAGCGGTCGATGGCATTGTCGATTCGAAAGTCAGTCGGCTTCAGCCCGCTCTTCACTTCTTTCCAATGCAGCGGAGTGGCGACAGGCGCTCCATCATAAGCGCGCACTACGTACGGAGCGGAGATAGTTTTGCCTGTTCCGATCTGCAGGTAATCAAAATACACCCTGTCCTTTTTGCGCTTTTCCACTGACCGCGGAGTAGTGAATAGATTCGGCGCGCGATCTACAGCCAGGTGAGTCAGAATTTCGGCGAAGCCACGCACGTGATCGTAGGTGTAAATCGGCTCGACAGGTATGTAAATATGCATGCCATCGCCACCCGTGGTTTTGGGATAGCCCTTCAAGCCGAGCTCCTCTAGAATTTCGCGAATGAGTTGCGCAGCTTCGACAATTTTGTCGTAAGAGGCTTCTACCGGATCGAGATCGAGTAACACCCAATCCGGATTTTCTAAACTTCCAACGCGACTCATCCATGGGTTGTGATCAATACAACCGAGGTTGACCAAATAGAGGAGACTCGCTCGATCATTGGCGACAGGGTATTGATTCGTCTTTGGTGGATGATGCTCGATGATGGGCTCCAAATGCAGCCAAGAGGGAAAGTGGCTGCCGGCGTTTTTCTGAAAGAAGAAGTCTTCGTGAATGCCATTGGGATAACGCTTCATGGAGAGCGGCCGTCCTTGAAGATGGGGCACGAGAAAGTCAGCCACAGCATCGTAGAAGGCGAGCAAGTCGCGTTTCTTCCAACCATCTTTCGGAAAAAAGACTTTGTCGAGGTTCGTGAATTTAAGAGAGTGGCCGTCAATCGTCACGGTTGCTTCTTTGCCGGAAAGATTGAGAGCGGGCGCGGGGGGTTGAATCTCACGTACCACTTCTTCCGCCGGTTTGTCATCGCGCAGAGCTACGAAAACAGGAGCACGCAACATGCCGTCAGTGGTCCAGTCTAAGAAGCGAATTTGGCAGACGATCTCCGGCTTGACCCATGTGACTGGATCTTTCAACTTCGGCGTCGGCTTGATGGAAGACGTCTTAGTAATGAGAGGTTTGAGGCGGGAGTGAATCGCCTTCATCAGCTTTTGATCGAATCCCGTGCCGACTTGGCCCGCATGAAGCCACTTGCCATCTTTTTCGTAAGCGAGAACGAGAGCGCCAAAGTAATCGCGCTCGCCGGCGGTGAAACCGGCGATCACGAACTCCTGCTCATTTTGAACTTTGAGTTTGAGCCAATGGGAGGTGCGAGTACCAACATAAGGGCTGCGGCGGTCCTTGGCCAGAATGCCTTCCAGATTCCATCTTGCGAGCCGCTTCGAACATCTGTTCGCCATCAGTCTCAAACGCTTCGGAGATGCGGATGTGTTGATCGGGCGTGACAATGGCGCTCAGTAAGCGTCTGCGATCTTCCAGCGCCACACCGCGCACGTCGTAGCCATCCAGATAGAGAACATCAAACAGAAACAACGTGACGGGCGAAGATTCAGCCAATTTCGGAACATTGATTCGATTGGCGCCGATACGCGGCTGGATCAACTCAAAGCGGGACCTTCCACGTTCATCCAGCACGCAGATTTCACCATCGAGCCAAGCGGTCTTCGCATTAACGTGCTTTGGAAGATCGGCCAGTTCCGGATATTGCTTCTCGCAGCGATTGCCTTTACGCGTTTCGATTTCAAGTTTGCCGTCTTTGATGCGGCACAGTGCGCGAACGCCGTCCCACTTAATTTCGTAGAGCCAATGCAGGCCTTTCGGCGGAGCGGTCGCAGCGGTAGCCAACATGGCTTCCGGTGATGCAAACAGCGCTGCTTTCCTCGCACCCTTGAGATCAGCTACTCGCAACGGCTCAACATTCGCAGCAATTTCATCCTGAGTCCGTTTGGTAGCAACGCTCCAGGCAAACTTTTCGATATCGTAATCGGCAACAACGTGCTCGTCCTGCTTCTTGATCAGAAGCCACTCATTCCCCTTGGCCGATTTCTTCATTCGGACGATGGCGAAGCTGCCGTTGAGCTTTGTGCCATGCAACTCAAACTTAAAATCGCCGCGCTCCAACTGCCCATGTGCGCCTGGGTCCCCGATCACATCGAACGTGCCTTTGTCCCAAAGCATGACGCTTCCGCCGCCATAACTGCCTTTAGGAATGTTGCCTTCGAAGGTGCCGTAGTCGAACGGATGGTCTTCCACCTTCATCGCAAGGGCTTTGCGGGCAGGATCGAGACTGGGGCCTTTGGGCACGGCCCAACTCACCAAGACACCATCTACTTCGAGACGAAAATCGTAGTGGAGATGAGAGGCGTCGTGGCGCTGCACGCAAAAAAATCCGGACCGATCATCGCCCTGCGCCTTGTGACTACTAGGAGGAGGCTCTGGCGTCTTTTCGAAATTTCTTTTTTGCGCGTACTCTTTGAGTGCCATCCCTGCCGTCATTATAGGTAGGAGTGACTGAGCTAACCTAGAAGAACTTCCCCCGCACAGCCAAGCCTTTTCATGGATTTCGCAGAACAATTAAAATCGCAGCTCAACATCGTGGATGTGATCCAGCAGTACGTGCCGCTCAAGCGCCAAGGATCGGGTGCGCGCTATGTAGGATTGTGTCCGTTTCATTCGGAGAACACGCCATCGTTCAACGTGAATGGCACGTTGGGATTCTACAAATGTTTTGGCTGCGACGCGAAGGGCGACGTATTCAAATTCATCCAGGAACGGGAGAACCTCACCTTTCCGGAAACATTGAAGCTGCTGGCCGAACGCTACGGCATTCCCATGCCCGAGCGGCACAGGCCAGACGATGCTGAATCGCAAAAACGCGCAGCGCTCTTCGAGATGCAGGAGATTGCCGCGACCACATTTCAAGACAATTTTCGCGGTACCACTGGAGCGGATGCGCGCCAGTACGTGGAAGGCCGCAACGTCTCAAAAGAATCGATGGATGAGTTTCGCATCGGTTTAGCGGACGCATCAGGCCAGCAACTGGTAAAGAAGCTACAGAAGTTCGGCCAGGCGCTGATGGAAGAATCGGGCTTGGTGGGCGCGAGCGAAGATGGACGCCTCTATGACCGATTTAGAGCGCGACTCATGTTTCCGATTCACAACGAAGCCGGTAAAATTATCGGTTTCGGTGGGCGCGCGTTGCGGCCAGACGACAAACCAAAATATTTGAATTCGCCGACGAGAGGGCTTTACAACAAATCGGCCGTCCTCTATAACCTGCACCGAGCTAAAACAGAGGCCCGTAAGAACGGCCGCATGATTTTGGTAGAGGGTTATATGGATGTGATTGGCGTCTATGCGGCAGGCATCAAGGAAGTAGTTGCCGCCAGCGGCACAGCCTTCCATGCCGATCAAGTGCGGATGGTGAAACGGCAAGTAGCGCAATCGGGTAACGCGGGTTTGGTGATTCTGAATTTTGATTCCGACCGAGCGGGCGCGGAATCCACAGAGAAACGCATCGTTTCTTTCCTGGCAGAAGGAATGCGGGTGCGGGTGCTGGAAATTCCGGGCGAATTGGACCCTGACGAATACATTCAGCAAAACGGCGCAGCGGGATATCAGAAGTTACTCGATAATGCGAGCTCGTATTTTCACTGGCTAGCCGATCGTACGCGCAACAAATTTGATATGGCTTCTGTTGAAGGTCGAGTGGATGCGTTCAAATTTATGTGGCCCACCATTCAGCAAGTTACAGACAAGCTGGAGCGGTCGGCGATTGCGGATGAGATCGCCAGTTATTTAAATTTGGACCGCGACATGATCCGGCAGCAATTCAAAAAGACGCCGCGCGCTGAAGCGGCCGCGCCACGAACGGTATCTTCCGCCGTCGCGCCGAACGAGAAGTTACTGCTTACGTGCTTACTCGCAAGCCCAGACGCACGCGCCGCGATTCGGCATTACGTGGGCAACGCGGATTCGCTCAAAGGTCTGGAATTGCGGCCGATTTTTGCGGCAATTGTAAGTTTTAACGAGGAAGCGCGGCGCTTCTCTTTGGAAGATATCGTCAACCAACTGGAGCCGCATTTCCAGCGGATCGTGACAGAGATCGGATTTGGTGAACTACCCGTGGCGGAAGAGGGCGCCGCTGCACAAGCTATAGATTGCTTCCGCGCCTTGGAATCCAAAGCTGTGAGTTCACAAATGGAAATTCTTCGCCGCAAAGTGCAGGAACTTGAGAAGACGGGAGACTTCGAAGGCGCCATGCGAATCGCCGAAGACTTAAACGCATTGAAGCGGAGTAGCACCGGTCAGCAAAGAAAACAGTCAGAGGCGTGAAAGTTTTAGAAAAGGATAACTCCAGAGGGGTGTTTGGTGTTGTACTATGAGTTGTCGAGGTACTAATCGGGGGGCCTCGATCCCCGTGCCGCCGTCTCCGGCAACACGCAAGGGAAAAAGGCAGTTGAATGCAAGACAGCAATGACAAGGGCTTCGCACTCTACGACGTGAATGGCGTAGTGCGTGAGGATTTGGCGCCTGACCAAGATCTCAACGAAATGTTTGGCGACCTGGACGCCGCTGCTGTCGAACTCGAAGAGCCAAAAGACTTTGGGAAGAAAGATGACGAAGCGGAAGACTTCGCAGACCTCGATCTTTCAGCTGGCGCCTTAGATAAAAGCAACGATTCTGTGCGCGTGTATCTGCGTGAAATGGGCATGGTGCCCTTGCTTACACGCGAAGGCGAAATTGAGTTAGCCAAGCGGATTGAGCGCGGCGAGAGCGCCGTGCGGAAAGCTCTTTCGCGTTCGCGGTTGATCATCCACTTGCTGTTCGATGCCAAGCATGCCATTGAGAAGAACCAATTCTCCATCATGGATGTGATGCAGGCGCCAGATGCGCAGCTCGGCTTGGAAGAGGAAGACGCGGGCGAGGCACTGCGCGAACAATTCTTCGCCGCGATCGTAGAAACTAGAGAAGCTTTACAAGAAAAGCCAGCAGACCGAACTGAAGTTGATGAAGGCGCCGCGCAATATGAAGCCGAAGCAACTGCGTAAGCTGCGCTTCGAATACGCGCGTCAAATGGTTTCCATTTCGCGCGCCATCCGCTGCATCGCTTTCTCGACTCGGTTTCGGCGGTCGCTCAGCGATGGCTTGCGAAAAGTGGTGGGCCAAGTCAAGCCACTGGAGCAAGAAATTGCGCGCCTGCAACGCCAGATTGAACAATCCGTCTCGAAGAATGCTGGCGGTGTGGCCGCGCTTAGAAAAGAATCGAAGGCGCTTGACGATCAACTGAAAGCCATTGAGGATAAGAGCGGCGATTCGCTCACCGAACTGCGGCGCACTCTGCAGATTGTCGAAAAAGGCGAATACGAAACTGAGTGCGCGAAGAAACGTCTGATTGAAGCGAACCTCCGCTTAGTGGTTTCGGTAGCCAAGCGCTACACCAACCGCGGCATGCAGTTCCTGGATCTGATTCAGGAAGGCAACATCGGCCTGATGCGCGCTGTGGACAAATTCGATTACAAGCGCGGCTACAAATTTTCGACCTACGCCACATGGTGGGTACGGCAAGCGGTAACGCGTGCCATTGCCGACCAGGCTCGCACCATTCGCATTCCCGTGCACATGATCGAAACCATCAACAAACTGGTTCGCTTGCAGCGCGTAATGCAGCAGGAACTGGGACGCGAACCGACTACCGACGAACTGGCCGTGAGGATGGATCTTTCTCCCAGCAAGATTCGCCGGGTAATGCGCATTGCACAAGAACCGATTTCGTTACAGACTCCCGTAGGCGAAGAAGAAGAATCGAACTTGGGCGATTTCCTGGTAGACAGCCGCATGGTCTCACCATCGGAAGCAGTCATCAATCTAAACCTGCGCGAGCAGACGGCGGAAGTTCTCAAGACACTGAGCCCGCGCGAAGAAAAAATCGTGAAGATGCGCTTCGGCCTGCAAGACGGCAGCGAACATACGCTCGAAGAAGTGGGACAGAATTTTGCGGTCACCCGCGAACGTATCCGCCAGATCGAAGCCAAGGCCTTGCGCAAATTACGGCATCCGAGCCGCAGCCACCGCTTGCGCAATTTTTTGGAAAACGGCGCACCGTCTTAGCTCGTCGTGATGGCGGGCGGCGACACCTCGACCGTTTTTCCCCCTAACAAGTTTCCAATCTCCCGCTGACGAAAACGGAAGATGGCCTAAGCTGTCTCTTCACCATCACCGCATGGGCCATCTGCCCAAGCACTCCGAGCGGCAGCGCATACTCCACGTGGTCGCCCACTTTCGTTCCAGCAGCCGTCTCTTCAAAAGTATGATGGTGCCGCCAAAGCGAGTACGGCCCTTCTGCCTGCTCATCCACAAAATCGTAAGGCGGATCGTACGCGCTAATCAGCGTCTTCCAATGCATTGGTAAACCCAGCCAGCGGATGTTGTATTCAATCTCGGCGCCTGCGCGCATCTCCACGTCTTTCGTGAGTACCTGGAAGTTTAGCCAGCTCGGCGTGATCTTGGCAAGGTTGGCCGGGTTCTTAAAAACCTCAAACGTGTCAAGCAATGAGCAAGCGGTTATCAGTTCGCAGCGAAGATGGTAGGTTTGCATTGGTCCACACTTTAGATGCCGCCGAAACGAGTATGGAACCAGAAGATCGGGCTGCGGTATCTTAACGGTATTCCATGGCTGAAGATCCCACCGTAAATAAAATGCATCCCGTGACGCCGCCCAAGAAAGTGCCCAAGCCGAAAACGGCAGCCGAACGCAAGGCCCGCTTAGATAGAATCCTAACGGAACTCAACAACCTCTATCCCAACGTCACCTGCGCTCTTCACCACCGCAACGCCTGGGAACTTCTGGCGGCCACCATTCTTTCCGCGCAATGCACCGATGAGCGCGTGAACAAAGTCACCCCGGGCCTGTTCAAAAAATATCCCACCATCAAAGCGATGGCCGCCGCCTCACAAGACGAACTGGCGCAAGACATCCGCTCCACCGGATTCTTCAACAACAAAGCGAAGTCTCTGATCGGCGCGGCGAAAACGATCATCGCCGATTATCATGGCGAAGTACCGCGCACCATGGAGCAACTTCTCAAAGTTCCCGGTGCCGCGCGCAAGACTTCGAACGTGGTTTTAGGCGTCGCCTTCGGGATCGCTTCGGGCGTCGTGGTCGATACCCACGTACAACGAATCAGCCAGCGCCTCGACCTGACCAAGAACGAAGAGCCGGTGAAAATCGAACAAGATCTGATCAAGCTTCTGCCACCCGAAAGGTGGATCCAGTTCTCGCATCAAGTGATTCATTTTGGCCGCGGCATCTGTGTCGCGCGCAAACCAAAATGCAGCGAGTGCCCGCTCGATCCAATCTGTTATTCCGCAGACAAGGTGCTGGCGTAGTGGCGCGTTTTTATCTTGGAATTGACGGCGGCCAGTCGAGCACCAAAGCTCTCTTGGCTGATGAGACCGGCAAGGTCATCGGGCGTGGGCGCGGCGGTCCGTGCAACCATGTCGCCTCAAGCGAAGGGCGCGCCAAATTTCTGAGCGCGGTAGGCGATTGCCTTCGTCAGGCTTATCACGAAGCCGGCCTGGAATCCACAGCCCTTCATTTTGCTTCGGTGTGTCTAGGCCTAAGCGGCGGCGCGGAAGACAAGGAAGCTTACACCAAAGAACTGATCGCCAGCGACAAATATAAATTCACCCATGACGCTGAGATCGCACTTCTGGGAGGAACGGCTGGCGAGCCGGGCATCATTATCATCGCTGGAACCGGCTCCATCGCCTTCGGCCGGAACGCTCAAATGCAAACGGCTAGAGCCGGCGGGTGGGGGTACATTTTCGGCGACGAAGGCGGTGGATTCGACTTGGCTAGACAAGCTTTGCGACGGGCACTGCAGTACGAAGAGGGCTGGGGAAAACCCACCGTTTTGCATAAAGCTTTACTTGAAGTTTCGGGCGCGCCCACGGCCAACGCCTTGATGCATCAGTTCTACAATCATTTCGACCGCAAGCAAATTGCGAGCTACGCCAAGCTCGTCACCAGCGCCGCCGAACAAGGAGATGAAGTAGCACTTGAAGTATTGAAGCAGGCTTCGGAGAGCCTGACCCTCTACATTACCGGCGTTTACGATCAGCTCTTCAAGAAAGCCGAAACCGTTCAGATTGTTGCAGTTGGCGGAGTTTTCAAAAGCCCTGCCTTAACCCAAAAGTTAATGCAGAACGTTTACACTTCTATCCTCTGCCCGCTCGGTACGCCGCGCTTCAGCCCGGCGGCGGGAGCACTGTCTGGAGGCTCTCCGGCAGGATGGGAATTCCAGTTCATCGTCGGCTGTGCAGCCGGAGGATTGACTGTGACCGATTCCGAAATCGGCAGTGCCCAAGCAACCCCACACTGCTGGCTGGCTTCCAGAAATTTGAGCAACAAGGCGTTCTGCGTTTTGAGGAACTCGTTGTAATCGGCCGTGGCAACGTACGCGAAAATATCCAGATCAAGCGAGTAGTCGGTGATCTTGGAGAATCGGACGGGAACCTCTGCGGGCTGAACCAAGGGGTGGGCGCGGAGAACTTCAGTCAGGGCGTCCATCATTTCTTGCACCTTACCCGGAGCAGTGTCGCGGCGGATGCGGACTGTGGGGTGAAACCAAATGCGGTCACGCCGCGAATAGTTTTCAAGCGTCATCGCAGAGAACGCCGAGTTGGGAATCGTCACCACGGTCCGGTCGGTCGTCCGAATGCGCGTAGACCGCAAGCCGATATCTTCCACCGTTCCGGTCTGATCGCCGAACTTGCAAACGTCACCTACCAGCACCGGCCGGTCGCTGATTAAAGAGATGGCGCCAAATAAATTCTCCAGCGTCTTCTGAGCGGCAAGTGCCACCGCCAAACCACCAACCCCAAGACCTGCCAAAAGAGCATTGGTGTTGTATCCCCATGACGCCAAAATCAAGATGATGGCAATGATGAAAATACAGATGCGAATCACGCGCGCACCCAGCGGCAAAACGGAATACGAAAGCGTCCGCTCCGCCGGCCCAAGCCGCCCCAGGATTTGCGCCGACACCAAATCCACAATGCGCATCGCCAAGGCGGCTAGCCCCAGAGTAAAGAAGAAGATCAGCAGTTTGATTAAGTAATCACGCAGCAAGGCGGAAGGCGTCACCAATTCCATCACTGCCCTGAACACGCTCAGCGAAATGAGCAGACGCAGCGGATCGGTCAGCGTGGCGAGCCGGTAGCTCTGCAGCTTTTTGGCAAAGCGCTTCACTACCGGCGTCAGGATAAACAGAAAAAGCCGGGAGAGCAAATTCGAAAAAACAAAAAGCAGCAGGGTGAGCACGATAAGAGAAATCCACGCCCACCAGGCGGTGCCTAAAATCTTGTGCCGAACTAGAAACTTCGGCATATGCTTTTCAATTTCGGATGCGCCTTCCAGGGCATCGATATCGGCGATGCGCGCGACGCTATCAGGCGCAACAAGCCACACGTCTATCCCTTGCTGCGGGATTCGCTCGAGCAGCAACGCGGACGCCGCATCACTACCATTCAACTTCAGAAGCACTTCGCTGTTGGGAGTGAGTCCATCACTCACATTGCCGGCAGGATCATCGCTCAGTTGGTCCACTTCAAAGCGCGGCTCTTTGTTCAGAATGTCAGCCAGTTGCTTTGCCAGTTCCGGGCCCGTGGTCTTGCGCTCGTCTACCGGAATCTTACTCAAGTCCAGATAGCGCGCCGCCGTGACGTAGCGCTCGGCACGGCAGGCTTCCAAAAAGTTCAAGATGGCGCTGCGCGGCGAAGTCCGGTTCAAAGAATCTACCGCGGCATGCGCGCCAGAAGCGACCGCCGTCTTGCCGCCCAGCAGGTTCGCAAGCGATTGAGCGGGCGTAAAACTGGCATGTAAATGCAGCAGTACGAGCAGCGCAATGGACCGCAGCCAAAACCAGTCACAAAAGATAAAGATTTTTTTAAAATCGAACAACTTCTTGTTTTTCATTAGTTTGCATGCATTTTAGAAAGTAATAGAAGAGGTGGCCCGGCGGGCGGCCAAGGCTAATCTTTGACTGGAGAAATTTTCATGTCTTCTCATGTCATCTTAAGCGGTAGCAACCGCGAACATCCGGCCGATGCAGCCTTCTTAGGCAAGCCTTCTCCGGATGAGGTCATTCAGATTACTTTAATTTTGAGGCGCCAGGACGACGTTCCTCCGACGCCCATAAAGCGGTTCACGCATCAACAATTTGAAAAAGTCCATGGGGCTGATGTGACCGATTTGCTAGCCGTGGAGCAGTTCGCCGGCGAACACGGTTTCAGCATCGTGCACACAGATGCCTCCGCGCGTTCGGTGAAATTAGCCGGAAAGTTTTCGGCGCTGGCGAATGCGTTTGGAGCAGATGTTGATTTGCGCCGCGTGAACGGCAAGACCATCCGGACCCGGCAAGGTTCCCTATGGCTCGACCCCAAGTTGGCAGACTGCGTGGTGGCGGTATTCGGATTTGATCAACGGCCGGTCGCCAAGACCCATCACCAAATCAAACCGCGTACTGATCAGACCGTTTCGTACACACCTTTGCAGGTGGCTGGGGCTTATAGCTTTCCCATCAACAAGGGTGACAATCAGACGATTGCCATGATCGAGTTGGGCGGCGGCTTTAGCACTTCCGATTTAAATACCTACTGGCAGCAGCTCAATCTGCCCGCGGTGAATGTAACGGCCATTGGCGTGGATGGTGCAACCAACAGCCCAAGTGGCGATCCGGAAAGTGCCGATGGAGAAGTGACGCTCGATATCCAAGTGGCCGGGGCGGTCGCGCCGGGGGCGAAGGTCGCAGTCTACTTCTCGCCAAATACCGACCAAGGTTTCTACGATTGCATTGCCGCCGCCGTTCACGATAAGGTGCGCAATCCTTCCGTGGTCTCCATCAGTTGGGGCATGCCGGAAGATCATTGGACAACGCAAAGCATCAATGCATTTAATGCGCTATTCCATGACGCGGCCCTGCTCGGCATTTCAGTGTGTGCCGCTGCCGGCGACAATGGTTCGTCCGATGGCGACACGGACGGCGCAGATCATGTCGATTTCCCGGCCTCCAGCCCGTGGGTGTTGGCATGTGGCGGCACAACGCTCGAACTCTCTTCCGATGGCAAGATCGCGTCGGAGGTGGTTTGGAACGATGGTGACAACGGCGGCGCTACCGGCGGCGGCGTCAGTCAGCATTTCTCCAAACCTTCGTATCAAGCGAATGTCAATGTACCGACTCCCGTAGCCGCGAATAAAACTGGGCGCGGTGTGCCCGATATCGCAGGCAATGCGGATCCGGCCTCGGGATACGTGATCGTTTTGGGTGGTCAGCAAATGGTAGTGGGTGGCACCAGTGCCGTTGCCCCACTCTGGGCTGGACTCATCGCTTTGTTGAACGAGAAGATTGGCAAGCCGGTGGGTTGGCTGCATCCGAAGTTGTACAGCAAACTCACCACAGGGAAGGCGCTACGCGATATCACTGTTGGCAACAATGGTGATTTTTATGCGCACGCCGGTTGGGATCCTTGTACAGGTTTGGGTACGCCCATCGGGTCGGCCATTCTTAAATTGTTGAAGCCGTAAAAGTGAGCGGCGCCGCTCTCCGCCAAATTATTTCGCGGGGAGCGGCGCTTCAATTTCAGAAAGAATTTCTTCGCACGCGCGGTGCGGGTCGGCCGAGCGCGTCACCTGCCGGCCAATCACCAAATAATCGGCGCCATCTTGCATTGCCTCGGCCGGGGTGGCCACGCGCTTCTGGTCTCCCTTATCCGCGCCTGCCGATCGCACACCCGGAATGACGAGTTTCATGTCTGGGCCGGCTAACGCACGAACGCGCTTCAGTTCAAGCGGCGAACACACGATTCCGTTAATGCCACTAGCGCGGGCATTCTTCACGCGCAGGTCCACCAGATCCGCAATCGGCGTCTCGTAACCGAGATCAGCCAAATCGTCTTGGTCAAAGCTGGTGAGAACCGTTACAGCCAAAAGTTTCGTAGCGGAATCGCCGCGGCCTTCCACGGCTGCCTGCATTACTGAGCGGCTACCGTGAACAGTAAGGAATGCAGGGCCTGGCGCTGCTACAGATTTGCCGCGTGGCGCGCTTCACCGTTTCGCCAATGTCATAAAGCTTTAGATCCAGAAAAACTTTGCGGCCACTGGCGATAATCTGTTGAACCAGGCTCATCCCACCCACCGCGTAAAGCTCCATGCCCACTTTGTAGAATTCGGCGGCGGGACCAATTTTGTCCATCAAGCGCAGGGCTTCATCGGCGCTATCAACATCCAACGCAATGATCAGAGGATTGTAGGTTCGACTCACAGTTTAATCTCCAGTGGTTTACTTTGGCGCGCAGTCACCTTTCCAATTATGTAGGATTCGCTGCGCGCCTTGAGAAATGTTTCAGCATCGGCCGGCGGCAGCGAAATGAGCAGACCGCCGGACGTTTGCGGATCATAAAGCAGCGCCTGAATTTCAGGAGGGATCGCCGCATCCATGTTGACGCAGCTTTCCACAAAATCGCGATTGTTGTTTAGCCCGCCCGAATGCGCCCCGGCTTTCGAGTATTCAATAGCGCCCGGCAGATAACGGAGAGCGCCGGCGGAAATCTCAAGCGTCACGTTGCTGGCCAGCGCCATCTCGCGACCGTGGCCCAAAAGACCGAAGCCCGTTACGTCGGTACAGCCATGAACGTCTAAGCCTTGCATTGCTTCGGCCACGCTGCGATTGAGCGTCAGCATCTGCTCGATGGACGTATCCATATCTTGTTGCTTGACAATGCCTTTTTTGAGCGCGGTGGATATAACGCCGGTGCCCAGTCGTTTGGTGAAGACAAGAACGTCTCCGGGCTGAGCTCCAGCATTCGTCAAAATCCGCCGCGGATCAATCAGGCCGGTCACCGAATAACCGAATTTGATTTCGTCTTCGGAAATGCTATGGCCGCCAAGAATCACGCAGCCTGCCTCGTGAATCTTTTCCGCGCCACCTTTTAAGATTTGTTCCAGATCGGCAACGTCGCCCTTACCGGGGAAGACCACTAACGACAACGCCGTCACCGGCCGTCCGCCCATGGCGTAAACATCGCTCAACGCATTGGCTGCGGCAATGCCCCCGAACGTGTACGGGTCATCCACAATCGGCGTAAAAAAATCTACCGTCTGCACCATCGCCAGCGGCGCACCGCCGGGAAGCGTCAAGTCATAGACTCCCGCATCGTCGGCGGTGTCATAGCCCACCAGCACGTGCTCGTTAGTCATGCGCGGCACAGCGCGCAGTGCGCGATCAAGAATTTTCGGGCTGAGCTTCGAAGCGCAGCCTCCCGCTTTCACGTTGGCAGTTAACTTGGCAGACATCTCCTACCAGTTTAGTGAGCCGCCGCGACGCCGGCCGCGAATGTCCATTCTCGCCATTCGTTCATCAGCGGAAAATATAATCCCAACATAATGGGGCCTGCGACAACACGTTGCAAGAGCGTTCCATACGCTTCCAGCTGCGGCGTATAACGGCGTTGTTCTTCTTCCAAGAACTGTGCAAGGTCGCCACCCTTATGGTCGCTATTCTTGAAATCGATAATCCAAAAGCGGCCTTGTTCGTCGCGGAACACGCGATCAACAGAGCCGCTAATAAGCTTGTCCTGAACCCTGCCGCCAATCGCGTATTCCGAACGTGCTTCGGCATGCGCGGCCAACAACCAGCGGCCACGCTCGCTCTCCAAAGTAGTGGTTACCGCCCGAATCACTTGCTCCGTGGCTTGTGGCTTCTTCGCTGGCCGGCACACCCATGCGTAACAACTCGGTCCGAATCAAGCCGCGGCTCCCGGATACTCGCGACTCATTCCATACATCCAGCCCTTGGACGGCAATGCGTTTGAGCATCTCATGCACAACCGTACCCACGTGACGGCTGGTATCGCCCACCCATTCGTAGCTAACCTTTCGAACCGCCGCCGGCGCGCGTCGTAATTCCGGCTGCCAAGCCACAGACATTGCAAACTTTGGCATGCGCCAGGTGGCAGGCATCCGGCTTAACAGCGTGTCACTTTCACCTTGCGGAGAGACATACGTAAAATTTTGCTGCTGCGGTGCACGCGCCTGGAGTGCGCTCTCAAACTGCGGCAAGACTGATGCCCAAATCAGGCCCAGGAACGTTCGGCTGCTCGCCTTCTTTGGCCCGCCGTCGCTCTTGCGTACCGTACTGCCGAAAAGATGGAGCGCGTTTTTGGCTCGCGTGCAAGCTACGTAAAGCAGCCGTTTGCTCTCTTCTTCGTCCTTGCGTTTATTCTCATCGTCAATCGCGTCATACTCAAGCTCCGGCTCACCCTTCTTAGGCTGCGCGGCAATTCGCAGGTAGCTGGTGCCTTCGGCGGTAATCTCTTCTGTCCAAACCAGCATCGGCTTATCGGTTTTGGGCGTGCCTCTCCCCATTTGCGGAATCACCACCACGTCAAACTCAAGCCCCTTCGCTTGGTGTATCGTCATTACGTCCACATTGCACTTAGCCACGGTAGGCCGCGCATAAAACAAGTCGAGCCGCGCGTTCAACAAACTGAAATCACGAATCACGCCGCCCTTTTCCAGGCTCTGCAAAAGATCGAGAAACGTGGCAACATCGTCGCGTAGATTCTTATCTTTCAAAAGCGCAGGGCCGCCCAAAGATAGCCAAGTCCGCTCAATCAATTCGCGTAAAGGCAGTCGGCCGACACTCGCCACCGCCTGCGCCAAGATTTCCTGCACGCGCGCTACCCTGCCCCGCCCATCGCTCGAGAGCGCCTCCGCTTTAGCGGGATCGGAGATCAAATCGAAAATCGTGCGATCCGGATCGTTCTCCGCCAAAGCCGAAAGATCGGCCAGTGTCAATCCACACCAAGGCGCGCGCAAACAAGCTAACCAGCAGACTCGGTCACCCAGGTGCAGAATCGCACGCGTAAGGGAGAGTACGTCCATGACATGCTGCTGCTCTTTGAGCGCTTCAATCTCAATGGCGCGATACGCGATGCCGGCTTTACGAAGCGCGGGCAGAATCTGCGCAACATGCGCCCGCGCTCGCACAAGAATTCCGACCGACGAATCTCCTGCTGCTTTAATCAATTTGACAATTTCTTCCGCCTCGCGAGCGCCCTTATCGTCGATCAGCGCCATCACTCTCACACCCAAGCCGGAAGGCTCGCGCGCGGAGGCGGACTGGCGAAACTGCACCGCGCCCAGTTTTGGATCTTCCAGCGGCATAATCGGGCCAATCGTTTCTTCGACCCATTGAATAAGTTGCGGAGTGCTTCGGAAGTTCGTCTTCAGCCGCACGCGTTCGAGTGGAACATCGCCAAGCATCCCATCCTGCCAACAACGGAGAAACAGAGAGACCTCGGCTTCACGGAAGCGATAGATGCTTTGCATCGGATCTCCCACCACAAAAAGGCTTCGGGAATCTTCGCCAGACCATTGTTCGGTGAGAGCCTTCACCAGTTCGTATTGAGAGCGCGATGTATCCTGAAATTCGTCTACCAATAAATGCTGAATGCGGTAATCGAGGGCGTAGAGTAGATCTGTCGGACTTTCCGGCGTGCCTAATGCCTTGCGAGCCGCGCGCGTGACTTCCGTGAAATCAACCGTAGCCGCGCGGCGAAACACATCCCGAAGAGAACCGCGTGCCTTGTCTAATAACTCGGCAAAATCGTTGACTAGGGGACTGTCCGACTGCTTTGGCAGACCACCCCACTGTTCGCGCCTTTGCAGCATGTCGGCTACTTGCAGCTCCAATCGCCCCATGTCGTTATCGAAATGCAGGGCGATCCTGCGAAACAGACCTTGCTCTTGTTCCGTGCCTTCCGTTAGGGCGCGCACGGTATCGCGTGCAGCTAGTTTATAGAGGTCGCGCGCATCTTCCACCACTTCACCCAGGCCGCCAAATTCTGAGATCACCGGCATCTGCCGTGTCAACATCGCGCACAGAGAATCGATGGTTTGAATTTGCAGTTGGCTCGGATCTTCTAACAGATTCCAGCCGCGTTGTTTGCTGTTAACCAGTGCCTCGCGCGCCAGTTGGCGGGTGCGCTGCTTATGGGCATCATGCTCTGGAATCTCGCTTCCCTCTTCCGCTTCTTTAAGCGCCTTGTGAATACGCTCGCGCATTTCAAGAGCTGCTTTGCGGGTGAAGGTCATCGCAACTACCGATTCACAGCGCTCTACTCCACCCAACAAGCGCAGGAATCTCTGCGTCAAAAGTCCTGTCTTGCCAGACCCTGCCGGCGCTTCCACAATAAACGAGCGTTGAGGATCAAGCGCGAGTTCGCGTTCGGCTAAGTCGGAAATCATTCTTCCTCCTCCGCCGCCACGCCCTTCTCATTAACCCGGCAAAAAGGTTTCATTCCGCAGAATTCGCAGGGCGAGTTGCTGGGCCGAACCTCCGCCACCCCACTCACGAATTCGCCCGCCAGCTTATGTACGGTGTCGTGGCAGGTCTGGATGTAGTGATCCCAATCCTTCTTTACTTCCACAGCCCTTCCGCCAAATTGCTTCGTGCGTGAGTAACCAACGGCTTTCACCTCACGCGGCTTCAGTTGGCCGAAGAACATCCCGTCCACATTAGAGTTAGCCGCAGCAGCGTAAACCAGTAACTGAGGTTCCGCAGGGCGTTCGCCAGCAAGCTTCGGCCTACTCTGCGCTCCGCTCTTGTAGTCGATCAACACAAGATTGCCGTTATCCAAACGGTCAATCCGGTCAACCCGCAACGCTAAGCTCAGCCCCGGCACTTCAAACTTCTGCTTTTCTTCGATTGTCTCTACCCTGAAGTTTTGCTGACGGCAGCGTTCCACCTCCAGCCATTCCATAATCAGTTCCTGCAAACGCTCGCGCTCCGTGGCCACACTGAGTTTATGCAGCGGACCTGAATCGGTGGTCTTCACAGCTTCAGCGATGGAATGTGCAACCAATTCTTCCAACTCGGGCTTGGGCATCTGAAGCAGGTTATGCAACGATTGCAAGCGCCGCCATACAAACTCCAACGACTTATGAACAAAACTGCCACGATCCAGCGCATCGAAACCGAAGGATGCGTCTTCGGGCCGGCGCGCATGCAGCCGGTATTTCGCAAATGCCTGAAACGGGCATTGCGACTGCGCCTTAATGACTCCGGTGCCACCGCGCAGTTCGCCCACCGCAATGAACGGCGTCGCCTGTCCGTCGCGCTGCTGCTCAAGTTCCTCCGGCTTGAATGAGTCGGTCGGCAGGTCACCTTGCCAGGTAGGAACTTCTTTGCTCTTCTTCGCAACTAAACCCACAGCGAGTGAGCTGATTTGGCCACTGAATGTGATCATCAAATCAGACGACGTTTCGAACAGCGCCTGTGTTTGGCGCACGCGCTCTTCGCGAACATTGCCAGGCACGTTGTACTTGCGTTGCAGCTTCGGTGGAATCAGCGGTGAGTTGCGTAACGCGGGCGGCCAAGTCTCTTCGGAAAGTCCCACGATGAGAGTCGAATCAAACTCCACGCCATGGGCCTGGCTTGAATCAAGCACTTGAATCGGACGATGGCCACTCACCTCGCTCCATCCGAATAGAGAGCAAGCGGCGTAATTGCGCCAGGGCGGCTTCGAACGTCACCGGTGGAATGACCAAGCCTAAGCTCGAAAGCTCGGATAGTTGATCTTTCCAACGTTCCGTGATGCGATCTTCGCGCGGAGTCAATTCTTTATCGCCCGGCCAACCGAGAGCAGCTAAAATGTCGGAGATAAATTCGCTCCACTCCGAAAGCGAACGACGCTGCAAAGTCTTGGGGAGAAGCTTGGCGACTTTCTGAAAGCAAGTGGTCAAAATTGGGCAGAACCGAGCTGAGTACTCCATCTCACGGAAGCTGACATCCAGTTCGCGCCGTTTGCGCAGATCAATATCGGCCAGCGCTCGTAGACTTCGTTCCTCATGCGCACCCTTAATGAATGGGCAGCGAAAAATTGCTCCTGCGTCGGAGTGGTCAATTCGCGGCGCAACGATGCTCAACAGCAAAAGAGCCGCGGCAACAATGGGTTCATCGATCAACTGGCCCGCCGTTGAAAAACGGTACGGCGGTTCGGCCACTTCCGCCAGGTTAGTCGCTGCAGAAGGATAAAAGACCGATGCCAGCGTTCTTTCAATCAACAATGCATTCTTCGCCAATTCAGGCACAAACAGAGCCAGCGAGCGTTTCTGATTCTCTTCGAACTGGCTCCGCAGGCGGCGCGCAGCGTATTCAATCTCGTTGGGTAAAGCGTCGAAGCCTTTGGCCGGCACTTTCTTCGCAGGCTTGGAGTGGTCTAACGGCAGCCTCACGGCCGATGCGCCCAAAGCATTGAACATCTTTTCAAGCGCTGGGGAATTGCCTTCGAAACCAACGAACGCGGTTAGTGCCGGCTTGAGTTGGCCCGATGTTAGCCAGCCGCTCGCCAAGCGTGGCAAATCCGCGCGCGTAATCCATTGATTATCCCGGCATCTTTGACGGAAAGTACGATACCATCGCTGGAATTGCAGTGCGTCCGCATGGTCGCTCCAGAGGGGTTCGTCAATCGGAATATGCCACTCCGCAATGAGACGGGCTGCCGCCTGCGCTAGCCTGACAGTGGCCGACACATCGAACAATTGCGGATGCTCGCGCTCGATAGTCTCATGCCATAGCGCACGTTCTTGCGAAGGGGACAACAGAGTATGGGCATCCTTCAGCGAATAGCGCGTCTCTTGCCAGCAAGACACAAGCCAAGCTTCAAGTCCATAAATAGGAGGTCGTTCCCAGGTCTCCAGACCTTTCTTCAACTGCTCATTAGAAAACTGCTCACGCGCGACCGACGCGAGAAAAGCACTGGGAGTAACAATCGTAGCGGCTTGAACAAACCAACCTGGCAACTCACGACAAGCAATCCTCATTAAAAAAACGATCTAATCCCCAGCTACCTTAATGACCAACTTACCCTCATTTTGGCCGCTGAAAAGCATAAGTAATGTCTCGGGAAAGGTATTGATGCCCTCAACAATGTGTTCGCGGGTCTTGAGCTTACCCTCTTTGATCCATTGCGCCATAACTTTGCGGGCCTCGCCTGCCTGCTGCATGTAGTCGCTCACAAGCATACCGGTCATACTCGCGCGGTTCACCAGCAGCGACAGATAATTCGACGGACCCTTCATCCCAGTTGTGCTGTTGTATTGAGAAATGGCGCCGCAAATCACCACGCGCGCTTTGAGCGCGAGATTCGCCAAAGCCGCATCGAGGATATCTCCGCCCACATTATCGAAGTAAACATCAATGCCCTTGGGGCAATGCTGACGAAGCGCCTTGAAGACATCTTCCGTCTTATAATCGATCGCTGCGTCAAACCCAATTTGTTTCAAATACTCGCACTTCTCGGCTCCGCCCGCGATGCCGACAACCGTACAGCCCTTGATCTTAGCGATTTGTCCGACAATCGATCCCACCGCACCCGCGGCGCCGGAGACAACCACGGTGTTCCCCGCTTGAGGCTTCCCGACTTCCAGCAGGCCAAAATAGGCGGTCATACCAGGCATGCCAAGACCACCAATATAAACGGGCAGCTGATCCGCCGGCGCGTCAATCTTGTTCAAGCCCTTGCCAGACACCACAGCATATTCCTGCACGCCGAACATACCGCCCACAAAATCTCCGGCAGCGAGCCCAGGAAACTTAGACGCAGTCACCTTCCCCGCCCCCAGCGCACGCATCACCTCGCCGATACCAACCGGCGGAACGTACGAGCGGCCGTCGTCCATCCAGCCTCGCATTGCCGGATCAAGCGAAATATAGAGTACTTTCACCAGCACTTCACCGTCTTTCGGCTCGCCCACCGGCTCTTCGGTTTGCTTCCAAACACTGCGGTCCGGCAAACCTACCGGACGGGATGCAAGGCGGAATTGATGGTTGACTGTGGACATGTCCCTTGTTGGATTCTATCTTGTCGGCAACGTGGCAATAATCGAAAGTGCGATTGCGAAAATCATTAGTGATGGCTGAATCTAGAATCACACCACGCGCCCAGGACTTCGCCGCGTGGTATCAAGACGTTGTTCTCCAGGGTGACATGGCCGAACCGGCCGAGATAGTCAAAGGCTGCATGGTGATTAAGCCAAACGGCTATGCCGTTTGGGAAGCGCTGCAACGCGCTTTTGACGAGCGGTTCAAGGCCACCGGCCATCAGAACGTTTATTTCCCCCTGCTGATTCCGCAAAGCTTTCTGAAGAAAGAAGCGGAGCACGTGGAGGGCTTCGCGCCTGAGCTGGCAGTGGTCACAATCGCGGGCGGCAAGGAATTGGAAGAACCGTATGTGATTCGCCCGACGTCGGAAACGATTGTCGGACATTTCTTCGCGCGCTGGATTCAGAGTTACCGCGACCTTCCGATCTTAGTCAATCAGTGGGCCAACGTGGTGCGCTGGGAGTTGCGCACGCGCATGTTCTTGCGAACCACCGAGTTCCTCTGGCAAGAAGGGCACACGGCACATTCCTCGCATGAGGAAGCGAAAGAAGAAGTGTTTCGCATCTTGGACATCTACGCCGAAGTGGCGGAAGGCTTGATGGCCATGCCGGTCATCAAAGGTATCAAGACGAAGGCGGAGAAATTCGCGGGCGCTGTGCAAAGCGTATCGATGGAAGCCATGATGCAGAATGGCTTGGCGTTACAGGCGGGCACGAGCCACGACTTGGGTCAGAATTTCGGCAAAGCGTTTGACGTCAAGTTCCAGACCAACGAGGGCAAACTCGATTATGTCTGGCAGACGAGTTGGGGTGTGAGCACTCGCCTGATTGGTGGTTTAATCATGACGCACTCCGACGACAAGGGTCTGGTCCTACCGCCGAAGGTTGCGCCGGTGCCGGTGGTGTTGGTGCCGATCTATAGAAAGGACGAAGAACGTTCCGCCGTCATGGAGGCGGCACAGAAGATCGCGGCCGACTTAAAGATCAAACTTGATACGCGCGAGGGTCAAACACCGGGCGCGAAGTTCTTTCACTGGGAGCGGCGAGGCGTGCCGATTGTCTTGGAACTCGGACCACGTGATTTAGCTTCGGGCAATGTCGTTCTCAAGCGGCGCGACACCGGAGCGAAGGAAGTGATTCCGCAAAGCGAGCTTCGGGCGAAGATCGATAACACTTTAGCTTCGATGCAGACAGATCTTTACGATGCTGGCCAAGAAGCGTCTCAAGGACAACTGCGTGACTGCCGATTCGCTCTCGCAGGTAGAACAGATCCTGCGTGATGTGACCGCTGAGAAGGGCGGCGGCAAGTTTGTCTTCGCACATATTAAGGATGATCCGCAATGCGATGCCCGTCTGAAAGAGTTCAAAGCGACCGTTCGCTGCATTCCGCTGGCAGATGAGCATGGCGGTGCCGGCAAATGCATCATCACCGGCGAACCGGTTGAGAGACGTGCAGTCATCGCCAAGGCATACTAAAAGGCACTAAAGCCTATCGGCGATTGGGCCGATGCACTCCTTGTGGCGGTGAAGCATAAGGTTGCGCTAGCGTTCATTATCGTGGTGTTTCTGACGCTGGCGACTGCGCTGGCTCGGACGAAGGCGCCTTGGTGCGATGAAGGTTGGTTCGCGAATCCTGCCTACAACCTGGCATTTCACGGTCAAATGGGAACCAACATTTTGGAGCCCTCCGGACATTTCTTAAACGCGTACCTCAGCGGCATCAAAGAGCGTACCTATATTGTGGTGCCCAACCACATGGTTGCTCTAGCCGCATGGTTCCGCATCTTTGGCTTCAGCCTGTTTACCATGCGTGCTTATTCAATCGCCTGGGGGGCCGTTGGGCTGTTGATATTCTTCTATATTTTGGCCAAGCTTTTTCCCGACCCGCGCATTGCGGTGTGGGGCACGCTTTTTACTGCGCTCGATTTCGTGTACTTATGGACTTCCGCTGACGGCCGTATGGACGCATCGTCAAACGCCATGGCCTTGGGGTCGGCAGCAGTCTATCTACACTTCCGCGAGCGTGATTTCAGTAAAGCCGTTTGGTTGAGTCAAGTTGTCGGTGCGGCCGCGGTATTCACGCATCCCAATGCTTTGGTCATACTGCTGGCTTTGCCAGTCCTCGCGTGGCGTTTTGACAGAGATAAAATCCGGCTGTTCCATGTGGCGTTAGCCGCAACGCCTTATCTGCTTTTCGGCATGTTGTGGGCGATCTACATTTTGCAGAGTCCCGCAGATTTTTCCGCTCAGTTCTTCGCCAATGCGGCTGGACGCAAATCGGCGCGCTGGAAAGTCGTTATGCAGCCCTGGCTTGCCGTCTGGTACGAAATGGTGCGCCATCTGGCTACCTACACAGTGAGCGGTCTCTGGTCTGGCAATGCAAACGGTAGAACCATTCTCATTCCCCTGACCTACATTGGCGGGGCGATTTCGTTCATTAAGAATGGACGGAGCTACCAGACCTCCGAGCGCATGTTTGTAACCCTGCTGGTGACCGTGATTCTGGCCATGACGTTCCTGAATGGATTCAAGGCCCCCGCCTATATGACTTACTTGATTCCCCTTTATTGCGCTGCTCTTGCATTCGGATTATTGCATTTGAGCAAGCGGGGACTTCTTGGAACGATGATCGCGGTCCTGATCGGAGTCGGATTTACCGGGCTGCAGCTTGCGGATTCACTTGATCACATCCTGGCTGACGAATACCATCGTCAGTACGAGCCCACCATTGCCGCTCTGCGTGCGGAGCAAGCATCTGGAAAGAGAATCATCGGAACCGCAGCCCTCGGATTTGGCTTAGGATTCCAAGACTTTGCTGACGATTGGCGGCTCGGCCTCTATAGCGGTCTCAAGCCGGATATTGTAGTGCTGGATCGCTCTTATCGCTGTTTTGCACAGAAGTTCGAGACCGACGAGCCACTGGTCTTCGCTCACTTGCTCACCACGCTAACGCAGAACTACCGTCTCTCCAGACAATTCGGCGAATATTGGATTTTTTCAGGAAGCGGGCGGCCTCCATCGGTCGATATGGAAGGGATGGCTCTCAAGAAAAACGGGGAAAAGGCCGAATACCTCTTCAAGGAGCTTTCCAAGGCGGGTGGCTATTCGACAAATGGATCAACCTCAAGCGCAGCAGTCAGGTTCTGAAAAGCCGATCGCGGTTTCCATCATCATGCCGGTGATGGATGAGACGGTCTCGTTACGGGAGACGGTCAAGATCGTAATGGATGAAAACTCGAGCACGGACATTCACGAGATCATCTGCGTGGTAAGCAAGTTCACATTGCCGGAGTCGCTGGCCGTTTGCAGGGAAATAGAAGAGACTTATCCCGGCGTTGTGTGGACACGCCAGCAGAACCGTCCTTACCTTGGGGGCGCGTTGCAGGATGCTTTCGAGTGGGCAACGGGCACGCACACGATGCTCATGGCAAGTGATCTCGAAACCGACCCGCATACCGCGAAAGCTCTGATTGCTCGCGCGCGTGAAGGTTGGGATATCGTAGCGACCACCCGCTGGACTAGCGGGGGAGGCTTCGATGGCTACAACCCCGTAAAGCTAATCGCCAACTGGTTTTTCCAAAAATCCATTGGCTTGCTCTATCGCACCAACCTTACGGATCTCACCTTTGGGTATCGGATTTGGCAAACCGAACTGCTCCGCGGACACGCCTGGGAGGAACTGCGGCATCCATTCTTGCTCGAATGTTTGTTGCGTCCGTTGCTGTATGGCGCGACGGCCACCGAGATTCCGGTACGCTGGGAGGCCCGAAAAGAGGGCGAATCTCATAATCCGTTTTGGAGAAACTTCCTGTATTTCCGGATTGCGTTCAAGCTGTGGCTCCACGGGCGCAGCAAAGCGCCATTCAAATCAACTGCCGAGGTTAGCTAGTGAAAACGACCATCGTCACCACGACTATCAATGTCCCGAGCGCGCTGGAAAAGTACGCTCAGAACGCACGCTTCTACCACCATTCCGACTTGAGCTTCGTTGTCATCGGGGACAAGAAGACACCGACCGAAACTCGGAGCGTTCTGCGACAGTCTTTCAGCTAAGCATTTCCCCTGCACGTATCTCGGCATTGAGGATCAGCAGAGCTTACCTCGAACGCTACCCCGCTCTTTGGAAGCATCTGCCTTTCAATTCGATTCAACGCCGCAACATCGGCTTCTTGAAGGCATGGGAGGATGGAGCGCAAACCATCATCACCATTGATGACGACAATTGGATGTTGAACCACGACTTTGTCCGATTGCACGGAATCGTCGGGCAGACTCCTGAACTGCCGGCATTTGAGACATCGAGCGGATGGTTCAATGTCTGCTCAATGCTCGAAGAAGCAAGCGGCACTCCGTTTTATCATCGCGGTTTCCCACGAGGCGAGCGATGGAAAGAGGGCGAAACATTCACAAGCGTTGCGCCCATCAGGCGGCGGGTGGCGGTGAACGCCGGACTTTGGCTCGACGATCCTGATATCGACGCGATGACCCGGCTGGAGCGGACAATCTCAGTGCGCGGCATGCGCGCGTCGGCGCCAGCGCGCTTTGCCTTGCAGCCGGGAACGTGGTCGCCGTTTAACTCCCAGAACACTGCGCTGATGCGCGAGGTGATTCCGGCGTACTTTCTCAGCCCCTATGTTGGGCGTTACGACGACATCTGGCCCAGCTATATCGTCGTTCGGATCGCAGAGCATTTAGGGGACATCATCGCCTATGGCGAGCCATTACTTCGTCAGAAGCGGAATGAACATAACCTGTGGCTAGACCTGGATAACGAACGAACTGGAATGCTATTGACTGACGAGTTCTGCGCCACGTTGCGAGGCATTACCTTGCAAGGCACAAGCTATCACGAGTGCTACGGCGAGATCGCGGATCAATTGCCAGCCTCGTGGCAAGCCGGAAGTAAGTGGAGCGACGCGATGCGGTTGTCGCGAGAACGTCTTTTGGAAGGCATCGCGATTTGGCATTCCACGTTCAGCACGATGGTGCGGCCAGCAGAAAACGACTTGGCCAAGCTTGCTTGCGAGGTTAGCAGCCCGCAGTTGGCGGTTGTCGCCTAAGGTTCCAGAGCCCTAACTAGCAATGATCGCGGTCTCGCGACACACTGGGCCATCCCAACGGAATTGGAAGCCGCGCCATTTATTAGGTTTTCAAACATCCGGCAGCCAACGCCTCGAACATCTTGCAGCGAGGAAGAGTTGGCGGGTAATACGGGGCTGACGTTGTCCGCTAGCTCACGCGCGCGGCTCAGAAACACATACAAAGCAAAAGGGCGGTCCGTTGCTGGGCCGCCCTCTTCCTTACTTCAACTTTAGCGCTGATTACTCTTCCGGCGCAACCGGAGCCGCACCGAGCGCCTCTTCGGCGGCGAGATCTTCGGAAAGGCCACCGGTGTAAATACCCGGCGTATCTTCCGAGTAATCGCCCAAACCGTCGCTCAAGGAAACTTCTTCCTCGGGGATCGGCTCTTCTTCGACGATGTCCTCGCCCGCGATCTTCACCTTGCGGTAGAACTCCATACCAGTACCGGCGGGAATGAGCCGGCCCATGATGACGTTCTCCTTCAGGCCGCGGAGGTAATCCACCTTGCCGTTGATCGCCGCTTCGGTAAGAACCCTGGTGGTTTCCTGGAAGCTGGCGGCCGAAATAAACGAATCGGTGGAGAGCGAAGCCTTCGTGATACCGAGCAGAATCGGCTTACCCATGGCTGGGCGGCCGCCCGCTTCGATCACGCGGTTGTTCTCTTCGCGGAACTTGAACTTATCAACCACTTCTTCGGGAAGGAACTCGGTGTCGCCGATGTCCTCAATGCGGACCCAGCGCATCATCTGACGCGAGATCACTTCCAAGTGCTTATCGTTGATGTTCACGCCCTGCAGACGGTAGACTTCCTGGATTTCGTTCACCAGGTACTTCTGCAGTTCTTTTTCGCCGAGCACGGCCAGAATGTCGTGCGGGTTGCGCGGACCATCCATCAAAGGATCGCCCGAACGGACGCGCTCGCCTTCTTGCACGTTAATGTGAACACCGCGCGGGATGGCGTATTCTTTCTGCACGCCGTCGTCGCCGACCACGTACAACTTACGCATACCCTTGCTGACTTCGCCGTATTTGACAGCGCCGTTGATTTCCGCGATGACCGCGGTTTCACGCGGCTTGCGGGCTTCGAACAGTTCCACCACGCGGGGCAAACCACCGGTGATGTCTTTGGTCTTGGTCGTCGCGCGCGGGATCTTCGCAATCACGTCGCCGGCGTGCAATTCTTCGCCATCGCTCACCATCAAGTGAGCGTGGGTCGGCATCAGGTAACGCTTCTCTTCCGATTTCGATCCGCCATGGGGGCGCATGATCACAGTCGGGAAACGTTTTTCGTCGAGGGTCTCCGTGACAACGACCTGCATGTTGCCGGTGATTTCATCGACCTGTTCCTGTAGTGGTGACACCATCGATCAGATCCTTGAAGTGCACCGCACCGGTGACTTCCGTCAAGATCGAGAAGGTATAAGGATCCCATTCCAACAGGACTTGGTTCGCCTTCACCTTGGCGCCATCGCCTACGTTGATCTTCGCGCCGTACACAACCGGATAGCGTTCGCGCTCGCGCTGCTTTTCATCAACGATGATCAGATGCCGTTACGGTTCATGGCGATCAACTCGCCCTTGTTGTTCTTAACCGTATTGACGTTGCTAAAGCGAACGTAACCGTCGCTCTTGGCATCTTGCGTTGATTGTTCGCTGACTCGAGTCGCCGCGCCACCGATGTGGAAGGTACGCATGGTGAGCTGAGTTCCCGGTTCACCAATCGACTGCGCCGAGATGATACCCACCGCTTCGCCGCGTTCCACCATGCGACCCGTTGCCAGGTTGCGGCCGTAGCAGAGACGGCAGACGCCGCGCTTCGATTCGCAGGTCAGCACCGAACGGATCTTCACCCGTTCAATACCGGCCGATTGAATCTGGCTGGCGAGTTCTTCCGTGATTTCCTGATTGACGCTGACGATGACCGTATTCTCATAATCGCGTTGATCTTCGAGCGCCACGCGGCCGACGATCCGGTCGCGCAAAGGCTCAATGATTTCGCCCGATTCGATGATCGGTTCAACGTAGATACCATCAGTCGTACCGCAATCGTCTTCAGTGATGATGACGTCCTGCGCCACGTCGCAAAGGCGACGGGTGAGGTAACCGGAATCGGCGGTCTTCAAAGCGGTATCGGCCAGACCCTTACGGGCGCCGTGAGTCGAAATGAAGTACTGCAACACGTCCAGCCCTTCGCGGAAGTTCGCGGTAATGGGCTGTTCGATAATTTCGCCGGAGGGTTTCGCCATCAAGCCGCGCATACCGGAGAGCTGGCGGATCTGCTGTTTCGAACCGCGGGCGCCGGAATCGGCCATGATGTAAATCGGGTTGAGAACACGGCCCGTACGGTCATCTTCTTCAAGATTCTTGAAGAGTCTTTCCGAAATGGCTTCCGTGACCTTCGACCAGATTTCGATGATCTTGTTGTAGCGCTCCGATTGAGTGATCGCGCCTTCCTGATACTGCTGCTGCACTTCGATCACTTGCTTTTCAGCGTCGTGAACCAAGCCAGCTTTCTCTTCCGGCACAACCATGTCGTCGATACCGATAGAGATACCGGCGCGCGTCGCGTAGAGGAAGCCCAGTTTCTTGACTTCGTCCAACATACCGACGGTCACTTGCAGGCCGAACTTGAGATAGCAGTATTGGACCAATTGGCCCAAACCCTTCTTCTTGAGCAAGCCGTTGATGAACGGCATCTGCTTGGGAAGAACGTCGTTTAAGATGACGCGGCCCACGGTCGTGTCCATGTACTGTTTCACGAACTCGATCGGCTCGGTGTACATGATGTTCTGGCTATCGAACGCCTTGGTCAAATCAATGACGCGGCCCGTGTAGCGCAGCTTGATGGCGGTCAGCGTTTCCACTTCGCCCATTTCAAGCGCGATCAGAACATCTTCAATCGAAGCGAAGGTGCGGCCCGAACCTTTGGAATTCGGACGCATTTTCGTCAGGTAATAGAGACCCAACACCATGTCCTGGGTAGGAATGGCGATAGGCGCACCGTGCGCCGGCGACAGGATGTTGTTCGAAGCGAGCATCAAAGTGGTCGCTTCAATCTGCGCTTCCGGAGAAAGCGGGATGTGAACGGCCATCTGATCGCCGTCGAAGTCGGCGTTGAAAGCGGTACAAGTCAGCGGGTGCAGCTTGATGGCTTTACCTTCAACGAGCACAGGCTCAAACGCTTGAATGCCTAAGCGGTGAAGCGTAGGAGCGCGGTTCAACAGAATCGGGTGATCCTTGATGACCTCTTCCAAAATGTCCCAAACCACCGGATCTTGTTGTTCGACAAGTTCCTTGGCTTGCTTAATCGTGGTGCAATGGCCGCGCTGTTCCAAGCGGTGATAGATGAACGGCTTGAACAATTCAAGCGCCATCTTCTTCGGCAAACCGCACTGGTGCAGCTTGAGTTCGGGACCGACAACGATCACCGAACGGCCCGAGTAGTCAACGCGCTTACCGAGCAAGTTCTGACGGAAGCGGCCCTGTTTGCCCTTGAGGGTATCGGAGAGTGACTTGAGCGGACGGTTGTTGGCACCGCGCAGAACGCGACCACGACGGCCGTTATCGAACAGAGCGTCAACCGCTTCCTGCAGCATGCGCTTTTCATTGCGCACGATGACGTCAGGAGCATGCAACTCCATCAGCTTCTTCAGGCGGTTGTTGCGGTTGATGACGCGGCGGTACAGGTCATTCAAATCGGAGGTTGCGAAACGGCCGCCATCAAGTGGCACCAAGGGGCGCAATTCCGGCGGAATGACGGGGATGACATCCAAGATCATCCACTCCGGCTTGTTGCCGGACTTGCGGAAACTCTCTACCACGCGCAGACGCTTGGCATACTTCAGCTTCTTCTGCGCTGACGTTTCCGTCTTCATCTTCTCGCGAATTTCGAGACTGAGCGATTCGATGTCGAGGCTGCGCAGCATTTCCTTGACGCCTTCAGCGCCCATCATGGCGGTGAATTTGCCAGGGAATTCCTGATCAAGCTGGCGCTTGCGTTCGTCACTGATCACTTCGCCCTTGTTCAATCCGGTGCCTTCACCCGGCTCGATAATGACGAACGCTTCGTAATAGAGAACGCGCTCCAACTCGCGGAGCGTGATGTCGATCAAATAACCAATGCGGCTCGGCAGACCCTTAAAGAACCAGACATGCGAGCAGGCGCTGGCCAGTTCGATATGGCCGAGACGTTCGCGACGCACACGCGACAGAGTAACTTCAACGCCGCACTTATCGCAGATAACTCCGCGATGTTTCATGCGTTTGTATTTGCCGCACAGACATTCCCAGTCGGCCACAGGTCCGAAGATCCGGGCGCAGAAGAGGCCATCGCGCTCAGGCTTGAACGTGCGGTAGTTGATAGTCTCCGGCTTGGTGACTTCACCATGCGACCAGCTCCGGATTTTTTCCGGAGAGGCTAAGCTGATTCGAATCGAATCGAAGTCGGCAATGAGATTGGCTCTTTCGTACGGAGAGGAACGATACATGAATAGTCCTTAGTTAACTTTCAGCACGGGCCCGTTTCCAAACAAAGTGAGCGGGACGTGGGGCGCCACATTGCCGCCCCGCTCACCTAAGCATTTAGCTAGTTAATCCGCAGCATGTGCCATATCCTGAATCTCGCGGGGCTTCTTCATCAGCTCCACATCAAGACACAAGCTCTGCAATTCGCGGATCAAAACATTGAACGATTCCGGTACGCCGGGTTCGGCGGCGGCTTCGCCCTTGACGATGGCTTCGTAAATCTTGGCGCGTCCGTAGACGTCGTCCGATTTGGCGGTTAAGAGTTCCTGCAAGATGTAAGCAGCGCCGTAAGCTTCAAGCGCCCAAACTTCCATTTCGCCGAACCGTTGTCCGCCGAACTGCGCCTTACCGCCGAGCGGCTGTTGCGTAATCAACGAATACGGTCCGATCGAGCGGGCGTGAATCTTGTCGTCAACCAAGTGGCTCAGCTTCAACATGTAGATCTGACCCACCGTCACAGGCTGTTCGAACTGCGCACCGGTCATACCGTCCCAAAGCGTAATCTTGCCTGAAGTCGGCAAACCGGCTTCCACCAAGCGCGCTTTGATGTCTTTTTCCGTCGCACCGTCAAATACCGGCGTGGCGAAGTGCAGACCCAATTTTTGCGCCGCCCAACCAAGGTGCGTTTCCAGAATCTGCCCCACGTTCATACGTGAAGGCACACCCAACGGATTCAGCACGATTTCGACGGGCGTTCCATCGGGCAGATAAGGCATGTCTTCTTCAGGAACAATGCGCGCGATGACACCCTTATTACCGTGGCGTCCGGCCATTTTGTCGCCCACAGACAGCTTGCGCTTCATGGCGATATAGACCTTGACCAGCTTGATGACGCCGGGCGGCAATTCGTCGCCCTTGCGAAGCTTGGCGATGCGTTCTTCGGTGATCTTTTCGAGAACGGCAATCTGACGCGAAGTCATTTCTTCGATCTCGTCAATTTGCTCGTTTAGGCGAATGTCTTTCGTGGCAAGGCGCATGCGCTTCAGATCGCGAGCACGCAACTTCTCCAATACGTCGCGGTCAAGCGGCGTGTCTTTCGAAAGCAACTTCTTATTGGTCTTCTCGTCGTGAAGGTCAGCCAGCAATTCCTTGCCATGCAGCAACTCTTCTAAACGCTTGGCGCGTTCGTCGCTCAGAATACGCTTTTCGTCTTCCAGGTTGCGGTGTAAGCGCTCTTCCTGCAGCGTAAGAATCTGCTTCGAACGTTCATCCAACTCAGCGCCCTTGCGTGAAAACACCTTGCAATCGACAATGGTGCCTTCGATACCCGGCGGGCAATAGAGCGAAGCGTCTTTGACGTCGCCGGCCTTTTCGCCGAAGATCGCACGGAGCAATTTTTCTTCCGGTGTCAGTTGCGTTTCGCCCTTCGGCGTTACTTTACCCACCAGAATGTCGCCCGGCTTCACGGTTGCGCCGATGCGGATGATGCCGCTTTCGTCCAGGTTCTTGAGGAACGATTCCGCGATATTTGGAATATCGCGAGTGATTTCTTCCGGGCCCAGCTTGGTATCGCGCGCCTCAATTTCGAACTCTTCGATGTGAATTGAGGTGTAGTAGTCTTCCTTGACCAACTTTTCGCTGACGACAATGGCATCTTCGAAGTTGTACCCGCGCCATGGCATAAAGGCCACGAGCACGTTACGGCCAAGCGCCAATTCGCCGGCTTCGGTACAAGGACCGTCGGCCAAAACATCGCCCTTCTTCACCTTTTGTCCTTGCGCGACAATCGGCTTCTGGCTGATGCAAGTATTTTGGTTCGAGCGTTTGAACTTAGTGAGTTGATAGATATCTGCGCCGACTTCGCGCGACATCTGACCTTCGTGCGCGCCGCCTTCGACACGGACGATGATGCGTTCGCTATCGACTGAATCGACAACACCGGAACGTTTGCAGATGACAACGGCGCCGGAATCGCGTGCGGTGACGCGTTCCATACCGGTTCCGACAAAAGGCGCTTCAGCACGAAGCAGCGGGACGGCTTGGCGTTGCATGTTAGAACCCATGAGCGCGCGGTTCGCATCGTCGTTCTCAAGGAACGGGATTAGACTGGCGGCCACGGAGACCAACTGCTTCGGACTGACGTCCATGTATTCGATTTCGTCACGATGCTTGAGAACGAAGTTGCCGGCCTGGCGAGCGTTCACCAGATCTTCAACAATGCGTCCTTTGGCGTCGATGGCCACGTTCGCCTGGGCAACGATGTACTTGTCTTCTTCCCAAGCGGAGAGGTAATCGGAATGGGCTTCGGTTTCGGCGGTTTGCTTCTTGCCGGCCACCGAGTGATTGGCCTTGTCAACCAATTCGCGAGCAACCACAGCGCCGACCTTGAAATCGGTATCGCCGGGGTTCAGAATGCGAACTTCATCGACGAGGACGCCGTCGCGCACGCGGCGATAGGGACTTTCGATAAAGCCGTATTCGTTGATGCGCGCAAAGCACGAGAGCGACGAGATGAGCCCGATGTTCGGACCTTCGGGCGTTTCAATCGGGCAGATACGGCCGTAGTGAGTGGGGTGAACGTCGCGGACTTCGAAGCCGGCGCGTTCACGAGACAAACCGCCTGGTCCAAGAGCCGACAGACGACGCTTGTGCGTAATCTCCGACAGTGGATTGGTTTGATCCATGAACTGCGATAACTGACTGGAGCCGAAGAATTCGCGAATGGCGGCCATGACAGGTTTGGCGTTGACCAAGTCATGCGGCATAGCCGTAGACATTTCCTGGTACACCGACATCTTTTCCTTGATGGCGCGTTCCATGCGGACCAAGCCGATGCGGAACTGATTTTCCAGGAGTTCGCCGACCGCGCGGACGCGGCGGTTACCCAAGTGATCGATATCGTCAACAGCGCCAATACCGCGGCGCAGCTTCAACAGATAGAGAATCGTATCGATGAAGTCTTTTTGATCAAGCGTACGTTTGTCGAGCGATGCGGCATCCGCGCGGTCATACAACTTGATGTTGAACTTCATGCGGCCGACGCGCGAGAAATCATATTTGCGCGCATCGAAGAACATGCCCTGAAACAACTGAGTGGCAGTATCGAGGGTGGGCGGATCGCCGGGGCGCAACTTACGGTAGATTTCGAGAAGAGCGTCGTTCTGCGTTTTGACAGCGTCTTTGCGCAAAGTGGCAGAGATAACATTGCCGGCTTCGTCGCGCTCCGGGAAGAAGATTTCGAAGTTGGTGATACCCGCTTCGGCAAGGGTGCCTAACGTGGTGGTTGTCAGTTCGTGGTTCGCTTCCACCAGAACTTCGCCGGTGGACATGTCGATGACGTCGGAAGCCACATACGCGCCTTCGAGATCGTTCGCGGCCACTTCCACGTGTTCAATTTTGGCCTTCTGAATTTCTTTGAAGACCGAATTGGTGATCTTGCGGCCTTGCGGAACAACCTGCTCGGACTTGGCACTGATGGCGTGCGACAACTTCATGCCGATGAGGCTTTCGTTGACGGCCCACATGATTTTGCCGTTCTTCAGCGTGATGTTGCTCAGCTTGTAGAAGGCACGAATAATGTCGGAATCGGTTTTGAGGCCGAGAGCCCGCAAGAACACAGTTCCGTAGAACTTGCGTTTGCGATCGATGCGGACGTACAGCAGGTTTTTATTGTCGTATTCGAATTCAACCCAGCTGCCGCGGTATGGAATGATCTTGCCCAAGAAGTAGCCCTGGGTTTGAACGCGCTCGAAGAAGACGCCGGGCGAACGGTGTAATTGGGATACGATGACGCGCTCGGTACCGTTGATGATGAAGGTGCCGTTTTCGGTCATCAGCGGAATTTCGCCGAAGAACACTTCCTGTTCTTTGATGTCGCGGACGGTTTTAGTGCCCGTCTCGGGGTCTTTATCGTAAACGGTAAGACGAATGGTGACCTTGAGTGGAGCCGCATAGGTCATGCCGCGTTCTTCGCACTCAGGCACGTCGTATTTCAACTGCAACGCTACGGGGTCGCCGCAACGGTTACAGAAAGTGACGATGTTTTTGTTAAAGGTGCCGCACTTGTGGCAGAGCACATCGCCGGCATGGAAAGGGTCGGTCCGAATTTCAGCGCCGCAATTAGGATTGCGGCAAATGGTGCGCAGGTGATGAAGACCTTTGAGATTTCCGCATTTGCACTCCCAATTCCCGATTGAATAATCGACGAATTCGAGCTGGCTGAGCCCGCGAAAATCGGAAATGGGGAATACGGAACTGAAGACGCTCTGCAGACCTGCGTCTTCACGCTCTTTCGGTAACAATTCCATTTGCAGGAAACGTTCGTAGGAACGTTTCTGAACCTCAATGAGGTTGGGAATCGGAATCGAAGTCTTGATCTTCGAAAAATCAACTCTCTGGCGGAGAGATCCGTTTGACACGTTGGGCATCTTACGCTTGTCCTTTTAGGAAACCGATGACAAAAGACGACATTCAGCAAAAAAGCTAAACGGGACGCGCGGCACTACCGGGCCGCGAAGATTAGCGGGCGACCAAACGATCGGCCCGCATAGGCTTGCGCGAAACTGAAAAAACTTTTCGCGCCGGAAGAAAAAGTATTGAGATCGACGGAGAATGACGATACTCTTTTTGTAGAAGCTGGCTGAGAAAACGGGTGAGAGACAGCGCCTTCCGGCCACTGAGTCTGGGCTAACGGGAAGAATCGAAAAGTAAACATGCGAAAGCCCCGCTGACCTAAGACGGGTCTGCGGGGGATCAACTGACAGGTTCTTGCTTCTGGAACTTTCTGGCTCGACGTCAATTAAATCCTAGCACAATAAGGTCCAGCCGCACCATCCGGCACGGCCAGACCCCATTCAACTTCCCCTTCAGCTTTCAGCGAATCAATGAGCCAAAAGCTGTAATCCATTGAAAAGAATACTACTTCACTTCGACGGTTGCGCCGGCTTCCGTGAACTTCTTCTTAATGGTTTCGGCTTCTTCTTTGTTGACGCCTTCCTTGATGCTCTTGGGCGCGCCATCTACGAGATCTTTAGCTTCTTTCAAGCCGAGGCTGGTGACTTCGCGAACAGCCTTGATCACGTTGATCTTGTTGGCGCCAGCAGAGGTGAGGATGACCGTGAACTCAGTCTTCTCTTCAGCCGGAGCAGCCGCCGCCGCACCACCGCCCGCCGGAGCCGCAACGGCCACCGACGCGGCCGCTGCCGACACGCCGAGCTTTTCTTCAAGCAACTTAACCAGTTGCGATGCTTCCAACAGGGTCAAACCCTGGATTTGTTCTGCAATTGCGTTGATATCCGCCATGTTCTTAACTCCCGATTCCTCAATTAAAAATTTTCAGTTGCCGGCGGGTGTCCCGCCAAAAAACTACTGCTTAAACTTGTTTTCCTTCGTTCCTTGATCCAGAACGACTGCCAGGTTACGTCCCACACCGTTCATGCTTGTGACCAGGCGGGTAGCCGTGGCATTGATCAAGAACAGCAACTTCGCGTAGATCTCTTCCTTCGGCGGCATGCTAGCCAGATCACTGATGGCTTTGATATCAATGACGCGGCCTTCGACGATGCCAGCCTTGAAAGTAAACTGCGAATTTTCTTTAGCGTATTTCTGCAGAGCCTTGGCTAGGGCCACCGGATCTTTCGCGGTGTACGCTAGCGACGTCATGCCTTTGAGCTGACCGAGCACGTCATGCGAAGAAGTGCCTTCGGACGCTTTGTCCGCCAGATTGTTTTTGACAACCGAATAGTTGCCGCCCGCGGCGCGGATGGTTTTGCGAAGTTCGAAATCCTGCTTGACGGTCATCTTCTCGTAGCTGGTGACGAAGATGTTCTTGTTTTCCGCCAGGGTCTTCTTCAGTTGTGCGAGATCTTTTTTCTTGTCGTTTTTATTTTTCATGCTGGCCTCTAGACTGCCGTTGTCTTAGACAACTGCCTTTGCATTAAATGGTGTGACGTCTAACTGCACACCGGGGCCCATGGTGGAGCACAACGTAGCGCTCTTCACGTATTTGCCTTTGGCCGCGGAGGGCTTGGCTTTGAGTACGGCCTGAATCAGGCTGTTGGTGTTTTCGAGCAGCTTCGGCGTTGAGAAGCTCACCTTGCCGACTGGAGCGTGAATCACGCCCGTTTTATCGACGCGGAATTCCACTTTACCGGCTTTGATTTCAAGCACGGCGTTTTTGATATCTGTGGTGACGGTCCCCGTCTTAGGGTTCGGCATCAAGCCGCGAGGACCGAGAACTTTTCCTAAACGTCCAACGGAGCGCATCATGTCGGGGGTAGAAATCACCGCGTCATAATCTGTCCAGTTTTCTGTTTGGATTTTCGTAACAAGTTCTTCACCTCCGACAATGTCCGCGCCGGCTTCTTGGGCTTCGCGAAGCTTATCGCCAGAGGCTATCACCAATACTTTTTTCGACTTGCCGAGACCGTTTGGCAGCACAACGGTGCCGCGGACCATTTGGTCGGCATGTTTCGGATCGACACCGAGGCGCATATGCACTTCTACGGTTTCGTCGAACTTCGTAAACTTAATCTTTTGAACAAGCGGCACGGCGTCGGAGACAAGATAAGGCTTAGCCTCTACTTGCTTCGCCGCGGCTTCATACTTCTTACCGGGCTTTTGGCTCATATTTTTGACTGGTGCAAGCGGCTCAGGCTGATGAACAGCCTTGCCTCCCAAATTGACTTTCAAACGCTTTTCGTAGAATAGCACACCAAGGGCCAAAAGCAAGATTTTTTTGGACAAAATCTGAAGAAAGCGCTACTAGCGGGCGGTTCGGTGCCTGGTCGGGCGGCGCTGGGTGCTGGTTTTGGGCTTCGCTGCGCTTCGAACCGAGGGCACCGTATTGGCGTGAAGCCAATTTTTGTAGCCAACCTCATTGAGTTGTTTGCTGGCGAGAGAACGGACGGCGATGGTGGCGTCGGCTTCACTGGCTGAAAAATCAAAGCCATTCAGTTCGAGGAACAGCACCCCGAGCAGGAAGCCGGTGCGTTTGTTGCCGTCGATGAATGGGTGGTTCCAGACGATCCCGGCGGTCAGGGCTGCGCTCAAAGCGGTTAAGTCTGGATTGTCTCCATAGGCAAGAAGTTGTTTGGGGCGGGCGAGGGCCGATTCCAATAGACCCTCGTCTCGAACGCCCTCCGGACCTCCATATAGGGCAAGCAGCCGCTCATGGATCGCCAACGCGTCGCGAAGGTCGATCCAGATGGGCTCTTTCACTCAGCCAGTGCCTTTAAGGTGTTGCGATACCGACCGATAATGTCTTCGGCCTTGTTCATCTTGGCTTCGAAGGTAGGGTCGTAGGGCGTGAGGCGATAAGAACCATCGGGCGCATCCATGAGAAAAACGGACTGCCCATCACTCGTCTGGAGACGACTGATGACTTCTTTGGGGAGAATGACGCCCAACGAATTGCCGAATTTGCGGATGCGAAGGTTCATGTTGTTACCTTTGTAATAACTATATCATCGGATGAGCAGAAAAGGTCAAGGGGCGGAGGATGACGTTGCTGATGTTGGCGACGATCTCGGAATCCTTCAGTTCGGGCTTGGCGCTGAGCTTGCGCCATTCGGGGTCGGTGGCGAAATCGTGCCAGAGCTTATCGTGGGCGGCAAGATCGTCGTAAGAAAGCATATACATCAAGTTGGGCTGGCGCGGGCCGATGATGGTTTCGCCGAAGAAGACCGGGCGCAGGCCGAGGCGCTGGAAGATCTGCATTTCGCCGGTATTGAACATGCCGATTTTGGTGTTTAACGCAACGTACGATTGCGATTCGTAAGTACGTAATTCGAAGACGCGGGGCGGGCGTTTTTCGGCAGGGTCGGGAAAGGTGATGGATGGCATGCCATCGAAACTGCGGAGTAGGCTGCTTTCAACGCGCGTGAAGGGCAAGCCGGGTTCGGCACTGAGCTTGCGGAGTTCTTTGCGATGTTCGGCATCGGCCGAGACAAGGCGCAGGGCATCTTGCATGGCGGACAGCGAAGCAAATTCGCTGATGGTGAGCAGATAGGGACCGTCGGGGCCAATGACATTCGAAAAGGCGCCGGCGAGTTTGGCGCCCGCACGTTCCAAGGCCGGAGCGAGGCCGGCGCTGAGGTAGTCACTCAGGCGGGCGGCTTGATTTTCCTGGCTGTTGTGGCAGCGCCAGGTTTTGATTTCAAGAAAAGTGTTTTGTGCCCCTGCGGCGCGGGCTTCGGTTCCGAGCAAAGTAGACGCAGTTAAGGCGGCGAGCAATTCACGACGCTCCATGGTTTGGCTGATGATCCTATCTCTCGCGGGCGGCTTGAATCAGCGCTTCCATGTGATTCAGATAGCGTTCAAATGCTTGGCGGCCTAGCGCGGTCAGACGGTATTCGCTTTTCGGCATGCGGCCTTCAAAGCTTTTCGTGCAGGTGACATATTCGGCTTCTTCGAGACGGCGCGCATGGACGCTCAAATTGCCGTCGCTGGACTGCAACAGTTTTTTTAATTCGTTAAACGTGAGAGAGTCGTTCACCGCTAAGGCGCTCACAATACCCAAGCGCATATGCTCATGGATAATGCGGTCGAGATTGGGGAGAGTGGACTCCACCGCTTGAACGGGTGCGCCTTGTTTGGCAATTTTAGACGCGCGGGCTTTCGCCGGCGGCGCCTCGAGTGATCTTGCAATGGCTGATCTACCCACCGTGCCTCCTTGCAATCAAAGTTCCGAACACAATATGCATCACTCCAAAACCCAACATTAAATAGATATTGCCGGAGACAACGGGCAGCAGCAGCGAAACACCGCCGAGCAGCATGAAACAAATGCCCATGACCGGCACAATTCTGACAGAAAAAGCTCCACCCGTGACAACGGCCGCTCCGTAGAGGAGAAGCCAGAGACCGGGCAGAACGGCGAGCATGTCAGCTCGATAAAGAACTACTGTTAAGACGGCCCCCACCAACAAAGGCGGTACAAAGCTGAGCAGCGCGCGCTGCGCTGGACGTGAACTGAGCGAAAGAGCAAGACGGCGCGATTTCATACGTACGGCGAAGCAACCGATGCTCAGCGCTACGACGGCTTCGATGAGCCAAGCCCAAAATTGTTGATGCGCGGGCAGACGCAACGCGACCACACCGGTGGCCAAGGCACTGAGCCCCATGGCGACGCCGCCCCAACCGGGAACCGCGGTAAACGACGCGGCGCGTTCCATGGTGTCGCGGATGAAACGCAAATTATCGGCAGCCCGGCTGTCGATCGGGATGGGTTCGTTAAATTCTCTCGCTCGCTGCGCAAAAGCCATTGAAAGCGTTTGCCCCTCTCGTCAAGTATACGGGAGGGGCAAGTGCTTTGCAATGTAAAGACTGCGGATTTTGCCTTTAGAAGCTTAACTTTGCGCCACCGATAGCCCAACGGCCGGGAGTTTGAAAGCCGTCCGCGTAATAGTTCTGGTTTAACGTGTTTGAGAGGCGGCCGTAGAAACGGACGCTGAGACGATCACTTATCGGAAGAGTGTATCCGCCGGAGATGCCGAGTAATTTAGGGCCAGCAAAGCGGTAGGCGAAGGGCTGGTAGTTGAACGAGGAATCGTAGCCATAGATCGGATAGAGGTAGCTGCTGCCAGCGGCGAGATCGAGGGCCATGTCGATGCGTTTGCTCAATTGCTGAGTGGCAACGAGGGTGAACATCTGCGGCGAGATGCGGGGGGTTTGGATAGGATCAATGGCTGTGCCGGTGTAGTATTGCGAAACACGGTCGCGGGCGTTGGTGTTGACATAAGACCCTTTGATATTGGTTTTGCGGGTGGGATGGACGTCGGCACTTAGTTCTAAACCGCGCGCGATGCCACCGGGTAACGGGAAATAGCCGGAATAGCGGCCATACGGGTCGATGTCATTGGGCGGAAGACTCGCATAGCCGATGATTTGCTGCAGGTGTGAATAGAAATAGCTGGCGTTGACTTTTACGTGCTCGTGGAAGAGATACTGATCGACGCCAGTATCGAAGGAGACTGCGCGTTCGGCGGGAAGACGCGGATCCCCCAAAGGATAGTAGACGCCACCATAAAAGTAACCGCCGAAGCGTTCGTAGAGAGAAGGCATGCGAAAGCTGTTACCGAAGTGGGCGCGTAGTTTGGTGGAACTGCGTTTGAAGAAATACGAAAGCGCGGCATCGCCTGTAAAGGCTTTGGGAAGCGATGGAAGAGGGATCGCAGCGTAAGGCGAAACGGCGGCGCCGATAAAGGTGGGTTCGTTGAGAGAGAACTGCGTGAAGCGACCGGATAGGAGGATCTGCAGGCGGTTGGAGAGCAAACGGATTTCGTCCTGGGCGAAGACGGCGGTTGTTTGCTGGCGGGCGATGGTGTTGTCGTTGGTGCGTTGTGAAACGTCGGGGTTCTGGTCGGTGGCTAAGTTGCCGTAGTTTTCGCGTTGAAACTCGAAGCCGGCGGTGATGGTTTGGTGCGAGCCAAGCAAGTAGTTCAGGCGGGCTTGGAGAGTGTCTACGCGACCGGAATACTTGTCGGCAGTGTTGAAAGAGGGCTGGTAGGTGTATTCGTTGTTCACGCCGCCGGGGCCGTTGGTGTAGCGGCGGGTTGAGTCAACGATGCCGTAGCCGATGCGGTAAGAGAAGCGCGAGTTGACGTCGTGTTCGAAGCGGAAGAGTGAGTTGACGAAATGGGAGTATTCACCGTAATCGGGATCGCCCAAGCTGGTGATGAATGTCTGGCCGTTTACGGGAATGATGCCGGAGGTAGGCGCGTCTGGGGTGGGAGAAGGACTGTCCATCAATTGCAGATAGCCTTGATTGCCGAAGACTGTAGCGGAGGCGCGCATGTTGGGGCGCAGAAGAAGTTCAACGCTTCCCTGCCCGCTCCAATCGCGGGCGGCGCCTGAATCGGCAATGCCTTCGATGACGCTGAGATTTGATAGGCCGGCGGAATAGTTGACGCGCTTGTCCCAAGTGCTGCCGGCGACTTTGGCGAGACCGTGGAAGAGGCCCAAGCCACCGCCTTGCACGTCGAGATCGCCATGGAAGGGGCCACCCCGCTGTCGGTGAGAATGTTGACAGTTCCGGACATGGCGTTGGAGCCGTAGAGCGAAGAGCCGGAGCCGCGCAAGACTTCGATGTGGGAGCTATCGACTAGGAAGAGATTGCCGATATAGGCGCTGGCTTCGTCTTGAATGCTGGTGGGATCGCGGAACGGGAAGCCGTCGATGAGGACGGCGGTATCGGTCACACGCAGGCCGCGCGTTTGAATGCTGGTGAAGGCACCGGGGCCGCCTTGGGTGCTGACTTGGAGGCCGGGGACGAATTGGAGCGCGTCGCCGACGGAGATGAGGCCGCGTTGTTGGGATTCGCTGACATCGACATCGGAGAGTGACTTAGAGACTTGATCGATGGGTTGGGGGACGCCGCTGCTGGTGACGCTGACGAGAGTGGTCAGCGCGGAGATTTGCAACTCGAGGCGGAGCTCTTTGCGCTCGCCAGTGACGAGATGCAAGTCTTGTGATTCCCGCAGTGTGAGGCCCGGGGCAGTGGCTTCAAGAAGGTAGTCGCCGGCCAGCAAGGACGGGAAGCTGAAATGGCCGGCGCTGTCGGAAAGTGCGTTGACAACAGCCGAGCCGTTGGTTCGATGCAAGATGACTTTTGCGTCTTTGACCACTGCGCCGGAACGGTCGAAGACAGTGCCGGAAACGGTTGCGGAGTCTGAAGCAAGAAGTGTGCTGCCGGCAGTTAGCAAGGCACACGTAAATAGAAGATGTTTGAACACCTGTTGGCCCTCCCTCGAGGCAACGATTGAAGTTCCGCACCTATTGGTTGCGGGCCAGGGCAGGTCTTCGGACTCGCAGGCTCAAATTTCTTTGCTACTCACCCTTCTTCCCATCCGGTATGGACAGTGATGTGTGGGCTTTCGTTCCTGCTTACCGCTGCGGGGCAGTCCTGGATTCACACCAGGTTCCCTTTTCAACACGGCGACTCTTGCGAGGCGGCGTGTACCACTAGCGACTCCTAGAGTAGCGCAAGTGTGTGCCGAAAATAAAAAGGCGCCGAGCGAACAACACTCGGCGCCTTATTCCTGTTAGCTTGGCAGGTAACTAGCGAGAACCGATCGAGAGTTTGTGCTCGCGATAGATCGAGGAATCAACGGCCCGGCTATTTTCGCTATCCAGTTGGACAGCCACCAGATGATATTCATGACCATCGGTGACAAAGCGCAGCGAACTTGCCGCATTTGACTTGCTGAGCTCGGTGGGGATGGTAATGACAACCGCTCCGCGACCTTCTCCACTAACGGTTAGAACACCGCTATTGCTCTGGTCAAGGGTGTAATGGCCCGGCTGAAACTCAAGACCGGCCAACACGAACGAGAAGGGAACGTTAACGGACAGGCGTTCGGCAGCGGAGGCAGACAAGCTTCCACCAACTAAAACGCCGGCAATGGCAACCAATTTCAAGAAATTACGCTTCATTTGTGATCTCTCCTTTAGAGTCGTTTGAAGAATGAAATGACTAAGGGGGGCGCGAACGAAGCACCAGTTACGAAATAGAGACAAAACTCTATTCCTCAAAACAATAACTGTCTACAGTGACAAAGTTTTTTTAATTTCGCCAGCGGAGGCGGGGTGAACTGTTTGGAGTTGCCAAGCAGAAACACTGTGCTGGCTTACGTACTGCTGAACTACATTCACAGAATAGCGGAGTTTGTGAGATGGCGCAATAGTGGAAAGGAGTGATCGGAAGGATCTGAGTAGATACGCGCAAAAAAACGAGGCCTAAGTGGCCTCGTCTTTCAAAAACAATTTGATAGTTTTTCGTTTTTTAGACTACGTCAACGCCCATGCTTTTGCAGGCGCCTTTGACTTGTTCCATGGCGGCTTCGACCGTGAAGCAATTCAAGTCGGGCATTTTGATCTTAGCGATCTCTTCAATCTGCTTGATGGTGATCTTACCGACCTTCGTCTTGTTCGGTTCAGCGGAACCTTTGGCAAGATTGACAGCGCGCTTCACCAAAATCGCAACGGGCGGGGTTTTGGTGATGAAGGTGAAGGAGCGATCGGAGTAGATGGTGATCACAACGGGAATGATCAAGCCTTCCTGATCTTTCGCCGAGGTCTTCGCATTGAAGGCCTTGCAGAACTCCATGATGTTGACGCCTTGCGGACCGAGCGCGGTACCGACTGGAGGAGCGGGGGTCGCTTTGCCAGCGGGGATTTGCAGTTTTACTTCCGCGGTAACTTTCTTAGCCATATCTCAAACAATCCTTATATTTTTTCGACCTGTAAAAATTCCAACTCAACCGGAGTCGAGCGTCCAAAAATTGTAACCATGACGCGCAGGGTGTCGCGTTCGGAATTGACTTCGTCAATTTTGCCGGAGAAGTTGGTGAACGGCCCATCGGTGATTTTGACCATTTCGCCCTTCTCGAAACTCATCTTCGGCCGCGGACGTTCCTTGCTGGTCTGCTGGCGGTACAAAACGGAATTGACTTCGTCGGCGGTGAGGGGCACCGGCTTCGTTCCGCCACCGACGAAACCAGTGACGCGCGGCGTTGATTTAACCGCGTGCCAGAGTTCGTCGTCCATTTCCATTTCGACAAGAACGTAGCCCGGATAAAGCAACCGCTTGCTGGTTACTTTTTTACCGTTGCGAAGTTCAACAACCTCTTCGGTGGGGATGAGAATCTGACCGACGCGGGCATCGAAGCCAAAGGCTTGGGAGCGGGTGCGCAAAGACTCAGCGACCTTTTGCTCAAAACCTGAATAGGCGTGAATGATGTACCAGTGTTTCTCGGGACCCAAGTGCTCGGCAGCAGGGGCGGGAGCAGACGCCGCCTCTTCCGCAACAGCGGCGGGATGGGGTTCTTCTTCGGTATGAATTTCTTCGGTATGCACGCCTTCGTCCTCTTCTAACGGGTCGGCTTCATCATTTTCTTCATGATGGATTTCGGTTGCGTCGGGGCTCTCGTGGCCCTCTTCGCCAGCAAGAAGGTAGGGTGTCCGTATCCCGTCGAATTGATCGTCTGACATTTTCTTTGTTCCCAATCGAGGACTGAGATCTACCTTGTAAACTTGTGAATCACAAAATTAATCGCGCGACTGCAGATGGAGTCAACGACGAAAAAGTAAGCAGCAAACAGGAACACCGCAGCAATAACGACGCCGGTTGTGGCACGCACCTGTTTCCAACTAGGCCAGGTGACACGCTTCATCTCAGCTTGGACTTCTTCGATGTAGTTCTTTGTTTCTTGCGGTATTGCAGTGAGTTCCATTGTTTTACACGGGTATCCTATTCGGGGAATTTCTTACAGGGAATGCTCCGCTGAAGCGAGACCAAGATTGGCAGGGGCAGAGGGATTTGAACCCCCAAAGGCGGTTTTGGAGACCGCTGGTTTACCGTTAGCCTATGCCCCTATCCGAGCCGCATCTTCCTTAGCGTAACAGAAAGCGCCGGACGCTACTTGGTCTCCCGATGAGGATGGTGCTTGCGGCAGAAAGGACAGAACTTCTTGAGTTCGATCCGCTCGGTGGTGGTGCGCTTATTTTTGGTTTTGCTGTAGTTCCGATTTTTGCATTCGCTGCACTGGAACTGAATGATTTCTCGCGGCATAATATTCCTTTTTTCGTTTCCAGACTGACTTTACGAAATA